>NZ_VFVV01000006.1:0-367609 GCF_006442695.1 Mesorhizobium sp. B2-3-7 | reverse complement strand
GATCTACACCCGCCAGGAGCGCAACGGCATCCTGCTCGGCACTTACGAAAAGGCGTGCAAGCCATGGTCGCCGGTCAACACGCCCTGGGATTTCGGCCACGAGCTGTTGCAACCCGACCTCGACCGCATCGCGCCGTCGCTGGAGGTCGGCTTCAAGCATTTCCCCGGCATCGAGAAGGCCGGCATCAAGCAGATCATCAACGGTCCCTTCACTTTCGCATTGGATGGCAATCCGCTGGTCGGCCCGGTGCAGGGCCTGACCAACTTCTGGTGCGCCTGCGCCGTCATGGCCGGCTTCAGCCAGGGCGGCGGTGTCGGCCTGGCGCTGTCCAACTGGATGGTGCATGGCGATCCTGGCTTCGACGTCTGGGGCATGGACGTCGCCCGCTTCGGCGAATGGGCCAGCCTGCGCTACACCAACGCCAAGGTGCGCGAGAACTATTCGCGCCGGTTCTCGATCCGCTTCCCCAACGAGGAACTGCCGGCAGCGCGCCCGGCGCAGACGACGCCGCTTTATGACACCATGCTCGCCAACAACGCCGTCATGGGCGACTCCTGGGGCCTTGAGACCCCGCTGTGGTTCGCGCCGAAGGGCAAGGAGCCGAAGGATATCGTGTCCTTCCACCGCTCCAACGATTTTGGGCCGATCGGCGAGGAAGTGCGCGCCACGCGCGAGCGCGTCGGCGTCACCGAAATCGCCAACTTCGCCAAATACGAAGTCTCCGGACCGGGGGCGGAGGATTTCCTCAACCGGCTGATGACCAACCGCATGCCGAAGGCCGGCCGCATCGTGCTGACCCCGATGATCAACGAATTCGGCAAGCTGATCGGCGACTTCACAATCGCCAAGGCCGCGGAAGACCGCTTCATGATCTGGGGCTCGTCGGCCGCGCAGAAATATCACATGCGCTGGTTCGAAAAGCACCTGCCGAAGGATGGTCCAAGCGCGTCAGAGGTGCGCATCCACCGCTTCGACCAGACGCTTGTCGGCCTGTCGATTGCCGGACCGAAGTCGCGGGATCTCCTGCAGAAGCTGGTCGATGTCGACATCTCGACCAAGGCCTTCCGCTTCATGGATTTCCGCGAAATGGCGGTCGGCGGCGCGCCCTGCATGGTCAACCGCATTACCTATACCGGCGACCTCGGCTACGAGATCTGGATGGCGCCAGCCTATCAGCGCCTGGTTTACAAGGCGATCAAGGACGCAGGCGAAGAATTCGGGCTGGTCGATTTCGGCATGCGCGCCCTGCTCTCGATGCGCCTGGAAAAGAACTTCCCGACCTGGTTCCGCGAATTGCGGCCGATCTACGGACCGTTCGAAGGCTCGATGGACCGCTTCATCAAGCTGGAGAAGAACGACTTCATCGGCCGCGACGCGGCCGCCAGGGAACGGGCTGAAGGACCGAAGCTGCGCCGCGTGTCCTTCATCGTCGAGGCGGCCGACGCCGATGTGATGGGTGACGAGCCGATCTGGGCCAAGGTCGGCAAGGACTATGGCACAGTGGAAAAGCCGCATGGCTTTGGCGCGCCGCGTTTCGATGCAGCCGGCAAGGAAGTTCGGGGCTCCAAGGCGGCGCAAGGCGCGTCCGCTGTGCGCGGCATCGTCGACGGCGACTGGCGCGTGGTCGGTTGGGTTACCTCCGGCGGCTATGCCCACTATATCCAGAAGTCGATGGCGCAGGGCTACGTGCCGGCGGCGCTGGCCGAGGATGAAAGTGCCGGCCTGTTCGAGATCGAAATCCTCGGCCATCGCCGTCCGGCCCGCATCAATGTCGAGGCGCCGTTCGACCCGAGCGGCGAGAAGATGCGGAGCTGAGGTTTCGCCATGGACAGCGCGGCGCCAAAGGGGAGCTTCGGCCGCCACCGCAAGATCATGCCGTTTGTGCCGGGCTCGATCGAGGCGCTGCGCGACGCCTCCCGCCGGAAGGCGGCTGATCTCAACCAGCATGTGCTGGGCTACGGCGCGACAGCCGAAGCGGAATGGGCGGCGGCAGGCATTGCCGCCCCCGACCTGGCCGAAATGCGCAAATACCGGCTGGAGCGCATCCGCACCGAGCTGAGGCGCCGGGGCTACGCCGGCGCGCTGCTCTACGATCCCATCAACATCCGCTATGCGACCGATTCCACGAACATGCAGCTTTGGGTGGCGCACAACCCGACACGGCATTGTTTCGTCGCCACCGAAGGGCCGGTGGTGCTGTTCGACTATTTCTCCTGCGAACATCTGTCGGACCATTCCGGCGTCGTCGACGAGGTTCGCCCCGCCGTCTCGTGGATGTATCTGTACAGCGGCGAACTCACCGAGCAGAAGGTCCGCCGCTGGGCGGGCGGGATCGCCGATCTGGTGCGGGAACATGGCGGCGGCAACAGCCGCATCGCGGTCGACCACATCAATCCGGAAGGCGTCGAGGAACTTGCGCGCCTTGGCATTTCCATCGGCAATGGCGAAGCGGTGATGGAGAATGCGCGGCTGATCAAATCCCCTGACGAGATCCTTGCCATGCGACGCGCCATCGTCGCCTGCGAGTCGGCAATGGGCGAGATGGAACAGGCGCTGAAGCCCGGCATCTCTGAGAATGAATTATGGGCCGAACTGCACCGCGGCAACATTGCACGCGGCGGCGAATGGATCGAGACGCGGCTGCTGACGTCGGGACCGCGCACCAATCCCTGGTTCCAGGAATGCTCTTCGCGCGTCATAGAAGCCGGCGACCTCGTTGCCTTCGACACCGATCTGATCGGCCCTTACGGCTTCTGCGCCGACCTGTCGCGCACCTGGCTGTGCGGGGATGTGATGCCAACCGACGAACAGCGCGATCTTTTCCGCATCGCCGCCGACCAGATCGCGCACAACACCGAATTGATACAGCCGGGCACCGCCTTCCGCGACCTTGTCGACCGGTCGGCGGTGCCGCCCGGCGACTGTTTCCCGACCCGCTATGGTGTGCTCTACCATGGCGTCGGGCTGGCCGACGAATACCCCACCTTGCCGCATGCCGACGACTGGACATCGGACACGCCCGACGGCGTGATCGAGCCAGGCATGGTGCTGTGCGTGGAGAGCTATATCGGCAGGCTCGGCGGGCGCGAGGGTGTCAAGATCGAGGAACAGATCCTGGTCACCGGCACCGGCAACGAAAAGCTTTCAACCTATCCGCTGGATGCGAGGCTGCTCGGCTAAGCCGGCAAGGGCCTCGCGCATCGCGGCAACCGTTTTTTCCGGCGTCGTTTTCGCGGTGATGAAGGGCAGGCCCTTACGCAGGCCCGTCCAGCCGACGACCTTCACTTGCCGGGCGGCCCGCTCGAAGCGCTGCGCCAGCGCCCAGCTCTCGCAGTCGATCGCCGCGACATCGGCCCTGCCCTCGGCCACGGCGACGATCGAAGCGCGATGTCCGCCGCTTTCGCTGCGCGAGGAAAACACATCAAGGCTTTCGCCCAACGCCTCCAGGTCGCGCGTCGGCGCGATGATACCGGACATTGAATCGAGGCTGTTGAAGGTGAAGCGCTTGCCCCGGATCAGATCGAGCGGGATGACGGGCCTGCCATTGCCAGGCGCAGGCACCGACGCCTTGCCGTCCGCCCGCATCACCAGCGCGCTCGAATAAAGCTCGCCCTGGCCGCCTTCGTAGACGTCATAGCTCGGCTGGCCGACAACCTGCACATGGCCGGCCAGGCCAAGCTCCATCGGCCCCCAGCAAGTCTGCGCGAACAGCAGTGCGGGATGCAGCCAGAGCTGGTGAAAATCGAGCGCGTCCGGCGGCAGTGTCGCGGGGTCGGGCGCGATCAGAACGCCGGTGCCACTATGAATGCCACCCGGCACCGGCGGCAGATCGCCGTTGCGGCGAATGACGGTCTCCGGCGCATCGATTATCCCCCCTTGACGGAAGGCATCGCGCAGCAGTGCCCATTGGGCGTCGACCTCGCGGCGCACTTCCGGCCAGTCATACATCGGCAGCGCTGCAACGAATTCGCTCATGCCGGGATCTGACCATTAAATCTGGAGAGAGGTTCACAAAAACGCGGCGTCGGATTTGAGTTAGCCGACACCGTCCGTCGTGTCGCGGGCTTCATTCCTTGGGCGGCTCGGCCGGGACTGGCGCGGTGCCGAGCCCGCTGATGCTGCGCGCCCTGACGCGCGGCTTGAACGCCCTGCCCGGCTCCGGCTGGCGCCGCAACACCGGATGCACGATCGGCTCCTTGGCCTTGAAAGCATAGGACCTGATCAGCGCGAAATAGTTGGGATAGGCATAGCCATTGTTCATCCGCAGCCATTCCTCGCGACGTTCACGAAACAGCTGGGGCAGTCTGTACCAGGCCACCGTTGGTGTCTTGTGGTGGACGAAGTGCAAATTGTTGTTGAGGAACAGGAACGACAGCGGCGAGCGCTCGATGATCACCGTGCGGCCTTCGGGATGCTCGGACCATTGATGCTCGGCAAAGGTACGGATCGCGATCAGCGACTGGCCGAGCCACACCGGGAGAATATAGAGCCAAAGCGGAATGCCAAAGCCGAACTGCACGATCGGCGCCACGACGGCGAGGCCGATCGCATGCAGCAGCCAGGCTTTGCGGATGGCCTTGTCGCCGGCCATCATATGTTTGGCGTCGTCGATGAAGAAGCCGATGCAGGACAGCCAGGGACCGAGAAAGAACCGGCCGGCCATGGTGTTGTTGATCCTGAGCAGGAATTTCATTGCTCGCGGCAGGTCGTCATGCTGCCAAAGCGCCTGGTAGTAGCTTTCCGGATCGTCGAGCGGATCGGTCAGGCGCTCGTCGGCATGATGGCGCAGATGAAGCGTCTTGAAGCGGCGGAACGGCCAGACCAGACCGATCGGCAGGAAGACGAAAGCCTCGTTGATCAGGGCATTGCGCGTCGGATGGCCGTGCAGCACTTCGTGCATGATCGACGACTGAAGTGCCAGGATGAAACCGAGGAGAGTGAGCGCGAAGATCGGATAGGACGGCCAGAGCAGAAGGCCGGTGGCGAGCCATGCTCCGTAACAGAAGAAAGCGAGGGCTACGGTTGGCCACTCGATGGCCGGTGTATTGCGTCGCCTGATGCTCTTGCCAGTCATGCTATCGACCACTGCCCCTCAGTCGCCGGAACCCCAGTAGCTCCTGACAGCATAGTGTCAGGAGAAACGATTCCACTCAACGAGACAAAGTGTACAAAATGTTGCGATTGCGCATTTTCAACCGCACATGTTACAGATTGTAAACAGACCTAGGGATTCATTTACGCCTGGAGCGCCTCGTCAGGACGTCTCGGCGAAAATTTTTCCTCATGATTCGGAGACTTGGAAGATGGACAAACGAGATCTGTCAGCAATCTTTCGGGAGCGTCTCAAGTTGCTCCTGACAAGGTCCGACCTCAACCAGTCCGCCTTCGCCACCGCCGTCGGCATCGATCGGTCGGCGCTGTCGCAGCTGATGTCGGGCGCGTCGACGCGCCTGCCGCGGGCCGAAACGCTCCTCAATATCGCGGCCGAGTTCAAGGTGTCGCTGGATTGGCTGCTCGGCCTCAGCCAGGACGAGGGCGTCACCGGCGAAATCCGCGAAAGCCTGGAGATCGAGGAAGCCCCCGACGGTTTTGACCGCACGCTTCTGGCCAGATGGTTCGCCGAGGCCGCGGGCACCAAGATCCGCTATGTGCCGGCCGGCATTCCCGATCTTCTGCGGACGCACGCGCTGGTCGACTATGAGGCAAACATCACCAACAGGAGCAGGCTCGCACAGGCCAGCGAGACCCGATACCGCATCGAATACAACCGGCGCCCGGAGACCGACATGGAAGTCTGCATGCCGCGTCACACGCTGGAGATTTTTGCACGCGGCCTCGGCGTCTGGGATCGCTTTCCGGAGGCCGACCGTCAGCAGCAACTCGCCCATATGGCGACGCTGCTTGATGATCTCTACCCGACTTTCCGCCTGTTTCTCTACGACGGCCGCATGCGCTATTCGATCCCGCTCACCATCTTCGGACCATACCGCGCCGCTATTTATGTCGGCGACATGTATGTCGTGCTGAACGCCACCCAGCCGGTCCAGGCATTGACCCGGCATTTCGACAATCTGATCCGGGCCGCCGACGTCAACCCGCATGAGGCAGCAAGCTTCGCGCGCAATCTGGCCGGCATGTCGTTCCCATCAGGTTCCGCATGACAGCGCGCACCCGTAACCGCGCCCTTTAACTGCGACTCCGCCGTCGCTATTTTATTGACCGGACATAAAGATTTCTTTATATCCTTATTCGAATTCAGAATGTGAAAGCCAATCCGATGACGACGACCAACCCGATCGACGCGCTGCTGGCGCAAAAAGGCGTGCTTTTGGCTGACGGCGCCACCGGCACCAATTTGTTCGCAATGGGTCTGGAGGCTGGCGAGGCGCCGGAGTTGCTGAACGAGACCGCGCCCGACACCATCACCAGCCTGCACCAGAATTTCGTCGACGCCGGCGCCGATATCATCCTGACCAATTCCTTCGGCGGCACCCGTCACCGGCTGAAGCTGCATCATGCCCAGGACCGCGTGCACGCCCTGAACAAGCGCGCCGCCGAGATCGCCCGCGCCGTTGCCGACAAGGCCGGGCGCAAGGTGATCGTCGCCGGCTCCGTTGGCCCGACCGGTGAGTTGCTGGTGCCGCTCGGCGCCATGACCTATGACGAGGCGGTCGACGCCTTCGCCGAGCAGATCGAAGGCCTCAAGGAGGGCGGCGCCGAGGTCGCCTGGATCGAGACCATGTCGGCGCCCGACGAGATCCGTGCCGCCGCCCAAGCGGCGATCCGCGTCGGCCTGCCCTATACCTATACCGGTTCCTTCGACACCGCCGGCCGCACCATGATGGGCCTGCTGCCGAAGGACATACACGGCGTCGCCGATGGCTTGTCGCAAGCACCGCTCGGCGTCGGCGCCAATTGCGGCGTCGGCGCTTCCGACATCCTCGCCTCGCTGCTCGACATGACGCAGGCGAAGCCGGAGGCAACCGTGATCGTCAAGGGCAATTGCGGCATTCCCGAATTCCGCGGCACCGAGATCCACTATTCCGGCACGCCCGAACTGATGGCCGACTATGTGCGCCTTGCTGTCGACGGCGGCGCGAAAATCATCGGCGGCTGCTGCGGCACCTCGTTCCAGCACCTGGCCGCCATGCGCAAGGCGCTCGACGCCCACACCAAGGCGGATCGTCCGACCGTCGAGACGATCGTCGAGCGCATCGGTCCGATGCGCAACAAGGTGGCCACGGCGAACAGCGCCGAGACCAGCGAGGCCCGCCGCGAGCGTCGTCGCAGCCGGGCCTGAAGCCACCGCTTTCTAATTATTCGCTGTTGTCGGCGTAGCTCGACTGCGCCGATTTGAGATCGACGACATTGTCGCCGCGCATCGTCATCAGCGCTCCGGATGAAACCGGATCGGTGATCTGCTCCAGCATAATGCGGAAACGGTCGTTGGTCAGAGCCGACATGGCGGTGTGGCGCGCCTGCGCGACATCGTCGCCGATGCGCCTGGATTTGGCTGATTGGGCGGCCGCCGAAGCGTCCCGTGCCGGCGGTGTCGAGTTGGCGGTAGTCCTGATCTGCAATTCCGGCTCCCTCAGCCCCACACACCTATCCGGCGTAACAAGAGGAAATTGCGATCCGGTACCGGAAATGCCGCGCAATTTAACGATCGCAAATTCCGAAAAAAACGGGCCGGCAGGGAATGCCCCCTCGCCGGCCTCGCCTCACCCGCCCGTGGCCGGTTTTCCCATCAGAACGACCCCATCTGGAAGAAACCGACCGTCATCAACATCAGCGGTTGCCGCTCAGCGCCGAGGCAAGGCGCACAAGCGAGAGGAACTCGGACCTGTACCCAAACGGGTCGGCTCCCCGGGCGGCTGTGGCGATCTCCAAGATCTTGTCGTAGCCGAACTTCGCCGTTGCATCCTCCTCGCGCAGCTTCTGGCCGAACGCCGCGACGGCGACGGAGAAACGCTGGTCGGCGCTGGCCTCGCCGAAGGACGCAACTTCGTTGGCCGACGTAACCGGCGTGGTGATCAGCTTCGAGACGTCCTCGTTGGGCAGCTTGTAGCGTATCTTGACGAAGGCGTATTCGTCCGCATTGGCGACGCCGCCATTGTTCACCGCGGCTTGGCCATAGCGCAGCGGGTCGATCCGTTCGCCGCCGCTGCCCTTGGGCGTGATCTCGTAGATCGCGGTGACCGAATGGCCCGAACCGATGTCGCCGGCATCGACGCGGTCATTGTTGAAATCCTCGCGGTTCAAGGCGCGGGTCTCATAGCCGATCAGCCTGTACTCCGAGACCTTCTGCGGATTGAACTCGACCTGGATCTTCACGTCCTTGGCGATGGGGAACAGCGTCGAGGAGGCATCCTCGACCAGCACCTTCTCGGCCTCGGCCAGGGTGTCGATATAGGCGGCGGTGCCATTGCCGTTCTGGGCGATGGTCTGCATCATCTCGTCGTTGAGATTGCCGCGGCCGAAGCCGAACACCGACAAGAAGACGCCGCTCTTGCGCTCTTGTTCGATCAGGCGCTTGAGATCGTCCTCGTCGCTCTGGCCGACATTGAAGTCGCCGTCGGTGGCGAGCATCACGCGGTTGACCCCGTCCTTGATGAAGGACTGCTCGGCCAACTTGTAGGCCTCCTTGATGCCCGCCTCGCCGGCCGTCGAGCCACCCGGCTGCAAATTGTCGATGGCGTTGAGGATCTTGTCCTTCTCGGCAACCTTTGTCGGCATCAGCACCGTGCCGGCATCGCCGGCATAGGTGACGATCGAGATGGTGTCGTCGGCCTTCAGCTTGCTGACCAGCAGCCGGAATGCCGACTTGAGCAGCGGCAATTTATCCGGTTCGTCCATCGAGCCCGAGACGTCGATCAGGAACACCAGATTGGCCTTGGGCTGCTCGGCCGGCTTGACGTCGAAACCCTTGATGGCGACATGCATCAGCTTGCTGTGCGCGTTCCACGGCGTCGGCATGACGCTGACGGTCGAATTGAACGGCGTCGACGCCGCATCCGGCCCCTTCCAGTCATAGGGGAAGTAGTTGATCATCTCCTCGACCCGCACCGTGTCGGCCTGCGGCAGGAAGCCCTCCTTCAGCGAACGGCGCACGAAGGAATAGGAAGCGGTGTCGACGTCGATCGAAAAGGTCGAGACCGGGTCCTCGAGTGCCGAATGTACCGGATTGGTCTTAAAATCCTGGACGCGATCGCGGTTTTCCTCCTGTGGTGCGATCTGGTCCGCCGGCGCCATGGCGGGCTGCTGCGGTGCTATCATTTTGGACATGCGTGCGGCTCGCGACGTGCTGGGCGCGGCAGTGCTATCCAGGGCGAACTCGCCCGTTGGCGCAGGTGGCGCAGGTTCCGCCGGCGCAACCTGTTCCTGCGCATTCTGCGGCGCCAGGCCTCCAGCAACGGCCGATTCGGATTTGCTCGGCGCCGCCAAGGCCTCCGTTTCGTCGCGGCTTTCCGCGTCGGTCTTCTTGTCTTTCTCAGGCGCGCTCGTTGCGAGCGGTTCGTTGATCGCCTGATCGCCCGCCGCTTGTTTGGCCAGCGGCTTCACGGTGGCGGGCTTGTCGGCCAGCGTCTCGGTGATCTTTTCGTCGCCGCCGAAAGTGGACGGCTGTTCCCTCAGCATATGGAAAGTGGCGTATCCGGCGATCGGCAGCGCGACGAGCCCGGCAATGGCCGGCGTGGCAATGAGTTTCTTTTGCATGATTTCGCTCCAGAGCTTTTGTGCTCGCTCTGTGAGACGAAGGCCGCCGGCCGATCCTTGGCTCACGGTAGAAATATTTTCCCCATCATAGGCGCGCAAGGCCGCCTCGAAGGCGCGCGCCTTCGCGCTCGCGCCGGGTGCCGGTGCTGCGATGTCGCGCAGCCTTCTAAGGTCCTTGTCGTCGACCATGGTCACACTTCCCCGGCCGAGCGCATGAGCGTCCTCAGCCGTTTCTTCGCTTCATGGATGTGCCAGGAAACCGTCGTCTCCGAGATCGCCATCGCCTCGGCAGCGGCCGCGTGGCTCAAGCCCTCGCCATAGACCAGCAGCACGGCGTCGCGCTGCTTGTCGGGCAGTTGCCGCACCGCGACCCACATCGCCTCGGCAGGATCCTCGTTCTCGGCAGGATCCTCGTTCTCGGCAGGATCCTCGCCCGAAATCAGCGCATGGACGCCATAGGCTTCGGTCTTGACCGTCTCGCGGGCGCTCTTGCGCATCATGTCGCGCGCGGCGTTCAGCGTCATGGCATAGAGCCACGTGGTGAAGGCGCTGCCGCCGCGATAGTCGCGGATCGACTTGCCGAGCCGGACGCAGACTTCCTGGGCGATGTCTTCGGCGTCCGCCTTCCGACCGCACCAGCGGTAGGCGGCGCGATAGACGAAGTCATAGTGCCTTTCGAGCAACGCGCCGAAAGCTCCCCTGTCTCCGCCCTTCGCCCGCCCGATCAGTTCGGCGTCGGAGGCTTCGCTCTCATCCAGCATCATCGCCATCATTTGCCTGTTGGACGAAGGCTAATGGCCAATCCTTGGGGTGAGGGAAAGATTTTTTTACTGGTACCTCTTCCTTCTCCCCGTTCTACGGGAGAAGGTGCCCGAAGGGGCGGCGCGAACTCATGAAAGTTTACGCAGCCGCGTCCGGCGAATTAGGCTGGGTTTGCGTTTGGGCCGAAGGACCTACCCGAGCGTCTCGGAAAACAGGGTGATCAACCGGTTCCAGTGCCGCTCGGCGCCATCTTCGTTGTAGACGCTGTGGTCCGGCACGCACCAGCCATGCGCCATGCCGACATAATTCTCCAGCACGTAATCGACTTCCGCCGCCCTGAACGCCTCGGCCAGCCGCGCCGACTGTTCGGGCGGAAAACTCCTGTCGACGCCGGCCATGCCGACATGGACGCGTGCCTTGACCGACCCCGCCTTGCGGTGCGGACTGTCGGCCGCGTCGCTGGCGAGATTGCCGCCGTGGAAACTGGCCGCCGCCCTGATGCGATCCGGATAGGAGGCGGCTGCGTTCAGCGCGCGCGCGCCGCCCATGCAATAGCCGACAACGCCGATCGGCCCGGTGACGCCTTCGGCAGCGAGTGTGTCGAGGAAGGCGCCGCTGTCGGCAATCGTCATTTCCTGCGTCGTGCCGCTGATCAGCGCCATCAGCGGCACCTTGGTTTTCTCCTCGACGAAGGCGGTCTTGGCATCGAACGGACCGTAGGGCGCGTTGCGATAGAAGAGATCGGGCACCAGCACGGCGTAGCCCTCCTCCGCCAGCCGCTCGGCCATGCCGTCGAGCGCCGGGCGTGGGCCGAAGGCATCCATATAGAGGATGATGCCGGCCCTGGGCGGGGAAGCGTTGGCCGGGCGGAACAGCCCCGCCCTCGCCGTGCCGTCCCTGGTCTTGATCTGAAGGTCCTGTTTCGGCATCGCCAGCTCCGTTCGGTTGCTGGGCGATACATATCCGGGCAAGCCGACAGGGCAAGCTGTTGCCTGATTTTGGCAGTCAACATTTCGTGCGGCAGCGCGACGAGCTTACCGGCCCGCGAACGCTGCCATGTGGAAGGCCTGCACCTCTGAGGGGTAGCGATAGGCTGTGCCATAGGGACAGGCGTTGCGGTCAAGGCAGCCGCCGTCACAACAGGGGTCGCCACTCGGCCCGCGCACATGCGCCAGGCAGGCCTGGTAGGCGAAGCCTTGGATGGAATAGGCATCGACCGGACAGGATTTCAGGCACGGTTTGTCGACACAGGTGTCGCAAAGATGGACCGCCTCGCGAGCCTCCGGGAGCGCGATCTCGTCCTCGAACAGCAGCGCGCCGCGATAGGCATGCCAAAGCCCATATCGCGGATGCATGAGGATGCCGAGCGGTGACGGCTTCAGGCCCTCGGCCCGCATCGCCCATCGCTGGAACGGCAGATAGGGCTTGTCGGACGGCGACACGGCGCGTGCGCCGAATTCTTCCGCGACCGCGCCTATGACCTGCCGGGACCAGGTGTCGAGCGGATTGGCGATTGCTCGCGGCTGCTTTTCACGCCAGCGCAGAAAATGCGGCCAGGGTGCTGCCCCCGCCTGTCCCACCAGCAGCGCCGACCTGGCTGGTGCACCGGAGCGGACACAAGGCGCCGCCTCGCCGTCCGCAAAGGTGAAGCCGCCACGCAGGATGAGGCCGTCGGCGCCAAGCACGGCCGCAATCTCCTCCATCCTGCCGCGCGAAGGAATCATCCCTTCTTGACCGGATCGGAGAAGGCGCTCCGCCAGACTTCCTTGTGGATGATGTTGGCGACTTTAGCCCCGCCTGACTCGGGCTCCTTTCACGTGAAGGCGTCGGGCATCGACCCCTTCTTCTTGGCGATGAAGTCCTTCAGCGCTTCGTCGATCGCCGGATCTAGATGCGGCGCCTCATAAGATTCCAGCCAGCGGCGGGCGAGTTCGTTGGCGCGTTGCGGCGCGGTCTTCTCGCCTTCGGCGAGCCACTGCTCGTAGGAATTGTTGTCGGCGATGTTGGAGCGATAGAAGGCAGTCTGGAAATTCGCCTGCGTGTGGTCGCAGCCGAGATAGTGGCTGCCCGGCCCGACCTGGCGGATGGCGTCCATCGCCTGGCCGTTTTCCGACAGGTCGACGCCTTCGGAGAATTTTTGCGTCATGCCGAGCTGGTCGATGTCCATCATGAATTTTTCGTAGCAGGACGCCAGCCCGCCCTCGAGCCAGCCGGCCGAATGGAGGACGAAATTGGTGCCGGCCAGAATGGTCGAGTTCAGCGTGTTGGCGCTTTCATAAGCTGCCTGCGCGTCGGGGATTTTCGAGGCGCAGAGCGAACCGCCGGTGCGGAACGGCAGGCCGAGGCGCCGTGCGAGCTGTGCGGCGCCGTACGACACCAGCGACGGCTCCGGCGTGCCGAAGGTCGGCGCGCCCGACTGCATCGAGATCGACGAGGCGAAGGTGCCGAACAGCACCGGCGCGCCGGGCCGGATCAGCTGCGTGAACGAAGCGCCGGCAAGCACCTCGGCAAGCACCTGGGTCAGCGTGCCGGCCACCGTCACCGGGCTCATCGCGCCGGCGAGGATGAACGGCGTGACGATGCAGGCCTGGTTGTGGCGCGCATAGACCTTCAGCGCGCCAAGCATGGTCTCGTCGAAGACCATCGGCGAGTTGGCGTTGATCAGGCTGGTCAGGACCGTGTTGTTTTCGACGAAGTCGTTGCCGAACACCAGCTTGGCCATGGCGACCGTGTCCTCAGCACGTTCCGGCGCGGTGACCGAACCCATGAACGGCTTGTCGGAATATTTGATGTGCGCGTAGATCATGTCGAGATGGCGCTTGTTGACCGGTACGTCGACCGGCTCGCACACGGTGCCGCCCGAATGGTGGATCGAAGGCGCCATGTAGGCGAGCTTCACGAAATTCTGGAAATCCTCGATCGTCGCGTAACGCCTGACGCCGTCGAGGTCGCGCACGAAGGGCGGTCCGTAGACCGGGGCGAAGACGGTGGCATTGCCGCCGATCTGCACCGAGCGTTCGGAATTGCGGGCATGCTGGGTGTAGATGGGGGGCGCGGTCTTCAAGAGCGAACGGCAGAGCCCCTTCGGGAAATGCACGCGTTCGCCCTTGACGTCGGCGCCCGCCTCTTTCCACAGCTGCAACGCCTCCGCATCGTCGCGGAAGATGATGCCGATTTCTTCGAGCACCGTGTCGGTGTTCTTCTCGATCAGCGCCAGGCCTTCCTCGTCCAGCACTTCATAGACGTTGATCTTGCGCTTGATGTAGGTGAGCTGGGTGCCGGGACCGCCGCCCGAACGCGCCGCCCGCCTTGCCGCCGCCCCGCCGCTGGCGCCGCGTCCACGTCGCGCGTTTGACGCTTCCTGGTCCACTGCCGCGTGTTCGCTCATGATCGTTCTTCCCTGAATTTGGACCGGCTTGACTAGCGCCCGGCCCGGAACCGTTGTGGCCGCCGAACGCGGCTTCCGGCGGATCGTAGCCATGCACCCTATTCGAAACGGCCCGTCCGCGCCAACGCCTGTCGCAAAATCGACAAGAAAACCGATAGATTTTTCAGTCGCTTTCCTTTTGCGGGAAGTCGCAAATCAGCTATGGATACCCGCCCCTTGCGGGTTAGGTATTGGCGCGTTGATTTTAAGCTGCCATGGTCGTTCCCGGCAGCAAGGAGCCTGAGAAACAATGTCCGACGACGAGATTATCCTCTCCGAGCTTTCCGACGACGAGTTGGTGCAGCAGATGCACGACGATCTCTATGACGGTCTGAAGGAAGAGATCGAGGAAGGCACGCGCATCCTGCTCGAGCGCGGCTGGGCACCCTACAAGGTGCTCACGGAAGCGCTGGTCGAAGGCATGCGCATCGTCGGCGAGGATTTTCGCGACGGCATCCTGTTCGTCCCCGAAGTGTTGCTGTCGGCCAATGCGATGAAGGCCGGCATGTTCATCCTGCGCCCGCTGCTCGCCGCCACCGGCGCGCCCAAGCAGGGCAAGATGGTGATCGGCACCGTCAAGGGCGACATCCATGATATCGGCAAGAACCTCGTCGGCATGATGATGGAAGGCGCCGGCTTCGACGTCATCGACCTTGGCATCAACAATGCGGTCGAGAAATATCTCGATGCCATCGAGCAGCACCAGCCGGACATTATCGGCATGTCGGCGCTGCTGACCACGACCATGCCTTACATGAAGGTCGTCATCGACACTATGAAGGAAAAAGGCATCCGCGACGACTACGTCGTCCTGGTCGGCGGCGCGCCGCTGAACGAGGAATTCGGCAAGGCGGTCGGCGCCGACGCCTATTGCCGCGACGCCGCTGTGGCGGTCGAGACCGCCAAGGACTACATGAAGCGCAAACACAATGTGCGCGCTTCCGCCTGATACAAGGGCAAGGCGGACGCTCAACAAACGAAGCCGCGCCTTGCAGCGCGGCTTTTTTGTTCCCAGATGTTGGGAGCAGCGGTCAGGGTTTCTTGACGGTATCGTCAACGGCTTTCGCGGTAGACTTGATATCCCTGCCGACGCCGCGGACGGTGTTGGCACAGGCCGAAAGGGCCAGGGCACAAGCCAGGATTGCGATTGGCGCAATGCGTAACAGTTTCATCGACGGTTTATCCCTCTCTCGGTAGATCGCCCCACAGCAACGAAAGCCGGCTCGGCTGGTTTCATGAAGATGCCCAGACCCAAGCAGAATCAAGCGGACAAGCTGCTCATCATCGCCTGCGGGATGATTGCGCGCGAGGTGTTGGCCGTCAAGGAACAGCTCGGGCTCCATCACCTCGAATTGACATGCCTCCCGGCCGAGTTTCATTTCTATCCGGACCGCATCGCGCCGGCGATGGACAAGGCCATCGAAAAGGCCAAGGCGGAAGGCTACAGCAACATCTTCGTCGGTTACGCCGATTGCGGCACCGGCGGCCTGCTCGATCGGGTCTGCGAGAAGCATGGCGTCGAACGCATGGCCGGTCCGCATTGCTTCGCCTTCTACCAGGGCATGGATGCCTATGCGAAGGTCGCCGACGACGACATGATGTCCTTCTACATGACCGATTTCCTCTGCCGCCAATTCGATGCCTTCTTCATGAAGCCGCTCGGTCTCGACAGGCATCCGGAGCTGATCAAGGACTATTTCGGCAATTACGAGAAGCTGATCTACCTGGCCCAGACCGACGATCCGGAGCTCGACAAGGTCGCGGAAAAGGCCGCGAAACTGCTTGGCCTCGTCTATGAGCGGCGCGCGACAGGCTATGGCGATCTGACGGCTGGGCTGGCCAAGGCCGCGGCTGACGTCTGACGTCTGACGCTGGCTGGGCTGCGGCCCTCTTGCGCGGCGATTGGCGATTATCGCCCTTTCCGAAGGCGAAGACAGGACGGATCGCCGCCTTCTACTGGAGAATGGCCTTGATCTGTTCCCAGGCCAATTGCCTTAATTTGGATCGCGGCGTGGTTTCGTTGTTAAGCACGGATGACAGCCTGCCGCGAATGGGTAAATTGCGCGCAACCCATGCAAAGGCGCCGTCCAGTGGTCGGCTGCCGGACACCGACGAGGAATGCCGATGACCCTTCGCCTGATGCTTGCCGTTGCCGGCCTTCTCTGCTGCACCTTGCCCGCGCTTGCTGACGGCGAGGTGCAGAAGCTGATCACCGCCGCCGACAAGGCGCGGCTGGACAAATATGGCGAGACGCGCAAGGCGGCTCTTGCCGAGGCGAAGGCGGGCAATCCTGGCGAGGTCAGGCAGCTCGACGCCTTGCTTGCCAAGCCGCTGGTTGCTTTCTCCGAGAAGGACCTCACCGGCAAATGGCAATGCCGCACCATCAAGGTGGGCGGGCTGAGCCCGCTCGTTATCTATGGCTGGTTCAAATGCCGGGTGACCGACGATGGCTCCGGCTGGCGGCTGGAAAAGCTCACCGGCTCGCAGCGCACCAAGGGCCGCTTCTTCGACGACGGCGAAAAGCGCGCGATCTATCTCGGTTCCGGTTCCGTCAACAACGACCAGGCAAAACCCTATGGCAGCGGCTCTCAAACAGACCAGGTCGGCTACGCCTTCCGCAATAGCGCCGGGGAATGGCGCATCGAGTTCCCCGCTCCCTATTACGAATCGAAGCTCGACATCATGGAGTTCAAGCGCTGAGCGGAGCCTTCCTGACGGCTCCGGCATACCAAGGATTAACCCGCCTCGTCTAAGCTCCGGCCGTGGCAGTTGGTCCCAGGGGTGGCAAGATCAATGGCAATACCGGAAACCGATCCGAGACCGATCGTGGTCGTTACCGGAGGAGGCCAGCACGTATGGGCAATGGTCAACGCCATCGCCGACCATGTCGGCCCAGTCATCGTGATCCTGGAAGTCCCTGAATCCAAAAAGCGATTGCTGCTTGGCCGTGCCCGGCGCCAGGGCTGGCTGCAGGCCACCGGCCAGCTCGGCACGATGGTGCTGAGCAGGCTGGGCAAGCGGCTCTACGCCAGCCATGCCGCCCGGTTGATTGCGCAGGAGAAGCTCGAGACCGAGCCGCGGCCGGGCCAGGAGATCATCCATGTTGCCTCGGCCAACGGGCCGGAGTGTCTAGCGGCGATCCAGAGAATCCAGCCAGGCATCGTCCTGCTTAACGGCTGCCGACTCCTGTCGAAGGACATGTTGGCCAGGATGCCTTGCCCGGTGCTCAACTATCATGCAGGTATCACGCCGAAATATCGCGGCATGAACGGCGGCTACTGGGCGTTGGCATCGGGCGATTCCGCGAATTTCGGCACCACGGTGCATCTGGTCGATGCCGGCGTGGATACGGGCGGCGTGCTGAAACAGGCCTACGGTCAGCCGAAACCAGGCGACACGATCTCAAGCTATGCGCTGCGCCAAACCGCGTTTTCGCGCGACATCTGCGTCGAGGCGGTCAGCGATGCTCTGGCCGGAAAACTCGTGACGTTCGATCCAGGCCTGCCATCTAAACAGTGGTACCACCCGACGATCTGGTTCTATCTCTGGACGGGGCTCAGAACCGGCATCTGGTAGCGCTGGCGATACTGGCGATCGTATGCTATTGTCATACAAAATATGGAGCCCTATCGATGTCCAGCATGGCGCCTGTCAGCGTTCGCGTCACCTCGGACGAGCGTGACATTCTCGAGGCCGCCGCCAGGCAGGCTCATACAAATCTGAGCGACTTCATTCGGCGCAAGGCTGTTGAGGCGGCCGAGATGGAGGTTTTGGGCGGCCGTGTCGTCGTTATTCCCGCAGTCGATTGGGAACAATTCGAGGCCTGGGCGAAATCGACGCCAACGACCATGCCTGGACTGCAAAGGCTTGCTGCGTCCAGGCCAGTATGGCGGGACTGACGCCACCCCGCCCGCTTGCCGGAGATGACAGCTGGGACGCTTTCGATTGCGGTCGTGAGTCGTTGAACAACTGGCTTCGCCGTCATGCATGGCGCAACCAGCAGGATGGATTGTCGCGGACGAGCCTCATCTGTGATTCCGAAACCGGTGGGATAGCGGCTTACGTTGCGCTGAGCGCTGGCCATATCGAACGCGCATACCTGCCCAAATCGGCACAGCGTAATCGGCCTGATCCCATTCCGGTAATCCTGCTCGGCCAGTTGGCCGTCGATCGCAAATATCAGGGACGCGGCTGCGGGCGCTCCCTTCTCCTGTTTGCGCTCAGGACGGCGGTGCGGTTTTCCAGCAATATCGGCTGCTTCGGCGTTATCACACACCCGCTGGACGAAGGCGTAAGAGACTTCTATCGCGACTTCGCTTTTCAGGATCTTCCATTCGATCCCAAACGGAGCATGATCGTCCGCATTGCCGATCTGAGGCACAATGGCTTCGATGGCAGCATCGATCATTCCTGCTGATTTCTGCCTCAGGCCGACATTGAAGATTGCCTTTCATTTTACGACATCCAAATGCGTCGCTTTTGAATGCGCGCGCGTCGTCCCATAACAAGCGGCCCAATTGCGCATGCGGCAATGCTCGCAGATCGAGGAGTGAGAATTCATGGCCGATCTGATCGTCGTCTACTGGCGCGACATCCCTGCCCAGGTCATCGTCAGGAAAGGCCGCCAGAACGCCAAGCGCGAACTGCCGCTGCGCTTCACCGAGGCGATCGACATGTGCGCCATGCGCACCGGCGCCGGCGGCACGGACGACTATCTAGCCGAATGGCGCAAGGCCGATCCGGTTCCGGTCGGCGACGACCTCGAAGCCGAGGTCGAGAAGGCATTCCAGGACATCGACGCGAAATATGACCGCGAGCGGCTGGTCGCTCTGGTGAAGGCGGGCGGCAAAGAAAATGTCTGAAACCATTCCCGCCAAGGAGAGCCCGGCGGCCCTCCAGCCGGTCACCCAGGCCACCCTGGTCAAGAAGGCGGCACCGAAATCCGACTACAAGCCGGCCGACGTGTCGCCACAGCGCCGCGTGCAGCGCTCCTTCGCGGTGAGATTGTGGTCGGTCCGGCACTCGCGCCTGCTCGAATGGTTCTATGCCCGCTTCGCCGACATGTTCCTTCTGCTGCATCCCTTGTGGAAAGGTATCGGTTACAGCCGTGTCGAGGCCCCGGTGAAGTTTGTCGAAAAGCGCGTCAAGGGCTTCATGTTCGACTGCCGCATGTGCGGCCAGTGCATCCTGTCCTCGACCGGCATGTCGTGCCCGATGAACTGCCCAAAACAGCTGCGCAACGGCCCCTGTGGCGGCGTGCGCGCCAACGGCAATTGCGAGGTGGAGCCCGACATGCCTTGCGTCTGGGTCAAGGCCTGGGAAGGGGCGCGCAACATGGAGCACGGCGACAGGATTCTCGCCGTGCAGAAGCCGGTCGACCAGTCGCTGCGCGAAACGTCCGCCTGGCTGCGCGTCACCGCGCAGGCGGCAGCCGCCCGTGAAGCCGCGGCCGATGCGAAGACCGGAGCGGCCGCATGATCGCCCGCCAGCGTGACGAGAACCCGGCCGGCATCCATCTGCCGCTCGACCCCTTGCCCGGCCACACCTCGCGCGGCCGGCTCGAACGCGTCCTGCGACGCGGTGAATTCGCGGTCACCACCGAGCTCAACCCGCCCGACAGCGCCGATCCCGAAGACGTCTACAACAGGGCGAAGATCTTCGACGGCTGGGTCGATGCCATCAATGCGGTCGATGCGTCGGGCGCCAACTGTCATATGTCGTCGGTCGGCATCTGCGCGCTCCTGACCCGCATGGGCTACGCACCGATCATGCAGATCGCCTGCCGGGACAAGAACCGCATCGCCATCCAGGGCGACGTGCTGGGCGGGGCTGCCATGGGCGTCGCCAACATGCTGTGCCTGACAGGCGACGGCGTGCAGGCCGGCGATCAGCCCGGCGCCAAGCCGGTGTTCGACCTCGATTCCATGTCGCTGCTCGAAACCATCCGCATCATGCGCGACAACGGCAAGTTCCTGTCCGGCCGCAAGCTCACCACGCCGCCGCAGTTGTTCCTCGGCGCGGCCGTCAATCCGTTCGCACCACCCTTCGACTTCCGCCCGATCCATCTCGGCAAGAAGATCGCCGCCGGCGCTCAGTTCGTCCAAACGCAGTATTGTTTCGACGTACCGATGTTCAAGACCTTCATGCAAAAGGCACGCGATCTCGGCCACACGGAGAAAGTGTTCGTCCTGTGCGGTGTCGGACCGCTCGCCTCGGCCAAGACCGCCAAATGGATCCGCTCCAACGTGCCGGGAATCCATATTCCCGATACCGTCATCAAGCGGCTGGAAGGCGCCCAGGACCAGAAGAAGGAAGGCAAGCAGCTCTGCATCGACATCATCAACGAGGTGAAGGAAATCCCAGGCGTTTCAGGCGTCCATGTGATGGCCTACCGCCAGGAGGAGTATGTCGCCGAGATCGTCGATGAATCGGGCGTGCTGAAGGGCCGCCAGCCGTGGAAGCGCGAAATCCGCCGCGACGACCAGATGGTCGCCGACCGGCTCGACCATATCCTGCACGACGATGTTACCGAAACCCAGGTGGACATGGTGAAGACCGCGCATTGACTTGCGCGGAGAACCACCATTCGCTTGATCGACAAGAGATAACGATATAAAGAACTCTTTATATCACGACGGAGAGATTTCATGACCCGGACCATCGTTGCCTCGGCGACACGAGAAATCATCATCGGCTTCGACCAGCCCTTCTGCGTGATTGGCGAGCGCATCAACCCGACTGGCCGCAAGAAGCTCGCCGCCGAGATGATCGCCGGCAATTTCGAAACCGTCATCAAGGACGCGCTGGAACAGGCCGCTTGCGGTGCCACCATGCTCGACGTCAATGCCGGCGTCACCGCCGTCGACCCCAACGCGACCGAGCCGGCATTGCTGGTACAGACGCTGGAGATCGTCCAGGGCCTGGTCGACCTGCCGCTGTCGATCGACTCCTCGGTCACCGCCGCGATCGAGGCGGCGCTCAAGGTCGCCAAGGGCCGTCCGCTGGTCAACTCCGTCACCGGCGAGGAGGAAAAACTCGAAGCCATCCTGCCGCTGATCAAGAAATACAACGTGCCGGTCGTCGCCATCTCCAATGACGAGACCGGCATTTCGATGGATCCGGATGTGCGCTTCGCCGTCGCCAAGAAGATCGTGCAGCGCTGCGCCGATTTCGGCATTCCGGCGCATGACGTCGTCGTCGACCCGCTGGTCATGCCGATCGGCGCGCTCGGCGATGCCGGCCGCCAGGTGTTCGCCCTGCTGCGGCGCCTGCGCGAGGAACTGAAGGTCAACACCACCTGCGGCCTGTCCAACATCTCCTTCGGCCTGCCGCACCGCCACGGCATCAACGCCGCCTTCATCCCGATGGTGATCGGCGCCGGCATGACATCGGCCATCATGAACCCGGTGCGTCCGCAGGAAATGGAAGCCGTGCGCGGCGCCAACGTTCTGAACGGCACCGACGAGAATTGCACCAACTGGATTCGCACCTATAAGGATTACAAGCCGGCCGAAGGCGGCCAAGCGGTCGCCGCTCCGACGGCGGTCAATGCACCAGGCGAAGGCGGCGGCAATGGCGGTCGCCGTCGTGGCGGTCGTGAAGCCCGCATGGCAAGGGGATAAGCGCGCAATCGTGAATTCGCATACCAACATCACCGATCCGCTCGTGCTGTTCATGCCGTCGGGCAAACGCGGGCGGTTTCCGGTCGGCACGCCGGTGCTCGACGCCGCGCGCCAGCTCGGCGTCTATGTCGAGAGCGTGTGCGGCGGGCGCGCCACTTGCGGGCGCTGCCAGATCGAGGTGCAGGAAGGCAATTTCGCCAAGCACAAGATCGTCTCCTCCAACGACCACATCTCGCCCAAGGGGCCCAAGGAAGAGCGCTATGAGCGCGTGCGCGGCCTGCCGGAACGGCGCCGCCTCTCCTGCTCGGCGCAGATCCTCGGCGACCTTGTCATCGACGTGCCGCAGGACACGGTCATCAACGCACAGACCATCCGCAAGGATGCCGACACCAGGGTGATCGCGCGCGATACGGCGATCCGCATGTGCTATGTCGAAATCGAAGAACCCGACATGCACAATCCTTCAGGCGATCTCGACCGGCTCAAGATCGCGCTGATGAAGGACTGGAACTTCAAGAACCTCGAATTCGATTTCTATTTGCTGCCGCAGGTGCAGGGCATCTTGCGCAAGGGCAACTGGACCGCGACCGCCGCCATCCACAAGGATGCCGACAGCGATATCGCGCGCGTCATCGCTTTGTGGCCCGGCCTCAAGAACGAGGCCTATGGGCTGGCCTGCGATATCGGCTCGACCACCATCGCCATGCATCTGGTGTCGCTGCTGTCGGGCCGCGTCGCCGCTTCGTCAGGCACGTCGAACCCGCAGATCCGCTTCGGCGAGGATCTGATGAGCCGCGTCTCCTATGTGATGATGAACCCGGATGGCCGCGAAGGCATGACGGTCGCCGTGCGCGAGGCGATCTCCGGCCTTGTCGACAAGGTCTGCGCGGAGGGCAGTGTCCAGCGCAACGATATCCTGGATTCCGTCTTCGTCGGCAATCCGATCATGCACCATCTGTTCCTCGGCATCGATCCGACTGAACTCGGCGGTGCCCCCTTCGCGCTCGCCGTCTCCGGCGCGGTGCGCATCAAGGCCTCGGATATCGGCCTCAAGCTCAACCCGGGCGCACGGCTCTACATGCTGCCCTGCATCGCCGGCCATGTCGGCGCCGACGCCGCGGCGGTGACGCTGTCGGAGGGCCCGCATCGCCAGGACGAGATGATGCTGATCGTCGACGTCGGCACCAATGCCGAGATCGTGCTCGGCAATCGTGCGCGAGTTGTGGCTGCTTCCTCGCCCACCGGTCCCGCCTTCGAAGGCGCGGAAATTTCCGGCGGCCAGCGCGCCGCGCCCGGCGCCATCGAGCGCGTGCGCATCGATCCCGACACGCTCGAGCCGAAATACCGCGTCATCGGCTCTGAACTGTGGTCCGACGAGCCGGGCTTCCTCGACAGCGTGCAGGCGACCGGCGTCACCGGCATTTGCGGCTCCGGCATCATCGAGATCGTCGCGGAGATGTATCTGGCCGGCATCATTTCCGAAGACGGCGTCGTCGACGGATCGCTCAGCATGCGCTCGCCGCGTATCGTCGCCAACGGCCGCACCTTCTCCTACGTGCTGAAGGAAGGCGAGCCGAAGATCACCATCACCCAGACCGACGTGCGCGCCATCCAACTCGCCAAGGCAGCACTTTATGCCGGCACCAAGCTGTTGATGGAAAAGCAGAACACCGAGCATGTCGACCGCATCCACTTCGCCGGCGCCTTCGGCTCCTTCATCGATCCGAAATACGCCATGGTGCTGGGCCTGATCCCCGATTGCGACCTCGACAAGGTCTCGGCCGTCGGCAACGCCGCCGGCGCGGGCGCGCGCATGGCGCTGCTCAATCGCGGCTATCGTCGCGAGATCGAGGAGACGGTGAGCCAGATCGAGAAGATCGAGACCGCACTGGAGCCCAAATTCCAGGAGCACTTCGTCTATGCGATGGCGTTGCCGAACAAGGTCGATCCGTTCCCGAAACTGTCGGCGGCGGTGAAGCTGCCGCCGCGCAAGACGGTGAGCGAAGACGGCATCGCCGGCGACGCCACCCCGCGCCGGCGCTCGCGCGAAGGCCACGCCGCGCGACGTGGCCGGGAATAAAATTAGGGCACAATGCAACGCCGAGGCGCCTTGGCCGCTTGTCAGTCGTTTGCCTCATTCGATGGCAAGCGCAAGCTGGGCCGCTGAGCCAGCAACGGCATGCTTTTGACGCGCGACCGGTTGAGAAAGCCCGTCAGCGGCTTTTCAATCGACAGGTAAAGCATCGCGGAAAGCGCGATGCTGATCAAGGCAATCGGCGCCGGCTGCCAATTTGGCGGAACCCCAAGCCGCAGCATGATGCCAGTTACCACGACAACCACCAGCACATGCCACAAGTAGATCGAATACGAGGCACTACCAAAAAATGTAAGCAGGGCCACGGGGTTGAACGGTCTGGCACGCTCGGCAAAAACCGCTCCGGCAACGATCAGGGTCGCCGGAATACCCCAACGCAGAACACGAGGCAGCTCGGGGTCAAGCATCTGGATCGTCATCAACAGGAGAAATCCGCCAACAACCAGCGCCAGCGCCGGCACAAGCCGGAGCCGAATATCCTCCATCCACAGCCGCCCGATAACAATGCCGGCCGCGAACTCGAGCATGAGGGGAGAGGTAAAGCGGTAGCCTTTGAGCAGCAAGTTCGATGCGACCATCACCGTCAGCACGCCGATCAGCGCGGCAAAACGCTGCTTCTCGCCTAAAAAGAGCGCCAAGGCGAAAATGACGTAAAACATCATTTCATAGCACAGCGTCCAGCCCTGGATCACCACGGGATGAAGTACCCCATCCTGCACGATCGGAAGAAACACCAGCGAGCCGAAAAAATTTTCCGGGCTCAGCACATGTCCGTAGAGAAATTGCGGCTTGAGGAAAATTGCCAGCGCGGTCAGCACCGTGACGATCCAATAGAGCGGCACGATGCGAACAATCCGACGCCATATGAAACGCCGTGGATTGGCAGGGCGATCGGCCGTGGTCACCCACATGATGAAACCGCTGATGACAAAAAACAGGTCGACGCCAGCAGCACCGACCGCGAACGGACCGCCGAACTGTTCGTTGATGTGAAAGCAAACTACCGCGGAAGCGGCGAGTCCTCGAAGGTATTGGATACTGTGAATGTCATTCACGCCATACTCCTTACCCGCACCCCCGATGCTGCAATGCACAATAGCAGACATCCGCCATCTGCTGTCAGCGGGCAAGCTAGGTAGGATCGCGGCACGCCCTCTTGGACGCGGCCAAGAAGCGATCGCTCGGGGGTGTCAATCGCCCTGCAATTTCATTTGTATGCAAATGTTTCCGGAATGACTGATCCGGAAACCAAATCACCGTTTTCGCGAAATCCGACCGATACATGGCAGGCGCATTTACCCGGCATCGAACGGCGGTCGAAGATAATCCTCGGCCGCCGCCGTTCTTCAAGGGAGATGAAAATGTCGATGTTCGAAAATCTCGGCCGCTACGGTGCGACCATCAGGCAGGCCCGTGCCAGGAACAAGGCCGTCCGCGCCCTGAACAGCCTGCCGGCGCATGTCCAGAAAGACATCGGCTGGCCGGCCTCGCCGCCCAGCGACCCGCAGGCGGCGCTTTCCGCCCTGCTTTTGGGCTTTACGCGCTGATGACCTTCGCCGAAAAGTGCAAACTGCTCGGCACGCGCCGGAGCCCGCGAGGGGCTCCGGCCGTCACCAGCAACCGCCTGCGCGCAGCCCTTCTGCCGCAGCGCTGATCCCTCCCGCGAGAAATGCGGCGCCGATCACAGCGACGTGTGCACACAGCGTAAATCTTGACATCTTCGACCAGGGCACGATCTTCAAATATGAAGGGGACTTCTCTTAGTCGGCTGCCGCCGAAGTTCGTGTATCCGCATGCCAAGTTTGAAAAGCCACGTCGTGTCCTTCGTGCTCAGGCACAGTCGCAAGAAGGCGTTTTCCAGCCCGGAAAACCTGCAGCGCTGGATCGCTGCGGCGCGCCGGACAGAGGACCATCACCCTCCGGTGTCAGTGCAGCAGCGCTTCAACATCGAGACGCGCACCGTCGACGGCTTTCCCGTCTACGAGATCGCCCCCAGGGCCGGCGAGCGCAAGCGGGTTCTCTATCTGCACGGCGGCGCCTATGTCTTTGAAATCACGCCCTATCATTGGCACCTGATCGCCGACATGGCCGACCGGCTGGGCTATGCCTTTACGGTGCCCATCTATCCCATCGCGCCCGAGCATGACTTCCACGCCATGTTCGGCATGGTCGGCGACGTCTATCGCCGGATGCTCGGCGAGACGGAGGCGGAAGACATCATCTTCATGGGCGATTCCGCCGGCGGCAACATGGCCGTGGTGCTCACCATGATGGCTGCCGAAGAAGGCCTGCCCTTGCCGTCGCGCCATGTGCTGATCTCACCCGGGCTCGACGTCTCGCTTGCAAACCCCGAGGTGTTCGAGGCGGAGCGGAACGATCCCTGGCTGGGCATCGCGGGCGGACGGGAGGCTATCCGGCTCTACAGTGCCGGAATAGACCCGACGGACTGGCATATCAGCCCCGTCTATGGCGACCTCTCGGTGCTGCCCAGGACATTGCTCCTGGCGGGCTCTCGCGATCTTCTCACGCCCGACAATCTGATCTTCGCACAAAAAGCACGGGCCGCTGGCGTCGAGGTAGAGCTCGTGCACGAGGAAGGCATGTTCCACGTCTGGCCGCTGATCGACATGCCGGAATCGCGCCGCGCGCGCGAACGGATCGTGGCGTTTCTGACCGAGAACCCCTCGCCCCTTGTTGAAGGCGCCGGCGCAAGCTTCGAAGCGCCGTCCACCGAGGCTTCGGGGCAGAGCCTCCAGTCAGAGCACCCCGGTTGATCAGAACTTGCCGGTTTCCCGGAAGACTTCGAACGTCGCCCGGATGTGGTCGGCCACCGCCTTGACCGGCGCGCTGGCGTCCGGCGCTACCACCATGGCGAGGTTATAGGTGCCGATATCGGGCATGCCGTCCTTGGGGCAGAGCTCGACCATGTCGTTGCCGAGGAAAGACTTCGGCAGCGGCGCCACGGCGAGATCTGACATGATGGCGGCGCGCTGGCCGGCCGTATGCGCGCTCATATACGCGATGCGGTAGTTGCGGCCCTCGCGGCTCAGCGCTTCGAGCGCCCCTGCCCGCCAGGCGCAGCCCTCTTCCCACAGCGACACCGGCAAGGGTTCGCGCAGATGCGCGCAGCCGCCCTTGGCGCCGGCCCAGACGATCGGCTCCGTCAACAGCACCTCGGCGCCGAGCGCGCTGGTCTTGTAGGAATTGGTGAGCAGCGTGATGTCGAGCGCCCGGTCATCCATGCGCCGGCGCAGATTGCTGCTCTGGTCGATGGTGACGTCGACGGCGATCGATGGATGCGACTGCGCAAAACGCTTCAGCACATGCGGCAGCACGCGCTCGCCATAATCGTCCGGCGAACCCAGCCGCACCACGCCGACAATATCGGGAATGATGAACTTGGACACCGCCTCGCGATTGATCGACAGCAGACGACGGGCATAGCCCAGCAGCATTTCCCCGTCGGTGGTCAGCGTCACCGAGCGCGCATCGCGCGCGAACACCGAGCGGCCCAGAATATCTTCCAGCTTCTTGATCTGCATGGAGACCGCCGAGGGCGTACGGAAGACCGCATTGGCCGCTGTGGTGAAGCTGCCGGTTTCGGCGATCGCCACGAAAGTGCGCAGCACGTCGAGGTCCAGCAGCGGCAGCGGATGATTGAGTGGGGCGTTCATGACGATCGACCTTCAATTTTTCTGATGCAAACTATCATTCCATTTCGTTTGATTGAACATCAGTTCGAGCGCATAGTCAACTCCATCGAAGCAGGATGCTGCCAAGGCAGCCACGAAACGATCACGACACAGACCTGCCTTCGACATGCAATGAAGCTGATACAGACCTGACGTAAGGCATTGCCGGGCACTTCCGCCCCGACATGAGGAGATCGAAATGTCTATCCTGTCATCCATCGGTCGGCTTGCGACCGAATTCAGCGCGGCCCGCGCCCGCTACCAGACCGAACGCGCCATCCGCTCCCTGCCGATCGAGCTGCAGAAGGATATTGGCTGGCCTGAAGCGGCCGACACGAAGGCCGGCATACGCGCCGGCGTCGGATCCTGGGCTGGAGCAAAGTAAACCGTGTGTACCATGCATTGAAGGCCTGCCGCGCAAACCGCCCGGCAGGTCTTCTTGTTTTACCGACCTGTTTTGCCGTTTTATTTGCGTTCACATGAATTTCGGAGCCATGCTGCCGCTGCATGGCGCATATGAACAAGCCGCATAGCGGCTTGGTTTTAAGCTAACCGTTTGTAAATTATCGAAAAATCCGGGAATGCCTACAAAGCCTCCCGCCTTGCGTGTCGCTTTTCATATCAAGTGCTTCGCTTTTGCGATTTAGTTTTTACTTACACAAGCCTATATCCACGCCAGCAAACGAGCTGCCCCACTCCATCAAGCGAAGGCGACCCGTCTGAGCAACCGATTGGAGATGAACATGAAGCTTTTTGCCCGCCTTTTCCCTCGCCGCGAAATGAACCTGACCACGGCCCTCGAGCGCCAGCGCCTTGCCAACACCATGCCCGGCCAGACCGGCGCCATGGCTGCCGCACGCCTCGGTTTCGTCGCCTGAACCGATCCCGCAGGCAGCGCTCCTTCGCGCTGCCTGAATAGATGACGCCGCCCGGTTCCGCCGAGGCGGCGTTTGTTTGCACACCCCTGACGGCGCTTCCATCATGGACGGCGCCGCGGCTGCGCGGCATCGCAACACGATTGCCCATTTGCGACCCATGTCGCAAATTAAATCTTGCTAAAGCTCCTTAGCCGATTGACAAGGATGGTTTTTCCTGTTGTCGCTATGCTATTCGCGACATTCTGTTCGCGCCATGGCTGCGTGAGGTTCCCGTGAACGCCGTTAAGCATCCGATCAAGCGATCGTTTGTATTTTTTCTCATTCCCGACTTCACCATGATCGCGTTTGCGACGGCGCTCGACCCGCTGCGCTCGGCCAATCGCATGCTCGGCTACGAGGCCTATCGATGGCGCCTCGCCAGCATCGACGGCAAGCCGGTGCGCGCTTCGAACGGTGTCGAATGCGCGGTCAACACCTCGCTGGAGGAGGAGCGCAGGAAAATGGGAGGGCCGGATCGCCCCAACATGGCCATCGTCTGTAGCGGCACCAATGTCGAGCGCTATCAGAACAAGTCCGCTTTCGCCTGGCTGCGCGAGGAATACAATCGTGGCGTCTCCGTCGGCGGCCTGTGCACCGGAGCGCATGTTCTGGCCGCTGCCGGCCTGTTGTCCAACAAGCGCTGCGCCATCCATTGGGAGAACCTGCCGGGCTTCTCCGAGGCATTCCCGAAGGCCAATGTCTTTGCCGACCTGTTCGAGATCGACCAGAACATCTACACCTGCGCCGGCGGCACCGCCGCGCTCGACATGATGCTGAAGCTGATCGGCGACGATTTCGACGAGAATCTCGTCAACCGCGTCTGCGAACAGGTGCTGACCGACCGTGTGCGCAGCCCCACCGACCGCCAGCGCCTGCCGCTGCGCGCCCGGCTCGGCGTACAGAACTCGAAAGTGCTGACCATCATCGAACTGATGGAAGGCAATCTGTCGGAGCCGCTGTCGCTGATCGAGATCGCCGACCATGTCGACCTGTCGCGTCGCCAGATCGAGCGGCTGTTCCGCACCGAGATGGGACGCTCGCCGGCCCGCTATTATCTCGAAATCCGCCTCGACCGTGCAAGGCATCTCTTGATCCAGTCCTCGATGCCGGTGGTCGAGGTGGCGGTCGCCTGCGGCTTCGTTTCGGCCTCGCATTTCTCGAAATGCTACCGCGAGCTCTACGCCCGCTCGCCGCAGCAGGAACGCGTCGACCGCAAGCAGCTGCTGGCGGCATAGAGGCGCGCCTCAGAGCGCCTCTGCCGACCGCATCGCCTCGACACGTATGTCCTCGGTCAGCCGCGCCTTCAACACGGAGAATTCCGGACTGGTCTTCAGCGTGTAGTGGCGCGGGTGCGGCAGGTCGATGGCGACGTCCGACTTGATCCGGCCGGGCCTGGCCGTCATCACCACCACGCGCGATGCCATGAAGATCGCCTCCTCGATGTCGTGAGTGACGAACAGCACCGTCTTCTTGCGCCGTTCCCAGATGCCGAGCAGCAGTTCCTGCATCAGCCCGCGCGTCTGGTTGTCGAGCGCGCCGAACGGCTCGTCCAGCAAAAGGATCGCGGGGTCGTTGGCCAGCGCCCTGGCGATCGCCGTGCGCTGCTGCATGCCGCCGGAAAGTTGCTTCGGCCAGTGGTTCTCGAAGCCCTTCAGCCCGACGAGGTCGATATACGAGGCGACGATTTCGCCCCTCTCCCGCTCGGCCATGCCGCGTTCGCGCAGGCCGAAGGCGATGTTTTCGGCGACCGTCAGCCATGGGAACAGCGTATAGGACTGGAAGACCATGCCGCGATCCGGCCCCGGCCGGGTCACCGCTTTGCCGTCGAGCAGCACGCGCCCTTCGCTCGGCGCCTCCAGCCCGGCGACGATGCGCAAGAGCGTCGACTTCCCGCATCCCGAAGGTCCCAGGATGGTGATGAAATCATTGGCCGCGACCGCCAGGTCGACAGGCATCAGCGCCTGGACCGGTGAGCCGCCGCGCACGCCGGCGAACGTGCGCGAGACGCCCTCGATGAGAAGCTTGCTCATGCCAGGCTCCATGGGAAGAGCCAGCGATTAAGCGCCTTGAAGGCAAGATCGGACAACAGCCCGATCAGCCCGATGACGATGATGCCGAAGATGATCTGGCCGGTTGCCAGTCGCGACTGGCTGTTGATGATCATGTAGCCGATGCCCGACGACGAGCCGATCAGTTCAGCGACGATGACATAGGTCCAAGCCCAGCCGAGCACCAGCCGCAGCGTCTCGGCGATCTCGGGCGCATTGGCGGGCATGATTACACGCTTGACGATGCCGTTGTCGGTGGAGCCGAGCGTGTAGGCCGCCTCGACGAGATCGCGGCGCGTGGAGCCGACCTTTACCGCGATGATCAGGATGATCTGGAACACGGAGCCGACGAAGATGACCAGCAGCTTCTCCAGTTCGCCTATGCCGGCCCAAAGGATAAGCAGCGGAATGAAGGCCGAGGCCGGCAGGTAGCGGGCGAAGGAGACGAACGGCTCCAGGAACGCCTCGACAGGTTTCCACGCGCCCATCGCTATGCCCAGCGGCACGGCGACGGCCGATGCCAGCACGAAGCCGCCGAAGACGCGCCAGATGGTGATCAGTATGTCGAGCCAGAACCGGTCCTCGACCAGCAGCCGCCAGCCATCCCGCAGCATCGACAGCGGATCGGCGAGAAAGATGCGGTTGACGTGGCCGCCAAGCGTGATCCACGCCCAGAAAACGACGAACAGCACGAAGAAGGAAATGCCGAGCACGGTTCGCGTGCCCGGCGAGATCGGATGCAGGGGGCGCGGCATTTACAACGGTCCTTGTGGAAGCGAAACGGCGGCGCGGGGCGCCGCCGCAAGACAGCGGCCGCTCAGTTCGCCACGGCGCTGGTATCGGCCAGCGTGGAGACGTCAGGCGCTTCCTTGATCAGCCCCATCTGCAGCAGAAGCTCGCCGGCGGTCTTGGAGAAATCCTGGAACTCCTTGGTGAAGAACTGCTTGTTCTCCGCCCGGTCGGCCCATTTCAGGTACTTCGCCGAATCCTCGAACTCCTTGGCCGACTGTTTCACGTCCGCGCCCATGATGCCGTAGGATTTCTGCGGGTCCTTCTTGATCAGGTCGAGCGCGTCGAAATAGCTGTCGGCAAGCGCCTTGGCGGCGTCCGGATTGGCTTTGAGGAATTCGGGCGTGCAGCCGACCGTGTCGAGCACCATCGGGTAGTCGAGCGTGGTCGCCAATATGTGGCCCTGGTCGGCCTTGTCGCGCACCGCCGAGATGAACGGCTCATAGGTGACGGCCGCGTCGTTCTGGCCGGCAAGGAAGGCCTGCGCCGCCGCGTCCGGCTCGAGATTGACGACCGTGACATCCTTTGTCGACATGCCGTTCTTGTTCAGCACCCAGGCCAGCAGGAAATAGGGCGAGGTGCCCGGCGCCGAGGACGCGACAGTCTTGCCCTTGAGGTCGGCGACGGTCTTGATGTCGTTGCGCACCACGATGCCGTCGGCGCCATAGGATTTGTCGAGCTGGAAGATCTGCTTGGTGGTCACGCCGCTGGCGTTCCACACCTGCCATGTCTCGACCGTGGTGGCGGCGCATTGCAGGTCGCCGCTGGCGATGGCGAGCGGCCGGCTGGCCTGCGGCACTTTCTTCAAGGTCACGTCGAGGCCGTGCTTCTCGAAGAGTCCCGCCTGTTTGGCGAGCGTCAGCGGCGCGAAGCCGGTCCAGCCGCTGATCCCGATAGTGACCGATGTGGCGGCCGTCGCCGGCGCGGACAAGCCGGCGGCAAGCGCCAGCGTAAGGATAATGGTCCTGTTCATGTCAGTTCCCCTTTGTTTTCTCTGGGGGAATGTTCACGGACGCCGCCCGGCTGTCAATGAACAGGGCCGTGTTTGCCCACATCGTCGGCGACGAAGGTTCGCCTTGCCGCCACAAAACGGCAAGGCCGAGGACCTTGTCGTCAATACTGGTCGCAGTAGCACTCCGCGGACGAGATTCGGTCGTTCCAGTCGCTACCGCCGAAATCGCGGACCCTGCGCCTGATCTCGATCGATCGGCCTCCCCTGCGCGAATCCTCATAGGCAACGAGAGTGCAGCCTCGGCGAACGATCACCGACGACACGCGGTCGTTCCAGAACTCGCGGCCGCGAAAATTGACCGAATCGTCGGCCCCGAGCGCGATCGACCGTCCGCGAAAATTGCCATTTTCGAACATGATGCAGGCGGCCTGATCGTCGTATTGGGCGCTGGCGCCGTCGGCGTAAAGCATGGACGCGACCGCAGTCAGGATAGCTAGACGTCTCATCTGGTGTTTCCTCGGTTTGACCGCGTCACCCCGCCCGCCGGATGGCGCGGCAAGGCCAGTTTGCCACTGCTTCTGCCGGACTGGCAAGCCTGGAACAGTTCGGCATTTCACGGAAACGCCGAACCGCTTTGACTATTTTTTTCAATCAATTCCAAACGGAAAGCGTTACGCGCGTACCGGGAAGGCGCTATGCGCTTTTTCTGGAATTTCTCAGCGGCTATCGAGCATCCAATTGCGGTTGCGCCACATCTTTTCGCCGACCAGGCAATCGCTGGCCTGTTCAGCCTGCGCCAGCACCACCGGCGGACCATCGGCCTGGTCAACCGGCCGCGGCGAGGCCGGGCCGGCGAGCTCAAGCACAAGCTTGCGGCGGATAGCTTCGGGAAACTGCGTCCAGTCGTTGACCGGAACCATGAAGGCTCCGGGACCGCCAATGACGCAGTCGCTGTAATAGCGGTCGAGATCGTTGACATCGTAGGCGCTGGTGAAACCGCCGCGGGTCATCAGCGGCAAGCCGTTTATGACGATGCCTTGCTTGACCACCTCGTCGCGGATGATATCGACCGGCGCGCCCTGGTTGTTGGGGCCGTCGCCGGAAATATCGATGACCCGCTTCGTCCCTTGAAAGCCACTTTCTGCGAAAAGGTCCGCGCCGAATTCCAGCGCGCCGGAGATAGACGTGCGCCGCGCGCTGTTGGGAGGCTGGGCGGACAGCCGCGCCACCACCTGCTCGGCGTCGGCGCGGCTGGCGATCACCGTCCACGGCACGATGACGTGCTGCGAGTTGGTGCCAGCCCATTCGACATAAGTAACGGCGATCCTGCCATAAGCGCCGGCGGCGATGGCTTGCAGCACATGATCGTGCGTCAATGCAGCCGCGTAGCCGCGACGCTGGATCTCGAGCTCGTCCGCCGACATGGACAGCGAGACGTCGACCGCCAGCACCAGTTCGACGTCGACGGGTTCGTCCGCGAGCGACACCGGGGCCAGCCACAGCATCAGCGCCAGGGCGGCGGCGCCTGAAAGCAGATGTCTTGCGCGAGCAAAAGCAGACATGCCGCAGGGTAAGCCAGAATCGCCAGCCGAAAAAGAGAAAAGCCCGACCTTGGCCGCCGGGCTTATCCAAAAATTTGCTCACGAGCCCTGCTGGGAGGTTGCCTAGCTTCTCGGCTTCAGATTCTCCGGATCGTAGAGCGGCTTGTAGCCGACACCAGCGACTTCGACCGGATAGGTCTCGCCGAAATACTCCACCTTCAGCTTGCGGCCCTCTTGGGCATAGGCCCATGGCAGATAGGCGAGCGCGATGTTCTTGCCGATGGTCGGGCCGTAGGCGACCGACGTGGTGAAGGAACGGCGGCCGAGTTCGTCGACCAACGTCTCGCCGGTCTCGGGGTCCAGCACCGGCATCGTGCCCACCGGATAACGCGCCACACCCTTGGAATCGGTGTTTTCGGTCATCACCAGCGTGCACAGCATCGCCGGCTGGTGCTCGCGGGCGCGGTATTCCAGGTGCTTGGCCTTGCCGCAGAAGTCGTTCTCCTTGACTTTCGGGCGGGCAAGATCGGCCTCGAGCAGGTTGTACTCGGTGAGCAGATCGGCATTCTGCAAACGCAGGCTCTTTTCCATGCGCCGCGTATTGGCATAGGTCTCGACGCCGAACGGCATGACGCCGGTCGAGCGCAGCGCATCCCAGACGGCCAGGCCGTCCTCGTAGCGCATGTGCAGTTCCCATCCCTGTTCGCCGACATAGGAGATGCGGAAGGCGGTGACGTCCTTGCCGGCGATCCGGATCGGCTTGATCGCGGCGAACGGGAAATTCTCCAGCGCAAGGCCCTCGGGATTCTCGACCACCTTTTGCAGGGTTGCTCGCGCGTTCGGGCCCCAGATGCCGATGGTGACGTATTTTTCCGTCACATCGGTGATGGTGACATCGAAACCTTTATCCTGCGCGGTGCGGCGCATGTACTGGAAGTCGCGCGGGCCGGCGTCCGCGCCGTCGATCAAACGGCAGCGGTCGGCCATGCGGATGACCGTGAAGTCGGCGCGCACCATGCCTTCCTCGTCGAGGAAGTGGGTGTAGATGCCCTTGCCGATATTGTTGTCGCCGCCGATCTTGGCCGCGCACAGCCACTCCAGCAGCGCGACGTGGTCGGGTCCCTCGATGTCATACATCGAAAAGTGCGACAGGTTGACGATGCCGCAGTCTTCGCTCATCGCCAGATGCTCGGCATTGGACACGCGCCAGAAATGGCGGTTGTCCCATTCGTTCTCGCGCACCGGCACCCGGTTGGCGTATTTCTCCAGAAGATGCTCGTTGGCGGCATAGCCGTGCGCGCGCTCCCAGCCGCCCAGCTCCATGAAATAGCCGCCGAGTTCCTTCTCGCGCTCCCAGAACGGCGAGCGCCTGATATTGCGGCCCTTGGAGAAGGGCTCGCGCGGATGCACGGCAGGATTGTAGACCTTCATCGCCGTCTCGGTGCAGCGATCCCAGATGAACTGCTCCTTGGTCTGGTGCGGATAGAAGCGCGCATAGTCGATCGCGTGATGGTCGATCGAGGTGCGGCCGTCCGTCATCCAGTCGGCGATGAGCTTGCCCATGCCGGGGCCGTCCTTGACCCAGATGGCGACGGCATACCACAGCCCCCTCACCTTCTGGCTCTCGCCCATCGACGGACCGCCATCCGCCGTCACCTGCAGCAGGCCGTTGAAGGAATGGCTTTCGTTGTAGCCGAGTTCGCCCAGGATCGGCGTCAGTTCCATGGCGCGCTCCAGCGGCGCCAGGATCTGCTCCATGTCGAGGTCGCGCTGCGAAGGCGAAAGCCGGGCCTGGTCCTTCTCGAGCAGGTCGCGCGGATGGCAAAGGCGTGGATTGGTCTCTTCGTAGTAACCCCACTCGATCTGCCCGCCCTCGGCGGTCTTGGGATCACCGGTGTCGCGCATATAGGCGGAATTGCCCTGGTCGCGCAGCAGCGGCCAGCCGATCTCCTTGCCCGTGCCAGCGAACTCGTTGTAGGGGCCGAAGAAGGTGAGCGGATGGTCGATCGGCATGACGGGCAGGTCCTCGCCCACCATCTCGGCGATCAGCCGGCCCCAGATGCCGGCGCAGACGATGACGTAGTCGGCCTCGATGGTGCCGCGGTCAGTCACCACGGCGCTGATGCGGCCGTCCTTGACAACGAGCGACCGGGCCGGCGTGTTGGCGAAGGATTTGAGCTTGCCCGAGGCTTCCGCCTGGTCGACGAGCTTGCCGGCGACCGTCTGCGAGCGCGGGATGACCAGGCCGGCGTCGGGATCCCACAGGCCGCCCTGCACCATTGCCTCTTCGATGAGCGGGAATTTCTCCTTGATCTCGGCCGGTTCGATCAGCCGGGCGCGCGTGCCAAAAGCCTTGGCCGAGGCGATCTTGCGCTTGATTTCGTCCATGCGGCTGTCATCGCCGACGCGCGCGACTTCGAGGCCGCCGATGCGCGCGTAGTGGCCCATCTTCTCGTAGAAATCGATGGAGTAGAGCGTCGTCCAGCAGGACAGGAAATCGTGGCTGGTGGTGTAGCAGAAGTCGGAAGCATGCGCCGTCGAGCCGATGTCGGTCGGGATGCCTGATTTGTCGATACCGACAATGTCGTCCCAGCCGCGTTCGATCAGGTGATGGGCGATCGACGCGCCGACAATGCCACCCAGGCCGATGATGACGACCTTCGCCTTGTTCGGAAACTCTGCCATTGCCCGCGACTCCAGGTGCTGTTGCGGGCGGCGTCGGCGCCCGTCTGATCGGCGCACAATATGCAGACGACGATGAGCGCGCTACCGCCTGTTTGCGACACGCCGCGAATGCGTCGCGACCCGATTTGGATCAGGAAAATCGCTGCCGTCAGGCGAAGGCCCAGATGTCCTCGGCCTGGAAACCGACCTGGTAGCCGGCGGTCTTGAGCTTGACCACGACCTGGCCGATCTCCGGAGCGGGCAGTGCGCCGACCTCGACCTTGATCATGCCCGGACGGTAGCGTTGGAGATCGAGTTGCTCGAAGACCATCCAGTCTGCGCCCTCGCAATCGACGAGGAAGGCGTCGATATGGCTGATGCCGTTGCGGTCGAGCAATGTCTGCAAGGTCTCGGACGGCACTTCGATGTCCCTGAGATAGGGCGCGAATTTGTTGAAATTCACGTCATCCTCGCCCCAGGCATTCTTGCCCGACATCAGGTTGGTGTCGGTAACCGAGGAGCAGCCGATGAACTCGATCGGCAGCGTGCCGGCCTCGAGCGCGGCGGCATCGAAGGTGTGGACGGTGATCGTCCCCCTTGTTTTCGTGACGGCAACCGGCTCGATGATGAACCGGTTGGTATCGGGATAGTTGGCGCGCAGGCGCTTCTGGTTATAGGGGATCGGCTCGACCAGCAGGGCACGGGCGCCTGGAATACGATGCAGCCAGGGCGTGACGTCGTCGAACAGCGCGCCGTCGCAGGCGCCGACATTGACCATCTGGAAGGGCCGCCTTGTCCCGCCGAGGCGCGCTTTCAATGCCGCCCCGGCCAGGAATTTCGTGCCGCGCAGCGACGGCCCCCGGTCGAGCAAACCGGCCGGAAGGCCAAGCGACAGCGCGATGCGCGTCAGGCTGGACAGCGAACTCATGGCGTGTCTCCGGGAATGACATGCAAGACGGCGCGGTGCTGGTCACGGGCGACTGTCGCCCACAGCGCCATGAAAGGGGTGGCCAGCAACAGGAATGGCGGAACCAGATGCGGGAAATAGATGCGCGTGTCGTGGATCGGGAAGACGGTGAATTTAGCCAGCGCGCCGAGCACGAGCGCCGCGAACAGAATGCCGGCGCGTCGGTCGAGCCGGAAGCCGGCACGGCCGACCGCGTACCAGCCGGCCAGCGCCAGCACCGAGACGCCGACCCAGCTGTTCAGGTTGACGGCGCGCAGCAGCGATGCGGCAAATGCCTTGAGATAGGCAACGACGGAGAACGGCGGCTCGAACCCGTCCATATTGTAGTGCTGCTCGACGCTGGAGAACCACAGATGCGGCCACCAGCCAGGATGATGCGCCCAGTGCGAGATGGCGAAATAGGCGACGAAGGACGCCGCAAAACCGACCAGCGCACCCCATGCCTGCTGCCGGAAGGCGATGAGCAGAACGGCGAAAACGGCAAGAAAGACAATATTGTCCGGCCGCACCATGAAGGCGAGGAAGAGCAGGATCGCCGTCGCCGCCTCGCGGCCCCTGACATAGGCGTAAAGCCCGCCGAGCAGCAGCGCCGAAGTCAGCAGATCCGGCGTCGAGGCGCGCGCCGCATCGCCGAAATCGGCCATGATCAACACCGCGCCGATCACCGGCGCCAGCGCCAAGGCCTTTTCCGAGCGCAGCCAGAGCAGCGTGATCGCGCCGAACAGCAGCACCGAGGCCACCTGCACCAGCCGCATCGCTTCGACCGGCGACATCGCCGCGCTCAGCGTCGACAGGATCTCGGCGTAGAGGAACTTGATCCGGTACATGCCGAGCAGCGAATGGAAGTCGGCGGCATTCTCCGCCATGTGGCTGCGGAAGCCGCCGCCATCATCGGTTAGCGTCTTGTAGTCACCTGCCGAGACCCCGGCCTTGACGGTGTTGTAGGCATAATCATGCAGCGCCTGCGCATCGGGGTATGTGCCTTCCTCTGATATGGCGAGATAGGGAAGCATGTCCCAATTAGAATCGGGCATCAACCAGGCCGTCAGCGCCGTCAAAAGGATGTAGAGCGCGAAAGCCGCCGCGCCGATGGGTGCCGCCAGCCGCGCATAGGTCCCCTCACCCCACGCCAGGCCGGCCGCTGTGAGCCGGTCGAGCGGGTTTTGCGGAGTGGGCGACTTGGTCAGCATCGTCGTGGGGCTCAACGAACCTGGCTTTTGACGAAATCCTTCACGATTCCCACAATGCCGCGCGACAAAAGGCTGCCGAAAGCGTCGACAAACCGGTCGACATGCTCGCGCAGGCAGATCAGCGGCGGCTCGAGCCGGATGACGTTGCGGTTGTACTCGGTGAAGGCGACCAACACGTCATAGTCACGCAGCAGCAGCGCGCCGATGAAGCCCGACAGCGAACCCTTCAGCTTGTCGTCAAGCACGCTGACCACCGGCCGCAACACGGTCGGCAATGTCTGCGAGAAATCATGGAACTCGAGCCCGATCATGAGCCCCTTGCCGCGGACGTCCTTGATGATCTTGGGGTATTTGTCCTTCAGTGCCTGGAGGCGCTGCAAAAGGTACTCGCCGGTAGCGGCGGCATTGTCGATCAGGCCCTCGTCATAGAGAACGTTGAGCGCTTCGATCGAGGTGACGCAGGCCTCGCCCATGCCGCCGAAAGTCGCCATGGCATGGATCATCGCCGTCTTCGGCGTGCCGTAGGCCTTCATATAGATCTCGCGCCTGGCGACCATCGCGCCGACCGCCGCCTTGCCGCCGCCGAGCGACTTGGCGAGCGCCGTCACGTCGGGAACGACGCCATAATGTTCGAAAGCATAGAAGCGGCCGGAGCGGCCATAGCCGCACTGCACTTCATCGGCCACCCACAGCACACCGTATTGATCGCACAATGCGCGCAGCTTCCGCCAATATTCCGCGGGCGCCTGGATGATGCCGCCGCCACCCTGGATGGTTTCCAGCACGATGACGCCGATCTCGGGATCGGCGCGGAATGCGCGCTCGACCGCTTCGATGTCGGCGAACGGAATCCGGACCGCATTGTCCGCCACCTTGAAATCGGCGCGGTAGAGCTGGCCGTCGGTGATCGCCAGCACACCCTTGGTCTTGCCGTGGAAGGAATTCTCGGCATAGACGATTTTCGGCCGCTTCGGGCCGGCGGCACGCTCGGCGACTTTTACCGCCGCTTCCATCGCTTCCGAGCCGGACGAGCCCAGAAACACCATGTCGAGATCGCCGGGCGAACATTTGGCGATGTTGTGGGCCAACGCGGCCGCATATTGCGACATGAAGGCGATGGCGATCTCCTGGCGCTTCTCCTCCTGGAATTTTTTCCGCGCTTCGAGGATGCGCGGATGGTTGTGGCCGAAGGCCAGCGAACCGAAGCCGCCGAAGAAATCCAGGATCTTGCGGCCGTTCTGGTCGATGTAGAACATGCCCTCGGCGCGCTCGATCTTGACCTTGTGGAAGCCGAGCAGCTTCATGAAATGCAGCTGGCCCGGGTTGAGATGCGCCTTGAACAGGTCCGTCATCGCAGCGACGTCCATCGCCTTGGCCTGCTCGACGCTGATCAGGTCAGGCTTAGCGATGGTGGCTGGCGACAGCGCCGGCGCGCTGACCATGGTGCGTGCGCTCGCCTGATCGGGCTTGGCCATGACGGTCATTTCAATCTCCTGTCCGCGCGCAGGATCGGGGATCGTGCGCAAATGAAACTGTTGGCGGGCTGCTATTCGGCGGGCACATGTTTGGTGGCGACGGCGTGGCCGGCCTTCCTGGCGCGGTATTCGCTGTAGGCGGCGATCAGCATGTCCTCGTCGCGATGTTGCGGCACCCAGCCGAGCTGGCGTCCCGCTTTGGAGACGTCGAGCACGCACTCCTCGTCGGCGATCAGATATTGCTCCGGATCCATGATCGGCAGGTTCATCAGGTCGAGCAGGTCCAGCGTGCGCTTCACCGCCCAGCCCGGTGTCGGGATCAGGATCGATTTCGAACCGGCATGCCTGATCAGGTGGCCGAGCAATTTCCTGACCGGCGGCGGGTTGAGCGAACCCAGATTATAGGCCTCGTTCGGTACGCCGGCTTTCCAGGCCGCGCGGGCAGCTTCGGCACAATCGAAAACAGAAATGAACTGGTATGGATTCCGGCCCGAGCCGATCATCGGCACCGGAAGGTTCCAGTCGATCAGCTTGAACAGCTTTTCAAGGATGCCGAGGCGGCCGGGACCGATGATCAGGCGCGGACGAAACAGCGAGATCGACATGCCGCGCTTGCGCCATTCGGCGGCCAGTTCCTCGGTCTTCTGCTTCGACCAGCCATATTCGCCGAGCGGCGCGACCGGATGTTCCTCGGTCATCGGGAAGGTGACCGTATGGCCGTAGATCATGTCGGTCGTGTAATGCACGAGCCGGGGCGCGCCGGCCTTGTCCATCGCCTGCATGATATGCTCGGTGCCATGGAAATTGACCGGAAAGAAGAAATCGTGCCGCTTGGCGCGCACCTGGATCGGCGACAGCATCTTTGCCGACAGATTGTAGATCATGTCGTCGGCCTTTAGCCCAACCGCCGCCACCGATGCTGGATCGGTCACGTTGCAATGGATGAAGCCGGCGTTGCGATAATGCGCCAGGTCGCTCTTGACGATGTCGGCGACGACAACCTCCTCGCCATCCGCCACGAGCTTCGGGGCAAGGTGGCGACCGACAAAGCCGTCGCCGCCGAAAATCACATGTCTCATCGAACGATCTCGCTGGTGCCGATCTTGTCGGAGGTGATGGAAACGGTCTGCTCGTCATGCCCGTGGTCACCCAGGTCTCGGCCGCTTTGGGCGATTAGCACTGTGCCCACGCAGATGCAGCCGATACCTGCGATGCGCCAGCCATTGAGGTCCTCGCGAAAGACGAAATAGGCGAAGACCGCGACGGCGACATAGGCGAGGCTAAGGAACGGATAGGCAAAGGAAAGCTCGACCTTGGACAGCACGTAGAGATGCGAGGCCATGGAAATGACGAAGGTGCACAGGCCGAGGAACACCCAGGGGCTGAAGACGATCTGCAACAGCCTGATAAGCGGGTTGGCGCCTTCGAACGAGATCGGCCCAAGCGACATCATGCCTTGCTTCAGCATCAGCTGCGCGGCCGCATTCGTCATGACCGTAAAGAGAATGAAGACGATATATTTCATGTCAGCTCACCCACCCGTGACGCCTTCTATTACAAACCCGAAAAGATTTCGTGAACTCACAAGGACGTTTTGAGTAAATCTTCTCGTTAACCGATCGCTAACCACGATCCATTTCAATTTTATCTATTCGGCGGCCTCGGCGCCCCGTCTTCGCAGGTCGATGTTTTTGGCTGTGCGCGCCCAGAAGCCGGACATGAAGGCCGGGTCGCGCTGCGCCTCCAGCCGTGACCACTCCGGAAAGGACGCGGCGAAGGTCGCGGCGCTCATACGCGCATCCTTGTAGGGGTTGACTGCCCCGCCGGCTCCGATGGCGATGCGGTCGAGTTCGTCCAGCAACGCCAGGGTCGCGGCTCCCCTGTTGGGGAAATCCAGCGTCAGCGTGTAGCCAGGTCGCGGGAAGGAGAGCAGCGCCGGGGATCGGACGCCGCCGAAGCGTTTCAGAACAGTGAGGAACGAGCTCTGCCCGGCCCGCCTGGCAGCCGCGAGCAGCATCGGCACCGCTTCACGCGCGGCTTCTTCCGGCACAACGCTCTGGTGCTGGAACAGCCCGTTCGGACCGTAAAGCCGGTTCCAATCGCGCACGCCGTCCAGCGGGAAGAAGAAGCCCTGGTAACCGACCTGGCGCGGCGCGGCAGAGCGGCCCTTCCTCCATCGGTAGGCCGCATTGAAGGCGCTCAGGAACGGTCGGCTGAGCACATTGAACGGCGGCTGGAACGGCACCGCGAAATTGCCGCCGGCGCGCGCGGCGGTATGCGAGCCATGCTCGGCGTGATTGCCCGTGAACAGCAGGCCGCGCCCGCTGCGCCTGCCGCCGGCGAGCTGATCGATCCAGGCGACCGCATATTCATTGGCCTGGTCCGCCGCCTCGGCCAGCTCGAAAAATTCGCCCAGGTCGCGAAACGGCGTCACCTTCTCGATGATGTCGAGGGAATGCACCCGCATCAACCGGATCGAGGCCGACAGGATCAGGCCTGTCAGCCCCATGCCGCCGATCGTCGCCCGGAACAACCGCGGATTATCTGTCGCGGAGCAGCGGTAGGTCCTTCCATCGGACCGCAGTAGCGTGAAACTTTCGACATGGCAGCCGAACGTGCCGCGCCGGTGATGATTCTTGCCGTGGACGTCGTTGGCAATGGCGCCGCCGAGCGTGACGAACTGCGTGCCCGGAACGACTGCCGGGAAGAAGCCGTAGGGCGCGGCGTGGGCAATGATGTCGGACAGAAGCACGCCCGTATCCGCTTCGAGAAGGCCAGTCTCGGCATTGAAGGCGCGGATGCGGTTCAGCGGCCGCATGTCGACGACGGCACCGGCCTCGTTCTGGCAGGAATCGCCGTAGGATCTGCCATTGCCATAGGCAAGCAGCGAGGCGTGCCTGGCCTGACCGCCCTTCAGCAGCACGATAGCGTCATCAATGCCAATGGCGCGCGGTGCGGGCGGCGTCGCGCGCCCGAAGCTGTCGAAGCGCTCGCCGGCCATGTCTACCAGCCCCCGATCACCAGCAGCACGGCGCCGATCAGCACCACGATCTGGCTGCGCCAGTCGCGGATGATGAACACGACCGGATCGTCATGCATCTCATCGCGACGCGCCAGAATCCAGACCCGCATGGTGAGATAAAGCACGATCGGCGGCAGCGGCCAGATCAGCCAGGGATGCGGGTAGAGCTCACGCACTGCAACACTATCCATGTAGAGCGCCAGCACCAGTGCCGAGGAGAAGGCCGAAGCCATGCCGGCCTGAGCGACGATCTCCTGGTCCTCGGTGCGATATCCGCGCCCGGCAATGCGCTCGCCGGGTGGAATGGCCGTGGTGCGCAATTCGACGAAGCGCTTCACCAGCGCCAGCGACAGGAAGAAGAAGATCGAGAAGGCGAGCAGCCAGAACGAGACCTCGACGCCGGTCGCGGCCGCGCCCGCCAGAACGCGGATCGTGTAGAGGCCGGCCAGCGTCAGCACGTCGACCAGCAGCATGCGCTTGAATGACAGCGAATAAGCCGTGGTGACAGCCATGTAGCCGCCGAGCACGGCGAGGAATTCGGGCGACAGAAACAGCCCTGTGCCGATGCCGATCGCCAGCAGCACCGCGATCGCGCCGATCCCGAACGGGATAGAGAGCGCGCCGCTGGCGAATGGCCTGTTACGCTTGGTGGCATGCTTGCGGTCAAGCGCCAGGTCGAAGAAGTCGTTGAGGATGTAGATGGCCGACGCCACCGCGCTGAACGAGATGAACGCCAGCACGCACTCCCAGATCATGCCGGTGTTGAAATATTCGTGCGACAGCACCATCGGCACCGCGATCAGCGAATTCTTCAGCCACTGATGCACGCGCAGCATTTTGACGATGGTCCGCAATGTCGGTTTCGGCGCCGACATGGTTTCGGCGCCATGCGCCGCCTGCCAGCGCGCGGCGTGGCGGTCCGGCGCCACCACGATCGCGCTGCGTGCCGCATCGAAAACCTTGAGATCATGGCGGCTGTTGCCGGCATAATCGAAGCCGCCATCGCCATAGGCCGCAATAAGCGAGGCACGCTTCTTGCCGGAAGTCAGATTGTCGACCCCGTCCGTCGCCAGCACCCGGTCGAAGACACCGAGGTGGCGAGCGATGGCGTCGGCGAATTTGCGCGGCGTGCCTGTCGCCAGCACGATCTTGCGGCCTTCGGCATGCTCGGCCCGGATGCGGTCGAGCAATGGCGCGCGGTAAGGCAGCGACGCGGGATCGATATCGACGCGCTGGGCGATGGCTTGCTTCAGCCGGGCCGGCCCGGCGGCGGCCCAGAAAGGCACGAGGAAAATGTAGAGCGGGTTCTTCTTGAGAAGGATGAACAGTCCTTCCCATAGCAGGTCGGTCGCGATCAGCGTGCCGTCGAGATCGACCGCAAGCGGTATTGCGTTTCCGTCGGACCGCGCGTCCATGTCGTCCTGCCCTGCCTCGAACCCGTCGCGCCGTTTGTCGGCGTCTTCACAAGACGTATAGCGGGGAGACGGCGTAACGAACGTTAAAACGCCGGGTTGTGGGCGGCTGTCACCGCGGTATTTCCCGTATCATTGTTAAACAACCGCTACCGGAAACAATAAAAGGCCGGGCAAATGTCCGGCCTCTCAAGAGATGTGGACAAAAATTACTTGATGCGGGCGATGCCGCCCGAGATCTCGACCGTTTCCGAGCCGGTCAGGGCTTCGAGATCGCCATTGGGCAAGGTGACGAAGCAGCCATTCGGGCAGAATTCCACGGTTTCGCCGGCGGCCAGCGCCAGGTCGGTCTTGCTGCCGCCTTCCGTCACGATCAGCGTGCGGGTCTCGGCGTCCTTGTTGACCGCGCTGGCGGAATGGGCCGACCCGCTCACGGCGAGCAAGGCGACGGCAGCGACGAGAGACTTCCACATGTGCAATATCGGTGTTCCCACCGCCTCTGTTGCATTTCGCAAGGCATTCTCGCCTTTGCATGGGAGCTTATATGAGATGGAAGCTGAACCGCAACTGAATGCCGCATTCATGCCGCAATTGGTTTGATGGCCTGAACCTTACGACCGCCGATCTAATCCGGATCAGGCTTCTTCGCCTTGCGTCCTGATCTGGAGAGACGTTTGGCCTCGGCCGCGGCTTCCGCCTTTGCTCGTTCCTGTTCGGCGAAATCGGCCTCGATCTTGTCGTCGTCGGTCGGCCAGGCCTTGACATGCTTGGGCTCGACGACCGCGCGTGGCGTCGAGGGTATCTCGATATGCTGATCGCTGAACGTCTCCAGCACGGTGAAGCGGATATCGTTCTGCACGATGTTGCCGTTCATCACATCGGCCAGGAACAGGCGGATCTCGAATTCCAGCGCGGCAGGCCCGAAATTGGAAAACAGCACGAAGGGTTCGGGGTTCTTCAGCACCAGCGGATGACCGCGGGCGATCTCGAGCAGGACGGCGTGCACCTGCTTGACGTCGCTGCCATAGGCGACGCCGACCTTGATGTCGATGCGGCCGAGCTTGTTGCGGTGCGTCCAGTTGCCGACGGCGTTGTTGATCAGGTTCGAATTGGGCAGGATCACCGACTGCCGCTGGAAGGTCTCGATCTCGGTGGCGCGCACGCTGATCTTCTTGACGGTGCCGCTGATGTCGCCGGCGACGATCCAGTCGCCGACCTTGAACGGCCGCTCGGCCAGCAGGATCAGGCCCGAGACGAAGTTCGACACCACGTTCTGAAGGCCAAAGCCGATGCCGAGGGAAAGCGCGCCGGCGACCAGCGCCAGGCTGGACAGGTCGATGCCCGCCGCCGAGATGCCGATCAGTGCCGCAAGTGCCACGCCGGCATAGCCGACGGCCAGCCGGATCGAGTTACGCACCCCCGTGTCGACCTTGCCGCGCGCCATCACCGAACCGTCGAGCCAGCCCTGGAACCAGCGCGTCAGGAAATAGCCGATGATGAAGACGACGATGCCCGACAGGATGCCGGTGACCGAAATCGTCACCGAACCGATATTAATCCCGGTCGCCAGTTTGTACGCCCAGGCCTGGATGTCGCCCAGTTGGAAGCCCCACATCAACAGGATCAGCGGCAGGAAGACCAGCACGATCATCACGTTGATGGCCACGCTGACCACAAGGCCGAGCTGGTCGAGCGCGGTGTCCTCGTAGCTGGAATTGACCGACAGCCAGCGCCCGACCGACGTATTGGCGAAGGCGCCCTCGTCGCCGATCGCCTGTGCCGACAGGAAGCCGATATAAGCGGTGACGAGCGCCGTGCCGGTGACCACCACCTGCAGCGACACGAACAGCGCAAGGCCGATATAGCCAAGCAAGGCGGCTATGATGGTGAAGAGCCCCAGAGCCAGCGCCAGGTAGCGCAGCCATGCCGGCCAAGGCCGCCAGCTGCCGTCACGGGCCTTGAACGGCCGCAGCATCGCCATCAGGATCAGGATGATGCCGACGACGATGGTGGCCACGAAACTGCGCGCGATCGTCAGCGACAGCGGCGATCCCATCTTGTCGTTGATGACGGACAGGAAGGTGTTGACGCTGATGACCACGGCCATGGCGGTAGTCAGGCGCACCAGCCAGCGCGCCGGGCCGGATTCGACCGGGATCAGGCGCCAGTTCGGCAGCCGTGGCTCGAGCGCCGCATTGGCCAGCCGATTGACGCAGAACACCACCCCGATGACGGTCGCCAGCGCGTTGAGGAAGAGGCCAATGTCGCCGCGCAAAACGTTGTAATAATTGAAAAAGAAAATCGTCGAGCCCAGGAAGGCGCCGACCGCCAGCGTCGGCAGCAATGTCGACCAGAAAGCCACCGACAGGCGGCTGAGATAGGACGGATCCTCATTGGACGGATCGGCTTCGAACACCCGTCCAAACAACCGCCTGCCGCCGACCAGAAGCACCAGGGCCAGCCCGAGCGCCACGAAGGTAGCCGCCAGAATGGCCTGGAACTTGAACCTGAAGGCGAAGCTCAGCCAGGACGAGACCGCCTTGTAGAAATTGCCGAACTCGTCGCGGGCGTCGGAAAAGACCTGTGGGCTCAGCGCATCCGACAGCACATAGCGCTTGGTCAGGAGATTGCGAAAAAGCGCGCTGCGCATGTTGCCGATCTTGTCGATCATCCCGCTGATGCGGATCGACAGCGTCTGCGCCTGCGCGATGACCGCGTTGATCTCGGCCTTTTCGGAGACCAGCGCCTGGCGCTCGGTGCTGACGATGTCGGGTTCCGGCGGCTGGCCTGCGGCGGGTGCCGGGCCAAGCTGCTCGAGCCGGCTGTTGATCTCGCTAAGGCGGGTGCGGAAGGCCAGCGCGCTGTTCAGCGATTGCCGCGACAGTTCCTCGAGCTGCAGGCGTATATCGACGAGAGTGGCATCGTCATCACCGTCCTGCTGGATCTTCTTGTCGAAATTGTCGGTCTTGGTCGTCAGGTCCTGAAGGATTTTCTGCTGGTCGGCGACCAGTCCGGCAGGCGCCTGGCCAAGCCCTTGCGCCGACGCATCGAACGAAAGCGGCGCCGAAACGACAAGCGCGAACATCAAGACGAGACGAAGCAATTTGAAAAACATGATTTGTTGGCGACTCAAGGCGGCAATGGCAATTGAATTTGCCTGTCCTTGATAAAGACGGCCATATCATGGGGCAAGCCGTCGCATCCGACCGCCAGGGCTCCGAACTCGGGGCAACAAAGACCTGACGACCGCCAGTCCCGTTGTGCCGGCAGCTTTATGATAGGAATTTTTTCTTGACTGGGTGAAGGCAGCTATGGTAGATATTCAGCCATGGTGCTGAGTTGCGCCAACGACCCGCCGCACAGGCGGGTTTTTTCGTTCAATGCTCCATCAACAGCGCGCCGGCGAAGGACCCCGTCACCCGGACTCGTCGCCTGATCCGACCGCACCTGCGCTGATCTGGAGCGTCGGCCAGTCGAAAGGCGATGGCGCAATATTGGCTTTGCGCGTGCGGCCTGCTCTATAGTCTGCCGCATCGCCCGAAACGGACATCATATCCATGGCAGAGTACTCGGCCCTTTCGCTGCTCGCGAACGCGCTCAAGGGAAACAAGGACTGGAAGCCGGCCTGGCGCAAGCCGGACCCGAAGGCATCCTACGACGTCATCATCATCGGTGGCGGCGGCCACGGGTTGTCGACCGCCTATTATCTCGCCAAGGAACACGGCATCACCAATGTCGCGGTGCTGGAAAAAGGCTGGCTCGGCTCCGGCAATGTCGGCCGCAACACCACCGCCGTGCGCTCCAACTATCTGCTGCCCGCCAACACCCGCTTCTACGAGCATTCGATGAAGCTGTGGGAGAACCTGTCGCACGATCTCAACTACAACGTCATGTTCTCGCAGCGCGGCTGCCTGAACCTAGCGCACACGCCGGCCCAGTTCGACGACTATGCACGGCGCGGCAACGCCATGCGCCATCTGGGCGTCGACGCCGAACTGATGACGCCGGCGCAAATCAAGCGCCTGATCCCCGCGCTCGATATTTCCAGTGATGCACGCTTCCCCGTGGTCGGCGGCCTGATGCAGCGGCGCGCCGGCACCGCCCGCCACGACGCCGTGGCCTGGGGCTATGCGCGCGGCGCCGACCGGCGCGGCGTCGACATCATCGAGAATTGCGAGGTCACCGGCTTCCTGCGCGACGGCGACCGCATCACCGGCGTCACCACATCACGCGGCGACATCCGCGCCAAGAAGGTGGCGGTCGCGGTGGCCGGCAGCACCGGCCGGGTGATGCAGCTCGCCGGCATCGAGACGATGCCGATCGAGAGCCATGTGCTGCAGGCCTTCGTCACCGAATCGCTGAAGCCCTTCATCGATACGGTCGTCACGTTCGGCATGGGCCATTTCTACATGTCGCAATCGGACAAGGGCGGCCTCGTCTACGGCGGCGACATCGACGGCTACAACAGCTACGCCCAGCGCGGCAACCTGCCCATCGTCGACGAGGTGATGAGCGAGATGCTGGCGCTGTTCCCGGGGCTTGCCCGCGTGCGCATGCTGCGCTCCTGGGGCGGCGTCTGCGACATGTCGATGGACGGCTCGCCCATCATCACCACCGGGCCCCTGCCCGGCATGTATCTCAACTGCGGCTGGTGCTATGGCGGCTTCAAGGCGACGCCCGCCTCCGGCTGGTGCTTTGCCTGGACCATCGCCAAGGACGAGCCGCATGACCTCAACGCCCCCTTCACGCTCGACCGCTTCCATCGCGGCCTGGTGATCGACGACAAGGGCCAGGGCGCCAATCCCAGACTGCACTGAACAATATCTCTCCAAGCAAGGCTTCACCGAGCAAGGCTGCACCAGGAATATCCGATGTTGATCACTTGTCCCTATTGCGGCCCGCGCGACGTCATCGAGTTCACCTACCAGGGTGACGGCAACCGCGAGCGTCCCGACCCCGCCTCGCAGAACTTCGAAGCCTGGAACGCCTATGTCTATGACCGGCTGAACCCGGCCGGAGACCACAACGAGATCTGGCAGCATTCCGGCGGCTGCCGCGCGCATCTCAGGGTCGTGCGCAACACGCTGACGCATGAGATTTCCAGCGTCGCCTTCGCACGCGGCGACCACGGCTCGGTCGCGCGGCGCAAGGCGGAGGGCAGATCGTGAGCCCGCGCCGGACCGAGACCGGCGGCCGCATCGACCGGCTGAAGACCATCCGCTTCACCTTTGATGGCACGCCCTACACCGGCCATGCCGGTGATACGCTGGCTTCGGCGCTGCTGGCCAACGGCGTCACGCTTTACGGGCGCTCGTTCAAATACCACCGCCCGCGCGGCCTCCTGACAGCAGGCGTGGAAGAGCCGAACGCACTGGTGACGGTGCTGAAGGGCGAGGTCCGCGAGCCCAACGTCGCGGCGACCATGGTCGAGCTTCATGACGGGCTGGTCGCCGTCAGCCAGAACCGTTTTCCGTCGCTGGCCTGGGACGTCAGCGCCGTCAACCAGCTCGGCGGCAAGCTCCTATCGGCCGGCTTCTACTACAAGACCTTCATGGGTCCGGTGATCGGTCCGCTGAAGGGCACGCGCTTCTGGATGTTCTGCGAGCATTTCATCCGCCGCGCCGCCGGCCTCGGCCGTGCCGGTTCCGCCGCCGACCCGGCGCGCTATGAGCGCATGAACGCCTTTTGCGACGTGCTGGTGGTCGGCTCCGGCCCTGCCGGGCTGACGGCCGCCAAGGCCGCTGCTGATCAGGGCGCGCGCGTCATGCTTGCCGAACTCGATCCGCGTTTCGGCGGCTCTGCCAACTGGTCGAACGAGACGATCGATGACCTGCCGGCGGCCGACTGGGCCAGGCGAACCGTGGCCCAGCTCGAGGGTTACGACAATGTCCGGCTTCTGCCGCGCACCACGGTCTGGGGCTACTACGACAGCAATACGCTTGCCGCCCTTGAACGGGTCACCGATCACAAGGAGACACACGGCAAGGGCGAACCGCGCCATCGCTACTGGGCGATCCGCGCACGGTCGGTTGTGCTGGCCACCGGCGCTTTCGAACGGCCGCTTGTATTCCCCGGCAATGACCGCCCGGGCGTGATGCTGGCGCATGCCGCGGAACGCTACGCCAACGAATTCGGCGTGCTGGCGGGGCAGACGGTCGCGCTGTTCACCAACAATGACAGCGCCTATCGCTGCGCCCTGGCGCTGAAGAAGGCCGGCGCAAGGATTGCCGCGATTGTCGATGTCCGCCCCGAGCTTTCTGGCGAAATGCGCAAGCTGGCCGAGGAGACCGAAGCCGAGATCTTTCCCGGCCATGCCGTGATCGCCACTGAGGGCGGCAAGGCGCTCTCCGGCGTCAAGCTGCAGCGCTTCGACATGACCAACGGCACGCTCACCGGCGATTCTCGCAGCATCCATGCCGACTGCCTCTTGATGTCGGGCGGCTGGTCGCCAACCATCCATCTGGCCAGCCAGGCCGGCGCCAAGGCGCAGTGGAATGCCGCCCGACAAGCCTTCCTGCCGCCGAAGCCGACGCAGAACTGGATTGGCGCCGGCGCCTTCACCGGCAGCTTTTCCACGGCCGAAGCAATGATCGAGGGCCGCGCCGCGGGCCTTGCCGCGGCAGGCGCGCAAGCCACGCCGGCCGCACTGCCCCCGGTCGAAGCCGTAGCTTGCGATCCCGATCCGGCGCCGGTGTTCGAGATCAGGGCCAGCGGCAAGAGCTTCGTCGACTTCCAGCACGACGTGACGTCGGAGGACGTGCGGCTGGCGCACCGCGAAGGCTTCGTGTCGGTCGAGCATCTGAAACGCTACACCACGCTCGGCATGGCGACCGACCAGGGCAAGAATTCCAACGTCCCCGGCCTGGCCATCATGGCCGAGGCGCTGGGCAAGCCGATCCCGGAAGTCGGCACGACACGCTTCCGGGCGCCTTTTGCACCGGTTTCGATCGGATCACTGGCGGCGGAGCGCTTCGGCGACCTCAAGCCCGAACGGCTGACGCCGATGCATGACTGGCATGTCGCCAATGGCGCAACCATGTATTCCGCCGGCCTGTGGTACCGGCCGATGATCTACGGCCTTGCCGGCGAAACGGTCGAGCAGGCCTATGTGCGCGAGGCCAGGGCGACGCGCGAAAGCGCCGGCATCGTCGATGTCTCGACGCTGGGCAAGATCGCGGTGCAAGGTCCGGACGCGGCCGAATTCCTCGACCGTGTCTACACCAACATGTTTTCCACGTTGGCCGTGGGCAAGGCGCGCTACGGACTGATGCTGCGCGAGGACGGGCTGGCCTTCGACGACGGCACCACATGGCGGCTCGGCGAACAGGATTTCCTGATGACCACCACCACGGCCAATGCCGGCAAGGTGATGCAGCATCTGGAATATTTTCTCGATGTGGTCTGGCCGGAGCTCAAGGTTCATGTCACCTCCGTGACCGACCAGTGGGCGGGCGCTGCGATCGGCGGGCCGAAAGCCAGGCAGATCCTGGCCGGCTGCGTCGCCGGCACCGCTGTCGACAATGCGGCGCTGCCGTTCATGGGCATCGTGCATGGCCAGATCGCTGGCGTGCCGGTGATGATCTGCCGGCTGTCCTTCTCCGGCGAAATGGCGTTCGAGGTCTATTGCGGCGCCGACCATGGCACCCATGTCTGGGAAACGCTTGTCGAGGCCGGCAAGCCGTTCGGCCTGGCAACCTACGGACTGGAAGCGCTGGGCACGATGCGCATCGAGAAAGGCCATGTGACGGGCGCCGAGATCGACGGCCGCACCACGGCGCGCGACCTGCATCTCGACTGGATGCTGTCGAAGAAGAAGCCGTTTATCGGCTCGGCGATGATGGACCGCGAGGGCCTCATCTCGCCCGACCGGCTGGAACTTGTCGGCCTGGTCTCGCTCGACAACAGGCCGCTCAACGGCGGCGCGCATATCGTCGAGGAGCTTGACGAGTCCAACCCGCACGGCTCCATCGGCCACATCACGGCCTGCTGCTATTCGCCGGCGCTCGGCAAGCACATCGCGCTGGCGCTGATCAAAGGCGGCAAGGCCAGGCACGGCTCGCGCGCCCATGTCTCCGATCCGCTGCGCAACCGGTTCGGACCGGTCGAGATCGTTTCCAACCACTTCTACGATCCGGACGGGAGCCGCATGCATGGTTGAGCGCCTTTCACCGCTGGAACCGGAATTCCATGTCGGCTCGCACGGCAATTTCGAACATGGTGTCGAGGTCATCCTGACCGAGACGAGACCGGGCTCGATCGTGCAGCTCGCCGCCTGGCCGGGCGAAGAGAAGAAACTGATATCAGGCATCCGCGCCGTCGCCGGGCTTACGTTGCCCGACGGTGCCGGCGGTGGCGCCACCAATGGCGCCAAATCGGCATTCGGTTTCGCACCGGGAAAGTTCACCGTAGCCGACGAAGCCGAGGGGCTGGCCGCGGCTTTCGCGGGCGTGGTGACCCCCGCCATCGGCACGGTGACCGATCTTTCGCATGGCCGCAGCGTGATCCGCATCGCCGGACCGAAGGCCGAATGGGTGCTGGCGAAGTTCTTCGCCATCGATTTCGCGCTGCCGGCCTTCCCGCTCGGCGCCGGCCGCTCGACCACCCATCACGATGTCTTCGCCCAGGTCCAGCGCACCGGCGGCGACCAGTTCGACATCTACGTCTTCCGTTCTTTCGCGCGCTCCTTCTGGAAGGCGCTGTGTCACGCCAGCGAGGAAGTCGGCTACGAGGTACAGTAGGCTCGGGGTCGACGAATTCTGGCATCAAGGCCGGCCGGCTCTGACGCTACAGCAATGCGCCGGCGGCCGTCATACTGGCATGACATGGCCGTCAAGCCGGTCCGAAGGGTAACAAAACCCGTCTCCAGAATCCGCGCATCCGTTTGGTTCGAATATCTCCATGACCGCAGAAATATCCGCCGGCGCCACCGATCGCGCCGATGTGCCAGCCAGAGCCCTGCTCCTGCTGCCGCTGACGGTCGCCTGCGGCGTGTTCATGACCAGTCTCGACCAGAATGTCGTGGTGACGGCGCTGCCCGGCATCAGCGAAAGCCTTGGCCGTCCACCGAGCCAGCTTGGCCTGCTGATCACGGTCTACGTCGCCAGCCTGATCATCTCGATGCCGCTCGGCGGCTGGGCCGCCGACCGCTTCGGCCTGCGCAACGTCTATTGCTTTGCGCTGCTGGTATTCGCCGCCTCGTCGGCGCTGTGCGGCCTATCGAACAATATCTGGACGCTGGTCGGCGCCCGCGCGCTGCAGGGCTTCGGCGGCGCACTGATGGGCACGCTCGGCCAGGTCGTCATCCTGTCGACCTTCCCTCGAAGCCGGACGCTGAAGATCAACATGTATATCTCGCTGGCCGGCCAGTCCGGGCCGCTGGTCGGTCCGCTCGTCGGCGGCGCGCTGACCACTTACATTTCCTGGCGCTGGATCTTCTTCATCAACGTGCCCTTCGCGCTGGCCGCGGCTGTCCTTGCCGCCTCGCTGTTTCCGACGGTGACCAAACCCGTGCGCACGCCGTTCGATTTCCCGGGCTTCCTGCTGGTCGGCAGCGGCATGGTCCTGCTTGTCTTCGGCATGGATTCGCTGGCGGCGAAAGATGCGGCCGCCGGCGTGATCGCGGCCGAGCTTGTCCTGGCGCTGGTCATCCTGACGGTCGCCTCGTTCTATTGCCTGCGCGTGCGCAATCCCCTGCTCGACCTCAAGCTCCTGCGCATCCGCACCTTCCGCATCTCCTTCCTCACCGGCGGCGGTCTGGACACGATCGGCCTCAGCTCCGTCGTCTTCCTGCTGCCGCTGATGTTCCAGCTCGGCTTCGGCATGAGCGCGGTACAGGCGGGGTCGCTGACCTTCGTCGCCGCGGTCGGGTCGGTGGTCATGCGTGTCTTCATGCCTCGCCTGCTCAACCGCTTCGGTTTCCGCCGCGTGCTGGTTTTCAACACGCCCGTCGTCGCGGCCATGGTTGCGGGCTTTGCCCTGATGCAGGCGACCACACCGGTGTGGATCGTGCTTGCCTACATCTTCATCTTCGGCGTCTTCCGCTCCGCGCAATGGGCGTCGACCGGCAACCTTGCCTATTCCGACATCGCGCCCGAGCAGCTCGCCCGCTTCAGCGCGCTCTATTACATATTGTGGCAACTGGCGGTGGCGATCAGCGTCGGCCTCGCCGCCGCTGCACTATCGTTTCTAGCCGGCGGCGGCCCGGCCGTCGCCAATCACTTCCGGATACTGTTCGTGATCGAGGGTGTCATCACGCTGTGCGCGCTATCAGCCTATCTCAAGCTGACGCCGCAGGATGGCGCCCATGTCAGCGGCCATGGCGCCCAGATGAACACGGAGTAGCGGATGTCGCAGCGCAGCAGCGGCCTACTCGCTGAACGTCACCCATTCCTCCAGCGGCACGCGGTCGGTTCGGAAGGCGTTTTCGGGCTTCGACGTATCTTCATAACCGAGCGCCATGCCGCAGACGACGATCTCCTCGTCGGGAATGCCGAGCACCGGCCTGATCTGCCGGTGATAGGGCGCGAACGCCGCCTGCGGACAGGTGTGCAAGCCCCTGCCCCGCGCGGCAACCATGATGTTCTGCAGGAACATGCCGTAGTCGATCCAGGAACCCTGGTTAAGCCGGCGGTCGATGGTGAAGATCATGCCGACCGGCGCGTCGAAGAAGACGAAGTTGCGGTCGTGCTGGGCACGCATCTTGTCGACCTCGCGGCGACCGATGCCGAGCGCGCCGTAGAGCCCGAAACCGTTGGCGCGGCGGCGGGTCAGGTAGGGTTCGAAGAACTGCGTGGGATAATAGCGATATTCGTCCCAGTCGGCCTTTTCAGCACGGATGCCGGAATTCAGGATGGCATCCGATATCCGCTGCTTGGTGTCGCCCTTGGTGACATAGACCCGCCATGGCTGCATATTGGTGCCGGAAGGGGCGCGTGCCGCGACCGCCAGTATGTCGCGGATCGTATTGTCGTCGACCATGTCAGGCAGAAAAGCGCGCACCGACCGGCGCGATACGATCGCGTCGTCGACGATCTCGGCATCGGCCGTGATTCGAGCCTTCTTTTCAAGCATGGGCCGTCCCTTACCCTGTGTCCCGATCGGACGTCCCCATTCGCCGTTCGCGGCCGAGCCTTTGCATGAACCGCCAAAATCGCGCAAGCAATTCTTGTGCACCTGTGAAAATCCGCTTGATTTTTTCACCGCACCGGCATCTCATGAAATTTAATCGGATTTTTTCACGAGGACGCGGTTTGCCTCCAGCTACAGCGAAAGCATTGCAGGGAAATTACGAGCGATTGCTGGCCAGCGACATCAGGGCGTTGCGCAAGGCGCGTGGGCTGACGCTCGCCGAGATCGCCCTGAAACTCGGCCGGTCGGTCGGCTGGGTCAGCCAGGTCGAACGCGGCCTGTCGACACCGTCGCTCAGTGATCTCAGGGCCTTTGGCGAACTGTTCGGCGTACCGGTCAGCCTGTTCTTCGGCCACGACGTTCCCATTGAAAGCGAGCGCGGCGCGGTCGTGCGGGCCGGCAGCCGCCGCACCCTTGGCACAAGCGAATCCGACCTCATGGAGGAGCTTCTGTCGCCTGATCTCGGCGGTAGCTTCGAGATGCTGCGTTCCGTCTTCGCGCCGGGCGCTGAGCTCAAGAGCGAGGCGCGCCGGCCAACCGAAGAGGCTGGATATGTCGTGTCGGGGACGTTCGACATCGAAATATCGGGGACATGGCACCGGCTCGGCGAAGGCGATTCCTTTCGCTTCGAGGGCAAGCCATTCCGCTGGCGCAATCCGGGAATGGAGCCGGCGGTCGTCATCTGGGTGGTTTCGCCGCCAGTTTATTGAATGAAATTGGACCAAGGGTTGGAGAAGAACATGGCCGGTTTGCCGAGCACGGCACGCGTGGTGATCATCGGAGGCGGTGTCGTCGGCGCCTCCTCGCTCTACCATCTCGCCAAGGCGGGCTGGACCGACTGCGTTCTCCTTGAAAAGAATGAACTCACCTCCGGCTCGACCTGGCATGCCGCCGGTAACGTGCCGACCTTCTCCTCGTCCTGGTCGCTGATGAACATGCAGCGCTATTCGACCGAGCTCTATCGCGGGCTGGCCGAGGCCGTCGACTATCCGATGAACTACCATGTCACCGGCTCCCTGCGGCTTGCCCACACGCAAGAGCGCATGCAGGAGTTCCAGCGCGCCAAGGGCATGGGCCGCTACCAGGGCATGGACATCGATATCGTCGGCACGGACGAGATCAAGCGCCGCTATCCCTTCATCGAGACGCATGAGCTGGAAGGCGCCCTCTACGACCCGAGCGACGGCGACATAGACCCGGCGCAGCTGACCCAGGCGCTGGCCAAGGGCGCGCGCGACATGGGTGCCCGGATCATACGCTTCTGCCCGGTGACAGGCGTGCGCCGCGAAAGGGACGAATGGGTGGTCGTGACGCCGCAAGGCGAGATCCGCTGCGAGATCGTCGTCAACGCCGCCGGCTACCGTGCCGCCGAAGTTGGAAAAATGTTCGGCCGCGAGGTGCCGATGATGGTGATGAGCCATCAGTACATATTGTTCGAGGAGATCCCCGAGCTCGCCGCATGGTCGAAGGAACAGGGCAGGAAGCTGCCGCTGCTGCGTGACGTCGACACTTCCTACTATCTGCGCCAGGAAAAGAACGGCATGAATCTCGGCCCCTATGAGCGCAATTGCCGCGCGCATTGGGCGGGTCACAACGATCCGATGCCGGAGGATTTTTCCTTCCAGCTTTTCCCCGACGATCTCGACCGGCTGGAACATTATCTGGCAGACGCCGTCGCCCGCGTGCCGATCCTGGGCACCGCCGGCCTGTCCAAGGTCATCAACGGCCCGATCCCCTATGCGCCGGACGGCAATCCGCTGATCGGGCCGATGCCGGGCGTCCCCAATGCGTTCGAGGCCTGCGTCTTCACCTTCGGCATCGCGCAAGGCGGCGGTGCAGGCAAGGTGTTGGCCGAATGGGTCACGCAAGGCCAGACCGAATGGGACATGTGGTCTTGCGACCCGCGCCGCTTCACGTCCTTCGCTTCGGCTCCGGATTACTGCGTTGCCAAAGGCATGGAGATCTACGGCAACGAATACGCCATCCAGTTTCCGCGCCATGCCTGGCCGGCGGGACGCGACAGGAAATTGTCGCCGATCCATGATCGCATGAAGGCGTTCGGCGCGCGCTTCGACGCCTATAATGGCTGGGAGCGCGCCACCTGGTATGCGCAGGATGGCGACGACGTCTCGGAGGAAGCAACGCTCACCTTCCGCCGCGACGGGCCGTGGCAGCACCGCGTGCGCGAGGAATGCCTGGCCGTCCGCGACGCCGCCGGCATCCTCGACCTGCCGGGTTTTTCGCGCTTCAACCTCGAAGGTCCGGGCGCCGCCGAATGGCTTAGCCGGCAAGTGACCGGCCTCGTGCCGAAGCCCGGCCGCATCGGTCTCGTCTATTTCTCCGACGACAAGGGCCGCATCGTCACCGAAATGTCGGTGGTGCGCCACGGCGAGGAATCCATGACGCTGATCACCGCGGCGGTGGCGCAATGGCATGATTTCGAATGGCTGAAATCGCACATGCCCGTGGACGCGACTTTCAAGCTGATCGACCGGACCGAGGAATTCTCCACCCAAATCCTGGCCGGACCCAAGTCGCGGGAAATCCTCGCCGCCGTCTGTGAGGCCGACCTGACCTTGCCGTGGCTCACGCATCAGGAAACCAAGATCGCCGGGCGCTGGGCGAAGCTGGTCCGCGTCTCCTTCGCCGGCGAACTCGGCTGGGAAATCCACACCAGGGTCGACGACACCGCCGCCGTTTTCGACACCATCTGCGCGGCGGGACAGCCGCACGGCCTGAAACCATTCGGCATGTACGCGCTGGATTCGTTGCGGCTTGAAAAGGGCTATCGCACCTGGAAAGGCGACCTCTCGACCGACTACTCGATCCTGCAAGGCGGGCTCGAGCGGTTCGTCAAATGGGACAAGCCCGAGTTCCGCGGCAAGGCGGCGCTCCAGAACGAGAAGCAGCAGGGCGTCAGGAAGCGCTTCGTCACGCTGGTGGTCGAAAACCCCGGCGATTGCGACGCCCCCTACATGTCGACGCTGTGGCATGACGGCCAGATCGTCGGCGAGACGACGTCGGGCGGCTGGGGCCATCGCGTCGGCAAGTCGATCGCGCTCGGCATGCTGCGTGCCGATCTGGCGGAGCCCGGCACCGCCGTGGAGATCGAGATCTTCGGCGACCGTTTCAAGGCGGTCGTGCAGAACGATGAGCCTTTGTGGGATCCGAAAAACGAAAGGTTGAGAGCCTGATGCCAAAACCATCATCGCGCATTTCAGGCATCGTGCCGTCGGGCAAGGATGGCTGGGAAGTCCATTTCGCCGCGTGGGCCCGCAAGGAAGCCGGCGAGGACATCATCATGCTGTCGGTCGGCGATCACGATTTCGACACACCTTCCGAAACGATCGAGGCCTGCGTGACCGCGGTTCGCGGCAGCAATCACCACTATACCCCTTTGCCCGGCCTGCCGCGCCTGCGCAAGGCGATGGCGGCGGCCTCGGTCGCCTGCACGGGCGTCGGGACGACGCCGGACCAGGTCATCGCCACGCCGGGCGGCCAGGCGGCGCTCTACGCCGCCGTGCAGGCCGTGCTCGACCCGGGCGACCACGCCATCGTGGTCGCGCCATACTACGCGACCTACCCCAACACCTTCAGCGCCGCGGGCGCGACCTTCACGGTTGTCGAGACGCCGGCCGAGGACGGTTTCCAGCCCCGCGCCGACATGATCCGCGCGGCACTTCGGCCGAACACACGCGCCATCCTGATCAACACGCCGAACAACCCGACCGGAGCCGTCTATTCGCGCGAACGGCTGGAACAGCTGGCCGAGGTCTGCCGCGAGCACGATTTGTGGCTGCTGTCCGACGAAGTCTATTGGACGCTCGGCGGTGGCGAGCACATCTCGCCGCGTTCCCTGCCCGGCATGGCCGAGCGCACGCTGGTCATCAATTCCATGTCCAAGAGCCACGGCATGACCGGTTGGCGCATGGGCTGGCTGACCGGCCCCAGCGAGATGATCTCGCTGCTGACCAACCTCAATCTGGTGACGACCTACGGCCTCCCGGCCTTCATCTCGATCGCTTGCACCGAGGCGCTGGAGAAGGGTTATGGCGTGAAGGAAATCGCCGAACGCTATGCGGCGCGACGCGCCGTCCTGCTCGACGCCGTGCGCGGCATGAACGATGTCGGCGTGCGCGGCTCCGAAGGCGGCATGTATGTCATGCTCGACATATCGGCCGTCGAATCCGACGACGAGAAATTCGCCTTCGCCTTCCTCGACAACGAGAAGGTCGGCGTCATGCCCGGCTCCAGTTTCGGCGAGGCCGCGGCCGGACATATCCGCGTCAGCCTGTGCCAGCCGGAACCCGTCTTGCGGGAAGCAGCGCTCCGGCTGCGCCGCTTTGTCTCCAGCTACCGCCGCGAGGCCGCATGAACACCCCTTCCCCCAGAACCATTCCCGCCAAGGCAAGAGCCGTCATCATCGGCGGCGGCGTTTCGGGCTGCTCGGTCGCCTATCACCTGGCCAAGCTCGGCTGGACCGACATCGTCCTTCTGGAGCGCAAGCAGCTGACCTCGGGCACGACATGGCATGCCGCCGGCCTGATCGGCCAGTTGCGCGGCTCGCAGAACATGACGCGGCTGGCGAAATATTCGGCCGACCTCTACGTCAAGCTGGAAGCCGAGACCGAGGTCGGCACCGGCATGCGCCAAGTCGGCTCGATCACCGTCGCGCTGACCGAGGAGCGCAAGCACGAGATCTACCGTCAGGCGTCACTCGCCCGCGCCTTCGATGTCGACGTGCGCGAGATTTCGCCCAGGGAAGTCAAGGAGATGTACCCGCATCTCAACGTGTCCGACGTCGTCGGCGCCGTGCATCTGCCGCTTGATGGCCAGTGCGACCCCGCCAACATCGCCATGGCGCTGGCGAAGGGCGCGCGCCAACGCGGCGCCACCATCGTTGAAAATGTGAAGGTCACCAAGGTCCACACCAAGGCAGGCCGCGTCACCGGCGTGTCCTGGGCGCAGGGTGAAGAGCAAGGCACGATCGAGACCGACATCGTCGTCAACTGCGCCGGCATGTGGGCGCGCGAACTGGGCGCCCAGAACGGCGTCACCATCCCGCTGCACGCCTGCGAGCATTTTTACCTCGTTACCGAGCCGATCCCGGGGCTGAGCCGCCTGCCGGTGCTGCGCGTGCCCGACGAGTGCGCCTATTACAAGGAAGATGCCGGCAAGATGATGCTCGGCGCCTTCGAGCCAGTGGCCAAGCCGTGGGGCATGGATGGCATCCGTGAGGATTTCTGCTTCGACCAGTTGCCCGAGGACATGGACCATTTCGAGCCGATCCTGGAAATGGGCGTCAACCGCATGCCGATGCTGGCCACCGCCGGCATCCATACTTTCTTCAACGGCCCCGAAAGTTTTACGCCCGACGACCGCTACTATCTCGGCGAGGCGCCGGAACTGCGTGGCTACTGGATGGCGACTGGCTACAATTCGATCGGCATCGTCTCGTCAGGCGGCGCCGGCATGGCGCTGGCACAGTGGATCAACGACGGCGAGGCACCGTTCGACCTGTGGGAAGTCGACATCCGCCGCGCCCAGCCTTTCCAGAAGAACCGCCGTTACCTCAAGGAGCGCGTCTCCGAAACGCTCGGCCTGCTCTATGCCGACCATTTCCCCTATCGCCAGATGGCGACGTCGCGCGGCGTGCGCCGTTCAGCCCTGCATGAGCATCTGAAGGCGCGCGGCGCCGTGTTCGGCGAGGTCGCCGGCTGGGAGCGCGCCAACTGGTTCGCGCGCGAGGGACAGGAGCGCGAGTACCGCTATTCCTGGAAGCGGCAGAACTGGTTCGACAACCAGCGCGAGGAGCACCTCGCCGTCCGCAACAAGGTCGGCCTGTTCGACATGACCTCGTTCGGCAAGATCCGCGTCGAAGGCCGCGACGCCTGCGCCTTCCTGCAAAAACTCTGCGCCAACAACATAGACGTGGCGCCGGGCAAGATCGTCTATACGCAGATGCTCAACCGGCGCGGCGGCATCGAGAGCGATCTCACGGTGTCGCGCCTGTCGGACACCGCCTATTTCCTCGTCGTGCCCGGCGCCACGCTGCAGCGCGACCTTGCCTGGCTGCGCAAGCACGTGACAGATGAGTTCGTCGTCATCACCGATGTAACCGCAGCCGAAAGCGTTCTCTGCCTGATGGGCCCGGATGCGCGAAAGCTGATCCAGAAGGTCAGCCCCAACGACTTCTCCGACGAGAACAATCCGTTCGGCACGTTCCAGGAGATCGAGATCGGCATGGGCCTCGCCCGCGCCCACCGTGTCACCTATGTCGGCGAACTCGGCTGGGAGCTCTATGTCTCGACCGACCAGGCGGCCCACGTCTTCGAGGCGATCGACGCGGCCGGCGCCGATGTCGGCCTCAAGCTGTGCGGGCTGCATGCGCTCGATTCCTGCCGCATCGAAAAGGCTTTCCGCCATTTCGGTCACGACATCACCGACGAGGACAATGTGCTGGAAGCCGGCCTCGGCTTCGCGGTGAAGACGGCCAAGGGCGATTTCATCGGCCGCGACGCGGTGTTGAAGAAGAAGGAAGCCGGGTTGAGCCGCCGGCTGATCCAGTTCCGGCTGAAGGACCCGCAGCCGCTTCTCTTCCACAACGAGGCGATCCTGCGCGACGGCAAGATCGTCGGTCCGATCACCTCAGGCAATTACGGCCACCATCTCGGCGGCGCGATCGGGCTGGGCTATGTGCCCTGCCAGGGCGAGACCGAGGCGGATGTGCTGGCCTCGTCCTATGAGATCGAGATCGCCGGCGAGCGGTTTGCGGCGGAGGCATCGCTGAAGCCGATGTATGATCCGAAGGCGGAACGGGTGAAGATGTAGCGCGGTTTTCCCTTCTCCCCTTGTGGGAGAAGGGAAAAACGCCCCCTCAAAACCGCTCCAGCTTCGCCCGCACCTTCGCCAGAAACGCGGCTCTCGTCTTCGGCGTCGAGGCGTCCATCAGATAGTGCGCCAGGAAGAAGGTCCGGCAGCGCGTGGCGCACAGCGCGCGCATGCCGCGCAGCAAGGTCTTGCGCCCGGGCTGGCCGACGACGACGCTCCACCATGTCGGCGCGCCGCAGGTGGTAATGACGCCAACCTTGGTCACATGCCGCATCAGCGACTTGATCCGCCCCTTGCCGGCCGGCAGCTTGAAGGCGACGTCCGTCGCCCACACCCGGTCGAGCCAACCCTTCAGCATCGCCGGCAGCCCGTACCACCAGGTCGGATAGACGAAGAGGATCGCCTCGGCCCAGTTGAGCAGCTCGAAATGCGGCTTCAGCGCAAGGTCCTGCGGCGCCTGGTTGTTGTAGAAACGCCGTTCCTCGCAGCTCATCACCGGATCGAACTTCTCGGCGTAGAGGTCGAGCAGCCGCACCTCCCAGCCCTTTCGCATCAGCACCTCCACGGCGGTGTCGCGGATAGCGGCGCAAAAACTCTCCGGCACCGGATGGCAATAAACCACCAGCGCGCGCATCAGAATCTGTCCATGCTGGCCGTGACCTTGGCCAAGAACGCCTTGCGCGTCTCGTCGCTCGAAATGTTCATCGAATAATGCGCCAGATAGGAAACCGAAGCGCCCGGCTTTACCGTGGCGCGCAGTACGCGCTTGACCAGTTTGCGCGGCGGGTCCCCCATCAGCATGGCGCGGAACCGGGTGCCGCCATAGGTGGTGACCGCCGCGATCTTCCTGATGTTGTGCAGCGACGGCTGCGCCTTGCCGTCGACCAGCTTGAACGACACGCCGGGCAGGAAGACGCGGTCGAAGAACCCTTTCAGGATTGCCGGAAAGCCGTAGTTCCAGACCGGATAGGAAAGCACCAGCGCATCGGCGCGCAGCAGGCGTTCGACATACGGCGCCGCAGGGTCGGCGGAGCCGCGCGGATTGTGGTAGTCCAGCCGCTCCTGGCGAGAGAGCCGCGGATCGAAATCCTCTGCATAGAGGTCGCAGTCGTCAATCGCATGGCCGGCAGCCGTCAGTCGCTCGACGATCGTCCGGTGCAGGCCGGCATTGAAGCTGGTTTCGACCGGATGGGCGTGGACGACGAGGATGTTCATGGCGAAGCATTGCCTGGGTCAGCGCGAGGCACCCACCTCTGCCCTGCCGGGCATCTCCCCCGCAAGGGGGGAGATCGGATTATCTCCCTGCTTTCGCCAATTGTCAGCGCGGCAGGTTGGCGGCAGCGCTTAAGCTGCCAATCTCCCCCCTTGAGGGGGGTGAGGAGTGGTCCGCGCAGCGGACGGGAAGCCAATTTCTTGGCTTTCCGAGCGACGAACGCCCGAAGCGACAGCGAAGGGCCTGGGCCGGAAGGCCAGAGGGGGGTGTTCAAGCGCGAACCTCTCCTCATCCCGTCCTCTGCAGCCCCTTGAACAGAAAAGTTCGTCCTGAACGGTAATCATAATCCGGGTTTTCCCAGGCGATCATCTTGCCGGGATTGAGCAGTCCTTGCGGATCGGTCTGGCGCTTGAAGGCGAGTTGCACCGCATCGGTCTGCTTCATGCCGCCCTCTTCCAGCGTGTAACGATGCGGGTTGAAGATCGGGCAGCCATTCTCCTCATGCAGGCGGATGATCTCGTCGAGCCGCGCCTCGGTGGTGAACTTGACCAGCGGCAGGCCGAAGCAGGTGACGTTGCCATCCAGCCGCACGAACTCCAGATGCGAGAACACTTCGCCCGGAAACATCGCGTCCATCTTCTCGACCAGCGCCAGCTGGTTGGGAAAGGGATAGAGCGACTGCAGATAGGTGATGTCGGGGTCGACCCGCAGCGCTCTGAGCGTTGTGTGGTTCCAGGCCAGCTCATAGGCCGGCGGCAGACCCTTCTTCTCCTCCGGCGTCGCCGTCGCGGCATTGAAGACCACCTCGCCTCCAGCCCGCCGCGTGAAAGCGAGAAAGGCGTCCAGCGCATGCCGCGCCACCATGACGACGCAGATGCTCTGCCCATCCTTCAGGAATTTCTGGTGCCGTTTGAAATAGAGCTGCGGCACCGGTGCCGCGATCGGCGTGATCAGCTTGGTCAGGATGCCGTCCTGGCAGGCCAGCGCGTTGGCGTAGCGCGCCGCATTCATGAAGGCGTCGAAGCCGACAATGATGTCGATCCACTCATAGGCCGCGGTCAGCGGCATTTCGACTTCCATGATGATGCCGTTGGTGCCGTATGCATGCGTCACCTTGTGCAGATCCTCGCCGGTGAGTTCGAGCGCCCTCGGCTCGGCCTCCATGGTTACCACGCGCAGGCGCAGCACATTGCCGAAATCACGCAAGCCGCCGAAATTGATCGAACCGACGCCGCCCGAACCGCCGGCGATGAAGCCGCCGATCGAGGCGGTGTTGTAGGTCGAGGGTGAGAGCCGCAGTTCCTGCCCTGAATGCGCCCGCGTTGCCTTGTCGATGTCGGCCAGCACCGCGCCCGGCCCGGTCACCACACGCCCCGGCGCGATCGACTTGATCTCGTTCATCTCGGCGAGATTGAGCACGACGCCGCCCGAGAGCGGCATCGCCTGGCCGTAATTGCCTGTGCCGCTGCCGCGCGGCGTCACTGGCACGCCATGCCGGTGGCAGGCGGCGAGCACGCGGATCAGCTCGGCCTCGTTCTTGGGCGTCACGACCAGGTCGCCGGTGACGTGATCGAGCTGCTGCTTCAGCACCGGGCTGTACCAGTAGAAATCGCGGCTTTTCTGCTGGACGATGGCCGGATTGTCGTCGAGTTTTATCCCGTCGAGATCGCGTTTCAGCGCGGCGATATCCATCAGTCCACCATCAGCTCGTCGAGTTCGGCATAGTCGGGCAATTGCCGGTCGATTGCGCGCCCGGCGCGCACGACGATGCGATCCGATTCGGGCCGCGACAGCAATTCCGTCCAGCTGCGGCCCTTGAAGACAATGAAATCGGCATCCCCGCCGGCGGCAAGCGTACCGAAACCATCGAGCCGCATCACATCAGCCGGCGTTGCCGTGACGGCCTGCGGCCAATCGGCGACCGGATGATCGAAATGCAGGATGCGCGTCGCCATGCGGTAGACCTCCAGCATGTCGAGATCGCCATAGGCATAGAACGGATCGCGGGTATTGTCGGAAGCGACCGCGACCGGAATGCCCCTCGCCTTCATCTCGTGCAGCAGCGTCACCCCACGCCAGCGGGGCGTGGTTTGATCGCGCCGCCGGTCCTGCAGATAAAGATTGCACATCGGCAGCGAAACGATCGCCAGCCCGGCTTTCGCCACCTTGTCCAGCGTGTCCAGCACCTCGAGGTCTGGCTGGCGCGCCAGCGAACAGCAGTGGCCGACGAGGATCTTGCCCTCGAAGCCGTTCCACAGCGACGCCTCGGCGATCTTCTTCAGCGAGATCGCCGCGACGTCGTCGGTCTCGTCGGCATGGAAATCGAGATCGAGGCCATGCTTGACGGCTTGGGAGAAGACATGGTCGAGCAGTTCTTCCAGATCCGGCACCATGTAGGTGACGACGCCAAGCACGCCCTTGGCGGCGGCCACCCTTTTGGCCAGCCTGTCGAACCAATTCTTGTCGCGCACGCCCTCGACGCCAATCAGGCAGGCGCCCTGCAACTCGATGCGGCCGCGCCACCTCTCGCGCATCGTCTCGAACACCGGCCAGGAGATTTCCTCCTGCGGCGGGACACTGTCCAGATGCGTGCGCAGTGCTTTGGTGCCATGCGCGTAGGCGCAGCGCAGCGAGAAATCCATGCGCCGCGCCACGTCCTCGGCACTCCAGCGGTCAGTGCGGTCGGCACCTGTGGCATTCAGCGCCCCGATGAAAGTGCCGTCAGGATTGGGTTTTCGCGGCCAGATATGGCCCTTGTCGATATGGGTGTGGCAATCGATGAAGCACGGCAGGATTATGCGCCCGCCGAGGTGGATCTCATCGGCAGGTGCGTTCGATTTGCCAGGAACAGCAATGCTGGAAATCTTGCCGTCGCCCACCGCGATGTCGGCAAGTGCGAAACCGTCGCCGTCGAAGGGCGCGGCAAGGCCAGGCGTGACGGACCGATGAACGCGTGCGTTGGCGAGTCGGTATGAACCTGTGTTCGGAATCAAGGCGCTACCGCTCCTGCTTCAGCGCGCTCTCGTGCCAGCGCCGTAAGATGAGATGCGAAATCAGCGACAGCACGAGGAAGATCAGGATGCCGGTCAGCGAGATCAGGAACAGCGCCGCGAACAGCCTGGGCGCGTTCAGCCGGTAGCCGGCCTCGATGATGCGCGAGGCGAGGCCCGAAGACTGGCCGGTGGCGCCGGCGACGAACTCGGCCACCACCGCGCCGATCAGCGACAGGCCGCCGGCGATCTTCAGCCCGCCGAGAAAATACGGCATCGCCGCCGGCAGCCTGAGATAGCGCAATTGCTGCCAGCGCGTTGCGCCGTTGAGCTTGAACAGGTCGCGCAGATTGCGGTCGACCGAGTTCAGGCCGAGGGTGGTGTTGGAGAGGATCGGAAAGAAGGCGACGATCCAGGCGCAGAGCAGAAGCTTGGTCGTCTGGTTGTCGACATAGATGTTGATCAGCGGGAAGATGGCCACGATCGGCGTCACCTGCAGCACGATGGCGAAGGGAAAGAACGACATCTCCACCCATTTCGACTGCGCGAACAGCACCGCCAGCCCGACGCCGCCGATGACGGCAAGGAGCAGACTGAGGAAGGTGATGCGCAAGGTGACCAGCAGTGCGGAGAACAGCAGGCCGGCGTCGTTGTAGAGCGTTGCCAGCACCACACCGGGACGCGGCAGGATGTATTGCGGAATTTCATTCCACACGCAGATACGGTCCCACAGCCAGATCGCCAGGATCATGATCGCCAGCGGCAGAACCCAGCGGCCGATCCGCTCGAGCCGCTCCTGGCGCGCGCGGCGTGCTTCCTCGGGGTCGAGTTTCAATGCACCGTCAAGGGTCGTCATGATGCGAGCCTGCAATTGAATTGATGGCCTTGGCCAGCACGTCGGACGTCTGCCGGCACAGCGCCGCATAATCGGGGGAGGTGCGAAAGGCCTCGTCGCGCGGATAGGCCGCATCGATGGCAAGCTCGTCGAAGATCCTGCCTGGCCGCGCCGCCATCACGACAACCCTGTTGGACAAAAACACGCTTTCGAAGACGCTATGCGTGACGAAGACGACGGTGAAGCGCTCGTCCTGCCACAACTCCAGCAGATCGTTGTTGAGCTTGAAGCGGGTGATTTCGTCGAGGGCCGCGAACGGCTCATCCATCAAAAGCACGCGCGGTTTGGTCACCAGGGCCCGTGCGATCGAGACGCGCATCTTCATGCCGCCCGACAGTTCGCGCGGCACCGCGTTCTCGAAACCGGTGAGATGAACCCTTGCCAGCATCTCGGTCACCACCGGTGCCGCCTTGGCGCGGCTGACGCCCTTCAGCCTAAGCGGCAGCCAGACATTGTCGAAAACGCTGGCCCAGGGCAGCAATGTCGGCTCCTGGAACACGAAGCCGATGTTCGAGCGGTCGAGCGAACCGCCCGCACGCCAGTCGAGCATGCCGGAGGTCGGCGTTGACAGGCCAGCGATCAGCCGCAGCGCCGTCGACTTGCCGCAGCCGGACGGCCCGAGCAGGCTGAGGAAATCCCCTTCCCGGATCGTCAGGTCGACGTCGGCGAGCGCCGTCACGCCATTGGAAAAGACCTTGCCGACGCCCCGCAGCGCCAACAATGCCGGAGCCGTGTCGGACCCGTTCGCCGGCGCCTGCGCTACCTGTTCCCGCATCATGCTGGGACGGCCTATTTCTTCAGCTCGAGCCCGACGCCCTTGTTGACGAAGGCCAGCGTGTAGGCTTTCGTGATGTCGATGCCGGCGGGCGTGACCTTGGCCTTGACCATCTTGTCGTAAAAACTCTTGATCCGCGCCTCGTTCATGGCGCCGATGCCGAGCTTCTCGGTGTCGCCGAAATCGGCTAGGCCGAACTTCTTCATCTGCTCGATTGAGAAAGCGATCTGCTCATCCGTCATGTCAGGATTGTCTTTCTTGATCATGTCGTTGGCGGCCTTGTTGTCGCCGTAGAGATATTTGTACCAGCCCTTGGCCGAGCCATCGACGAAGCACTGGACCACCTCCGGCTTCTTGTCGATGGTGTCCTGCATCACCTCGATCGTCGTCGAATAGGTGTCCCAGCCATAGTCGGCGAGCAGGAACTGGTTGGGCACGAAGCCGCCTTCCTTTTTGACCGCGAACGGCTCGGACGTGACATAGCCTTGCTGGATCGACTTCTTGTTGGCGAGGAAGGGAGCAGTGTTGTAGGTGTAGGGCACGCGCTTGGCCGCGTCGAAGCCGAGCTCGATGATCATCCACTGGAAGAAGGTCTGCGCGCCCTCGTCACCCAGAATGTACTGCTCGGCGTTCTTCAGGTCCTCCCATTTGTCCAGCCCCTCGCCGGGATGGGACATGATGACCTGCGGATCCTTCTGGAAGTCCGCCGCCACCACGCGCATCGGAATGCCTTGCTGGACGGCGTCGAAGGCCGACAGCAGGTTGCCGCCCATGTAGAAATCGATCTTGCCGGCCAGGAGCATCGGCCGGCCGCTGACCTGCGGGCCACCCTGCATGATGGTGACGTCGAGGCCGCAGGCGGCATAGGTGCCGTCGGCCACGGCCTGGTAGTAGCCGCCATGTTCCGGCTCGGCCAGCCAGTTGGTGCCGAAGGTGACTTTTTCATTTGCCGCGGCACCAAGCGTGCTCGCTGCAAGCACGGCCACCGCCGCTACCGACATCTTCAGTTTTCCGTACATCGACACCACCACCCTTTGTTTGCTCCGGCGCGCCACGCGCCAGGCTCGACACCAGAGATTCAAGAAGCAAGACACATGCCACCGGCGTCTCGCGCCGGGACCCGCCCGCCTGCACCACAGCCATCTGCGAACGCCGGAAAGGTCGTGCTGCACCGGAGGCATCGTGCCTATTTTTTAAACGCCTGTCCACAATCGCACCGGCGACATGCACCGCCATCTTGAAGCTGTGATGAATCCAGTCTTAGGCTGGCGGTATCCAGGAGATTGCCATGTTCAAGTTCCTCACCCCGAAGTCGATCAAGCCGCCTTTTGCCCGCTACAGTCACGGCGTCGAAGTGCCCCCGGGCAAGCGGCTGGTGTTGTGTTCAGGCCAGGTCGCGATCACGGCGGACGACCAGATCCCCGAAGACGCCGGCGCCCAGGCCGAGCTTTGCTTCAAGAACATCGCCGCGATCCTCGGCGAGGCGGGGCTGGGGCTCGGCGATATCGTTCGCATCAACGCCTATGTCACCGACCGCGCGCATCTGAGACCCTATATGGATGTTCGCGACCGGCTTTTTTCGAACCCCGCGCCGGCCTCGACCCTGATGATCGTCAGCGGATTTGCCCGGCCTGAATTCAAGGTCGAGGTCGAGGCCATCGCGGCCGGGTGATCGACACGCCGTGTATCTCGCGCTAGGTCTCACCGTTCATCGAAGAGGCATGACATGACCGTAGCAAAAAGACGTGTGTGGTGGGGTGACTATCGGACCACCGAATATGCCTCGATCGATCCCGAAGCGACGATCGCCGTACTGCCGGTGGCGGCGATCGAGCAGCATGGACCGCATCTGCCTGTCTCGACCGACACCTCGATCATGAACGGCATGCTCGACACGGTGATCGCCCGCCTGCCCGACGATCTCGACATCCGCATCCTTCCGGTCCAGGCGGTGGGCAAATCGAACGAGCATCTTCACGCGCCGGGCACGCTTACTTTGCCGGCAACGACGCTGGCGGACGCCTGGACCGAGCTTGGCGTGTCGATTGCGCGGGCAGGCGTGCGCAAGCTGGTCGTCGTCAACTCGCATGGCGGCAACGAGGAGATCATGGGCATCGTCACGCGCGAATTGCGGGTGCGCGAAAAGATGCTGGCGGTGAAGACCAGTTGGCAACGCTTCGGCCGCCCGGCCGGCATGTACACCGAACTCGAGGACCGCCACGGCATCCATGGCGGCGACGTCGAGACCTCGCTGATGCTGCATTTCCGGCCGGATCTCGTCGACATGGCCAGGGCCGACAATTTCGTGTCCAATGTCGCCAAGGCCGAGAAGGAATTCGCGCTGCTGCGGCATACCGGCACCCACGCCTTCGCCTGGATCGCCAGCGATCTCAACCCGAACGGCGTGGTCGGCGACGCCAGCATTGCCACGGCTGAAAAAGGTCGGCTGACAGCGGAACATCAGGCTGATGGTTTCGTCAGCCTGCTTAGGGACGTACGCAAGGCGAAGCTCGCCGATTGGCTGAAGTAGCCTCTAGCCGTCGATCCTCAGTTCGAACGGGTTGCCTTCAAAGGCATCGGCGCCGCGCCCGATCGCTTCGATTGCCGCGATCATGCGGCCGCCTCGACCAAGCAGCGCGTCGGCCACCGCGATCAGCCGCGGATTGGGCGTCGCCGAAGGCGACAACCTCCGCAACGTCCGGGCCAGCTCGGCCTCGTCGCGTTTCGGCGCCAGCGCGGCAGCGATGATATAGGCGGAGGCTGTCGAGCGGCTGATGCCGGCATAACAGTGAACGACCATCGGCCTTGCGCGGTCCCAGCGGCGCGCGAAATCGAGCAGATTGCGCACATGCTCCTCGCCCGGCATGGTCATGCCATCCTGCGCCGCCGCGATGTCGTGCATGACCAGGTGCAGATGGTTTTCCCTCATGATCGAGGCCGGGCGGAGCACATCGGTGCCGGCGGCCAACAGCGACAGCAGCCGCTCGGCGCCGGTCCTCGCCACCGTTTCCTCGACCTTTGCCAGCGAGCAGACATGGATCATGGTTTGATACCTTCCGCTCGATCCTCGCGCCGGGCCGCCCATTCGGCAAGGGCGGATTCAAGCCGCAGCCACTCCTCCCCGTTCCCCGGCAGGCCGGCCCGCAGGACATGCGGGCGGTCGGTGAAATGGCGAAGCAGGATGCCGCGTTCCCCAAGCACAGAAAACAAGCCGGCGGCATCCGACAGCCTGAGATAGCGGAACAATGTGGTGCCGCCCGCGGCAGGCACGCCGAAACGACCGAACAGCCCGTCGAGCCGAGCCGATACCTCCGCCAGCGACGCGCGCATCGCGTCCTGCCAGCCGATATCGGCAAGTGCGCGAATGCCATATTCCAGCGCCGGGCCGGCGACGGCCCAAGGTCCGAATTGCGTTTCCAGCCGTTGGGCCGTCGGCGCATCGGCAAGCGCGAATCCAAGCCGCAGGCCGGCCAGCCCAAAAAACTTGCCGAAAGAACGCAGCACGACGATGCCGCCCTGGCCGACATCGCCGGCAAGGCTGTGTTCGCGCGGGCCGACATCCATGAACGCCTCGTCGACGACCAGCAGCCCGCCCTTGGCGCGCAAACCGGCGGCCAGCGCCAGCAGCCGGTCGCGCTCGACGATGCGCCCATCCGGGTTGTTCGGGTTGACCACGACGGCAAGGTCGGCATTCGCCAGATCAGCGAAATCGCTGACTTCGGTCACCTCGTGCCCCGCGATCGCCGCCGCGCGGGCATGTTCGGCATAGGTCGGCCCTAGAACGAGCGCCCTGCCCGGCGCGACCAGCGATGCCACGCGCGGCAGCAGGATCTGCGTACCGGGCGCAGCGACGACATTGGCTGGCGAGGGCGCACCATAGCTACTGGCTGCGATCGCCGTCAGCTCACGCGCCCGCCCCGCTTCCGGCAATCGCGACAGCGAGGTGGCGGGCAGCTCGAAAAGCGGGTAGGAGTGCGGATTGATTCCGGTCGAGAGGTCGACGAAAGGCTGGGGGGCGTTGGGGAAAAGCGCCCTTGCCCGGCCGAGACTTCCACCATGGTCCACCGCTCCTTCAAGAAGCTTCATGTCAGTCCTGATCGCTTTCCTGTCATTGGCCATCGAATCCGCGCTGGGCTACCCCGACTGGCTGTTTCGCGCCATCGGCCATCCCGTGACGTGGTTTGGCAGGCTGATATCCTTTCTCGATCGCAGGCTCAACCGCGCCACTGATCCCGACGCACTGCGTCGCCAACGTGGTGTCCAGGCGCTTCTGGTCATCGTGCTGGTGCCGGCGCTAATTGGCCTGTGCGTGCAGATCCTGCTCTGGTTCGTTCCCCTGGGACTGTTCATCACCGCCCTTCTGGCAACATCGTTCCTGTCGCAGCGGAGCCTTTATGAGCATGTCGAGGCCGTCGCCGATGCGCTCGACTCGGGCGGCCTCGACATGGGCCGCGCCGCCGTCTCGCGCATCGTCGGCCGCGATCCCGAAACCCTCGACAGGGCCGGCGTCTGCCGCGCGGCGATCGAGAGCCTGGCCGAGAATTTTTCCGACGGCATCGTTGCCCCCGCCTTCTGGACGGGCGTCGGCGGCCTCGCCGGCGGCGCCGCCTACAAGGCCGCCAACACCGCCGATTCGATGATCGGCCATCGCACGCCGCGCCACGAAGCGTTCGGCATGGCAGCCGCACGCTTCGACGATTGGATCAACCTGCCGGCGTCGAGGCTGACGGCGTTGCTTATCACGTTGGCGGCTTTCCTGGTGAAAGGCGCCGACGCGAAAGCCGCATGGCAGGCGGTGCGGCGCGACGCGAAAAAACACCGCTCGCCCAATGCCGGCTGGCCGGAGGCGGCGATGGCCGGCGCACTTGGCCTGGCGCTCGCCGGGCCGCGCAGCTATGGCGGCGTCGTTGTCGACGACGCGTTCATGGGCGAAGGCGGCCGTCGCGAAGCCGACAGCATCGACATAAGGCGGGCGCTGAAACTCTACCGCGTCGCCGACTGCCTGTTGATCGCGCTGTTCGGCGTGGTTTCGGCGATCGTCATTCTGGCATGATCTCACCCCCCCCGTGAGTTCTCTCCCGAAGGGGAGGAAGGGAGCCGGGCTGCAACAGGTTCGCGCCTTTCCTCTCCCCCGTCGATCGGGGGAGAGGTGGCTCGGCGAGCCGAGACGGAGTGGGGGTCGACGAGCTCGGCAGTCGCGTTTCTCGCACCCGCCGGGTTGCGCCTGCCTGTCTGCGGACCGCGCGTTCGATAACCGCCTTCCCCCAATCCGTCGCTGCTTCGCAGCGCCACCTTTCCCCCCCTCCGGAGGGAAAGGAAGTGAGCCCTGCTGGAAGCGTTTGGCGACCAGACTTGAATGCTCATCCACAAAAGGGGACAACAGCTCTCAAAACTCCACCCCCTGCTGCGCCTTCACGCCCGCCGCGAAATGGTGCTTGGTCAGCCCCATCTCGGTCACCAGGTCGGCCGCCTCGACCAGCGCCGGCTTGGCGTTGCGACCGGTGACGACGACATGCAGGCCCTCGCGGCGCGCTTTCAGCGCGGCAACCACCTTGTCCAGATCGAGATACTCGTAGCGCAGCGCGATGTTGAGTTCGTCGAGCACGACGAGACTGATCGACGGATCGGCCATCAGCTCCAGCGCCTTGGCCCAGGCGGCCTCGGCCGCCGCGATGTCGCGCTTCAGATCCTGTGTCTCCCAGGTGAACCCCTCGCCCATCGCGTGCCAGACGACGCGGTCGCCGAAGGCGGCGAAGGCCTCCTTCTCACCCGTATGCCATTTGCCCTTGATGAACTGGACGACGCCGACGCGCTTGCCGTAGCCGAGCATCCGCAGCGCCAGGCCAAAGGCAGCCGTGGTCTTGCCTTTGCCCGGGCCGGTGTTGACGATCAGCAGCCCCTTTTCGACCGTCTTGCTCGCCACCTCGGCGTCTTGGACCGCCTTGCGCTTGGCCATCTTGGCGCGGTGGCGCTCTTCGTCCTTTTCGTCGATGTCGGTCATGTCACTTCACCTTGAGCGGCAGCCCCGCCACCATCAAAAGCACGGTCTCGGCAATCGCCGCGACCTGCTGGTTGAGCCGGCCGGCGGCGTCGCGGAACCGGCGCCCCAGCGCATTGTCGGGCACGATGCCTTGCCCGACCTCGTTGGATACCACGAACCAGGGTCCGCGCGGCCGCGACAGCATGTCAGCCAGCCGCCGACATTCGGCCTCTACATCATGATCGGCCAGCATGTGATTGGTCAGCCAGAGCGTCAGGCAGTCGACAAGGACCGGCTGGTCCTCCGGTAGGGCCTCGAGTGCACCGACAAGGCCAAGCGGTGCATCGATGGTCGTCCAGCCCTCGCCGCGCCGCGACCGGTGCAACGCGATGCGCTGCCGCATCTCGTCGTCATAGGCTTGCGCCGTGGCGATGTAGGTCCATGGCGAAGGCAAGGCCGTCATCAGCGTTTCGGCGTGCGCGCTCTTGCCGGAGCGCGCACCGCCGATGATGAAGGTCAGTCTTCCGCGATCAGGCAAAGCTGTCGCGCAGGCTCGTCGCGCTGCCGGTGAAGCGTCCGCGCACCACGACGACGACAGCGCCGAGCACGAGCCAGAACACCAGGTTGGTTACGGTTACCGCCACCACGAACTGATGGTGCAGGCCTTCCGGAATCGGCGTCTCGAAACTGTCCGGCTGCGGCGCGCCGACAATATGCGGCGCGACGATCAACACCACGCCCAGAATCGCCAGCGGCAGTGATTTGCGGAAGGCGATCAGGGCAAGGCCGATCGCCGTCGCCGCCACCGTCGCCGTCCACCAGATCTGGCGTGGCAGAAGCTCGGCGGCAGGCATGGCCGGCAGTTCCGGCGGCAGGCCGAGGCCCGGCGCCAGCGTGAACACGGCAAAGCCGGCCAGTCCCCAGAACACGCCCTGGCGCCAGTTGCCGATGCCGCCGGCGAATTCCGAAACCGCGACCAGGACCAGCGCGAAGCCGATGCCGGTGACGATGTTGGCAAGCACGCTGAAGGCGAAGCGCTCGAAGCCGTCGGCCGGCGCCCAGCCTTCCTCTTCAGCCGGAACAGCTTCAGCGGCTGCCGGCGCGGCGGAGCTCATGGCATTGCCCGCCGGGGCGGCAGAGTTCATGGCGTTGTTGTCGGTCGGGGCCGGTGCGGTATGGTCGTGGTGGTGGCCGCCGCCGGCCTGTTCGTAGACTTCCGCCTTCAGGATCAACGGCACGGTGGCATAGGCCTGCATGCAGGCGAGAACGACACCGGCCACGAGCCCTGCGATCGCCGCGATGAACACGACGTTGCGAAACAGGTTCATGATGTCAAATCCCTATCAGTGGCAGGGAAACGCCATCGAGTGGCGATAGTCGTGCGCGGCATTGTGGACCGCGTCGATATGCGAGAAACCGACAAAGCCTACGACGAAAACGCCGAGCAGCGCCGCGAGCGCGAGCTGCAGGAGGCGCGACTGCGAGGAGATGGAGGCGCCGAGGGAGACGGAAGCGGTATTCATGTCTTGTCCTTTCACCCTCCACCCGAGGGCATCGAAGTCAGTTTCCTGTCGCCGGCAGGTCTCCTGGCTCGCGGATCAGCGCCCTTCCCCACCTTCCCGAAGAAAATCTTCAGTGGCATATGGAGAGGACTACCGCACACAGTTGCGGGGGCAGCCACGGCATTGGGCAACAAATCTGCCCGCACCGCATTCCCTCTTGGCTCCAATCGGAACCGACGACGAAGGTGACTATAGGGAAAATCGCCGCATCCGGCAAACCAAATTCCGACGGCGACAAGCGCTTTAGCGCCGTCCGGCCGCTTGCTCCGCTGCAATTGACAATTTCCGTGGCCGGGTGTCGGCTGCCATCCTCACAGGAGGCCAGCCATGCAGCCCGTCCAGAGCCAGCACGCCCCCTATAACGGCCTCACCCGGGCCGAGCCGACATTGCCGTCCTCGGCCTATTGGGATGCGGCGGCCTACCAGCGCGACCTCGACGCCATCTGGTACAGGAACTGGCTGCTCGTCTGCCGTGAAGCTGATCTCGCCCAACCGCTGGCTTTCCGCACCTTCCGTGTCGGCAGCCAGGAGATCGTCGTGCTGCGTGACGATACCGGCGAACTGCGCGCCTTCCACAACACCTGCCGGCATCGCGGCTCGCAGCTTTGCCAGGAACGCGAGGGGCGGCTGAAGGCGCGGCTGATCACCTGCCCCTACCACGCATGGTCCTATTCGCTGCGCGGCGAGCTCGTGCGCGTGCCATCGAAAACGCTGCCCGAAGGTTTCGACAAGGCGGACCATCCGCTCTATCGCGTCGCGCTGTCGGTCTGGCGCGGCTTCGTCTTCGTCAATCTCGCGGAAGATGCCGCCGGCTCGGCGCACTCATCCTTCGACCCGGCCTCCGGCGATCTCGGCAACTGGCCGCTGGAATCGCTGGTATCGGGCCATGTGCTGCGCAAGGTGATGAACTGCAACTGGAAGATCTTCTGGGAAAACTTCAACGAATGCCTGCATTGCCCCGGCGTCCACAAGGACCTGTCGCGGCTGGTGCCGATGTACGGCCGCGGCCTGATGGGCCGGCATGACGACCCCGAATGGACCCGCCATGCCGACAATGACGCGCCGGAATTTTCCGGCGGGCTGCGGGCGGGTGCCGAAACATGGTCACGTGACGGCCAGGCGCATGGGCCGGTCTTTTCGGGCCTGACGCCGGCCGAGCGCGCCGCCGGCCAGACCTACGCCACCAGCCTGCCCTCGATGTTCATCGTCGGCCACGTCGACTATGTCAGGTCCGTACGGCTGGTGCCGCTTGGCCCCGAGCAGACCGAATTGACCGCCGAATGGCTGTTCGCGCCCGACGCGCTCGCCGCCACCGACATCGACAACATCGTCGGATTCGGCACCCAGGTGCTGGAGGAGGATGCCGCGATCTGCGAGGTCAACCAGAAAGGGCTGCGCTCCATGCGCCATAAGGCCGGCGTGCTGATGCCGGAGGAGTACGACCTCCACCGCTTCCACGATTGGGTACGCGAACGACATGCTGCGCTTGTGCCGTAAGCTTCACAGCGACTTCGGCAGATACCGCCAGGTGACATAACCGCAGACCGCCGCAAGCAGGCCGAGCGTGACGAAAACCGAGCCCAGTCCGAAAAAGGCCAGCACCACCGAGTAGACCAGCGGCGGCGTCAGTTCGGAAAAGTCGAGATAAGTGCGGTAGACCGCAGCCATCTGCGCCCGCTCATAAGAGCGGACCGAGCGCATGAAGGCGGTCGAGCCCAGCGCGTCGAGCGCGATGGTGAAGAAGGCGCCGCACAGCAGGAAGGCGCCGGTGACGAGCGGCGCGCTTTCGCCGACGGCACCCGCCGCCAGCAGCACCACCGACATGGCGAAATAGGCAAAAGTCATGGTCCTGCGGCCGCCGAAGCGCTTACCGGCCTTGCCCCAGAAAATCGCCATGAACAAAAGCGCGTTGCCTGCCGAAACCAGAATGCCGCCGGCAAGTTCGCCCTCACCGGTGATGACCATGAACAGCGGGCCATAGACGAAAAATGTCGTCCAGAAGCAGGAGCGGCCGAAGGCGATCAGCCAGGCCAGCCTCAGCCTCGGCTGCGCGACGAAGCGGCCGATATTGGCCAGCGGGTTGACCGGGCGCGTCTTGCCCGGCCGGATCGAGGGATTGTCGCCGAGCCGGTAGGTCCAGAACAACGCCAGCAGGGCCAAGGCGAATACGGCGACCGCGCCATGCGCGGCATAGATGCCGAAGCGCGTGTAGAGAAAGATGCCGAGCGTCGGCCCACCCGTCCAGGCAAACATCGACCACGCCATGCGCAGCGATTCGGCCTGCATGAAATCGGTCTTGCGGATGTGGTCCATGATGTAGAGGTTGAGCGTGATCGACAGCGCACTGGCGCCCATGACACGGCACAGCATGCCGGCCAATTGCCCTGCGAGCGTATGCGTGACGAAGAACAGCGAGCCGATCGCCAGCAGGCAGGCGCCCGCCGTGTAGACCCAGCGCCGCGCGAAGCGCTGGATCAGCATCGGCATGAACAAGGTCACGGACAGGCCGAGCATCGCCACGATGGTGTAGAGGATCGAGACGATCTGCTCGTTGTGGAGGATCTCGTAGGCCTGGATCGGGATGACGCTCGACACCGTGGCGCGAGCGAAGGATTCGACCGCGTAGAGCGAGGCGAAGGTGCGGGCATCCGCGGCCTTGAGGGCCGGTAGCCAGATCGGATGGCGCACATGCGTGGACATTGCTTCCCCAAAGCAGAATCACCAGCCAAATCTGCGGCCATCATTTCGCGACCGGTAACAGGAAACCGACGTGCCCCGGTTAAAACGAAGCCGGTCAAAGGCTTTCCGGTGCTGGCCTAAAGGGGTGCCTGATGCAGCGCCGGCTGATCGTCCGTATCGAAGCTCACGGCCTTCTTTTGTCCGGCGTAACCGTGATAGTCCTCGTGCGGGGCTGAATCAGATCGCGAGACCATGAGCATCCAGACGCCGACCATGCCCGCCGCGGAGTTGCCGAAGACCAAGCGCATCGTCGCCGTCGACATGCTGCGCGGCATCGCGCTGATCGCCATGGCGAGCTACCATTTCACCTGGGACCTGGAATTCTTCGGCTACACCGATCCCGGCCTGACCGCCTTCGGCTGGTGGAAGTTCTATGCTCGCTGCATCGCCTCGACCTTCCTGTTCCTGGTCGGCGTCAGCCTGTATCTCGCCCATGGCAAAGAGATCCGCTGGAACGGCTTCTGGAGACGCTTCGCCATGGTCGCCGGAGCGGCGATCGCCATTTCGGTCGCCACCCGTATCGCCACGCCGGACGGGTGGATCTTCTTCGGCATCCTGCACCAGATCGCGCTGGCGAGCCTGCTCGGGCTGGCATTCCTGCGCCTGCCGGCGCTGCTCACACTGCCGATCGCCGCGGCGGTCATCGCCATTCCCTTCTATTTTCGGCTGGAATCGTTCGATCACCCCTGGCTGTGGTGGGTCGGGCTTTCCGCGGTCAACCCACACTCCAACGACTATGTCCCGCTGTTCCCGTGGTTCGGTGCGGTGCTTGTGGGCCTCGGAGCGACCAAGCTTGCCTCCGGCTTCGGCGCCTTGGCGCGCCTGGCAGATGTGGCACCCGGGCGCTGGTCCAACCCGCTGGGCTTCATCGGCCGGCACAGCCTGGCCTTCTACCTGATTCACCAGCCGCTGCTGATCGGCAGTGTCTGGTTGTTCTCGCAAGCAATGCCGGCCAAGGTCGAAACCCCGCAGGTGAACTTTCTCAAGACCTGCCAGATCTCGTGCGAGCAGCAGCGCGACAGCAAGTTCTGTTCGAGCTATTGTGGGTGCATGCTGGACACGCTGGAGGGCGAGGCAACGCTTGATCGGCTCTACAAGAACGACCAGACCGCCGAATGGAGAGCGCATCTGGCGGATCTCGCCGGCACCTGCACGGCCCGGACCGACAGCAAGATGACGGAGGAAGGTGTCGAATGACCGAGACCCCGCCCAAACCTGGGCTGATACCGTGGCCGCCGCTGATCTACATCGCCGCCATCGCCATCAGCATCGCGCTCGGCTTGCTTTTTCCCCTGCCCTGGATCGGCGACCTCCTGGGCGACCTCCTCTACGCGGCCGGCTGGGTGGCGCTGTTCGGCGTCGCCGCACTCTGGTTCACCGCCATCCGCACCATGACGCGGGCCAAGACCACGCTCAACCCCAACGCCGTGCCGGACCATTTGGTCACCACGGGTCCTTTCGGCATCACCCGCAATCCGATGTACCTCGCCAACACGCTGCTGTTGATCGGCGTTGCCTTCATCTCCGGGATCGTCTGGTTCCTGCCGCTCGCCTTCGTCGCCGCCTTCGTCACGCAGAAGGTCGCGGTGGAAAAGGAAGAAAAGATGCTGTCGGCAAAGTTCGGCAAAAAATACCGCGACTATGCCAAAAGAGTGCGGCGCTGGATTTGAGCATCTGAACGCCGGCTGCCAGAGCCATATCGGGAAGATAACGGTTTCCGATTTGTGGCGGAGACCAACAATTTGTCGATGTCGGCGCCGCCCCTCACCTGCCTGCCGGCATCCTCTCCCCGTATAGTGACGGGGAGAGGGGCGCTGTCATCAGCGGTTTCGCCAGCCACCAGCGTTGCAGGAAAGAGACCGAGATCACGGTCAGCCCCCTTCTCCCCGTCACTATACGGGGAGAAGTGCCCGGCAGGGCGATGAGGGGCGGCGCCGACTCTAAAGCGATTGTCCTGCCTGGAAGGCCGCTACGTATTAACCCCGAGCTCGACCAGCCGCTCAACGCAGGATTCCTCGGCCTGGTCGAGTTCGGCCAATGTCTCCTCGAGGTCGCGGCGCTTTTGCCTCAGATCCTCGCGCTTTTCCTCGATGCGCTTGATCATCAGCTTGAGCTGGCCGACCTCGCCGGGCGGTTCCTTGTACATCTGGATGATTTCGCGGATCTCGTTGATCGAGAACCCGAGCCGTTTTCCGCGCATGATCTGCCGGATCAAGTGTCGGTCGGATGGGCGAAACAGCCGCGTGCGGCCCCGCCGCACCGGCTGCACCAGTCCCTCGTCCTCGTAGAACCGCAGCGTCCGCGTCGACACGTCGAATTCGCGCGTCAGCTCGGTGATCGAATAATATTCCCGCATTCTCGCCCCATAGCCGGAGATTGGCGACTGCTGCTCTCCGTCCGCGGCAGACCTGCCGGAATCGGCCGCAGTCTGCCTGTCGCCGAGCCTCGCACGGCATTTACGTAAAAGTCAATTGAGCCGGATCAATGGACGCCGAACCACCACGTGGCAAGGCCCAGAAAAGCGAAGAAACCAACGACGTCGGTGACCGTGGTGACAAACACCGCCGAAGCGACCGCGGGATCGATCTTGAAGCGGTCGAGCAGCAGCGGGATCAGGATGCCGGCAAGGGCCGCAACGAACATGTTGATGATCATGGCCGCGGCGATGATGCCGCCCAGATTGGCATCGCGGAACCAGACGGCGGCTACGATGCCGATCAATATGGCGAAAACGATGCCGTTGATGAAGCCCACGCCTATCTCGCGGCGAATGATGCGGCCGGCATTGTAGATGTCGAGATCCCTTGTCGCCAGCGCCCGCACGGTGACGGTCATGGTCTGCGAACCGGCATTGCCGCCCATCCCGGCCACGATCGGCATCAGCACAGCGAGCGCCACAATGCGCTCGATCGTGTGGTCGAACAGGCCGATCACCGATGCCGCAAGGAAGGCGGTCAGGAGATTGACAAGCAGCCATGGCACACGCGAACGCGAGGTCGAAAAGATGCTGTCGGAAAGCTCTTCGTCGCCGACGCCGCCCATGCGCAGGAGATCTTCCTCGGCTTCCTGCTGGATGACGTCGACGACGTCGTCGATGGTCAGCACGCCGACCAGCCGCTCGTTCTCGTCGACGACGGCGGCCGACAAAAGGTCATATTGCTCGAACTCCCGCGCGGCCTCTTCCTGGTCCATCGTGGCCGGAATGGCGTGCCGCGTCTCATGCATGACCTCCTCGACCTTGACCGAGCGCTTGGTGCGCAGGATCTGGTCGAGGTCTATGGCGCCAAGCAGCTTGAAGCTCGGGTCGATGACGAAGATCTGGCTGAAGCGGTCGGGAAGGTTCTTGTCCTCGCGCATGTAGTCGATGGTCTGGCCGACCGTCCAGAACGGCGGCACCGCGACGAACTCCGTCTGCATGCGCCGCCCGGCGGTCTCCTCGGGGTAGTCGAGCGAGCGACGTAGCCTGATGCGCTCGGTAAACGGCAGCTGCGACAGGATCTCGTCCTGGTCCTCCGGTTCGAGATCCTCGAGGATGTAGACCGCGTCGTCGGAATCGAGTTCCTGCACCGCCTGGGCAATCTGCGCGTTGGGCAGATTGTCGACGATGTCCATGCGGATCGCCTCGTCAACCTCGGTCAGCGCGGAAAAATCGAAGTCGGCCCCCAAAAGCTCGACAAGGGCGCGCCGCTGGTCGGGATGCAGCGCCTCGATCAGGTCGCCCATTTCCGACTGGTGCAGGTCGTCGACCTCACGCTTGAGCGTGAGCGTATCGCGGTCGGCGATCGCCGCGCCGATCTGGGCGAGAAAGGACGAAAGGACAGCGCCGTCCTCACCGTAGATGTCGGCGCGGTGTTCGTCAGCGACCCCAGCGCCGGTCGTCCGTTCGTCCTGGCCTTCCACCAGCGCCTCCCGCCATTGCAATCCTGGAAAAGGTGCATCTCAGGTCTAGAACATCGGACCCGAAAGTGGAAACCGGTTTCGGGAAAATCCGACGCTCAAAAAGAAACTGGCGTAACGCGCGGGAATATCAAACGAAATGCGCGGTGTCCGTAGGGCTGGAGGTGCCGCTACAAATCAGATTCTGGGGAGAGAGAATGGTGCGGTCGAGAAGACTCGAACTTCCACGGGTTGCCCCACAGCGACCTCAACGCTGCGCGTCTACCAATTCCGCCACGACCGCACGTGGTAGGAGCCGGAACCGACCGGCTCGCGGCGTGTAGCAAATCGTTTCCGGCGAAACAAGTGCGCCCCGAGCATTTAATCGCTGGGAATTGCCATAACGGATCAAAGCGCCAAAATGCACCGCGAACTGGACGTTTCGGCCCGATATCGCCATATGGAGTACAACAAGAGACATCCCATGCCAGAACGCAGCCAGATCGCCACGTCGTTCCTGCCTTTGCCCGGTTCGGCGCCCGTCGAATGGGCGATCGAGCCCGGCCTCACCGCCTACCCCGAGGCGCTTGCCTTCATGGAGGCGCGCGCCGAAGCGATCCGCAGCGGGGCCGCCGGCGAGATGGTCTGGCTGGTCGAACATCCGCCGCTCTATACCGCCGGCACGAGTGCGCGCAGCGAGGACCTGATCGACGCCAACCGGTTCCCGGTGTTTTCGGCCGGCCGCGGCGGCGAATACACCTATCATGGGCCGGGCCAGCGCGTCGCCTACGTCATGCTCGACCTGAAACGCCGCCGGGAGGATGTGCGCGCCTTCGTCGCCGCCCTCGAACAATGGATCATCGGCACGCTCGCCGCCTTCAACGTCAATGGCGAGCGCCGTGAGGATCGCGTCGGCGTCTGGGTGGTACGGCCCGATCGCCCTGCCCTGCCGGACGGCTCTGCCGCCGAGGACAAGATCGCGGCAATAGGCATTCGGCTCAGGCGCTGGGTGAGTTTTCACGGTATCGCCATCAATGTCGAGCCGGACCTCGGCCATTTCAGCGGTATCGTGCCGTGCGGCGTGCAGGACCACGGCGTCACCAGCCTCGTCGATCTCGGGCTGCCGGTGACGATGGCCGATCTCGACCTGGCGCTGAAATCAGCGTTCGAGGATGTCTTCGGCCCAGCCACGGCCTTGCCCGTGGAAACAGCCCGCGAGGCCGGCTGAACGCTTCCCGGACAGCTCAGATCAGCCGTGCCGACGCCCAGAGCACTCCATAACCGTGGATGAGGAACACCGCCAGCAGCGCGCCCGCGATGACGAAACGGTCGGCCGTGCGGATCGGCTTCAGTTCGTGGCGCGGCTTCACCCCGCTGCCCGCTGTCAGAAGGCTGAGGATTGCAAAGACCGCGCCGGCCACGAGCAGAAAGCCGATGGAAAAGCCGGCCCGCCAGCCAAGCGCCAGGAACGCCGAGAGCAGGAAGAAGGAGGCCAGCGCCAGCGCGACCGGCCCCGGGCAGATCTGGCGCAGCACCTGGCCGCCATCGAATTTCCACACCGGCACCAGATTGGCGATGTTGAACAGGGCAGCACAGCCCGCCAGTGTCGCCAGCAATGTCGCGGCAAGCCAGTGCCCTTCCGCGCTTGCAAACGTGCTGCCCATCATCGCCAACGGCACCAGGAAAGCAGAGAACCCAGCGCCCATCAGCGCCACGAACGCAACTTCGAAACGGCTGTCATAGGGCCGGCCGCCAATGGCGAGGCCGCCGAGCAGCGGGATGAAGATCATGCGCGCCCTGCGATGGCCCATCAGGCGGAATGCCGCCATGTGGCCGAGCTCGTGCAGGGCGACAACGGAAGTCAGGATCGCGGCCAGAGCAAGCCCGCCGCGGTGAAGCCCGAAGAACGGCCACAGGATGAATGCCGAGAGAGCGGCGAAGCCGAGCTGGCTCAGCGGATGTTCGAACCAGCCGCCCTTGCGATACCGCCCTGTCCTGGCCCAGCCATCCAGCTTGGCGAGTTCGCGGCGCATGGCGAAATAGCGGAACGCCAGGAAGGCCAGGCCGCGGTAACGGTCGGTCTGGGCGAGCGTCACCCGGGTGGCCTCGCCAATCGAGACCAACTGCGCGGTTTCCCGATAATGCGCCCAGAAAGACGGATCGAGCGCCGTGTCCTCGATGACGCGCATCGAAAAGCACCTGCCGTGCACGACATTCTCGAGCAAGGCCTTGCGTTCGATCGGCAGGCCGTCCCGGCCCTCCCAGGACATTCTGGTGCGGACCACTCCCTCGCCCAGCATCTCTGCCGAGAGGATTTCGCCGGACCAGCCGGCATTGCTCCCGAGCGGCCACAGCGCCTGCCACAGACGCTGCCGGTCGGCCGCGACCGTGCGGCTGAGCCTGATTGTGCGCAAACCAAGCGGCACGCTCATCAGGAGAAAGATCAGCCCGAGATTGCTGGCCACGAGGAAGGCGGTGACGATGGGCGACACGCGGCGCTCCTGCTTTCAGGAGCGATACCCTAGCGCCATGGCGGCAAGAAAGGCTTAACGGCAAGGCGGACTTTCGTCCGCCGGAACAGCGACGGCAGACACCGCCATCTCACATGGCTCCGATCCAGATCGCCATGGAAATGAGAAAGGTGCTCATGCAAACCAGCGAGATGACATCCTGAACCAGATCGGTCATAACTCTCTCCTGTTGTTGATATGTTCGCAATTTGTTCTAATTTTGTTTCAAAGTCAACGAGCGGAATCCGTCCGCTGCCGGAATTTTCGAGCGATCAAACCGGCAGGGTTAAGAAAAGGTTGACGGCGCGGGACCTATCAACAGGTCAGGAAGATGTCGGCGACGCTATCGTCAGTTAGCATATGGGATGAGCGCCTGCTGCCCTCAATCTCAGTAGAGACAATAGTGGGTAAGCTACGACTGCCGAGTGATGGACGTGAGGCAACACCAAGGCGCCAATCAAGCTGATCGCTGGCGAAAGCGCATGAGGCAAGGCCGCCGGTGGCGCCTCTCGCGCAACTTTGTGACCCTGGCTGCTCATCCTGGTGATGACCGCGATCTCTTCCGCCCTGATCGCACTGAAGGCTCACTGGCGGTTCTGATCCAGAGGACTCCCGGAGGGATCAGTATCCCCGAAGGCAAACTAAACCCGCGGAAATCTCGCTGGACGTTGTTAAGGTTGAACCCAATCTCGCAGCGGACATCGAGGTACCCCTTAGAGCGGCACCACCTTGCCCTCGGCCAGGGTGACCCGCCGGTCCATGCGCGCTGCCAGCTGGTGATTGTGGGTGGCGATCAGCGCCGCGAGGCCGGATTGCCGCACCAATGCCTCCAGCGCCTCGAACACATAGGAGGCAGTGACCGGGTCGAGATTCCCGGTGGGCTCGTCCGCCAGCAGCACCAGCGGCGCATTGGCGACCGCACGCGCGATTGCCACGCGCTGCTGCTCGCCGCCCGACAGTTCGGACGGCCGGTGCGATGCACGCTTGCCGATCTGCATGTAGTCGAGCAGCTGCGCCGCGCGCTCGGCCGCCTCCTTGCGCGGCAGCCCTTTGATGAGCTGCGGCATCATGATGTTTTCCAGCGCCGAAAACTCCGGTAGCAGATGGTGGAACTGGTAGACGAAGCCGACATCGTTGCGGCGGATCGACGTGCGCTCGTCGTCGGAAAGCCGGCCGCAGGCGCGTCCGGCCAGGATCACGTCGCCGGCATCCGGGCGCTCCAGAAGGCCGGCCGTGTGCAGCAGCGTCGATTTGCCGGTACCGGACGGCGCCACCAGCGCCACCATCTCGCCGCGCCGCAGCGAGAAGTCGGCGCCGTTGAGGATGGTGAGCTTGCGCGGCCCCTGGACATAGTGCCGCTCGACGCTCTTCAGCTCGATAATGGCCTGCGCCATCACTCGTACCTCAATGCTTCGACCGGATCGAGCCGAGCCGCCCGCCAGGCCGGGAACAATGTCGCCAGGAAGGACAGGCCGAGCGCCATGATGACGACATAGGTCGTCTCGCGCGGATCCATCTTTGCCGGCAACTGGCTGAGGAAATAGAGCTCTGGATTGAACAGCACCTTGCCCGTCATCCAGGAAAAGAACTCGCGGATCGATTCGATGTTGAGGCAGATGATCACGCCGAGCAGCACGCCGGCGATGGTGCCGGTGACGCCGATCGCCGCGCCCGTCATCAGGAATATGCGCAGGATGGCGCCGCGCGAGGCGCCCATGGTGCGCAGGATGGCGATGTCGTGCCCCTTGTCCTTCACCAGCATGACCAACCCGGAGATGATGTTGAGCGCCGCCACCAGCACGATCAGCGTCAGGATCATGAACATGACGTTGCGCTCCACCTGCAGGGCGGAAAAGAAGGTCTCGTTGCGTTGCCGCCAGTCGACGAGGTCGATGGGTCGCTGCGCCGCTTCTTCCACCTTCGGCTTCAGCGCGTCGACATCATCGGGATTGTCGACATAGATCTCGATCGTCTGCGCCCGTCCGTCCATGTTGAAATAAAGCTGCGCTTCCGAGAACGGCATGTAGACGATGGAGGCGTCATATTCCGACATGCCGACTTCGAAGATCGCCGCGATCTTGTAGCCCTTCATGCGCGGCGTCGTGCCGAGCGGCGTCACGTCGCCGTCCGGCGAGATGAGCGTGATCGTGTCGCCGAGCGCCAGGCCGAGATTCTCCGCCATGCGCTTGCCGATGGCGACGCCCTCGCCCGTGTCGAAATCGGCGATCGAGCCCTGCTTGATGTTGCTGGCGACGATGGCGATCTTGCCCAGGTCCTCGCCCCTGATACCGCGCACCAGCGCGCCGGAGCCGCCGCCGACATTGCCTTGCGCCAGCACTTGGCCGTCGATCAGCGGAATGGCGTATTTGACGCCGGCCACGCCGTTGATGCGGCCGGCGACCTGCGCATAGTCCTCAAGCGGCGAATCCAGCGGCTGCACGATCAGATGGCCGTTTACGCCGAGAATGCGGGTGAGCAGCTCGGCCCTGAACCCGTTCATGACGGCCATCACCACGATCAGCGTCGCCACCCCCAGCATGATGCCGAGGAAGGAGATCGAGGCGATGACCGAGATCACCGTCTCCTTGCGTCGCGAGCGCAGATAGCGCCACGCCACCGTGCGTTCGAAGATGGAAAACGGTCCGGCGCCTGCCGGTCTCGCTGCCGCCGCCTCGCTCATGCGGCGGCACCGAAGCGTTTTTTAGCATCGGCGATCGGCAGCGTCACGCGCTCGCCGGTCTTGCGGTTCTTGATCTCGACCTCGCCGGCGGCCACGCCGCGCGGTCCGACGATCACCTGCCAGGGCAAGCCGATCAGGTCGGCGGTGGCGAACTTGCCGCCCGGCCGCTGGTCGGTGTCGTCATAGAGCACATCCTTGCCGGCGGCAGTGAAAGCTGCGTTGAGCTCATCGCAGACGCGGTCGCAATCGGCATCGCCGGCTTTCATGTTGATCAGGCCGATGTCGAACGGCGCCACCGCTTCCGGCCAGATGATGCCGTTCTCGTCATGGCTGGCTTCGATGATCGCCGCAACCAGTCGCGACGGGCCGATGCCATAGGAACCGCCGGAAGCGAAATGATCCTTGCCGTCAGGCCCGGTCACCTTGGCGCCCATCGGCTTGGAGTATTTCTCGCCGAAATGGAAGATATGGCCGACTTCGATGCCGCGCGCCGAAACCTTGTCGCTGTCGGGAACCTCAGCCCAGGCCGCTTCGTCATGCATTTCGTCGGTCGCGGCGTAAGGCGTCGTCCAGGTCTTGACGATGCCTGATATCTCGGCGTCGTTGGAGAAATCGGTGTTGGCTCCGGGCACGCCGAGCGACAGATAATCGCGATGGCAGAACACCTGGCTCTCGCCGGTGTCGGCCAGGATGATGAATTCATGGCTGAGATCGCCGCCGATCGGACCGGTGTCGGCCCGCATCGGGATCGCCTGTAGGCCCATGCGGGTGAAGGTCCGGAGATAGGACACGAACATCCTGTTGTAGGCGGCTCTCGCGCCTTCGAAGTCGAGATCGAAGGAGTAGGCATCCTTCATCAGGAATTCCCGGCTGCGCATGACGCCGAAGCGCGGCCGCACCTCGTCGCGGAACTTCCACTGGATGTGGTAGAGGTTGAGCGGCAAGTCCTTGTAGGACTTTACATAGGCGCGGAAGATCTCGGTGACCATTTCCTCGTTGGTCGGGCCGTAAAGCATGTCGCGGTCCTGGCGGTCCTTGATGCGCAACATCTCCTTGCCGTAGTCGTTATAGCGGCCGCTTTCGCGCCAAAGGTCGGCCGACTGGATGGTCGGCATCAGGATTTCCAGCGCGCCGGCGCGGTTCTGTTCCTCGCGGATGATCTGGCAGACCTTGTCCAGGACCCGTTTGCCCAGCGGCAGCCAGGAAAAACTGCCCTGCCCCTGCTGGCGGATCATGCCGGCGCGCAGCATCAGCCGATGCGAGACGATCTCCGCCTCGCGCGGATTCTCTTTGAGGATGGGCAGGAAATAGCGCGACAAACGCATGGACTGGTCCGTGAATGAGGAGGCCGCGCCAGAATCGGTGCGACGCAGGCTTGCTTGCCCCGGCTTCATAGCCATTTCATGGCGCAATGGGAACCCGGACGCATCGACCCGGAAATCGGAAATTCAGCTTACGAACGGCGTGGCGCGCGGAATGAAAACGTTTTGAGCACCCCTCGCGCGCGCCGCGAATGCTGGACGATCGAAGGAGCCACGGTTGCATAAAACGCCCGGCTGGTGGTTTCCCAAGCAAAGCCTGCCGTACTATTGTGCAGTGCAGCACGAGAATGCCCGTTTCAAGGCAAAATTCTTCGTGACATTTTCATTTCCGTTGGGCTAATGTGCCCCGATAACCGAGAGAGCAGAGAAAAATCTGTTCTCCTACGCGGTCAAAGTCTTGGGAGGATGCGATCTAGGCGCGGTTACTCGCTGCCGCCGGAAACCGGAAACAGATCGGACGCGTTTAAATTGCAAGGCCTTGTGCCTTGCATTTTTTTTGTGCAATCACCTGCTTAGCGCAATGCGTTGCCAAACCACCTTACCCTGCGTCATGATTTTTGAAGCCTGAACAGATGAGCCGGCGCCGAATGGCGGCATGACCTCGCCCGAAGCGCAAGAGCCGGTTTGAATGCTGCTATTTTGCCGTGGCCTGGCCGAATTCCGGCACGATGTGCGGGATGTCGTTGAGGCTATATCCCAGCCCGTGCGTCAGGCCGTAGAAAATGCCCATGAGCACCGCCGTGGCGACGGTGGTGCGGATCACCGCACGCAGCATATGTGGTCCGCGCGGCGCGCTAGGCACCGTGCCCAGCGTCACGTCACGATCGTCATCCTGCGTCCTGACGCTGAACGGCAGAACGGCAAACAGCACCACCCACCAGGTCGCGAAAAACAGTGCGGTGAACGAAACCCAGCTCATGGTTGCTCCAGTTCGATCAGCGTGCCGAAGAAATCCTTCGGATGCAGGAACAGCACAGGCTTGCCATGCGCGCCGGTCTTCGGCTTGCCGTCGCCCAGAACCCGGGCGCCGGCCGCCTGGAGCCGGTCCCGCGCGGTAAGGATATCGTCGACCTCATAGCAGAGATGGTGCATGCCGCCCGACGGGTTCTTCTCGAGGAAAGCCGCGATCGGCGAACCCTCGCCGAGCGGCTCCAGCAACTCGATCTTGGTGTTGCCGACATTGACGAACACCACGGTGACGCCATGCCCGGGCAGCGCCTGTGGTTCGCTCACTTCGGCGCCTAGCGTGTCGCGATAGCAAGCGACAGCCGCAGCCAGATCCGGCACCGCAAGCGCGACATGGTTCAGGCGTCCAAGCATAGAGCGCTCCGCTTTAGGGGAGTAAGGGAGTAGGGAAACAAGACAGAAGAAAAGCAACGGCTCATTCTCCCCTACTCCCCTACTGCCTTATTCCCCTATTCCCTATTCGTCACCGCGTGACAAATACAGTCACCAGCGGTTTCTTGCCCCAGGCTTCGTTGGCGGCGCCACGTACGGCACGGCGTACCGCCTCCTGCACCAGGTCGAGGTCTTTTCGGCGCTGACGGGGGATGGAGTCCACCGCGCCGATTGCCGCATCGATCATCAGGTCCTCCAGCGTCTCGCCTCTGGCGTCGGCCTCGGCGACGCCGATTGCGACCAGATCGGGATCGCCGGCGAGCTCATACTTCTCGTCCAGCACCACATTGACCGCGACATGGCCGGCAAAGGACAGTTTGCGACGGTCGCGAATGCCCATCGCCTGGTCGGTGCCGATCAACCTGCCGTCCTTGTAGATGCGGCCGAACGGCACCTGGTCGATGATCGTGGCAGGGCCGGGAGCAAGCCGCAGCATGTCGCCGTCGCGCACCTGCGCCACCTGGCCGATGCCCGACGTCGACATCAGCGAGCCCTGCGCCACCAGATGCGCGGCCTCGCCATGCACTGGAACGCCGATCTGCGGCCGTACCCATTCATACATCTTGCGCAATTCGCTGCGCCGCGGATGGCCGGAGACATGAACCAGCGCATCGCCGTCCTCGATGATCTTGATGCCGAGATCGACGAGGCGGTTCTTAATTTCGAGGATCGCCTTCTCGTTGCCGGGAATGGTGCGCGAGGAAAACACCACCGTGTCGCCGGCCGTCAGCGACACCGACTTCATCTCGTCGCGCGAGAGCTTGGCAAGCGCCGCCAGCGGCTCGCCCTGGCTGCCGGTGCAGATGACGACCAGGTTTTCGCGCGGAATGAAGCCGAAATCCTCCTCGGCGATGAACTCAGGCAGACCGTCCATGTAGCCGAGTTCGCCGGCGACATCGATGACGCGCTTCAGCGACCGGCCGAGCACCAGGCACTGACGGCCGGCATCGCGCGCCGCCTTGGCGATGGAAACGATACGGCCGACATTGGACGAGAAGGTGGTGACGGCGACGCGGCCCTTGGCGGCCTGGATAACCCCTTTCAGCCCCTCGCCGACCGCGACTTCCGATGGCGATTCGCCTTCGCGCATAGCATTGGTCGAATCGCAGACCAGCGCCAGCACGCCCTTGTCGCCATAGGCGCGGAACCGTGCTTCGTCGGTCTTGGGTCCGATCGTCGGCGCCGGGTCGATCTTCCAGTCGCCGGTGTGGATGACGGTGCCTGCCGGCGAGGTGATGGCCAGCGACATCGGTTCGGGAATCGAATGCGCGACCGGGATCGCCTCGATTTCGAACGGACCGACAGTGAATTTTTCGCCCGCGCGGTAGATGGTCAGCGGGATCTTCGGCGCGCCCTGCTCGCCCTGGCGCTTGGCTTCCAGCAGCCCGGCGCTGAACGGCGTCATCCACACCGGCGCCTTGAGCCTCGGCCAGATATCCAGCAGCGCGCCATAGTGGTCCTCATGCGCGTGGGTGATCACGATACCGCGCAAATTGGCGATGTTCTCTTCGATGAAGCGCGTGTCGGGCAGGATCAGGTCGACGCCCGGATGCGCCGCGTCGGGAAAGGTGACGCCGACGTCGATGACGATCCATTCGCGCGCGCTCGGCGGACCATAGCCGTAGAGAGCGAAGTTCATACCGATCTCGCCGACGCCGCCCAGCGGCACGAAGACGAGTTCGGCGTTTTCCGCTTTCGCCATGATTTTTTCCTTCCTGGCCCTCAGGCCAAGCCATTGAAGCAATTCCGGGAAAAGTCTGTAACGGTTTTCCGTCTGGAATTGCGCAAAAACAAAACTATACCCGGGCGGATGCGACCGCGCCGAAATGCACATCGCCGGCGGCGATCGTCAAAACCGAGCCCTCATCGTCGCGGATCACGAAACGGCAGTCCTCGTCAATGGTCTCGAACACCCCGCGCACCACATTACCGTCAATTCTGACAGCAACCTCGCCGCCAAGCCCTGCCGCGCGTGCCAGCCAGCGCCGCCTGACGGCGGCAAGTCCCCGCCCGTCGTCCCACAGGCGGGCATTCTCGCTCCAGGCATCCGACAGCGCCAGGAACAGCGTTTCGGCATCGCATGCCGCACCCAATGCGTGAAGCGACGTCGCGGGATACGGCAAATCCTCAGGGTATGCCACAACATTGACGCCGATGCCGACCGCCACCGCGAAACGGCCGCCGTCCAGCATGGCCGATTCCAGCAGAATGCCGGCAAGCTTGGCGCCGGAGGCGAGCACGTCGTTCGGCCATTTCAGCTCGAAACGGTTCTTGCCTTCATTGCCGCCGTCGAGGCCGATGGCGATCCGGCCCCCCGGCACCACGGCATCGAGCGCATCGGCCAGCGCCAGGCCGGCGACGAAACCGAGCGTCGCGGCGAGTCGAAGCTCGCCCCCGGTGAGGACGAGCAGCGTCGCCGCCAGATTTCCCTCGGGTGTCGCCCAGACGCGGCCGCGCCGCCCGCGCCCGCTTTCCTGTTTCTTGGAAACGACCCACAATCTGCCGGGGTCGCCGGCCCGGGCGTGATCCAGCGCCAGCGCATTGGTGGAGCCGACGCTGTCATGCGCCTCCAGCCGGAATCCTTCCGACGCCGAGGTTGGAGCCAGCCGAAATGCCATCCCGTCAGAAGAATGTCTTGGCGGCGGCTTCGGCATAGGTGCCGATCGGACCGCCGATCAGCACATAGAACAGCACGAAAGCGCCGGAGACACCGAGTACGAGGCGCAATTCACTGGCCATCGGCACGAAGCCGCCGACCGGTTCGTCGAACCACATGATCTTGATGATGCGCAGGTAATAATAGGCGCCCACTACCGAGGCCAGCACGCCGATGATCGCCAGCGCGTAGAGGTTGGCATTGATGGCGGCGAGAAAGACGTACCACTTCCCCCAGAAGCCGGCAAGCGGCGGGATGCCGGCCAGCGAGAACATCAGGATGGTCAGGATCGTCGCCATGATCGGGTTGGTCGAGGACAGGCCTGCCAGGTCGCTGATCTGCTCGACATTGCCTTCCTTGCGCCGCATGGCGAGGATGAAGGCGAAGGTGCCGAGCGTCATCACCAGATAGATCAGCATGTAGATGGCGACGCCGCGCACGCCGGCCTGGCTGTTGGCGGCAAGGCCAACCAGCGCGTAGCCCATATGGCCGATCGAGGAATAGGCCATCAGGCGCTTGATATTAGTCTGGCCGATCGCCGCGAAAGAGCCGAGCGCCATCGACGCGATCGAGATGAAGACGATGATCTGCTGCCAGTCGGAAGCGATCGGCTTGAACGCGCCCATGGTGACGCGCACGATCAGCGCCATAGCCGCCATTTTGGGTGCCGCCGCCAGGAAAGCCGTCACCGGTGTCGGCGCACCCTCATAGACGTCGGGCGTCCACATGTGGAACGGCACCGCCGAGATCTTGAAGGCGAGGCCGGCCAGCACGAAGACCAGGCCGAAGACGAGGCCAAGCTGGCGCTCTCCGCCGCCCAGCGCCGTCGCGATCTCCTGGAACCCGGTGTTGCCGGTATAGCCATAGACCAGGCTGATGCCATAGAGCAGCATGCCCGATGATAGCGCGCCGAGGACGAAGTACTTCAGGCCCGCCTCGGTCGAGCGCAGGTTCTCGCGGTTGATCGCGCACAAGACATAGATCGCCAGCGACTGAAGCTCGAGGCCGAGATAGAGCCCGATCATGCTGTTGGCGGAGATCATCAGCATCATGCCGAGCGTGCACAGAAGGATCAGCACCGGATATTCGAACTTGTCGAACCGCTCCGCCCTGGCGAAGCGCATCGACATGATCAGCGTCACCGCCGAGCCCACCAGCGCCAGCAGCTTCATGAAGCGGGCAAAGGAATCCTGGATGAAGGCATTGCCGTAGGCGCTGCCCTGCCCGGTGGAGAAGATCAGCCAGGCGCCCGATATCACCAGCACGGCAACGGCAAGGCCGGTCACGGTGTTGGCGGTGTTGGCGCGCGAATAGGCCCCGACCATCAGCAGCGCGAGCGCGCCGATGGCAAGGATCAGCTCGGGCGTCGAGAGCGACAGGCTGGAGAGAAGGTCCGGCGTCATGGTTCGCAAAACCCCTGGGTCAGTTCGCCGCCGCGGTCTGCGCGGCGCCGATGGATGCGGTGACATTGGTGACGAGCGACTTGACCGACTGGGCCGTCGCGTCGAAGACGGGAGCGGGATAGACGCCGAAGAAGATGACCAGCACAACCAGCGGATAGATGATCGCCTTCTCGCGTGTCGACAGGTCGAGCAGGCCCTTGAGGCTGTCCTTGGTCAGCGCGCCGAAGATCACCCGGCGGTAGAGCCAAAGCGCGTAGGCGGCCGACAGGATGACGCCGGTGGCAGCGAAGAACGCCACCCAGGTATTGACCCGGAACACGCCGAGCATGGTCAGGAACTCGCCGACGAAGCCTGACGTACCCGGCAGGCCGACATTGGCCATGGTGAAGATCAGGAACACGGTGGCGTATTTTGGCATGTTGTTGACTAGGCCGCCATAGGCGGCGATCTCACGCGTGTGCATGCGGTCATAGATGACGCCGACGCACAGGAACAGCGCGCCCGAGACCAGGCCGTGGCTGAGCATCTGGAAGATCGCGCCCTGCACGCCTTCCTGGTTCATGGCGAAGATGCCCATGGTCACGAAGCCCATATGGGCGACCGACGAATAGGCGATCAGCTTCTTCATGTCCTCCTGCATCAGCGCCACCAGCGAGGTGTAGATGATGGCGACGACCGAAAGTGCGAAGACCAGCGGCGCGAACATCTCGGAGGCCAGCGGGAACATCGGCAAGGAGAACCGCAGGAAGCCGTATCCGCCCATCTTCAACAGAATGGCGGCCAGGATCACCGAACCGGCTGTCGGCGCCTCGACATGCGCATCCGGCAGCCAGGTATGCACCGGCCACATCGGCATCTTCACCGCGAAGGAGGCGAAGAAGGCGAGCCACAGCCATGTCTGCATGTTGGCGGGGAAATTGTGCGTCAACAGCGTCGGGATATCGGTCGTGCCGGACTGGTAGAACATCGCCATGATGGCGAGCAGCATCAGCACCGAGCCGGCGAGCGTGTAGAGGAAGAACTTGAAGGAGGCATAGACGCGGCGCTTGCCGCCCCAGACGCCGATGATGATGAACATCGGGATCAGGCCGGCTTCGAAGAAGACGTAGAACAGCACGATGTCGAGCGCGCAGAACACGCCGATCATCAGCGTTTCGAGCAGCAGGAAGGCGATCATGTAGGCCTTGACGCGCTTTTCGATCGCTTCCCACGACGCCAGGATGCAGAGCGGCATCAGGAATGTCGTCAGGATGACGAACAGCATCGAAATGCCGTCGACGCCCATATGGTAGGAGATGCCGGAATCGAGCCAGGCGACCTTCTCGACGAACTGGAAGCCGGCTTGCGAATTGTCGAAGCCGGTCCAGATGAACAGCGAGATGATGAAGGTGAACGTCGTCGTCAGCAGCGCGATGGCGCGGATGTTGCGGCGTGCGTTTTCGCTGTCGTCGTTGATGAACAGGATGAGCAGCACACCAACCAGCGGCAGGAAGGTGACCAGCGAGAGAATTGGCCAGGCGGTCATCAGAGCATCATCCAGGTGACGAATGCGGCAACGCCGATCAGCATGGCGAAGGCATAGTGATAGAGATAGCCGGTCTGCAACTTGACGACGCGGTTGGTGACATCGACGACGCGTGCCGAAATGCCGTCAGGCCCGAGACCGTCGATGACGGTGCCGTCGCCGGTCTTCCACAGGAAGGAACCGAGGCGTTTGGCCGGCCGCACGAACAGGAAGTCATAGAGCTCGTCGAAATACCATTTGTTGAGCAGGAAGGCATAGAGCCCGCGATGCTGGGCCGCCAGGTTGACCGGCACTTCCGGCGAGCGGATGTAGAACTTCCACGCCAGCGCCAGGCCGATCAGCATGGCGATGAACGGCGACAACTCGACCCATAGCGGCAGTTCGTGGATGTCGTGCAGGATGTGATTGTCCGGCAGCGTGAACAGCGACGCCTTCCAGAATTCGGCATAGCCTTCGCCGATGAAGGCACCGTGGAAGATGATGCCGGCAAACAGCGCGCCCGCCGCCAGCACGAACAGCGGCACCAGCATCACCGGCGGCGATTCATGGACATGGTGCATCACCTCATGGCTCGCCCGCGGCCTGCCGTGGAAGGTCATGAAGATCAGCCGCCAGGAATAGAAGGAGGTGAAGCCGGCGGCGATCACCAGCAGCACGAAGGCGAGGCCCGCCACGGAATTATGCCCGGCAAAGGCCGTCTCGATGATGGCATCCTTGGAGAAGAACCCGGCGGTGCCGATAACGGTGACCGGAATGCCGACGCCGGTCAGCGCCAGGGTGCCGATTACCATCATCCAGTAGGTCGTCGGGATCAGCGTCCTCAGGCCGCCCATCTTGCGCATGTCCTGCTCGTCGGAAACCGCATGGATGACCGAGCCCGAGCCGAGGAACAGCAGCGCCTTGAAGAAGGCATGCGTGAACAGGTGGAAGATCGCCGCGCCATAGGCGCCGACGCCGAGCGCCACGAACATGTAGCCAAGTTGCGAGCAGGTCGAATAGGCGATGACGCGCTTGATGTCGTTCTGGACGAGGCCGACGGTCGCCGCGAAGAAGGCGGTGAAGGCGCCGATGAAGGTCACCACCGTCAGCGCCGAATGCGACAGCTCGAACAGCGGCGACAGCCGCGCCAGCATGAACACGCCGGCCGTCACCATGGTGGCGGCATGGATGAGCGCCGAGACCGGCGTCGGGCCTTCCATGGCGTCCGGCAGCCAGGTGTGCAGCGGCACCTGCGCCGACTTGCCCATGGCACCCATGAACAGCAGCAGGCAGACGATCGTCATCGCTGCCTGCTTATCCAGCGCATAACCGAGGAAGGTCAGCACCGCAGCACCTTGCGGGGCGCCTTCAGCCGGGATGAACGTCGCCGCATTGGCGAAGATGGTGCCGAGATTGACCGAGCCGAACAGCACGAACACGCCGAAGATGCCGAGCGCGAAGCCGAAATCGCCGACGCGGTTGACGACGAAGGCCTTGATGGCCGCGGCGTTGGCCGAGGGCTTCTTGTACCAGAAGCCGATCAGCAGGTAGGACGCCAGGCCCACCCCTTCCCAACCGAAGAACATCTGCACGAGGTTGTCGGCCGTCACCAGCATCAGCATGGCGAAGGTGAACAGCGACAGATAGGCAAAGAAACGCGGCCGGTTCGGATCGTGGTGCATGTAGCCGATCGAGTAGATATGGACCAGCGCCGACACGGTGTTGACCACCACCAGCATGACCACCGTCAGAGTGTCGATCCTGAGCGCCCAGGACGCCTCCAGTCCGCCGGACTGGATCCAGCGCAGCACCGGCACGGTGAACACCTCGCCATGGCCGAAGCCGACGGTGAAGAAAGCAACCCACGACAGCACCGCCGCGATCACCAGGAAGCCGGAGGTGATGTATTCGGACGCCTTGGCGCCGAGCGACGTGCCGAACAGGCCGACGATCAGGAAGCCGAGCAGCGGAAGGAAGACGATGGCCTGGTACATGGTGGTTCCGTCAACCCTTCATCATGTTCACGTCTTCGACCGCGATCGAGCCGCGGTTGCGGAAGAAGACGACGAGAATGGCAAGTCCGATGGCGGCCTCCGCCGCCGCGACCGTCAGCACGAACAGCGCGAACACCTGGCCGACGAGGTCGCCGAGAGCCGCCGAAAAGGCGACGAAATTGATGTTGACCGCAAGCAGGATCAACTCGACCGACATCAGGATGACGATCACGTTCTTACGGTTCAGGAAGATGCCGAACACGCCGAGCGTGAAAAGGATCGCCGATACGGTCAGATAATGTGCGATGCCGACGACCATCTCAGACTCCTTCGCCCGACTTGACCTTGCGGATTTCCATGCCCGTCGCCGCCGTGCGGGCGACCTGGGCTGCGATCGACTGCCGCTTGACCCCTTCCTTGTGGCGCAGCGTCAAAACGATGGCACCGATCATGGCCACCAGCAGCACGAGGCCCGAGATCTGGAAGTAGTAGAGGTAGTCCGTATAGAGGATGTCGCCGAGCGCTGCCGTATTCGAGCGCGCCGCGAGATCGGGAATCGGCTTCGATACCGTCGAGGCGAGCTGCGGCGCGAAGGTATAGCCGCCGAGCACCACGATCAGTTCCGCCGCCAGGATCAGTCCGACCAGCGCGCCGATCGGCGCATATTGCAGAGCGCCCTCCTTCATCTCGGCGAAGTCGACGTCGAGCATCATGACGACGAACAGGAACAGCACCATGACAGCGCCGACATAGACGACGAGCAGGATCATCGCCAGGAACTCGGCGCCCGTCAGCATGAACAGGCCGGCGGCGTTGAAGAAGGTCAGGATCAGGAACAGCACCGAATGCACGGGGTTGCGCGACGAAATGACCATGAACGCCGACGCCACGGCGACAAAGGCGAAGAGGTAGAAAAAGGCCGCCTCTAGTCCACTCAGCATTGGGGTTCCCCCGGGTTCCTGTCCAAACAGGACGTTCGTCCTGTTTGTTGTCTGTGGCTTCGTTCCGCCTCCGGTGCGAAGCCGCGTTGTCCTAGCCCATGTTCCAACCGGGTTGAAAGACCCGGCGCAAAGAAACATGGGCAACTCTGAAGTCCTGAGGGATGACCTTGCCTGAAATGCTTCGGGTCATCCCCGGACAAGGGCCCTCGCCCCTGTCCATGCGATATCAGCGGTACGGTGCGTCCAGCGAGATGTTGCGCGCCAGTTCGCGCTCCCACCGGTCGCCATTCGCCAGCAGCCTATCCTTGTCGTAGTAGAGTTCCTCGCGCGTCTCGGTCGCGAATTCGAAATTCGGCCCCTCGACGATGGCGTCGACCGGGCAGGCTTCCTGGCAGAAGCCGCAATAGATGCACTTCACCATATCGATGTCGTAGCGCACGGTACGGCGCGTGCCGTCGTTGCGGCGCGGGCCGGCCTCGATGGTGATGGCCTGCGCCGGGCAGATCGCCTCGCACAATTTGCAGGCTATGCAGCGTTCCTCGCCATTGGGATAACGGCGCAAGGCATGCTCGCCGCGGAAGCGCGGGCTCACCGGCCCTTTCTCGTGCGGATAATTGATCGTCTCCTTCGGCGCGAAGAACTGGCGCATCGACAAGAAGAAGGCGCTGACGAAATCCTTCAGCAGCAGCGATTTGGCGGCCTGGGACAGAGCGGACATCACGCAAACCCCGTGATCTTGAGGAAGGCGGCGGTCAGCACCACCATGAACAGCGAGATCGGCAGGAACACCTTCCAGCCAAGCCGCATCAGCTGGTCGTAGCGGTAACGCGGCACGAACGCTTTCACCATGGAGAACATGAAGAACATCAGGCAGATCTTGAGCACGAACCAGATCACCCCCGGCACCCAGGTGAAGGGCGCGAAGTCGAACGGCGGCAGCCAGCCGCCGAGGAACAGGATGGTGGCCAGCGCGCACATCAGCACGACGGCGACATATTCGCCGAGGAAGAACAGCAGGAACGGCGTCGACGAATATTCGACCATGTGGCCGGCGACCAGTTCCGATTCGGCTTCGACGAGGTCGAAAGGCGGGCGATTCGTCTCGGCTAGCGCCGAGATGAAGAAGATGACGAACATCGGCAACAGCGACAGCCAGTGCCAGTCGAGGAAGGTGTTGGGCAGGCCGAGCCTGGTGCCGAGCCCATCCTGCTGCGACAGCACGATGTCGGACAGGTTGAGCGAGCCGACGCAAAGCAGCACGGTGACGATGACGAAGCCGATCGAGACCTCGTAGGACACCATTTGTGCGGCCGAACGCAGCGCCCCGAGGAACGGATATTTCGAATTGGACGCCCAGCCGCCCATGATCACGCCATAGACCTCGAGCGAGGAGATGGCGAAGACATAGAGGATACCCACATTGACGTTGGCGACGGCCCAGCCCTGGCTGACCGGAATGACCGCCCAGGCCGAGATCGCCAGAACCGCCGATACCAACGGCGCCAAAAGGAACACGCCCTTGTTGGCGCCGGACGGGATCACCGGCTCCTTGAAGACGAACTTCAACAGGTCGGCAAAGGCCTGCAGCGTGCCCCAGGGGCCGACGACGTTCGGGCCGCGGCGAAGTTGCACCGCCGCCCAGATCTTGCGGTCGGCATAGAGCAGGTAGGCGACGGCGATGAGAAGCACGACGATCAGCACGACCGACTTCAACACGATGATCAGCGCCGGCAGCACGTAGAAGGAGAAGAAGGTGTCCATGCTTATTCCGCCGCCTGCTTGAAGCCGCTCTTGGCCAGCGCAGAGCACTCCGCCATCACGGCAGAGGCCCGCGCGATCGGGTTGGTCAGGTAGAAATCCTGGACCGGCGACGTGAACGTGCCCTTGTTCAGCCGTCCACCAAGCTTCGCCACATTGGCGATATCCTCGGCATTGCCCGCAGCAACCTGGTCGATGCGGGCAAGATGCGGGTATTCGCCGTAGAGTTTAGCGCGCAGCTGCGGCAGCGAATCAAACGGCAACTTCTTGCCCAGTACATCCGACAATGCCCTGATGATGGCCCAATCCTCGCGCGCGTCGCCCGGCGCGAAGCCGGCGCGGTTGGTCTGCTGCACGCGCCCTTCCGTGTTGACATAGGTGCCCGACTTCTCGGTGTAGGCAGCGCCCGGCAGGATGACGTTGGCGCGGTGCGCGCCGGCATCGCCATGGGTGCCCACATAGACCACGAAAGCGCCGCCGGTCTTTGCCATGTCGATCTCGTCGGCGCCCAGCAAGAACAGCACGTCCGTCTCGCCCAGCATGCCGGCGACGTTCCTGCCGCCCTCGCTCGGCACGAAGCCAAGGTCGAGGCCGCCGACGCGTCCAGCCGCATTGTGCAGCACGGCAAAGCCGTTCCAGTCCGCGCGCGCGGCGTTCACGGCCATGGCGAGCTTCGCTGCCTGGCCGAGCACCGCCGCGCCATCGGGGCGTGCCAGCGCGCCCTGGCCGACGATGATGAGCGGATGCGTGGCCTTCTTCAGCACCTGGAAGAACTTGCCATCGCCGTCGGCCAGATCCTTGAGCGATTCCGGCCCTGCGCCCAGCAGTTCGTAGTCATAGCGTGTATCCCCGACATCGCCGATGACGCCGACCGGCAGATTGCCGACCCGCCAGCGCTTGCGGATGCGGGCGTTGAGCACCGAGGCTTCGAAGCGCGGATTGGCGCCGATGATCAGCACCGCGTCCGCCTGTTCGATGCCTTCGATGGTGGGGTTGAAAATGTAGCTTGCCCGGCCAAGCGACGGGTCGAGCGCGGCGCCGTCCTGGCGGCAATCCATGTTCCTCGAACCGAGTGCGGCCATCAGGAGCTTCAGCGCGTAGATTTCCTCAACCGCGGCAAGATCGCCCGCTATGGCGCCGATCTTCTCGGGCGTAGTCTTCGACACGGCGTCCTTGATTGCCGCGAAGGCCTCGGCCCAGCTCGCCGGGGCCAGCTTACCGTCCTTGCGCACATAGGGCCGGTCGAGGCGCTGCGTGCGCAGGCCGTCCCAGATGAACCGGGTCTTGTCGGAGATCCATTCCTCGTTCACCGCCTCGTTGACGCGCGGCAGGATGCGCATCACCTCGCGGCCGCGGCTGTCGACGCGGATCGCCGAGCCGACGGCATCCATGACGTCGATGGATTCGGTCTTGGTCAGTTCCCACGGCCGTGCCTGGAAGGCGAAAGGCTTGGAGGTCAGCGCGCCGACGGGGCACAGGTCGATGACATTGCCCTGCAGCTCCGAGGTCATCGCCTGCTCGAGATAGGTGGTGATCTCGGCATCCTCGCCGCGGCCGATCAGGCCGAGTTCGGAAATGCCGGCAACCTCGGTGGTGAAGCGAACGCAGCGCGTGCAGTGGATGCAGCGGTTCATCACCGTCTTGACCAGCGGGCCGATATACTTGTCTTCGACCGCGCGCTTGTTCTCGTGATAGCGCGAGGAATCAACGCCGAAGGCCATCGCCTGGTCCTGCAGGTCGCATTCGCCGCCCTGGTCGCAGATCGGGCAATCCAGCGGATGGTTGATCAGCAGGAATTCCATCACGCCTTCCCTGGCCTTCTTGACCATCGGCGTGTTGGTGAAGATTTCCGGCGCTTCTCCGTTCGGACCGGGACGCAGGTCGCGCACGCCCATGGCGCAGGACGCTTGCGGCTTGGGCGGCCCGCCCTTCACCTCGATCAGGCACATGCGGCAATTGCCGGCGATCGACAACCGCTCGTGGAAGCAGAAGCGCGGCACTTCCGCGCCCGCGTCCTCTGCCGCCTGCAGCAGCGTGTAATGGTCGGGTACAGTGATTTCTTTCCCGTCGACCTTGAGCTTTGCCATTCGCCTCAAACCTCTGCGGATTTCCCGCAATCTCATTTCCCGGGCGCGACAGACGCGGCGCCCGGCATTTCACTCACTTCTTCGCGGCCAGCACAGCCGCCTGGGCAATCCAGTCGTCGCGCACGATACGGCCGTTGAACGACAGGTAGTCGTCGACCCAGGCGATCTCTTCGGGCGACCAGTCGGCGATCTGGCGGAACGTCCATATGCCGAGCCCGTTGAGCACCGTCTCCAGCTTCGGGCCGATGCCCGATATCTTCTTGAGATCCGAAGGCTTCGCCGGCCTCTCGATAGCCTTGGGCTGCCGGAAATCCTCGGGCAGCAGCACATCCGAAAGCTCGTCCGCTGACCGCCCCGCCTGTGCCGCCGGCACCGTGGTGGCGGCCTCCCTGGCGGCAATGTCGGTGACTTCCTGCGCGAAGGACTGCGCCTCCGCAATCAGGGTCTTGGCCGTCGCCCGCGCTCTGGTGGATGAAAGGCTCGCATCCTCGAATTGTTCGACGCGCGCCTCGAAATCCTCGATGAGCGGCTGCATGAGGCGTTGCGACGCCTCGGCTGCGCCCGACAGCGCGCCCAACCAGACGCCGAAAGCGTGGTTGGCGAGCCCAAGTCCCAGAGCCGACATCGCCGCCGCGCCCGCGACAGGGTGCGCCAGAAGGTTGACGGCGCCGGCCATCTCCTTCGGCATCATCCTGGTCAGGTCCTGGTTCATCTTCTCGATCTGGTCCAAATTGGGCATCAACGGGTGGGGTGTCGAATACGGCGCCATAGAATTCTCCTGGTCGTTTCTTCGTTCGCCCCGCCCCGTTCTTCTCGCTCCGGGCTATCGCCCATTCAATGCTTCTCTATTCCGCCGCCACCAACACCGGCTCGGCCCGGTGCGCGTTGCGCGAAAACTCGTCGATGCGCCGCTCCACCTCGCCGCGGAAGTGCCGCATCAGGCCCTGGATCGGCCAAGCGGCCGCGTCGCCCAGCGCGCAGATCGTGTGGCCTTCGACCTGCTTGGTCACGTCGAGCAGCATGTCGATCTCGCGCTTCTGCGCCTCGCCGCGCACCAGCCGTTCCATCACCCGCCACATCCAGCCGGTGCCTTCACGGCACGGCGTGCATTGGCCGCAGCTCTCATGCTTGTAGAAGTAGGACAGCCGCGCGATGGCTTTGACGACATCGGTCGACTTGTCCATGACGATGACGGCCGCCGTGCCGAGGCCGGATTTGAGGTCGCGCAGCGCGTCGAAATCCATCGGCGTATCGATGATCTGCTCGGCCGGCACCAGCGGCACCGAGGCGCCGCCAGGAATGACCGCCAGAAGATTGTCCCAGCCGCCACGGATGCCGCCGCAATGCGTCTCGATCAGCTCGCGGAACGGGATCGACATCGCCTCTTCGACGGTGCACGGATTGTTGACGTGGCCGGAGACGCAGAACAGCTTGGTGCCGACGTTGTTGGGCCGGCCGAAGGATGAGAACCAGGCCGCGCCCCGGCGCAGGATCGTCGGCGCCACCGCGATCGATTCGACGTTGTTGACGGTGGTCGGGCAGCCATAAAGGCCGACATTGGCCGGAAATGGTGGCTTCAGCCTGGGCTGGCCCTTCTTTCCCTCGAGGCTTTCGAGCAGCGCCGTCTCCTCGCCGCAGATATAAGCCCCGGCGCCATGGTGCATATAGACGTCGAAATCGTAGCCTGAAGTGTTGCCCTTGCCGATCAGCTTGGCCTCATAGGCCTCGTCGATGGCACGCTGCAGCGCCTCGCGCTCGCGGATGAACTCGCCGCGCACATAGATGTAGGCCGCGACCGCGCCCATGGCGAAGCCGGCGAGCAAGGCGCCTTCGACCAGCGTGTGCGGATCGTTGCGCAGAATGTCGCGGTCCTTGCAGGTACCGGGCTCGGATTCGTCGGCATTGATGACGAGATAGCTCGGCCGGCCGTCACTCTGCTTGGGCATGAACGACCATTTCAAGCCGGTCGGGAAACCGGCGCCGCCGCGGCCGCGCAGGCCCGACGCCTTCATCTCGTTGACGATCCACTCGCGCCCCTTGGCGACGATGCCGGGCGTGTTGTCCCAGGCGCCGCGCGCCATTGCGCCGGCCAGCGACTTGTCGAAGAGGCCGTAGATGTTGGTGAAGATGCGGTCTTTGTCCTGAAGCATTGTTCGTCCCTCAGACCGGCTTCTTGCCGAAGACGCGGATATATTCGGCGACGCCGCCCTTGGCGAGCGCCTTGGCCTGCTTGACCCAGTCGTCTCGCTCGATGCGGCCGCGGAAGGAGAGATAGCTGTCCACCCACTCCCGTTCGGCCTTCTTCCAAGACGCAACCTGGGCGAAGGTGAAGATGCCGAGCGAATGCAGGATGCTCTCGGTCCTCGGGCCGACGCCGGAGATCAGCTTGAGATCGTCGACCAGCGCCGGCCTGGCGATGCCGGCCGGCCGGTTCTTGTCTTCCAACGAAGGCTTGGCCGCTTTGGCGGGAAGCTTGGTTTCCGGCGACTTGAACGCGGAAGCCGGCTCAGCCTTGTTCAGGGGGCCGCTGCGCGGCTTCAAAACTTTCTCGACCTCGGGCGCCGCCTTGTTGGCGTTTGTCGCCGAGTGGCGGGGAGCCGCGACGCTCGCCGCTTTTTCCGTTGCTGACGCGACCTTGGCCGGCGACGGCGTTTTCAGCGCCGGGCTGGTTTCAGCCGCATCGGTTTTCGGCTTGCTGGCATTGGACGGCGCGACAGGGGTGGCGGCCGGCGTTGGCACCGGCGCCGCGATGATCGCGCCGGGTGCCGCCTTGGCGGCCTTGGCGGCTTCCCTGGCCTCCCTGTCACGGGTCGACTTGAGGATCGCCTTCTCGCTTTTCAGCGTCGTGAGGCCGGCGGCCGGCTCCGAGCCGGTGCGGCCGTTCTGCGGCCCCGGCGTCACCGAGGCCCCCTTGCCCGCATCGTAGAGATCAATGATTTCGGCCAGCCGTTCCGGCGTCAGGTCTTCGAACGTGTCCTTGAAGATCATGACCATCGGCGCGTTGACGCAGGCGCCGAGGCATTCGACCTCTTCCCACGACAGCGTTCCCTTGTCGTTGGTGTGGAACTGGTCATGGTGGATCTTGGAGCGGCACACGTCCATCAGCGCTTCCGAGCCGCGCAGCATGCAGGGCGTGGTGCCGCAAACCTGGATGTGCGCCCGCGTGCCGACAGGATTCAGCTGGTACTGCGTGTAGAAGGTCGCGACCTCGAGCCCGCGGATGCGCGGCATGCCGAGCATGTCCGAAATCGTCTCGATCGCCGCCTTGGTGACCCAGCCTTCCTGCTCCTGCGCCAGCATCAGCAGTGGAATGATCGCAGACTGTTCCCGGCCCTTCGGGTACTTCTTGATCCATTGCTTGGCCGCGGCCGCGTTCGCCCGGTTGAAGGCGAAGGATGCTGGCTGGACGCTGGCTTCTGCGAGACGACGGACTGACATTTAGCGATCGACCTCACCAAACACGATGTCGAGGGAGCCGAGGACGGCGGTGACGTCGGCCAGCATGTGACCGCGGCACAGGAAATCCATGGCCTGGAGATGCGCGAAACCGGGCGCGCGCAGCTTGCAGCGATAAGGCTTGTTGGTGCCGTCGGAGACCAGATAGACGCCGAACTCGCCCTTGGGCGCCTCGACCGCCGCATAGACCTCGCCGGCCGGCACGCGGTAGCCCTCGGTGTAGAGCTTGAAGTGGTGGATCAGCGCTTCCATCGAGCGCTTCATCGCCTGGCGCTTTGGCGGCACGACCTTGCCGTCGAGGTTCGACACCGGCCCGGCGCTTTCCTTGCCGAGCAGGAGATCGATGCACTGGCGCATGATCTTCGCCGACTGGCGCATCTCTTCCATGCGCACGAGGTAGCGGTCGAAACAGTCGCCGTTCTTGCCGATCGGAATATCGAAATCGAGCTCCGAATAGCATTCATAGGGCTGCGATCTGCGCAGGTCCCAGGCAGCGCCCGAGCCGCGCACCATGACGCCGGAAAAGCCCCAGGCCCAGGCGTCGGCCAGCGAAACCGTGCCGATATCGACATTGCGCTGCTTGAAAATGCGATTGCCGGTCAGCAACTGATCGAGGTCGTCGATCGACTTCAGGAACGGATCGATCCACTTGCCGATGTCCTCGAGCAGCTTCTGCGGCAGGTCCTGGTGAACGCCGCCCGGACGGAAATAGGCGGCATGCATGCGCGAACCCGAGGCGCGCTCATAGAACACCATCAGCTTTTCGCGCTCGACGAAGCCCCACAGAGGCGGCGTCAGCGCGCCGACGTCCAGCGCCTGCGTCGTCACATTGAGGATGTGCGACATGATGCGGCCGATCTCGCAGTAGAGCACGCGGATCAGCTGACCGCGCTTCGGCACCTCGATGCCGAGCAGGCGCTCGGCGGCCAGTGCGAAGGCATGCTCCTGGTTCATCGGCGCGCAATAGTCGAGCCGGTCGAGATAAGGCACTGCCTGCAGGTAGGTTTTGTGCTCGATCAGCTTTTCGGTGCCGCGATGCAAGAGCCCGATATGCGGATCGACACGATCGACCACTTCGCCGTCCAACTCCAGAACCAATCTCAAAACACCATGCGCGGCAGGGTGTTGCGGTCCGAAGTTGATGTTAAAATTGCGGACGGAGGTTTCAGCCATTACTGCTTTGCCTTCTCATCCCCTGGCAGCACGTAATCGGTGCCTTCCCACGGGGACAGAAAATCGAAATTGCGGAATTCCTGCTTCAGTTCCACCGGCTCGTAGATGACGCGCTTGGCTTCGTCGTCGTAGCGCACCTCGACGAAGCCGGTCAGCGGGAAATCCTTGCGCAGCGGGTGACCGTCGAAACCGTAGTCGGTGAGGATGCGCCGCAGATCGGGGTGGCCCGAAAACAGCACGCCATAGAGATCGTAGGTCTCGCGCTCGAACCAGTCGGCGCCGGGATAGACGCCGGTGATCGACGGCACCATCGTCTCCTCGTCGGCCTGCACCTTGATGCGGATACGCACATTCTGCTTCGGCGACAACAGGTGATAGACGACGTCGAAGCGCTTGGCCCGCGACGGATAATCGGCGCCGCAGACATCGATGACCGAGATGAATTGGCAGCGCGGATCGTCGCGCAGGAAAGTCACCACTTCGATCAGATCGCGCGGTTCGACATGGATGGTGAGTTCGCCATAGGCGAACACTGCTTCATTGACGCGGCCAATCAATTTTTCGCCGAGATAGGTCGACAGTTCGCTCAGGGATGCGGCCATGGATTTACCGTTCGATCGTGCCGGTGCGGCGGATCTTCTTCTGCAGCAGAAGAATGCCATAGAGCAGCGCTTCGGCGCTCGGCGGACAGCCGGGCACATAGATGTCGACCGGCACGATGCGGTCGCAGCCGCGCACCACCGAATAAGAATAGTGGTAATAGCCGCCGCCATTGGCGCAGGAGCCCATCGAGATGACGTAGCGCGGCTCCGGCATCTGGTCGTAGACCTTGCGCAGCGCCGGGGCCATCTTGTTGGTCAGCGTGCCGGCAACGATCATGATGTCGGACTGGCGCGGAGACGCGCGAGGAGCAACACCGAACCGCTCCGAATCGTAGCGCGGCATCGAGGTGTGGATCATCTCGACGGCGCAGCAGGCGAGGCCGAAGGTCATGAACATCAGCGAGCCGCTGCGCGCCCAGGTGATCAGCGCCTCGGTCGAGGTGACGAGAAAGCCCTTGTCGGCGAGTTCGTTGTTGATTTCGAGGAAGAACGGATCATCGGACCCAACCGGCCTGCCGGTATTGGGATCGATCAGACCCTTGGGCTTCGGCGCGACGAGCGTGCCGGAACTGTCGCTCAATCCCATTCGAGCGCTCCTTTTTTCCATTCATAGGCAAAGCCGATGGTCAGCACCGCCAAAAACACCATCATCGACCAGAAACCGAGCATGCCGATTTTCGAGAACGACACCGCCCACGGAAACAGGAAGGCCACTTCCAGGTCGAAGATGATGAACAGGATCGACACCAGGTAGAAGCGGATGTCGAACTTCATACGGGCGTCATCGAACGAGTTGAACCCGCATTCGTAGGCGGAAAGCTTTTCCGGGTCGGGATTGCGATAGGCCACCAGGAACGGCGCCACGATAAGCGCGACGCCGACAGCCGCCGCCACTGCGATAAACAGGACGATGGGCAGGTACGAACTGAGAAGTGCGTTCATGCTGCGGCTTTCCGTTGGCGCCAATCCATTTTGATTACAGCACCAGACCCTATTGCGGAAGCGTGACAGTTTAACCGCTGAACCGTTTTAAGGGGCCTTTGCTGCAACGCGGCGAGGGTTAGCGCAGCGCTTCCGGCGAAGCAAGTCAAACCTTGTTCAAAACACTGGCCTGGACGGCAGAAGGGAAGAAACTGGTCCGATCCGCTCCTGTTTGATTTCCTTCGCTTTTTACTCCACTTTTCTCTCCTGACAGAGTTGCCGCCAAAACCCTGCTAGCATGGCCGGAATCAACCGTCCGAACGACGCTCAACAAGCCATCAGAGTCGCATCCGAATGAAGGAAAAGATCTCGCTTGCCACGGCCCGGCGCATCGCGCTCGCCGCCCAAGGGTTCACTGATCCCCGCCCCGCCGGCACGCCCGACCGACGCCACTTCGCCCGCGTGCTCTCGCGCACCGGCCTGCTGCAGATCGATTCCGTCAGCGCGGTGGTGCGCGCTCACTACATGCCGCTCTACTCGCGCCTCGGCCCCTACCCGTTCGCCTTGCTCGACAACGCCGCCGTCACGCGCAAGCGCACGGTTTTCGAATACTGGGCGCACGAGGCTTCCTTCCTGCCGGTCGAGACCTATCCCCTGATGCGTTGGCGCATGCAGCGCGCGGAGCGTGGCGATGAAATGTATCTGGGCCTGGCCAAATGGGGCCGCGAGCACGCCGCCTATATAGAAGAGATCTACCGCGAGGTCGCGGAGCGCGGCCCGATCGCCGCCTCCGCGCTCGAAGGCCAGAAAGGATCCGGCGGCTGGTGGGGCTGGAGCCACGCCAAGCATGCCTTCGAATGGCTGTTCTGGGCAGGACGCATCACCACCGCGCACCGCCGTGGCTTCGAACGCTTCTATGATTTGCCCGAGCGCGTACTGCCGCAGGCGATCCTCGATCTGCCGGTGCCGTCTGCCGAGGACGCGCATCGGGAATTGCTGCGGATATCCGCCCGCGCTCATGGCGTCGCGACAGCAAGCGACCTGCGCGACTATTTCCGCCTGTCGCCGGCCGACATGAAGGGCCGGCTGGAGGAGCTGGTTGAAACAGGCGAGCTGGTGCCGATGCGTGTCGAGGGCTGGAACAAACCGGCTTACCTCCATAAGGAGGCCCGTATTCCACGAAAAATCGAGGCCCGCGCCTTGCTGGCGCCGTTCGATCCGGTCGTTTTCGAGCGCTCGCGCACGGAGCGGCTGTTCGATTTCCACTACCGCATAGAAATCTACACCCCTGCCGAAAAGCGGCAATACGGCTATTACGTCCTGCCGTTCCTGCTCGGCGACAGGATCGTGGCGCGCGTCGACCTCAAGGCCGACCGGCCGGCCAGCGTGCTACGCGTCCACGCGGCCTATGCCGAGCCCAGCGCGCCGCCTGAAACCGCCGCGCAACTCTTCCAGGAATTGACGCAGATGCAGCGCTGGCTCGGCCTCGAACGGATCGAGGTTACGCCCGCCGGCGACCTTGGGCAGCCGCTCGCCGACATTGCCGTGTCGTAGACGCGCGTTGACACCGCCGCCTGCAAGAGCCTAAATCCATTCCAGACGGTCTCCTCTCGGCAAAGGGAGGAGCCAAGAGGGAATGCGGTGCGAAATCTCGATTTCAAATCCGCGGCTGTCCCCGCAACTGTAAGCGACGAGCCAAGGCCGAAAACCACTGGGACGGTCCCGGGAAGGCGGCACGAAGGCGATGACCCGCGAGCCAGGAGACCTGCCGTCTGAGACATAAGAATCCGATCGCCCGGCGGGTTTTCCGGGCAAGGAGCCCGATTTGGAACGCGACAGCAGTTTCCCGGCTGAAACAGCGGACATTTTGCCTGGCGATAGCGACTTGTCTGGCGATAGCGACGCCTTGGCCGGCGTCACTGTCATCATCTGCGCTTCCTGCCGCGACGAGACCGGTTCCGATGCCCATCCCCGCGCCGGCGAAGTTTTGGCTCAAGATACGCGCCAAGCCGCAACGGCCGACAATGTCCGCGTCCGCACCGTCGAATGCCTCGGCAACTGCAAGCGCCGCCTCAGTGCCGCGATTCTTCGCGACGGCTGCTGGAGTTATGTCTTCGGCGACCTGAACATCGCCAGCGGCGCCGATCTCGTCACCGGCGCGAAACTCTTCGCCGCTTCGACCGACGGCCTCATTCCGTGGCGTGGTCGCCCGGATTCCCTCAAGCGCGGCCTCGTCGCCCGCATTCCTCCCCTCGACATGCTGAAGGACTGATCATGACCGCCGCAGTTTCCGCCGCCACTCTCTCCCGCGTCCCCTGTACCGTCGTCACCGGCTTCCTGGGTGCCGGCAAGACCACGCTGGTCCGCCATCTCCTGGAAAACGCGGGCGGCAAGCGTATCGCCATCATCGTCAACGAATTCGGCGACATCGGCATCGACGGCGAGATCCTCAAGGGCTGCGGCATCGACACCTGCCCGGAGGAAAACATCGTCGAACTGGCCAATGGCTGCATCTGCTGCACCGTCGCCGACGATTTCGTCCCGGCGCTCGACCAGATCCTGTCGCTGACGCCGAAGGTCGACCACATCCTGATCGAAACCTCGGGCTTGGCTCTGCCCAAGCCGCTGGTCCAGGCCTTCCAGTGGCCGACGGTGAAGAGCCGGGTGACAGTCGACGGCGTGATCGCCGTGGTCGACGGTCCGGCACTCGCCGAGGGGCGCGTCGCCAACGACATGGACGCCCTACAGGCGCAACGCGCGCAGGACCAGACACTGGACCACGACGACCCCGTCGAGGAGGTGTTCGAGGACCAGATCGCCTGCGCCGACCTCATCATCCTGTCGAAGAGCGACCTGATGGATGCCGCAGGTTCGGCTCGCGCCAACGCCATCATTGGCGAACACTCCGCCCGCGCCGTGAAGGTCGTGCCGACGGCTCATGGCAAGGTCGATCCGTCCGTGCTGCTCGGGCTAGGCCTCGCCGTCGAGGACGACATCGAGAACCGCAAGTCCCATCATGACGGCGCCTTCGACCACGAGCACGACGACTTCGATACGTTCATCGTCGACATCCCCTCGATCGCCAACCCGGACGACCTGGCAAAGCGCGTCGCCACCGCCGCCGAACAGGAGAACGTGCTGCGGGTGAAAGGCTTCGTCGAGGTCGGCGGCAAGCCGATGCGGCTGTTGCTGCAGGCGGTCGGTCCGCGCGTCAATCATTATTATGACCGCGCCTGGACGGCTGACGACGACCGCCGCTCGCGCCTGGTCGTCATCGGCCTCAAGGGGCTGAACCGCCCGGCGATCGAGCATATCCTCGCCGGCTGAGGCAACACCGACCGCGATGCACATCCTCACCACCACATCCGCCTCGCTCGACGATCTCGCCGAGCCGGTCGATCTGCGGCAGACGCCGGCGGAAATGGTGGCGCTGTCCTTCACGGACAGCGACCTGGCCGGACTGGCAGCGGCCTGGAAAGGCGACGCCGATCGGCTGCCCACGATGCGGCTGGCCGCGCTGCGCGACCTGCGCCACCCCATGTCCGTCGACCTCTGGATCGACAGCGTCGCCCGTCACGCCAAAGTCATTCTGGTGCGTATTCTCGGCGGTTACGAGTGGTGGCGCTACGGCTGCGACCAGTTGGCCGTGGTTGCCCGTGAGCGCGGCATAAAGCTGGCACTGCTTCCCGGTGAAAGCCACGACGAGGATATCAGGCTGATCGAAGCCTCGACGCTGCCGCGCGAGGAACTGGACGGGCTGCTCAATTATTTCCGCCAGGGCGGCCCGGCCAATATGAGCGCGCTGGTGCGCAGGCTGGCGCGGTTGGCGGGGTCTGATGGCGAGATTGCCGAGCCGGTAAGCGTGCCGAAAGCCGGGTTTTATGAGCCGGGGCGCGGAGTCGTGGAGAAGCCGGACTTATCGAATGTCGGCATTCCGTCACACCCCCCTCTGTCATACCGGACATCTCGCCTGCGAGGGGGGAGATCAGCTGTCATCAAAGCCGGCTCCTCTTTTGTTGCGTCAGAAAAGGATGTGTTTGCACCATCTGAAAGGGGCAAGAACGTCGATGACGGGGCAATCTCCCCCCTTGCGGGGGAGATGTCCGGCAGGACAGAGGGGGGTGTGACGGGACTCGACGTTGACAACATCAATGCTCGCACCATTCCCGTCCTCTTCTACCGCTCGATGCTGCTCGCCGCCGATGTCGCGCCGATCGACGCGCTTTTCGAGGCGCTACGGCAGCGCGACATGCTCCCCGTCCCCATCTTCGTCTCCAGCCTGAAAGACCCGGAATCTCTGGCTTTTGTTGAAACCGCGATTGCCCAGCTCAAGCCCGCCGCCATCATCACCGCGACCGCTTTCGCGTCCGGCGCCGAACCCGGCGTCGAAACCCTGTTCGACCGCGCCGGCGTTCCCGTCTTCCAGGTCATCGTCGCCACCACCCGCCGCGACGTATGGGAGAAGAACCAGCGCGGGCTGGCGCCCGCCGACCTCGCCATGCATGTCGTTCTGCCCGAACTGGACGGCCGCATCCTCGCCGGCGCCGTTTCGTTCAAGGGCGAAAGCGAGACCGACCCGGCGCTCGGCCACCGCGCCTTTGCCAACCGGCCGGAGCCCGATCGCGTCGAACAGGTGGCGGACCGGGTCGCGGCCTTCATCAGGCTTCGGGAAACGCCGCGCGCCGAGCGCAAGCTCGCTATCCTGATCCCTGATTACCCAAGCGCTCCCGGCCGCACCGGCTATGCGGTCGGGTTGGACGTGCCGTCCAGCGTGCTGGCGATGCTGCACGACCTCAAGGAACAGGGCTATGCGGTTGAAGGGATCCCGCAATCGCCGCGTGCGTTGCTGGATTTGCTGGAGTCCGGCAAGGCCGGGCTGGGGCTGGATGAGTACCTTGCCCTCTCAACGGAATTGCCGGGCGCAGCAATTGCTGCCGTAGAAGCAGCTTGGGGCAAAGCCGAAGGCGAGACAGGTTTGCGCGAGGCACCCCCCTCTGTCCTGCCGGACATCTCCCCCTCTAGCGGGGAGATTGCGCTGTCATCTGCGCTTTCGCCAATCTCCAACGCTGCGGGAGTGGACGAAGCGCCAAAGCCGCCAATCTCCCCCCTTGAGGGGGAGATGTCCGGCAGGACAGAGGGGGGCGCCTCGCGCAAACCTTCGCCATCAAGCGAAAAACACTTCCCCTTCCGCGCCGCGACCTTCGGCAACATCACCGTGGCGCTGGCTCCAGACCGCGGCCGCTCGGCCGACCGCCGCGCCGACTATCACGACCCGACGCTGCCGCCGCGCCATGCGTTGCTCGCCTTCGGCCTGTGGCTGCGCAAATTGCTCGGCGTCCATGCGCTCATCCATGTTGGCGCGCATGGCACGCTGGAATGGCTGCCGGGCAAGACGGTTGCGCTTTCGCAAAGCTGCTTCCCCGAGATCGTCACCGGTCCCCTGCCCGTCATCTATCCCTTTATCGTCTCCAATCCCGGCGAGGCGGCGCAGGCGAAGCGGCGGATCGCCGCCGTCACGCTCGGCCATCTGCCGCCGCCGCTCACCGGCGCCGGATTGGACAAGAACCAGCACAGGCTCGAACGGCTGGTCGACGAATACGCCCAGGCTGACGGTCTCGACCGCCGCCGCCGCGACCGTCTGGCCAGTCTGATCGTCGAAACCGCGCAGACGACGGGCCTCGCCGCGGAGGCCGGCGTTGCCCGCACCGACGCGCCGGACGAGGCCCTGCGCCGCATCGATGCCTGGCTCTGCGACCTGAAGGATTTCGCTATCAAGGATGGGCTGCATGTCTACGGCCGCGCGCCCGACGAAGAGCCCGACCTTATGCGCCGGCAAAGCGCCGAGGCCGAAAAGGCCGCCCTTCTTGCCGCGCTCGACGGTCGTCATGTCACCGCGGGCCCGGCCGGCGCGCCCGCGCGCGGGCGTTCCGACGTTCTGCCCACCGGCCGCAACCTGTTCACGTCGGACCCGCGCGCCATGCCCACGCCGACGGCTTACGACATCGGCAAGGCTGCCGCCGAGGAAGTGGTGCGCGCCTATATGCAATCGCATGGCGACTGGCCGCGCTCGCTGATCATCGACCTCTGGGGTTCGGCGTCTTTGCGCACCGGCGGCGAGGAGATCGCGCAGGGGCTTTCGCTGATGGGCTGCCGCCCGCAATGGGATGCCGCCACAGGCCGCGTCACCGGCATCGAGGTGTTGGCGCCGGCAGCGCTTGGCCACCCGCGCGTCGACGTCACCTGGCGCATATCGGGCCTGTTCCGCGACATGTTCCCGACCCAGATCGCGCTGATCGATGCCGCTGCCAACGCCGTTGCCGCGCGCGACGAGGACGATTCGGAAAATCCGCTCGCCGCAAGGACCCGCGCCGAGGGCAAGATCAGCCCGCGCATCTTTGGCACCTCGCCTGGCACTTACGGCGCTGGCGTCGAGGAAATCCTGTCGAGCGGCGACTGGGCGGCGCGCGAGGAAATCGGCCGCGCCTATCTCGATGCCACATCGCATGCCTATGGCGGCGCCGGCGGTGAGGGGATCGCCGCGCCCGGCGCATTCGAGAACCGCATCGCCGAAGCCGATCTTCTCGTCCACACCGGCGACGATCCCGGCCGCGACATCCTCGAAGGCTCGGCCGATGTCGCTTTCATCGGCGGCTTCTCGGCCGCCCTTGCAGCGCTTGGCAGGAATGCCGACGTCATCGTGCTCGACACGACCGATCCGCAGAGGCCGAAGCCGCGTTCACTTAGTGAGGCCGTGACGCGCGTCGTGCGCGCCCGCGCCGTCAACGCCCGCTTCATAGCGGGCCAGATGCGCCACGGCCCGCGCGGCGCCTCGGAATTCGCCGAAACGGTCGACCGGCTGGTTGGCTTCGCCGAAACCACACAGGCCATACCGGGCGCGCTGATAGACGCCGTGCACGATGCCTATCTCGGCGATGCGGACGTCCGCGCCTTCATCCTGCGCGAAAACCCGGCCGCCGCGAAAGCCATTGCCGAACGCCTCCTGTCGGCGCGACGGCGGGGCCTCTGGCATCCCTTGCGCAATTCGATCGACGACGACCTCGCGGCACTGATTGCCGAGGCACGGGAGTTGGCGGCATGAACGCCTACTCCCGCCGCGGCGCCTGCCCGGCCCTTTCGGCGCCGATGCAGACCGGCGACGGCCTGCTGGTGCGGCTCAACCCGGTCGCCGGAGGCCCATCTTCTGGCGGATTGTCGCCGAAGCTTCTGATCGGGCTGGCAGAATCCGCCCTGCGGCACGGCAACGGCATCATGGAAGTGACAGCGCGCGGCAGCTTGCAAATACGCGGATTGACCACGCAAAGTGCAACCCTGCTGGCGAAGGAAGTCGATGCGCTGGGCATTGTGGTCCGCACTGGCGTACCAGTGGAGACCGGACCACTGGCCGGCATCGATCCGCAGGAGATCGTCGACCCCAGGCCGCTGGCTGATCGGATCAGGGAAGCGGTCGAGGACGCCGGGCTGTCGCAGCGGCTCGGGCCGAAGGTTTCGGTCGTTGTCGACGGTGGCGGGCAACTGACGATGGATGCTGTGACGGCCGACGTGCGGCTGAAGGCGGCGAGCACCGAGGCGGGAATCCGCTGGCGGGTGTCGGTTGCCGGTGACGGGCGGAATGCGAAAGTGTTGGCAAAGGTCAACGCGCATGCCGCTAGAGACATAGCCGTCGCAGCGCTTAGGATGGTGGCTGAAAAAGGCCGCGAAGCGCACACACGGGATTTATCGGAGAGGCAAATAGCGTCTCTCGCAAGTTGGCATTCTACGGCGCCCCCCTCTGTCCTGCCGGACATCTCCCCCACAAGGGGGGAGATTGCTCATTCACGCTCGCCTTTGCCAATTTCCTGGGATGCAGAAGGAGAGCCGGCGCCCGAACCGCCAATCTCCCCCCTTGTGGGGGAGATGTCCGGCAGGACAGAGGGGGGCGCCGTAGAGCACCCTCGCTCGCCGATTGGCGTTTTCGACTTGAACACTGGCCGCGCCCTCGGCATCGGTCTCCCCTACGGCAGCATGCCCGCCGAAAGGCTCATCGCCCTCGCTCAAAGCGCCGTCACTCTCGGCACGTCAGAAATCCGCCTCGCCCCGGGCCGCGCCCTGCTCTTCCTCGGCCAGCCACCAGCCGCCAATCCTTCCCTCCAGCAAACAGCCGCCACCCTCGGCTTCGTCACCGCCCCCACCGACCCGCGCACGCGCATCGCTGCTTGTCCCGGCGCGCCGGCTTGCGCCTCGGGTCGCATCGCCACGCGCGACATTGCCGAGGCGATCGCCACCGAAAACGCCGATAGTCTTGACTTCACCTTGCATGTTTCTGGCTGCGCCAAGGGTTGCGCGCATCCCGGCCCAGCGGCGCTGACCGTGGTCGGCGGCGAAAATGGAGCCGGACTTGTCGTGAACGCGACGGCAAAGGCCCTTCCTGCCGGTTACAGGCCGGGCTATGACGCCGCGCGCGGCATCGGCCGCGTCGCGGCGGCAATCCGCAGCGCACGCTATCAGGGCGAGACCGCCGCCGCCTGCCTGACGAGGCTGGGGCCGGCCGGCATCGCAGAGGCTTATCGACAGGAATGACAATGGTCGCCTACGACTACATCCACGACGGCACGGCGATCTACGAACGCTCCTTTGCCATCATCCGCGCCGAGGCTGATCTCGCGCGCTTTTCCGAAGCAGAGGCCGATGTCGCGGTCCGCATGATCCATGCCTGCGGCCAAGTGGAAGCCGCCAAGAATTTTGTCTTCTCCAGCGATTTCGTTTCCGCCGCACGGGCCGCGCTTGCCGCCGGCGCGCCGATCTTCTGCGACGCCGAAATGGTCTCGCACGGCGTCACCCGCGCCCGTCTGCCTGCCGGCAACGAGGTGATCTGCACCTTGCGCGACCCGCGCACGCATGAAATCGCCAGGACGATCGGCAACACACGTTCTGCCGCCGCGATCGACCTGTGGGGCGAGCGCATCGCCGGTTCGGTGGTGGCCATCGGCAACGCGCCGACCGCACTCTTCTATCTCCTGGAGAAGCTGCGCGACGGTGCGCCGAAACCGGCCGCCATCATCGGCATGCCGGTGGGCTTCGTCGGTGCCGCCGAATCGAAGGACGCGCTGGCGCAGAATTCCTACGGCGTACCCTATGCAATCGTGAGCGGCAGGCTTGGCGGCAGCGCCATGACCGCGGCAGCCCTCAATTCTCTCGCGAGGCCCGGCCTGTGAACGCGCTCCCCAAAACCGGCTCGAGGGGCCGCCTGGTCGGCGTCGGTACCGGTCCCGGCGACCCGGAACTGTTGACGCTGAAGGCCGCGCGTGCGCTGGCCGAGGCCGATGTGGTGGCGTATTTCGCCAAGCGCGGCAACAACAGCAATGCGCGCGCCATCGTCGAGACGCGCTTCCGACCCGACATGCTGGAGCTGCCGTTGCTCTATCCCGTGACCACGGAGATCGACAAGGATCACGACGATTACCGCGCGCAGATATCGGCCTTCTACGAGGAGTCCGCCGAGACCGTTGCCGGTCATCTGGATGCCGGTAGGATGGTCGCCGTGCTGTCGGAAGGCGATCCGCTCTTTTATGGCTCCTACATGCATCTGCATGTGCGCCTCGCCCATCGTTTTCCGACCGAGGTCATTCCCGGCGTTACCGCCATGTCGGGCTGCTGGTCGGCGACCGGCCTGCCGATCGTCCAGGGCGACGACGTGCTGACCGTGCTGCCGGGCACGATGAGCGAGTTCGAACTGACCCGGCGCCTCGCCGACACCGATGCCGCCGTTATCATGAAGGTCGGCCGCAACCTGCCCAAAATCCGGCGAGCGCTGGAGGCCACCGGCAAGCTGACACGCGCCGTCTATGTCGAGCGCGGCACCATGCCGGGCAGCGTCTCGATGCGGCTCACCGACAAGCCGGACGACAAGGCGCCCTATTTCGCCATTGTGCTCGTTGCCGGCTGGTCCGGACGCCCTGTCGCGTCGGCGGGTGGCGCATGAGCGGCCGCCTCACTGTCATCGGGCTCGGACCCGGCAACGCCGATCAGGTGACGCCGCAGGCGAGCCACGCCGTCGCCGAGGCAAGCTTCTTCTACGGCTACAAGCCCTATCTCGACCGGCTGGAATTGCGCCCGGACCAGACCCGCATCGCCTCCGACAATCGCGAAGAGCTTGCCCGCTCCAACGAGGCGCTGGCGAAGGCGGCCGAAGGTCACAATGTCGCCGTCGTCTCCGGGGGCGATCCAGGCGTCTTCGCCATGGCGGCGGCCGTCTGCGAGGCGATCGAAGCCGGCCCCTCCGAATGGCGCGCCATCGACCTCGCAATCGTGCCTGGCGTCACCGCCATGCTCGCAGTCGCCGCCCGCATCGGGGCGCCGCTCGGCCATGATTTCTGCGCCATCTCGCTGTCCGACAATCTGAAGCCATGGGACCTGATCGAACTGCGCCTGCTGGCGGCCGCCGGCGCCGGCTTCGTCATCGCGCTTTACAATCCCATCAGCAAGGCGCGCCCCTGGCAGCTTGGCCGCGCCTTCGAATGTCTGAAGGCCATTCTGCCGGGCACCACGCCCGTCATCTTCGGCCGCGCCGCAGGCCGGCCTGACGAGCGCATCGAGGTGTTCCTGCTGGCGGATGCCGATGCCGACAAGGCGGACATGGCAACCTGCATCATCATCGGCTCGCCGGAAACCCGGATCATCAGGCGCGGCGAGAAGTCTTCGCTGGTTTACACGCCGCGCTCCGCGGCAGGCTCGACAAGATGATCGACCATGTCGGCAAGCTGATCGACGGTCGCAGCCGAAGGAACCTCCGGCAGCACAGGCCTGTGCACCATGACGACGTCGAGGCCAAGCGCCCGCGCCGCGGCGATCTTGCCATAAGTCGCCGCGCCGCCGCTGTCCTTGGATACAACGATGTCGATGCCGTGCCGCTGGAGCAGCGTGCGTTCCTCCGCCTCGCGAAACGGCCCGCGCGCCAGGAGATAGGTGGCATCGGGCACTGCCAGCTTCGGCTCGACCGGATCGACGCTGCGGATGAGATAGTGGTGCTGGGGCGCGGCTTCGAAAGCCGCGACCTCCTGCCGGCCGAGAGCCAGGAATACACGGCGCGGCGCCGGTCCAAGCGCCTGCACGGCATCGCCTGTCGTATCGACCTGCGTCCAGCGATCGCCCTCGACAGGCTCCCAGCCGGGACGGCGCAGAGCGACGATCGGCACCCCAGCCATGCGCGCGGCCTGCGCCGCATTGGCGGAAATTCGCGCCGCGTAGGGATGCGTGGCGTCGATCAGCAGCTCGATGCTTGTCTCCTTGAGATAGGCGGCCAGACCATCGGCGCCGCCAAACCCTCCACTGCGTACCGGCACGCCCTGCGTCACCGGGCTTTCGGTGCGGCCCGCCAGCGACAGCATCACCGAGTAACCGGCTGCCAGTTTTCCAGCCAGTTGCCGGGCTTCGGTGGTTCCGCCGAGGATCAGAATGCGGTGGGTCATCATGCCTGCTAAGAGTCTACGCGGCGCCAACCAAAAATGGCTCACCATCGTTGGCATAGGCGAGGACGGTGTAGCCGGTCTCGGCGACGAGGCCAAGCAGCGGATCGCCGACGCTGAAATCATCTTTGGCGGCAAGCGGCATCTGGCGCTCGTCTCATCATTCGCCAAGGGCGATCCGCGCCCATGGCCGGTTCCCTTCGATGCCAAGATGCACGACGTGCTGTCGCTCGCCGGCAAGCGCGTTTGCGTTCTTGCCTCCGGCGATCCCTTTTTCCACGGCGTCGGCGTCACCCTCGCCCGCAAGGTCATGCCGCGGGAGATGCATGTCATTCCCGCGCCGTCGGCCATTTCGCTGGCGGCCGCTCGCCTTGGCTGGGCGCTGCAGGACATCGAAACCGTCTCGCTGCATGGCCGCCCCATCGACCTGATCCGGCCATTGCTGCAACCCAACGCACGCATCCTGGCCCTGACATCCGATGCCGATGCACCGGCGGCGATCGCCCGCCTGCTCACCGAGCTTGATTTCGGCGCCTCGCGGCTGACGGTTCTGGAGGCGCTTGGCGGGCCAAAGGAGAACCTGCGCTCGGCCCGCGCCGATGCGTTCAACCTCGAAAACATCAATCCGCTCAATGTACTGGCGCTCGAAATTCAATCTGGTCCGGATGCGCGTATCCTGCCTTTGACATCAGGCCTCGCCGATCATCTGTTCGACCATGACGGCCAGATCACCAAACATGACATCCGCGCCATCACGCTGTCGGCGCTGGCGCCGAGGCGCGGCGAACTGCTGTGGGATATTGGCGCCGGCTCCGGTTCCATCGGCATTGAATGGATGCTCACCCACCGTTCGATGCGCACTGTTGCCATCGAAGCCGACCCGATCCGCGCCGCCCGCATCGGCCACAACGCTGCTGCCTGTGGCGTTCCCGGCCTCATCGTGGTCGAAGGCAGTGCACCCAAGGCGCTTGCAAGGCTCGAGACGCCAGACGCGATTTTCATTGGCGGCGGCGGCAGCGACGCCGGCGTGCTGGCCGCCGCCATCAAGGCGCTGCGCACCGGCGGCCGCCTCGTTGCCAATGCGGTGACGCTGGAAATGGAGACGCTGCTTCTTGCCCGTCATACCGAGCTCGGGGGCGATCTGACCCGCATCGCCATATCCCGCGCCGCGCCTGTCGGTTCGATGCAGGCCTGGCGGCCGGCGATGCCGGTTACCCAATGGAGTTGGATCAAGCCATGATGGTCGCGGGCATCGGCAGCCGAAAGGGTGTAAGCGTCGAGGACGTGCTTGCCGCGATAGAAACCGCGCTCGAAGCGCATGGGCTGGCGATGACGGCGCTCTCGTCGCTCGCCACCGCCACGCTCAAGAAAGATGAACAGGCGATCGCTGCCGCAGGTCGCACACTCAACCTTCCCGTCATCGTCGTCGATGAGGCAGCGCTTAAAGCAGCGTCGACGAAGGCGCTCAGCAACTCCAGCCTCTCGCAGGATCTGGCCGGCACACCGTCGGTTTCCGAAGCATCGGCGCTGGCCGTCGCCGGCGAAGGCGCCAGGCTGCTGGGACCACGCATCGTGCTCGGCCCGGTCACCTGCGCCATCGCCATCAGCGGAGACGCGGCATGACCGTGCATTTCATCGGCGCCGGTCCGGGCGCCGCCGACCTCATTACCCTGCGCGGCGCGCGGCTGCTGGCAAGCTGCCCGGTCTGCCTCCATGCCGGCTCGATCGTGGCGCCCGAATTGCTGCAGCATTGCGCCCCGGGAACGAAGCTGATCGACACCGCGCCGATGTCGCTCGACGAGATCGAGGCCGAATATCTGGCCGCCCACAAGGCCGGCCATGATGTCGCGCGGCTGCATTCCGGCGACCTGTCGGTATGGAGCGCGGTTGCCGAACAGATCCGCCGGCTGGAAAGGCACGGCATTCCCTACACGCTGACGCCGGGCGTTCCCTCTTTCGCTGCCGCGGCGGCTGCTCTGCGGCGCGAGCTGACCATTCCCGAAGTCGCCCAGAGCCTGGTGCTGACCCGCGTCTCCGGCCGCGCTTCAAAAATGCCGCCTGGCGAAACGCTGGCCGGTTTCGGCCGCACCGGCGCCACGCTTGCCATTCATCTTGCCATCCACGCCATCGATCGCATCGTCGCCGAGCTGACGCCGCTCTATGGCCGCGATTGCCCGGTGGCGGTCGTCTTCCGTGCCTCCTGGCCGGACGAGCGCGTGCTGACCGGCACGCTGGAAACCATCGAGGCACAACTGGCCGCCGACCCGATGGAGCGTACGGCCATCATCTTCGTCGGCCGCTCGCTGGCGGCGGAAGGCTTTGGCGAGAGTTCATTGTACGACGCGCATTACCAACGGCGTTTTCGCGGACGGGACGGATTGTGAGCGACAGCACCAAAAATAAGGGCGAGAACGCCGCGCTCCAACAGGCGCTTGCCCGGCTGAACTTCAAGCCGCGGACGCTTGAGCCCGGCCATGTCTGGCTCGCCGGCGCCGGCCCCGGCGATCCCGGCTGCCTGACGCTGGAAGTGCTGGCGGCGCTGAGTGAGGCGGATGCGCTGGTCTACGATGCGCTGGTCTCCCCGGACGTCGTCGCGGTTGCCGAAAACGCCGAGCTTTTCTTTGCCGGCAAGCGCGGCGGAAAACCCTCGATGAAACAGGACGACATAACCGCCCTGCTGGTCCGGCTGGCGCGCCAGGGCCGCCGCGTCGTCAGGCTGAAGGGCGGCGACCCCTATATTTTCGGCCGTGGCGGCGAAGAGGCGCTGGCGCTGGCGCGGGAAAACATCCCGTTCCGCGTCCTGCCCGGCCTCACCTCGGGCCTCAGCGCGCTGGCCGCCACCGGCATCCCCGCGACCATGCGCGGCATCAACAAGGCGGTAATCCTGGCGACCGGCCATGCCGCCGGCACCGATGACGATCTCGACTGGGCCGCGATCGCGCGCACCGGCCAGCCTGTCGTGGTCTACATGGGCATGGCCAATCTGCCTGTGATATCGGCCGCATTGCTCGACGGCGGGCTGGCGCCATCGACGCCGGCGGCGGTGATCGTCGCCGCGACGACGCCGCAGGAGCGCATCGTCGTCGCCACGCTGGCCACCATCGCCGAGGAAGCCGCCGCCGCCGGCCTGTCCGCACCGGCGCTGATCGTCGTCGGCGGCATCGTCGCCATGCGCGCGGCGCTGGCGGGTGCATCGTGAGCGCCCGCGCGATCATCGTCGGCGCACCGCGCTCCGGCTCGGGCAAGACCAGCGTCACCATCGGCATTTTACGCGCACTCACTCGGCGCGGCCTGAAAGTACGCGGCGCCAAGTCTGGCCCCGATTACATCGATCCCGGCTTCCACACCGCCGCCACCGGCCTGTCCGGCGTCAATCTTGACAGCTGGGCGATGTCGCCGTCGCTGCTCAACGCACTGGCCGTAAATGCCGCCGACGACGCCGATTTTGTCATCCTCGAAAGCGCCATGGGCCTGTTCGACGGCATTCCGGCCGCGCCGGGCCGCAGCGGTTCGGCGGCCGATCTCGCGCGGCTCTACGGCCTGCCGGTGCTGCTGGTGCTGGACGTTTCCGGCCAGTCGACCACGGCAGCGGCCGTCGCCAAGGGGTTCGCCATCTACGATCCGGAGGTTCGCATGGCGGGCATCGTGCTCAACCGGCTGGGCAGCGAGCGCCATCGCCGGCTGTCCGGCGACGCCATCGAGGCGATCGGCCTGCCGGTCGTCGGCGCCATCCTGCGCGATCCCACGCTCAACTTGCCCGAGCGCCATCTCGGCCTCGTCCAGGCCGGTGAATATGATGACCTGATGGCGCATCTCGACCGGTTGGCCGACATGGCGGAAAAGTCGCTCGACCTCGACGCCGTCATGGCGCTGGCAACACCTCTCGCCCCGGAGCCCGGCAGCTTCGACGATGCGCTGCAGCCGCCCGGCCAGCGCATCGCACTTGCCGAGGATACCGCCTTCACCTTTCTCTATCCGCACGTCGCGGCCTACTGGCGCAAGGCCGGCGCGGAGATCGTTCCGTTCTCGCCGCTCGCGGACGAGGCGCCTGACGACAGCTGCGACGTCTGCTGGCTGCCCGGCGGCTATCCCGAGCTTCACGCCGGCCGTCTCGCCGCCGCTGCGAATTTTCGGAAAGGAACGGCAAGGTTCGCCGGGACGAAGCCCATCCATGGTGAGTGCGGTGGCTTCATGGTGCTTGGCGAAGCCCTGGAAGATGCATCTGGCGAAACGCACAAAATGCTCGGCCTGCTCGGCCATTCAACCAGCTTCGCCAGGCGCAAGATGAACCTCGGCTATCGCGAAGCGCGGCTGCGCGCCGACTGTCCGCTCGGCCCGCGGGGCGCGTTGATCCGCGGGCACGAATTCCATTATGCGCAGATGACGGCTACCGGCGATGACGAGCCCCTGGCCGACCTCGCTGACGGGCAAGGCAATCCGATCGGCGCCTCGGGCTACCGGCGCGGCCAGGTCAGCGGCACCTTCTTCCATGCCATCGCAAGGGGCTGAGGCATGAAGTTCCCGAAGGTCACCCTTTCGCCCCGGCAAATCCCCAGCGATGTTGCCCTCTGCCTGGTCTTCTTCACCAGGCTGCCCTTGCCCGTCATCGACTTTCGCGGCCGCAGCCTTGCCGCTGCGATCTGGGCCGCCCCGGTCGCCGGCCTCGTCGTCGGCCTGATCGGCGCCATCGTCTTTGCCACGGCGGAACGGTTTGGCCTTGCCATCGGGTCGGCGGCAGCCCTTGCCCTGGTTGCAACCGCGGTCACCACCGGCTGCCTGCACGAGGACGGGCTGTCCGATGTCGCCGACGGTTTTGGCGGCGGCAACACGCGCGGTCGAAAGCTGGAGATCATGCGCGACAGCCGAATCGGCGCCTACGGCGCCATGGCGCTGGCGCTGTCGCTGCTCATCCGCTGGAGCGCGCTGTCGGAATTCGTCGATCCCACACAAGCTCTCTTCGCGCTCCTGGCCGCCCATGCGGCCTCGCGCGGCGTATTCGGCGCCTTCATGCATCTCTTGCCCCAGGCGCGCGACGATGGCCTCTCGGCCGGCGCCGGCACCGTCTCGCGGGAAATTGCCCTCGCCGGCGCCGTGCTCGGCGCCATCCCGCTCCTCCTGCTCGGGCTTGGCGGCGCCATCGCGGCGCTTATCCTGCTCGGACTGCTGTTTGCCGCCTTCCACGCGCTTTGCCTCAACCAGATCGGTGGCCAGACCGGCGACACGATCGGCGCTATGCAACAGGTGAGCGAAATCGCGGTGCTGCTCGTCGCTTCCGTAGCCCTTTCCTGACTCTGTTTCGGAGAATTTCCTTCCATGCCTTTCAAATCCCTAGATGAATTGCGCGCTGCTTGCCTCGACCTGCCTGATGGCGATGACGCCGCCGCGAGCGCGGTCGCTCGCCGCCAGGACACGTTGACCAAGCCGCAGGGCAGCCTCGGCCGGCTTGAGTCCATCGCCGCGTGGCTGGCGCGCTGGCAGGGCCGCGACATGCCTAGGCTCGAGCGGGTGAAAGTTTTCGTCTTCGCCGGCAACCACGGCGTTACCGCGCAAGGCGTGTCGGCTTATCCTTCGGAAGTCACGGTGCAGATGGTGGCGAATTTCGCCGGCGGCGGTGCGGCCATCAACCAGCTCGCCCGCATCGCAGGCGCCGAACTCGATGTCATTCCGCTCGATCTTGACCATCCGACCGGCGATTTCACGCAAACGCCGGCGATGGACGACAAGACGTTTCTTGCCGCGGTCTCGGCCGGCTACGATGCGGTGACTGATGATCTCGATCTCGTCTGCTTCGGCGAGATGGGCATCGGCAACACCACGCCGGCCGCCGCGATCTCGGCGGCGCTGTTCGGCGGCGGTGCGGAAAAATGGACCGGACGCGGCACCGGCGTCGACGATGCCGGCCTCGAGCGCAAGGTGGTTGCCATCGAATCCGGCCTGAAACGCCACGCCGCCATTCTTGCCGATCCGCTGGGGATTGCCGCGGCGCTCGGCGGCCGCGAACTCGCCGCCATCTTCGGCGCCACGCTTGCCGCCCGTCACATGGGCATACCGGTGCTGCTTGACGGCTTCGTCTGCACCGCAGCCGCAGCACCTTTGGCAAAGCTGCACTCCACAGGCCTTGCTCATACGATCGCCGCCCACGTCTCTGCCGAGTCAGGTCATCGCGGCCTGCTGGAAGCGCTCAATCTGCCGCCGCTGCTCGACCTCGGCATGCGGCTCGGCGAAGGCTCCGGCGCTTGCCTCGCCGTCAACATCGTCCGCTCGGCGCTGGAGTGCCATGCGAGGATGGCAAGCTTTGCCGAGGCCGGCGTGTCGGAGAAGTAACATCTTCCGGTTGTAGCGATTCTCGAATAGATCTGGTGGATGAAAAAGCTTCACCCGGCTGCCGCTGCTATGACTATCGCCGTGCTGCTTGCTGGTGTGCTTCGGCACAGTGGATATTCAACTTACGGCCCGATCGACACCGCAATTCTCGTTGTTTTTCTGGTTTTCTTCTGGTGGCTCATCAGCGATTTCTCAGGCGGAAAGGCCGCCATTGATGCCGACGACGGTCGGAGCGCGGACAACGGCATGGCTTTTCGGTTCGGCAGGTTTCTGAGCCGCGTTTTTCGGCGCGGCCAATCGTAGTCTTTGACCAAGCTGCAAAGTCCCGCGTCTCACCTGGCCAACGGCGGCCGGGTTGCGAAGGCAGCCAAACACTGATGAACGAGCGCGGCAATTGAACCGGCCTATTCAGGGTCTTTCCACCAAGTCTTTGAAGAATTTGGTGGGTGCGCACAGGATTGAACTGTGGACCCGCTGATTAAGAGAAGTCGAGCCGCCAAGCAATTTCAATGACTTGGCTATGCGTCACATGAGCTTTTGGGGAAAAATCAGCGGGTTTGCCCACGAAAAAACATCAGCGCGGCTGGAGCGTGGTCAGCACCTGGTCGAGCCGGCGGTTGATCTCGCGCGTCCCCTCGCGGCCTTCCTCGCGCAGCTCCTTCACGTTGGTTTCCATGCGTGCCATATGGCCGTCGAGGTCGACGCGGCGCACATATTCGTCGCGCACCCGGTTGATGCGCTCGTGCAGCGCATCGTCACCCTTCTGGATCTTGTCCGACGTGCTGCGGTGCGACGCCACGATCGCGCCGACGATGGCGACGATCGTGCCGGCGATGCCGATCAACGCGGCGATGTCGCTGCCGCTCATCACTGGCATCGATACTTCTGGAAGCGCCCGCGATGCCGCGCCACCGAGACGGCGAAGCTGCGGTCATTGGCGACGATGAAGGAATTCGTCGCCGGCTTCGGGTCCATGCGCACCAGCACGTCGCAGGGTTCAGTCAGCGTCTGGCTGCAAGCAGCCGCCAAGCATGGCACACAGAGCAGGATCATCAGCCGCAAGCACTTCATTGTCGATCGCCTTTCCGTCCTTGAGGATGGTGATACGGTTGCCGGTAAGCTCGGCTGCCAGTGCCGCGCGGCCGTCGAGCCGGCCGACCATATAGGCCAGCGCCACAAGGATGGCCGCCAGCACGATCAGCAGCACCACGCGACCGAATGGTGTCATCGCTAGGCGCCAGACCGCTCCCAGGGCCTTCCCCGCCAGCGGCAGCGCCAAACCAAGGGCCGTGCCGAGCCACGTCATCCTTCGATTTCCAGCCGCAGCGCGCGCACCGCTTTCGCGAGATCGTCGCGGCGCTTGATGCCGTAGGCGGCAAAGCAGACGATCACGAACACGATCGCCAGCTGCACGCGCCAGTCGAAGCCACCGAAGGCCGCCAGTGGCGTGCCGATGGCGGTCAGCAGCCAGGTCCAGAACGTCTTGGACCTGGTCACCGGCTTGTGCAGCTCGCCGGGGTCGGCCACGACAGGCTTTTCCACGATCACGGGGGGCGGCACGGGAACGGGTTTCGCCGCCGGGCCGGTGTCGGACGACGGCGGAGCCGGCTCCTGCGCGCTGGCGGGCTTGCCTGCCGGTGGCAAGGCCCATGCGGGCAGCGTCGGGTTGCCGCCAATTGCATGCCATGCGTCGAGCGCCACGGCCGCCCACTGGTTGCGGCTCGGATAGTGCTTGGCGCCGGCGCGCTCATAGGCCAGCTCGAACGCCTTGACTTTTGCTGCGAGGCTCTTGGCCGCCACCAGCTTGCCGATCGCCGCGCGCTCCGGTCCTTTCAGCTCGGAAAACATGTAGCCATAGTTGGCCTGGTCGTCGGTCGGCTTGAAGCCGTTGCGCTTGCAGTAGGCCTCGAAGCTGCGCCGGCGCGGGCCGGTGAACATCGGCCAGCCGAAGCCGCCGCGCGATGACGGCACGGTCGGCTTGATCTCCTGCATGGCGGTGAAGCCGTCGCATTCGTGGCCGATATTGCCGAGGATGGCGGCCGCGTCATCCAGCTGCAGCTGAAAATCGCGCATGAACAGCGCCATCACCCACGGCGCCTTCGAACGAAACAGATCCTGTGCCTTGCCCTTGGCCATGCCCGAAACCTCCTATGGTACGGGCAGGATAGCGGCCGGCGGGTATCGTCAACTATTGCGGTGGCTAGCAGAATGGCGACGGCAGAACGTTTGACGGGCCTATAAGCCGTGTCCCATCGAGAAACCGACCGGCGCAGCCATAGCCGGCAGGTAGCGCGCCCTCAACTCCGAAGACGGCGAAAGAACCATCAGGCAACTGCTCGTTGCGCAGGTCAACAGTCGGAATGCGCTGCTGAAGTGCCGAATACTGGTCGACCAACGCCCCTATGAGCGGCCAGGCCGAGTGGTCCCAATAGACCGGCTTGCCGCCGGCAGCCGACAGCAGCTCGGCGCTTCTTGCGACGTAATCCTCTCGCCCACCATGATTGCTTTGGTTCTGGCCATAGACGGCGATATCCGCAAACAGAACCGCAGCGGCAACAACGGCCATGCCCCGCCACGCGCTTGTTCTCGCCAGCAAGCCGGCGACGACAAAGACCACGATCCCCAGGGCTGATCCGAACAGCACGATTGTTGGCACCGGCAATGAAGTGATCGGACTGCCTATGTATTTCACCCACAGCAGGCCGGAGATATTAGGCTCGACCGCGCTGGCCAGATTTTCGTCATAGACAGCCTTTGAGGGGATCGCCCCAAGAACGATTATGGCCAGAACCGGCGCAAATAGGAGTTCAACGCGCGACTTTTTCCAGAGCGTCGGCAGGTAGAGCAGCCCAAGCCAGATGAAAGGGGTCGAAACCGCATCGAGATAGCGCCCGTAGATAACGTGATCGACCCGCGAGTAGCCGACCATTTGCAATGCACTAGCGGCAAACACCCCGACGAACGCCAGGATTGCCGCTGCCCATATAGCGAACGCCCTGAGCGATTTCCGCTCGCCAACAATGTGGAATGCGGCCCACACGCCTACGAGGAAAAGACCGAACGAGGACGCGATAAGATACCAGAGCTGCCCAGTGGCGGTGACTATTAGCCTTTTCAGACCCACTACGTTCTGAATGCTCTCGACCAGGCGCCCGATTTGATCGCCTTGGGATCGTGTACCTTCCCACAGGATGCGGAACTGGTCGTGGACCGCTCCGATGCCGAGAAAGATTGAAGCGGCTGCAACGGCGCACAGCGCGAATGTGAGCCAGGAAATGCGTGCGGAACATGCGCCAAGAAAGGCCAGCCCAAGAGACAACGGTATGAACGGAAGCGCTCGCGGGTGCAGCGCATAGAGGAGGCAGGCTATCGCCGCAAACAGAACCCAACTCACCACCGATCCGGTGCGAACCGATCGGGCGAAGACATAGAGCCACACCAGAACGCCTAGACGCAGAGTTGTTTCCGGCCAGACCAGGAAGTTATGATAGAAAAAGCTCGGGAACACCGCCACCAGGGCTGATGCCGCCAACAGCCTCGCATCAAGCGGAATCTCCAGTTCCTTCGCCAACCCAACCAGAACGGCAGGAATTAAGGCGGTGGCCAGACAACTCAAAAGCACCGCCGCCTGATAGACCGTGCCTGTGTCTCCCAAAATCGCAAAGAGCGGGGCGATCAAAATTCCCTGCCCTGCATGATAGAAGGGGTTCTCCGCCATCGAGAAGCCACCACCACCGGCCAGATAGTTGGCGATCGATAGATAGCCTATCTCATCATTCACGGTCGGGAACCGGAAACCGATGGCGAGTAGAGCCAGCACGCAAAACAAGCCGACGCAGAGCGCCCCGACTACAAGAGATGATCTAGACTGCATTACTGCCCCACAGTTCCCAGCCAGCGATTAGAGATAATCAGAAGCTTGGGCATGCAACCGTAGGGGGCGTCCCCGGCGGGAGGTGTTTTGCCGCATCTTCCAGGCACAGAATTTCCGCGTTTGCAGTGTTTTTTGGCGGGCTGGCTCGGGGGATGACGAGCCAAGCCGCAAACAGGGCAGACAACAGGCAAATCAAAGTGGCAAGCGTGATTTTCTCAATCGATGGCATGCCACCATCCTTGGCATAATTAGCCTTCTGTGCGCAACCCTGAGTGGCCCGGATCCAACGCAGGCGGTTTAGCTCGCCTCGTACTCAATCGAGCAGAGGAAGCGCTGCCCGTTGGCAACCGGGAATGGCGTCAGGAACGCTTGCGTGCCCGCAGCAGATATACGAACAGGGCCGGAGGCGTTCGTGGCGGTGTTTATCCACGTACCAACCGCCCCCTGTGCAGCCGGGACGGGCAGAGTTACGCTTATGCCAGTCGTTCCACTGCCAATGTCTGCGACGATGGTATCACAATTGAGGATAACCCGCCCTGCTCTCCGCTGGTACCTCGTGACTTTAGTTCCCACCGTGGTGAGGGCGCCCACTGTGGCGGCAATTGTTGCCGAATAGCTGAGCCAGTCGTCAGCCTCAATCTTGCCAGCTCCGCCGTATTTAGCTCCGCCGTGGCTGGTGGTAGACACGCCGGCTCCGGTCAGGACGAGCGTATTGCCCGCATCCGCCCAGGCTCCAGCACTTACGGTGTGCGCCCCGTAGTCGGTGAATTTATAGTTGGAAATTCCGACCGTGTTCCCCGCTCCTCCAACTAAGACCGCCTGCGCTCCTGCATTGACACTTTCCATATTCGCGACTTGAACAACACAATTGTTGGAATTGACCCAAAGAGCGCGGCTGTCTACGGCAAGGGTGCTGTCGGCAAAAGTCACGAAATTCGTGAGCTGCATGACGATGCCGTCCGCGCCCGCATTGATGACAACGCCGTAACCGCCGCTGTCGAATTCGATGTTGGTTCCCTTGAGCCTTGTCGCGGTCCCGAAGGCACCAGAAGAAATGCGAACGCCAATATTCTGGCGGATAGAGAACAGGTTTGATATCTGTGGGTTATCACAGCGCAACAGGTCAAATATGATCAGGTTCGCTTTAGTGAAGGCACCTACGTTGCTGTCGAGGGACCAATAGGGCCAAAGGTGAACGCCATCGAAACGGCACACGTCCGTAGTCTCATCGCCGGTAAAGTAGCGATACAGCGGCTGTCCGCGCACCTTCGTGCAGGTGACAGGGGCGTTGCTTGCCTCGATTGCGACGTAAGGGTTGAGGAAACCCATGTCGATCATGTGAGCCATATGCAGACGAAACGAGAAGTCCGCCCCTGCGGCGGTTGGTGCCCAACCAGCACCCGGCGCGGCATGGTTGCGCATCGTGGTCAGGTGCTCGATACGGGTGGCGAAGCGGGGATTGGTCGCCCCGGCCTCAAACCGAGCGCCTATATCAACGTGGTCGAAGTAGAGCCACGTCCCGTAAGAACGCTGGGGGATGACCGGGCTGGGCCATGCCTCTGGCAATCCGCAACCGACACCGCATATTCGCAGTGCGTTCTGGAACGTTACTTTGGAGCCTAGCCGAGTGAAGCCAGATGGAAGATTAATTTTGCCGACACCGAGGAAGATGGCAAGGTCACCGGCTGCTTTAAAGGCCGCCGCATCGTCGGCACCGTTTCCTGGCGTGCCGTTGCCGTCCGCCTTTAAGCCGCACCAGCGGGTATCAATGCCGTAGACTTGCCAGTCGTCAAGCCTCACCCACGCACCGACACTGGCAGCAACCCCATCCGCTTTTAGGAACAAGCCTTCCATCGTGTCGGCAGCAATCCGTGTCGTGAAGTCACCTAGTGTCCAAACGAAGTTCCCAGCTCGCCCTGCTTCGGTCAAAAGCACCGACATGCCAACTTGCGGGGTCAAAGCCTTGATCAGCGCTCGCGTGGACAGCGACCCGTTGAGCTTCAAAAGAAACCAGGCTTCCGCATAGGTGGCGAGCGCAACCATGGTGGTCATCAGCGCCGAGAAAACCGCTATGCCGGTTGCCAAAAGCGATTTGTTTTCCAGCCTGCCGTCGGGGCTCCAAGAGAGAACCTTGGTAGGCTCCGGCGCCGGGAGGTCGGCGCCAGCGGTTCCGAAGGCTGCTTTTACCGATCGACTGATATCGCGGTCGTGCTCCTGGGCGATGATCATCAGACGGTCGAGATCGTCGTCGGTGGCAGCCGACTTGTATTTGCCACCACGCACGATCGACAGAATGCGCTCGAGCACCGCCTTGCCAACCGGCATGAATTTCTCGCCGGCGACGGCCGGCGCCGTCAGGGTGAAGCTGCCACCGGCTGGATTGTCAGCGCCGGCCATGGTGTAGTCCGCCGGACGCGTCAGCGTGATTAGCGCCCCGTCGAGTGCTATCTTCAGGACGGTGACGTCGCCGTCATCCTGGAACGGGAACGGGATCGAGAAAACCGTTTGCCCCGCGCTCGCGGTGTAGCTGCGCCAGCGGGCGTCCTGATTGACTGGAAAGACAGCGCTCATGGTTCGGGTCCCGATTATGATCGGGCCGATGATGAGGCCGTCCAGATGCCGTCAACTTCACGGTACGAGCGCCGGCTTTTGCTTGCGCTTGATCTTCGTACCGCCGTCGAGCGGATTGCCGGCCGACTGCACCTCGCCGACCAGGTCGAGCACCGGCGCCGCCGACCCTTCCGCCAGAACGCGCTGACGAAGATCCGGCCAAGCCTGCTTCACAGCATCGTAGCTCCACACTTTGTTGGTGGCGAAACCATCCGCCAGGCGTTGGGTCAGTTCCGGCGACACCGCATCGAGCTCGCGATAGAAGCCATCTTCCGGGATCTCGTGCCGCTGCGCCCATCCGGGCACGCCCGTCAGCGCCAGGGCGTTTCGCGCCATGGCCATGCTCAAAGTGGACAGGATGTCGTCGGCGGCCGTGCGCGCGGCCGAGCCGATCTCGAGCGGGTTGCCCTGGCCGTCCGTCAGCCGGTTCATGGCCAGGTCGCGGCGGATCGCGCCGATCGCCTGGATAGCACCACGCGCGCGGATCAGCGGATGCAGCCGGCGTGCCTTCGCTTCCATTGCCGAGACGCCGATGTACGTCTTCGCAATATCATCCTGCGAAGCATAGTAGTCGGCGGCGCCCGCGGGATCGCCGCTTTCGACCATCGCCCGCCAGCTCTTGGCCTTGCCTTCGAGCGTTCCTTCCCGCTCGCCGGCCGTCTGCCAGAACATGGTGACCGATTGCGAACCCTTGGCCGCATCCTTGATGAAGCGGCGCGCGATCGGCGCATCATCCCAGGCAAAACCCGGCGCGTCCGGCTGCGCCAGGTCGTACAGCGACAGCGCCGATCGGCCCCATGAGCCTAGATGCGCGGTGATCAGATGGTCGGCAATCGCTGGCGAAATGTTGAACGCCTGGCCGAGCTCTTTCGACAGCTCCGAAGTCCGAGCCGTATATTGCAGGAAAGGCTCGAGGCCTTGCAGCTGCTCGGGCACAATCGGCGCGCCGGTGAAGAAATCGGTGTTGGTTTTGACCTCGAAATAGGAGGTGATCGCCGGGTTGCCCTCGAGGATCGACGGCGGCGCCAGCGTGTAAAACAGGCTGTCCAGCCAGCGGCCGCCGGCGGCCGGGTCTTTCTGCACCATCGCGTCATAGGAGGCTTCAGCCAGGTTGATGACGGTCGCGAGCTCGAACGGCTTCGGCACGGCAATCCAGCGGCCGCCAGCCTTGATCATCCAGTGCGTCGCCTTGGTCTGCGCCGAGATCTCGTCATGGTCCTCGTTGCGGCTCTGAAGCGCGTAGAGCGACATCGAGCCGACCGTCAGCGCGGCCAGGTAGGCCCAGCTCTTAGTAGCCATGCCGAGCGCACGGGTGTCTTCCGGCGACAGCGCCTGGCCGAGCATCTTCTTGGCGATCGGCGCGATCATGTGGCGCGTCACCTTGTCGGTGCCCTGGAGCGCGACATTGAAGAACGGGATCACGCGTGCCAGCGCGGCTATGCCGGATCCACGCCGGTCGAAGTCGAGGTAGTCGCGCGCGCGCCAGCTCGCCTCGAGCGCGGCTTCCATATCGTCGAGGCCGCGGGCCTTTGCCTCGCCGGCGAATGTGCGGAAAAGACCAAGGCGCGTCGCGGTTTCGGAAACCTCCGCCACCGACAGGATGCCATGCCAGGACGTCAGGCGGTTTGCCACCCAGCCCTTATGGCGCAGGCCGGCGAGATCTCGCTCCGCCATCACCTTGGACAGCGATGCCGTCTCCTGGCCGCCAGAGAGGCCAGCCGATCGGCTATACAGGCGCGCCGTTTCCGACCCCAGCAGATCATCCGCCGCCCCTTGTAGCGAGCGCCCAAGCCGGCGCAGCGGCTTTCCGTAGAGGATGGCAGCCATAGCCTGGTCGCGGACGAAGTTGGCGCCGACAAACTCGAAAGCCGTCGTGATGCCGATGCGCAGGATCCGCGCCGGCACCGCCACCAGCTCCAGCCAGAAATTGCGCTCATGCTGCGACATCGCCGTCAACGTGCCGTACATCGCCCTGCCGAACTTGCCGTCCGCCAGGCGCAGCGCCTGTAACTTGCCGCCGTCGCGAAAGAAGACGATCGGCTCGCCCTTGTCGTTGATGATAGCCGGCCGGAAGATCGAGGCCTTCTCGTCGCCGATCGCGCTCTCGACGCTGTCTCGCAACATCATGATGTCGGGCTTGGCCAGTCCGGCATTACGCGCGGCCGTTTCGACCGCCTCGAGCGGGTCGATCATCGTCGCCTGCATTTCCTTGGCCGGGATCCGCTCGGCGATCGCGCCAGCGCCCTGGCCGGCCGTCAACGCTAGCCGATCGAGCGCCTTGACGACATCGTTGCGCGCGATCGCCATCGCCGTTTCGTAGGCGTCGGCCGCCATGCTCTCGAGCGGATTGATCACATCGCGCTTGGAACCACGGAAGCGGCTGGCGAAACCGCCCTTGGCTGTCTTGCCCCTGGAGGAGCCGGCCGGCACCTTGGCATCGGCGTCGGACGAGAAATCGCGCAGGCCTGGAACATAGTCGACGATCTTGAGCCCTTCCTCATAAGTGGTCTGGTCGATCAGGCCGGCGTCGAACTTCTTTTTCCACAGCGCATGGCCGAACTCATGCACCTTGTCGGCCGCGCTGACGAACTGCGGATTGGCCTTGGCGAGCTCGGCGACATTCTGAAGATGATCGCCATGGGTGAGCTTGTCGGGTGGGTTCGGGATCTCGCCGGCGCGAAACCGATCCCATTCGCCGAGCGCGCGCCGCGACCACAGATACGAGCCGAAATCCCGGACCTTGTCCGTGTCCCAGCCGGACAGGGCGTTCGGCTTGCCTGTCGCCTCGACGATCGCGTCGCGCAGGCTCGGGCTTTCCGGATTGATGCCGCGATATGGCGCCACGCCATACATCACGTCCATATGCCCGGCCGCGTAGGCGCCGCGCGACATGCGCGCCAGCTTGTAGGCATCGCTCGAGACGTTGATGTCGAGCGGCTTGCCGGTGTTGGCGATATGCACCGCCTGAAGCTCTTTCACCGCCCGGGCCAGAGGATTGAGATCGTCGAAAGCGAATGTGTAGATCCGCTGCAGCACATCGTGGATGGTGCCGGCGACGCCATGCTTCTTCAGGTCGGCGGTAGTATTGCCGATCCAGCCCTTTCGCTTTGCCGAAACGATGGTCGAGGCGACAGCCGCGGTTGATGGCGCCGACAGGAAATCCGACCATGCTTTCGACGCGTCGTCGATCGCCGCCGATATCTCCGGGTGTTTTGTCAGCGCGGCCTCGAATGCGGCCGCGAATTTCGGCGCCTCCTTTTGCGCATAGGGCCGGTTGGTCAGCCACAGCCGGAAGAACTCGGCGAACCCTTCCGTGTCGCGGCCGGCGACAGGATCGTAGTCGAGTTTTCGCAGCTCGGCCGAGTGCGCCTTCATCAGCGCCGTCATGCCGGGAACGCGCTTCTCGACCGAATGGCCATACTCATGGGTCAGCACGTCGAAATCGTCGAGCGACTTCACCCGAACGACGCCGCTCGGCGATTTGAACACCCCGAGCACCTTGCTGCCCTTTGCTCTAGGCAGGCGGCCTTGCCTGGTCGCCGCGATGTCCAGGGCGGCGGCCAGCGTCTCGGCAGTCTCCCGGACGCGCGCGATGTTGCTGACGGCCTTCGACGTCGCCGCCGAGCCGCCGGCGGGCCGCTGCAACTGGCCGCGCAGCGCGCCGGTCTGCACCGGCGTCGCCATGAACGAATTGACCTCCGCCGCTTGATCTGACTCTTCCGCGACTGCCTTGGCCACCACTTCAGCATCCGGTTTCGGCGCCGGCGTCTCGATTAGGGTCTGGCCCTTTGTGACATTAGTTCGATCGAACTGCCGCTTTAGCAGGTCAACGCCCTCGCCGCGGGCCTGCGCCTCGCTCTCCCACCAGGTCCCGCCGGCGGTTTCGCCATTGGGATCTCGCAACTGAACCGTCCACTGTTCTCCTACGTCCTCGTTGATGAATTTCTTCTCGAAGGAATATGTCCACGCTCCGGCCGGGACAGGCGCCATGGCGGCAGATGGTTCAACAGCCGGCTCATTTGGCGACCGAACAGACGCTTCCGGCAGTGCCGCCAGCGGCGGAGCGACGTCGCGCGCTTCGGCGGCACGGGCCGACAGATCATCGCCGAGCGTGGCAGCTTCCGGCCTTTCAGGCGCAACCTGGTCGGCGGGCAAAACGGCCGCCGGTGCCTTGGCTTTCCTCGCCTTTGGCGCCGGCGCCTGTTCCGGCTTTTCAGGAAGTGGCGCAGCGGACGCCGCCTGCACTTCCTTGCCGGTGACGATTTTGCCCGGCTCGGCCGCCGGCGCCGCCGGCGCATCGTCGAGCTGGTCGAACACATTGGCGAAGGAGCCGTCGATCGACTTCTGTTCCTTGGCGGCATCGAACAGCTGGGTAACGGCCTTACCGCTCGAGCGCACCTCGAGGCCGCGAGACGCGGCCCCGCCGGCGCCGCCGGCGACGCCGCCCAGCAGCACGCCGGTGAAATACTGCCAGGGGTCGAAGCCCTGCCGGCTGCCACCAAGATTTTCGACGCCCTGGATCCCGGCGTCGGCAACGGCATTTGCCGCGGCGCCATCGATGGCGCCGGCGAAGATCTTCGCCCAAAGGCCGGTCACGGCCGCCTTGGTGCCGACGAGCACCTTTTCGCCCAGGCCAAGCGGGATGAAGTTTTCCGGGCTCGCGGCCGTGCCGACGACCTGGCCGGCCAGAGCCGTCGACCCCTCAAGGAAACCCTGCCAGGTTGGAAACGTCTCGAATTCAGCGTCGAAGCGCCGCCGATCGGCGCGGTTCTTTTCGGTCTGGGCATCATTGATCGCGCCCAGCACCGTGTTGTAACGCTGGCCGGCCTCGAAATTCAGCTTGAAGCGTTCGGCGTAGCCGGGCGGCACACCGGGTTGCAGAACTGCCGCCGGCCCTTCATCGGTGCTGTCGAGCGCGTCGAACGGATTAGCGTCGGCCATTGGGAATAAATCCTTCGCTGCCATCGGCCGCGGTTGTCGCGGTGCCGCCGGGGACCGGCCTCGCAAGGCCGGGATCCCGATTGCCGAGCACCTTGCGCGCGGCTCCTGGGCCAAACTTCTGGTCGAATTGCGGGGCCAACTCCGGATTGGCGAGCAACATCTGCTGTTGCTTGAAATTCGGCATCGGCGTCGCGTCGCTCGTCTTTGGCGCGCCGGCCTGGTCCGCCGCGTTCGTTTCCGACATCACGCCGCCGGCGCGCCGATCGGCCGTCGTCGGCGCGCCGCCGCGATTGAGCCGCGCGAACAGGCCGGCGCCAAAACCCGCCATTTCCTTGTCGACGCCTTGGACCTGGAGGATCTGTTTCAACACCGCGTCGGCATGCGGCCCATAGGTCGCCTGCACCTGGTCGACCAGCTGGCCCATGGCCTGCGACTGCTTGCCCGGATCCGGCTGCGCCGTCACTGCTCGCGCCAGGGCACGCGCCTCCTGGTTGGTCAGCGGCGATTGACCGAGCTCGTCGATGCCGAGTGCCTTCTGCGCCTGGAGGCGGGCCGAAACCAGCCCTTGCATGCTGTCGGGATCCTGCGGGTTGGCTTCCGCAGCCATCGCCTTGACCTCCGGAAACGCGCTTTCGACGGCAGCCGCCGGATCGTCGGCACGCGCCTTGATCACGGCCTGCGCTTTTTTTGTCGCCGCTTCGAACACCTTGGCATCGCCGGCGTAGCCAGGCGTGCCCGCCTTCGGTGTCAAGGCTGCCAGGCGCTCGGTGATCTCCGCCGGCGTCGCCGTCTCGATACCCGATGTCGCCTGCCAGGATTTTTCAGCCTGCGCCCGATCGGAGCGCCAGGCGTCAAGCTTTTCCGGACCGAGCAAAGCGGCAACCTTGTCGGGCGACAAGCCGCTGCCTTTCGGGTCGAGACCCTTGCCGGTAGCGGCAACGCTGGCAATGTCATCCTTGACCAGGTCTTCGGTGCGCGCCGCCTCGACCTTCTGCGATGCCGTCTTTCGGTTGATCTGGGCGCGCGCGTCGTTCCACAGCGTCGACGACAGGGTCTTGACGGTGTCATAGGGCAGTTTAGCCAGCGGCCCCTTGCCGGCCGTCCATTCGTCGAGCAGGCCGGTCGCAAACTGTTCCTTCTTCTCGGGCGTGTCGAGCGCTTCATAGACGCCCTGGACGCGCCCGGTTGCCGCCGTCTCCGCCAGATCCGCCTTGGCCTTTGCCGCTTGCAGCGGCGTCAGCGTGCCGTTGGCCAACGCGCCGTCGATCGAGCGGCCGCCACGCTCGACCTCGCGCTGCATGATCGCATCGCCCTGCGGATTGGCGCCGAGCGCGATCGCCTGGCGCTCGATCCCCTGCCGCTGCGCCGCTATGCCCTCGTATGCCGCGGCCGTTTCGGTCTCGCGCATCTTCGCCGTCGCCTTGTTCTGGGCGTCGAGCATGAAAGCCTGGCTGCGCTCGGCGAAACGCTTGTCGAAGGCCTCCGCCAGCTGCGGATCCGCAAGGTTGGTATCCTTGGCGAACTCGGCATGCACCTTGCCTAGCGCGTCGGCCAGCCCGGCGGGATCGTCCTGGTTGGCCTCGTAGGCCGCCTGCATCTGTGTCTCGAGACCGGTCTGCATACGCCAGCCATAGGCGCTCGAGGCGGAGCGGTTATAGGCGTCGCCATAGATCGTGTCACCGCGCTGCAGCGCCAGCGGCGTAGTCGGCAACACAGGCACGATCGGCGACATGCCCGCCGCTACCTGTGCGCCGCCGGCCGGCAAGTCTCCGCCGCGAATGATCGCCGCCTCCCGCTGGCGACGGTCCTTGTTCGCCGACAGGCTTGCGACCGCGTTTGCGATTGCCTCGACATTGCCCGAGCGCACGGCGCCTACAACAGGCTTGGGCAGTGAGCCGTAATTGTAGGCGACAGAGAGCAAAGCCGATTTTGTAGGATCGGGCAGCGCGTCGAAGGCGCCGCCGGTCTGACGGCTTGCCGTCGACGCGAACTCGCCAAGCCGCCGGGTCAGGTCGCGCTCGGCATCCTCGCGCGAGATCTTCATACCCTGGACGACTTTCTTGACGCTTCCGTCGGCGAGCGTCACGGTGTCGGACCCGTAGCCGACCCGGAATGCGTTGACGTCCCAATAGGGCGTGTCCCGAAAGCCTTCCTCTTTGCGGAGCACCGCGGCCGCCGATGACGGCGACGGCTGGCCGGATGCCTTCCCAGCCGCGGCAGCCTGCGAGGCCTGCAATTGCAGATAGGCCGCTCCGGACGAGGCGCCGGCCGCGATGCCAGCCAAGGCGCCCTCGCGCGCAGCCGCATCGTCGGCCATCTTGCCGAGCCGATCGGACAGCTTGCCGGCCACGGAACTCAACGCCCGCCAGGCGTCGCCGGTATCGACCGCGTAGGAGGGCGCGTCGCCGATCTTGGCATACTGGTCGAAACGGCGCAGTTCGCCGGGATCGCGCGATTGCCGGTTTGCCATCAGGATGCGATCCTCATGCCTGCCCACGGATCGGCTTTCGCCACGGTGCTGGCGCCACCGCGCAGCGATCCGTCAATCCCGGCGTTGAGCAACCCGCCGGCGGCGCCGAGCAGCGCCCCGCCGATGGTCGAGCTGGCCTGCCGGCGATAGCCCTGCGCCCGCATTTTCGCCAAAGCGGCGCGGAAGTCGCTGTCACGACGGTCGATCGAGAGTTCGTCGGCCGCCCGCTTGCTGGCTGTCTGCCTGGCGTCCTGGGCGATGCCACCGGAAATATCGATGCCGGCCGCCGCGAAAGTCACGTCGTTGTCGCCGAGCACCTGCAGCAAGGTGCGCTTCATCTGTGTTTGGCGTTGGGTGTCCTGGACCTTGTCTTGCCCTGCTTGCAGCTCGACGGCATTGGCCTGGTCCTTGGACGCCTGCGCACTGGCGAAACCCGCGCCGAGCGTGCCGATCGCCGACAATACCGACACCAGCGTTTGAGCGCCGCCAAGGCCGGCCGCCGTCGCACCCGTGGCGCCGGCAGCCGTCGCGCCGGCGGCCGCCGTGCCACCGCCGCCGAATATTGACGCAATCGCCGCAAATGCCGCCTGCATGTCTGGCCTCCCCTAGAGCGCCGCTTCGATGGTGATCGACCGGACCGTCATGCGACCAGGTCGATTTTGCGTGATGGTGACATACGGATCGTCCTGGTAACCGGTCAGGCCGCGCAGCTTGAGATCACCCGTGAACGGTGCCTGCAACTCCGGCAGGTCGGCGACCGCTCCATAGCGCAGCAGGTCGACATCGACCGGTGCCTTGCCGTTGACGCCGATCGCGATCGACGTGGTGTCCAGCACAGACAGGATGACGGAATGGATCCGCGCGCGGCGCTTGAGGACGATGTTCGGTCCGACCGTTCGCGGAAGCGGCAAGGTCTGCACCACTGGCGGCGACCAGGTCCCCACAGTCACTGCCATCACGCCGGCGGGAAGCGTGATCGAGCCGCCGCCGACATGGAAAGGCCCGAACACATCATCGTCCCCGATCGCCCAGACGTCGCGGCCGTTGAACCGCGCCAGGCCGGCGATCACGGTCGTGGGAACGCCATAGGTGAACGAGATCGCGGCATCGAGCAGCAACCCGTTTTCGAAGCGTTCGAGGCGCCGTGCGTCCGGCCGGTCGATAAGCCAGCTCATTTCGTTGCGGCCGTTGACCGAGACGGCGATCGGCGTGCCGGCCGTCGTCATCCGGGTGAAGGCCGTGACTTCCTGTTCGCGCAAGATCGTCACCAGGCGCGCCGCGCCATCGTCCTGGATCATCGCCTGCAAATTGCCGCTGGTCGAATTGGTGGCGCGGCGCACGGCCTGATCCTTGACGTGGTTGACCAGGTGCGGCGCCAACAGCGAGATATCGGTGGCGACGAAGTTGCCCTCGACGTCGGTGTAGCGATTTTCGCCGAGCACATCGCCATCGGAATGCAGGAACAGGGCCGCGCCTTCGTTTTCGGCGATGGGCACGCCACGCCGCGCGCCGTGCCGCGACGACTGGACATGGTTCGGCGCCGTCGTCTTCGACAGCGCCCGCTCCGCCAGCCAGTATTCGGCCTGGGTGGTGAAGATCAGCAGGTTACGGTTCGGAACGATGCGCTCGATGCGCTCGCCGCCGGCGACGTCCATGGGGATCAACGCAGGTCCGTTGGCCTCGCTGAACCGCTTGTCATAATTGAAATAGTCGCCGGTTTTCGAAAACATCCAGGCGTTCGGCAGCGATTTGAAGCCGCCGATCAAAAGGCGCTGGCTGTAGAAGGCCCCGCAATGTGGCCAGCCTTTTGTGGCCGAGATCAGATCTTCGCCAGGATCGACGCCGGGCGTTACCTTGAACGAAAGCACGGCCGCGTCGGCCTTGTTGATGACACGGCCGCTTACCGCCCAGCCGTCGCCCTCGTTGCCGGCGCCAGAGAAGGTGATCCTTACCTTCTTGCCTGTCGCATCGCCGCTCGACGAGACAACGGTTACACCGGGAGCGACGTTCGGCAGGTCGAGCACCGCGTCCTGGACGGCCGTGGCCATCACCAGCATGTCGTCCGTGTAATCGATCGACAAGGTGTCCTGGTTGGAGACGGTCAGAATGAAGAACGACGTCGTGCCGCTGAGGCCCGCGAATTCGATTTCCCACTCGGCGGCGACGCCGTTGGTGTAGACCCCGCCATAGTCATAGGTCGGGATGCCGACGAAGGGGACGTCGTCGATCGCCCAGTTGTTCGGCGCCAGGATTTTGATGCGCTGCGGCTTCAGGTCGACATGAAACAAAAGCATGGTGTCGAGCTGCTGCGCCACCGTGAACGTAGACAGCATGCCGGCGGTCAATCCGGTAACCACCGTGTCGAGCTGGGCTGTTTCACCCCACATGGCGCAGCCGAGCGGTTTGAAGACCAGGTCATAGGACGATCCGTCGGAAGCGTCGAAGGCAAAGAGCCGCGCGGCCGCGGCGTCGACGGCGCCGACATCACGCAGGCCGTCCCGCACCTTGAAACCGCCCTGCGGGATGATCTGGACATTTTCCATGCGCCGCGATCCGGTGCCGAAATACTTCAGCTCCCAGCGATCATGAAGCGAGGGATCGAGCTCGCCGGCGGTCGTCGCCGATTGCATCCTGCCCGGGCGCGCGACCATGTCAGCTCTTCCAGGCGCGTTCGAAAGGGTTGTTCGACCAGTCCGGCTTGCGCGGCGGTGTAGCCTGCGCGTCCTCGTTGATGGCGGCGCGCATCTGCCCGCCGCGGAAATTCTCCATCGGGCTCCCGTAGGCGACTTGCGTGAGGCTTTCCATGGTCTGCCGATCGGATGCCAGCGAGAAGGCGAGCCGGGCGGCGACGGCGCTGATGATGCAGGATTTGAAGGTTGCGCTCCAAAGGTGTGGCGCCGGGATGATCTTGATCATGGCGAACAACGGGTCGCAGCTCGCATGCACCGTGGCGTCGACCAGGCTGTAGCGGTTGAAGCGCCGGTCGGGGCTGGTGATGTCGTCGGTGACGTAGATCGGCGGCCCAACGCGCTCCCGCGGCAGGTCGAATACGTAGGTCCAGCCTGAAAGCGGCACGGCATCGGTCACGCGCGACAGCTGGCGGATCGTTCGGCCGAAGGAAAACTGATAGACGCCCAGATTGAAGCCGACGACATCCTCGTAGATCGAGATTGCGGCGCCGCCGGCCTCGCCGTCGAAACTCTCGAGCGGATCCTCGCCGATGACGGCGCAGGCGGCGTTGACGATATCGAGGGGTTGTAGCAGCGACATGGCCATTCTCTACATTTTGACGAAACCAGCCCCGGCGACGTGACCCGCCGGAGCTGGCGACGAGGCGCGAAGACGTCAGGCGACGTTCTGCGCCGCGATCGTGACGACGCCGGCGGCAATCGCCGTGACGATGTAGTTGCGCAGCATCGGCGTGCCGTCATTGTCGAGCGACATCATGATGATGTCGCCTTTCTTCAGCCGGGTCGCGATGCTGTTGAAGTAGTTCGCGGTGATGACGGCGGCCGTGTCGTCGTTGGTGACGTAAGCGTGCAGGCAGGTGTTGCTGCCGGCAGCGCCGTTCACATCGGGCGTGCCGACGTGGGTGAGCGTCTTGAAGCCTTTGGCGTTGAAAGCCATGGTTCGGATCTCCGTTGCGGTTGGGAAAGGCACCCGGCGGATGGTCCGCCGGGCGGCTGGTTCAGATCAGACGATGGCGATCGCGCTGTTCGAGCTGGTGGTGAAGCACTTGATCCCCTTGCCTTCCTGCATCGTGGTGGCGCAGCCCTTGGCCTGCATGTTGATGGTCCACCAGTCTTCGTAGTTGTCCCACTGCGGGATGACGCGAAGATCCGTGTGGTTGCCCCAGCCGAGCGCCGACTTGTGCCAGATCATCAGATCCTGCTTGTTGGCGGACGGCACCCGGTAGAAGTCTTCCGGATCTTCCTCGACCTGGAGGAACCAGTTGACGCCGTTCCAGAAGCGGGTGTCGGTCGCCTGGGTGAACGGCAGATCCTTCACATGGTCGGCCGAGTTGACCACCTTGTTACCGAGGAACTGGTTCCATTGCAGCGAAGGCAGGCCGCAATAGACCTGGCCGTCCCACGGCACCTTGTCGTTCTGAAGCGCCGAGCAAAGGAGCAAGGCATTGGCGGCGGTGAAGGCGCCGGCGGAGAAATCGAGACCGGCGTCGGCGGCGGGCTTGGCCGCCTTCATGACGCTGTAGACCTCGATGTCGGTGGCGCGGCCGAGCGCCATGGCGCCCGACTGGTAGACGACTTCTTTTTCGTCCACCGACATGCGGTCGAGGTTGTATTCCTCGACAGTATCGAAGGCGACCCAGGTGGCGAGCGGCACCTCGAATTTCTTGCGGTCGGCGCCGCCGGGAATGTTGCGCTGGTTGGCGGCGGTCTTTTTGCGGGCGACGGTCTTGCCGGCGAGCCAGAAGACGGCTTTCTCGGCGCCTTCGATGCGGGTTGCGGCCGTCACCATCGGGCGAAGCCGGTTGCCCTTGTTCTGGTAGATGTGCATGGCCCGGTTCGCGTACTGGGTAGGGAACCAGGTGGGTGCATTCACGGTCATGTTGGAACTCCGATGTTAAAAGGGAAACACCGGGGTGGAGAGGCCGCGAACGCGCCGGCAGGTCCTCCGAAGCCCGCCGGGGCGGAAGGAGGAGAGGCCACCGGCGGCGCAGGTCCGCCCGAAAGTGCAGGAGAAGCCTAATCGGGCGGCGATGCGGTCAACTTTACCAGGCCGTCTTGTTGGCCGGCGCGAGGCGCTGGTAGGCCTCGTCGTACTTCTTGCGCAGATCCTCGTCGAAGCGCTTTGCCGGGTCGGTATGGTTGCGATTGTTCGGGTCGATGCGCGGATCGCTGTCGAGCCTTTTCAGGTCCTCGAGCGTGATCGCGCCGGCGGGGTTGCCTTCCCCGGCGATGCGAATACCGTTCTCGGCCAGGCGGCCCGACAAAGCGCGCAGCAGAACGTTGCCCTCCGCCGTGTCGGTCAGGCCAAGCATCACCGCCTCGACTTTTGGCTTAAGCTTTTCCGGGATGTCCTTGAGCTGGGTGAAGAGGCCTTCGGCAAAGGCCTTGGTTTCCGTCAGCGCCTTGGTGGTGCCGGCCTGGTCAAGGCCAAGCTCGCTGGCGAACGTCTTCAGTTCGTTCAGCGGATTGAACGGCTCGCCGAGCAGCCCCTTTTCTGCCAGTGGGCCATACAGGTCCTCGACGATGCCGGCGAAGGCGTTTGCCGGAATGCCGTGTTTGTGGAACGCCTGGCGCGCCTGGTCGAAAACGGGGTTGGCCTTGAGGTCGCCGAAATACGGCTTCAACTTTTCGCTCGGTTCGTAGACGTAACCATCGGGCTTGTCCGGCGCCTTCGGCATCGTCGCCAGCTTGTCCCGCAAGCCGCCGAAACGGGTGTTGACGTCATTGTACCCGCCCAGCAGCTTGCCTAGCACCTCGTCTGCCGAGGCGCCCTTGAACTCATCAGGCAGGCCCGCCGGCGGCGGTGGCGGCGGGGGTGGTGGCGCCTGGACGCCGCCACCATCACCACCACCATCACCACCACCGCCGCCGTCCGGCGCACGAAGCGGCAAATACCTGTCCAGCATGTTCCTCATGTCACGTTCTCCGGTTAAGTCACGTCTCTCGGAAGGAGGGTTTCGCCTTGGCCCTTGGCAACCTGGCGGAAGATTTCATGTGCGAGTGCGTTCTGACCCTCGCGGAACGCCCCGAAAACGGCCATCGACATGGGATCGAGGCCGAGATTGACGAAGAAAACAGTTCGATCAAGCGTCGCCTTGGCCAGAGCCTTGAGTGCCTTCTCACCTCCGGGCGTAGCGGCGAAATCCGCCCAAGCGCGCGCCACGGCCTTGGCGTCTTCGCCCTCGAGCGACTGGCGAGCATCCAGCCTTTCGCGGACCCGTTCGTCGGCACCGTCGAACCAATCCCACCCGGCACGCGCGGCGCCTGAAACGATGTCCTGGACGTCTCTGTCTCTGCTCATGGTGCCGGCATCCCACCTGCTGCGCCCAACGCCGCGGCAGCCGCCGCCAGGGCGAGCTGCTGTTGCTGGGCGACCTTGTCCATTTCCGCGCGCTCGTCAGTCGTCACGACGTATTTCGACGGCACACCCATGTCGCTGGCGATATCGGTGAGCAGTTGGTCGAGCTTGGCGATGCGGCCGATGCCTTGCGGGTTGCCGGTCGACGTCAGGATAGCGATGACCATTTCCAGCCATTGAACGATCTTGCCGATGCGTTCGGCCTCGCGCGCCAGCGCCAGCGGCGACTTGACCTTGACCCGCACGAGCAACTGGTCGATCGGGATCTCGGAGCGGATCAGGCCCTTATTGTAGGCGAGCTCCATGCGCCGCTTCACGGACGGCACCACGATTTCCTTCACCAGGCGGCCGAACGCGCCGATATGGTCGGCGGCAAGCCGCTTCACCCGCTCGAGGATCTCGGTCGCAGACTTCACCGCCGCGCTGTCCGGCGGCAGCGTCTGGTCCATCATCGTCGCCTTGATCTCGGACTGCATGTCCTTGACCACCAGGCCGGCCAGATCGAGGCGCGGATCCGGGAAACGCGAAACGGAAGGGCCGAGCGTGCCGCCGTTGCGCGCGACCTTCCAGAACACGCCCGGCTCGAGCGGCGCCAGATCCGGATTGAACACGCCATCGTCGACGGCAGTGTAGATGCCGAGCATGGCGATCGCGCCGGCTTGCAGCATCAATCTCTTGGCCGTGTTGGCAGTCTTGATGGTCGGCATCGCCAGCATCACCAGGCCGCGCCCCTTGGTTTCGCCGGGAACGCGCATATACCGCGGCGTCAGCCAGGGACAGGTTCGCGACATCGACGTGTAGATGATCGTCTCCTGCTTTTCGCACCAGATCAGCATGACCCAACGGCGTTTGGCCTTGTCCCAGACGGTGTCGCAGTTGACGTCGATCTCGGTTTCCGGCTTCGTTCGATAGAGCTCTGTGAGCTCGCGGCCGAAACTGCCCTCCGGCCAGGTGTCCCAGAGCACGCGCAGGCACATTTTTTGCGTCCAGAAGATGCCGGAGATCTTGTTGTTGCGCCCTTTCTCGAGCAGCAACTCGTCGACCGAGACAGAGATCGGCTCCCACAACAGATCGGGATCGTCGCTAGAGTTCATCAGCATGGCGCCGGTGCCGGCCGACAGCTCGAGCGCCATTTCGTGGAACGCCATGTCCCAATCGCCGTCGTCGTCAAAAGCGCTCAACACCAGCGATATCGGCTCGAGCTCGGCTTTCATCGCCTCGCGTTGACGCTGGTCCAGCACGATCGGCCCCGGCTCAAGCTCAAAATTCTGCTGGCCTGTTGGCCAGAGATCCTGTTGCAGCTTGCCGGCGAAGCGAAACGCGCTGTCGATCGCGGTTTGGTCGAAGACCTGGTCGACGCGCTTTTCGCCGGTGCCGGTGTCGCGCGTCGACTTACGGTAGGGAATGGCGTACTGAAACGCCTCGTCAACGAGAGGCTGAAAGCTGTCGTGCTCGCGCTTGGCGGCATTGCGCCGCTCCTTCAGGCGTTTCGTCTCGTACATGTCAGCCGAACGTGTCCGGGCCGGAGCCTGACAGGAAGGTCAGCAGGCCACGACCTTGCTTTCGGGTGCCGCCGGCAGGCGCTGCCGCCGCCTGGTCGACCTCGCCCTGTTGCTTGGCTAGATCTGCGAGACTACGGCGCTGCTGCGCCTCGAGCTGCTGTTTTGCGGCGTCGTTTCCGCCACCAAAGAGGGTTGGCATGACCAGACTTCTCCCATTTCGGTTCGCTCAAAAAACTGCATGCCGGCCGCAGCCGCGATGCGCTTTCCGGCATCGGAGGTGCAAACCGCCACGATTTCACGGTAGCCGCTCGCCCGTATCGTCAACTTGATCGCCCGGCAGATCGCCAGCATGTGCCCTGCGCCTGCCGGCGTGACGTTGAACCAGCACTCGCCGCAGTCTGGATTGAGAGGATAGATGCCGGCCAGGCCGATCAGATCGTCGCCGGCGCGAATAGCGAAGGTGCTGCCCTTGGCCCACATTTCCCGCGCCACCGCCCACATCAGCCGCGAGCTCGCGCCCGAGAGCTCGGCCATGTCGAACAGAGACGCCGGCGACGTGATTGTCACAACCATGGTCAAAACTTGTGCGGATTGAAGCCGCCGCGCTCTCGCTGTGTCGGCCGGCGATCGCCGCCGGCGGTCTGCGAGCCCCAACGACGGCCGGCCTCGCCCTGGCCGCGCCCCGTCGCGGCGCCACGGATTGCAGCGGCGCGACCGCGAATGCCTAGGATCGCATATTGCCCGCCGTCCTGAAGATCCGACCACGGGTGCAGCTTTTCGGGGATGTCATCGTACTCATTGCCAGAATTTTCCGGCTTCTTGCGGAAACGGTACTTGCCGGCGGCGCCCTCAAGCCAGAGCGGGCATTTCTCCGGACAGACGATCAGGTGCGAATGCGGCTCGAGGTAGCCGCGCAGTTCGGAATTGACCGCATCGATGCGCATGCCGAGCTCGTTAGAGCCGTTGGCAGGCACCATCACCGGCAGACCAAGGATCACGGACAGCAATTCCAGCGCCGCCAGCTGGCCGCCTTCCTTGTCGGCTCCATACTGCGCCGCGGGGTCGACATAAACCTTGATCGACCTAGCGTCCGGATAGTCGCTGTCGATCTTCATCTTTAGGCCTTCGGCATAGCGAGCTGTGCCGACACCGTGGCCGAGATAGAATTCGTCCAGGAAGGCGATGCGCGGCGCCCAGGCCTGGGCGAAAATAGCCGCGGGCGACAGGCCCGACGTCGAGGCGTCGATGCCTATGTAGAGATCGAGTTCCGGCCGGTAGGTCAGCCGGCTCGAGGCGACGTGCTTGAAGTAGGAGAAGCTGGTCAGAACCGGCTTGCCCGATCGCGAATAGCCGAACTCGTTGTCGACCATACGCTTGACGAAATGTTCCTCCTGGTTGCGGATGATGCGATCGTAATAATCCGCCTCGAGATTGAAGCGGTTTTCGGCGTCGACCGATCGGCCGGACGGCTGGCGGAACAGCAGCCGGTCGGGCTTCTTGTTAGTGACAAAGGCCTTGTAGGTCCAATTGTCGATAGTCGGCGCGTTCATGTCGCCGATGACGAAGCGCATGCGCGGACCCGACACAATCGAGGCCTTGCCCTTCTCCCGAGCCAAGGCCTCGAGCTGGGCCTTTGTGAGCAGGATGTCCGATTTCGGGTAGCGGCCGACGCGCTGCTCGAGATCGTCCAGCGCACCAGGTGCATGCGTGTCGAGCTCGTTCGGCCAGGCGCCGGAATATTCGCGGCCCTTCATCAGCGTCTCGATCGACGCCTCACCCAGGCCGGCGAATTCCGTGATCGCCTCGATCCGGACGCCGTCCGCGCCGATGAAACGCAGAACATGCGTCACTGGTCGATCGTTGCCGCCGGTCCAGGTCGAGCCCGGGTAGCCCTTGGGGAACCATTGCTTCCAGCTTTCCAAAACGGTCTTTTCGGCCGATCGGAAGGTGTCGCGCAGCACGATCCAACGGCACATGCGGGTTGGCTTGCCGTCCTCCGGATGCCACGCGACCGGCGCCAGGGTGGAAGCGTAGATCCGCGCAAACGCGCAGGTCGTCGTCTTGCCGCCACCGAGCGGCCCCATGATGACTTTCGTCAGCGCCGTCGACAGGATGAAGGCCTGCGCCACAGGGCCAGGCGGAACGTACCGATACGGATCGAAGTGTTCGGCGAGCTCGTATTTCGCGACGAGCTTGCGAACCTCTTCCTCCGCCAGGATAGTCAGATCGTCCCGGCTGACGATGTCCGAAATGTGCTCGCTCATAGGGAGCTCACGTCTCGAATGGGAATGTCGAGATCGGCCCTTCGCTCGGCTCGCCAGTGCCAAGATCGACTACTGGCGAGCCTTCGAGGCAGGCGGCATGGCAGGTGCCGAGCTCGATGTCGGTTGCGCATTCATCACCCGGATTGAAAGTCACAAAGCAGACCGGGCAGGTTTCAGGTTCTCTGATCATAGCTCTCTCCTCGTTGTTGCCAGCTTCGGCTGCAGCTTTCCCGACCTGGCCTTCTGCTGGACTGTTACCGCCACGCCGGGCCGCTTGCTGAACACGTTCGCCAGCACCTCAAGCACCAGGTCCGCTCCTGGCGCTTTGACGGCCAGGATCATCAGCGCCGCGTCGGCCAGCGCGTCACGGACATTTCGCGTGTTGGCCTCGATCGCGCCTGCGCCGGCGGCCGCCCGCGCCCTGGCTCGGCTCCGCTGCCGGGCGACCCGGAAATATTCCCGCCGCTGGTCGGCCGACAGGCTGGTGAAGCTACCCGGCTTGGGCGCGTTGCGGTTGGCGAGCAGCCGGTAGAGCTCCATCAACGCGGCATCCGATTTCGATTTGGACATGTCCAAATTCTGCGGCGCAGCTTCCATCACGCGATGACCCCATACCCCAGACCCGCGCCCCGCAGCACCGCGTTGACCCGCGCCCTATTTTCCCGGCCACATCCCGCCTCCGGCAGATGCGAAAAGGGCAGACGGTGTGAGAACGCCTGCCCCTGTATGGGGGGTCGGCCCCCCTTTCGGGGGAAGCGCCTTCCGCGCGCCATGGTTGCAGCGCCGGCCTGCTGGCCACGGCCGAGCCGCTGCGCCTGGTCGAGGCCAGGTCGACCTTGCCAAATGAGGGGGACCCCCTTCCTGCCCCGCTGATTTTCGATCAGCGGGCGCAATGGCCGAAACACCAATGATTTGAAGGCCTTGCCTGCCACGTGAGGCGTTGGTCCGTGAGGCGTTGTCATTCGTCCCCCGCTAAGTCGTTGTTTTCCTTGATGTCGGCGGTCTCGCCCTCGATCTCGATCGGCGCGCCGACCGATAGCGCCCGCTGCTCGGCCAGGCGGCGCGCGTCGGCCAGCTGGTTGGTGCCGAGATCCACGATCAGCGTCGGCAGGCGCTCGTCGATGATCTCCACCTGGACGGGTTTCTTGCCATGCAGGTAGGGCGCCAGGGCGAGCGCCACCTGGTGCTGCTCATGGATGATCTCGAGCAGCGAGGGCACAGCCTTGGCCGTGCCCTTGCCGACCGCGATCCGCGTCTGCTCATGCTCCTCGAACCATGCCTGCAACGCCACAGGGTCAGCCGTCAGGAACTGCGCCCAGGCTTGGAGCGGATCCCGGAACCCCATGGCGGCATAGTAGCGCTCGAAATCCTTGGTCTTGACGTTGAGCGCACCGCTCGGCCGGCCGCGCCCGCGCCGCTGCGCCTGCGCGCCGGCGTCGGCGAACGGATTGCCAATTTCGAGCCGTGCGCGGGCCGATCGCGCCTCTTCCTCGCTTTCGAACAGGTCCCGATCGCCGCTCATGACGCCACCACGGAATATTTTATTGGTTTGCGCCCGATCGAGGTGTCTACGCAGTGTCTAGGCCGGTGTCTTGCGATTTTCGCAAGGAAATCAGCGGCTTGCTTAGAAATAGACACATAAGACACTTTAGACACATGGAAACTCGTACATGGGCGCGCGCGCGTGCACATATGAGAGGCCAAGGTGTCTAAGGTGTCTAAGGTGTCTGAAATCATAGGTATCGCTTTGTTTTCAATGGCTTGGCGTCTAGACACTTCGAAGACACTTCCTAGACACCGCAGCCCCCGGACCCATCAGAAGGGCGAGAACCCGCGCGATGCAGAGAGCCTAAGCCGCCGCCCAAGCCGTCAACCGGCCTCCTTCTCGATCCCTGAAGGGTGAGGGTCAGGGAAAATGAGGCGCGCGGCTGGGTCCGGGGTGCGGGCATTGGGCCAATCGCACCTGGTGCGATCGACATGGAATTGGCGCTGGCCTGCCGGCCAGCAAGATTTTTTGTAATGCGACGTGTAGGTTTGAAGTATTGCGAGCCAGCCATCGTAGTAATCATCCGTGCTTGTGAAGCCAGCGCCGCAGCTCGGCCACACGCACGAGCGTGCAGCGCCGCTGGTGTCCGGCGATCGTGATGCGGTTGCGGTCCTTGTCGAGGATGAAGATCTGCGGCCGCGGCCCTCGCCGCAGCGCCCAGCTCCAGGACGTGGTGTTGACGCCGATCGGCGCGTAGGCGGTGCCGGCCAGCATGCGCGCCAGGATGTCGCTCTGATGCGGCACGGCCAGATAATAGCCCTCGAGCAGCTCGCCGCTGTCGACCAGGCCGAGATCCGCCGAAGCGAGGCGCTCGGCCGCGTCGACGAAGGAGATCGCCTTGTTCTGCAAATCCTCCAGGATCTGCGCCGGCGTGTGCCTGGTGCCGCCCTTGAACTGGTCGATCGGCCTGGTCAGGATCTTCTCGATGCAATCCAGCCAGGTCGGCTTGACGTTCTCGAGCTCGGGCACCGCGTCGGCCGCCAGCAGCGCGCCCCAATGGTCGAGATTTTCGAATTCGAGCCCGCAAGCCTCCATGCCTTCGTCGCCGAGCAGCAGGTGCGCAGCGGCGAGGAACGTGCCGAACGTGTTCTGGCCACGCGCATTGTGGCCATGCTCGCGCAGCGTCGTGCGATAGGCCTCATAGATCTCGGGAAACTCATGGAAGTGGTCGGCGATGCGGCGCAGCAGCCTTGGCCCGACCGTCTCGGCCGCCTTCAGCCGCGGCGCCTTGCCATCGGCGGACTGCAAGGGATTGAGCTGCAAGACCGCCATGCGTGACATCGAGGCCGGTGGAATGCCGGGCGGATTGATGGCGGAAAAGCCGAAGGTCGATTGCGCGGCGAACTCGACGCCCTTGTGATCGCTGCCGCCCCTGATGCGCACGGATCCCGACGCCGCGTCACGCGCCATCTTGACGATCTTCTGCGCCTGCTCGGGATTGTCGTCGCCCTCGAGCTCGTCGATGAAGATCGGCAGGCTGTCATGGCCGACGATCTGGTAGAGGCCGGCCTCGCTGGCATTGGTGGTCGACAGCATCGAGCGGCCAAGCGAGGCGCGAAACAGGCCGGTCTTGCCCGAAAGCTCGCTCTTGCCCGCGCCGCTGTCGCCGACGATGAAGATCGACGGCCGCCATTCCAGCGCCGCGCCCATCAGGGCAACGCCCTTCCAGCCCAGCGCGATCATTACGTCGACGTCGCCGCGCTCGAAATTCCATGTCCGCAAATGCTTGACGATCTCGACGGCCGGGTTGATGTCCGACGTCACGGGTTCGGACCAGGGCACAAGCGCTGCCTGCCGCCGGACGTAGAAATAGTCGCCGAGCTCGCCGGTGTCCTCGAGCCTGCCGTTGACCCACAGATACTCGCCGCAATGCAGGATAAGCCGGCCTTCATTGTCCAGCCAGGCGCCGCGGCCGCGCACGCGATCGGTTGGCGTCCAGGGTCCGCGCGTGCGGCAGGCGGCGTAGAGATCGCGACGCACTTCCTCCGCCTTGAAGCCGGTGACGCGGCGGTTCTTGCCGGCCGACCAGCTGGGCCAAGCCCAATAGAGAAAATCCTCGCAGCCGGCGAACAGCTTCTGCACGCGCTCGACGCCGAGCGCCTTGTCGCCGCTGTTGAACACCTGGCCGGACGTGTCGACGAAATAGTAATCCTCGCCGGAATAGCCGAGCGGCCGCACCGGGCAGTCCGCCGGCAGGTAGCCCGTCGTGTCGAGCTCGCCCTCCTCGCGCCAGGCGCCGGGCGTTATGCCCTCATAGGGCATGCCCTTGAGCGGCCAGCGAATGGCCTGGCGCTTCAACGCATGCTCGATCCGGCCGACCGATGCGCCGATGACGGCCGACACCTTCTTTTTGCCCGCAGATTTTTTTTCGGGTCCGCTGCCGAACCCGTCATTTTGGCCTGTCATTGCTGCTCGCGGTTGACAATTTTCCGGAAAATTTCAGGTACACGCGCCCCGGGTCCGGGCCTCGAGGCGCGCGTTGCGATGATCAGCGCTGCTTTTTGTGGCCACGGCCGCCGCGATTGACCGGCGCCGCCGGCGGCGCCTCGCCGACCGACATGGGTGCGGGTTTGTCGCCAACGTGTTTCGTTGCCGACGTCGACGACCTGGTCGCGCGCTTCGCCGCATCGGCCAGCGCCTTGGCCTCGCGCTTGGCCTTCCTGTCGGCCTTCTGCGCCTGGTCGTAGTGGGCGATCTGCTTTTGCGCCTGGACCGCCTCCGGGCGCAGCGTATGCAGGCTTTCCTCCGTCTCGTAGATCGTGTCCTCGACGGCGATCGCCGGCGCCGGCGGCCTGGTGGCGAGCTCGAGATCTTTCTCGGCCTGTTCCTGGCTGGCCAGCAGCTTCGAAACGACGCTTGCCGTGGTCGAGGCGAACAGGTCGAAGGCCATTTTGATGGCCGGGTCGACGTCTTCCCAATCGGTGGCCGAGCGGCTGCGATAGAGCGTTTCGCCGATACAGAGGCGGCGCGACACATAGACTGCCATCGCCTCGATATCGGTTGTCACATCATAGCCTTCGGCGAGATCCGTGCCGGCGGCGAACCATGTCGGCAGCGGGCGCACCTCGCCGAAGACAAGTAGCCCGGCGAGCTCGGCCGCCGCGACATGAGCCACGCGGCCGGCGAAGCTGACGGCGTCGATTTCCAGAATGTCCATTGTTGTCCTCCTAGAACGGTATTTCATCGTGATCGGCGAGCCGCTGCCTGGCCGTGGCCAGCGCATCGCCCAAGACCTCGATCGTAACTTCGAGCCGAGCAACAGCAGCCTCCGCCTTCCAGGCCCGGTTCATAGAGCGGCGGCTCCGAATTTCGAGATCGTCATAGGCCGCGCGAAACTCTTCGAGCGTCGAGGGCGGATACCCGGCGCCGGCGATGACATGAGCGACTTTTTCCTGCTCCGGCTTGGCCTTCGTTGCGGGTTTCCTCTTCGGCTTGGCCGGAACCGGCCGCCCGTCGACCCTTTTGATTGCTGGCATTTTTTCAGTCCTCCTGGTTGAGTGCATCGTTGACGTCCTTGCCCCAGTCCGCCGGCATCGCCAGCACCTCGACGGGCTTCTTGAACGACCGGAGCCGCGCCACGGCGCGCTCGAACAGCGCGGCCGCCTGCGGCTTGCCCCAGTCGTTGTCCTTGAAGATGATCCAGGCGCTGACCGCCGGATGGTCATGAACGTGCAGCAGGCCCGACAGCGAGCCGGCCGCCCACATGCGCAAGGCCGGGTGCGCCACGGCGGCCGACAGCGCGTCCTCTATGCCCTCCGTGATGCCGCATATGCCGGCGACGCCGGCCTCCGCCGCGCGCTCGGCCGACAGGCCGGACGGCCCGTTCGTGCAGCGGATCACGAAGCCCTGGACGTCGCCCTTGAAAAGCTTTTCGTTGATGTCCTTGGGATCGAGGCCCTGGCGCGTCGCGAGCGCTTTCACCGGCGCCTTGCGCAGCCCGTCATGGTCGAGAAACGTCATGTGCAGCGCGTTCAGCCGGCCGTCGCCGGCAACCATCGCCGAGACCATGGCGGGAAAGAGCGGACCACGGCCGAGCCGCTGCCCCTCGCCGTCGCTGGGTGCCAGCGGCCAGTATTCGCAATCCGGCCGATAGCGAAACGCCGGCGTGATGTGCGGCACGTCCGCCAGCACCACGCCGCGCGTCGCCAGGTAGGTTTCGACCGGCGTGCCCAGGATCTTCGCCTGGCAGGCATAGAACGTCTTGCGCACCCGTTCGCGCTGCTCGGCCTGGCTGGCGATCGCCGCGTTCTCGGCGACGACGCGCCGATCGGCGGCTTCCTTTTCCATGATGGCGCGCGTTTTCGGGTCGAGCTTGCGGATCCCGTAGCGATCCTCCGCCCACTCGATGACGCGCATGCGGCTGTCCGGAGTGACCAGCCCTTCCTTGCCGAAGGCGACCAGGTCGATGATGTCGCCGGTTTCGCCCGTCGTGAAATCTTTCCACCCGCCGGCGCGGGCGCCGGTCAGATAGACATGCAGATTGGCCGACTTCGCCCCGCTCCAGGGATTGATCAGAGCCCAGCGCAGCCGCTTGCGCCGCTTCGGGTTGGCATTGATCCCGCCGAACACGTCGCCGATCACCGACCTGATGTCGCCTTGCAGCTTGTCCTTCACCAGGCGGAAGCGGGATGTCATTTTCGAACCAGCGCGCGGATCGTCGCGGCGGCACTGTCCAGCATGGCCCGCGCAAAATGCACCTGTCCTTGCTCATTGGCCGGCAGGCACGCCGGCGCCCACGTCTCGAGCATAGTCAGCGTGAGCTCGGCGTCGACCTCGTCGACAGGCTGCGCTGCGCAATATCTCTGGTAGGCGAGCTCGCCTGTGCTTTCGTATTCCAGCGGCGGGGCTACTACATCAAAGCAGCGGTCCAGGATGGCCATCAGCTCGGCTTGCGAAACCAGCATCATTTCGGGCCGGTCTGCGGGCGACGTCCGATCGGGTAGCTCGGCCACTGCCCTAACAATCTGCAATCGGATCTCGCGCAGGAAGCTCATGACAGTGTCCCGCCCGTCCGCAGCGCGACCAGGCGCGGCAGCTCTCGCTCGATTTCCTTGATCTGCATGCGCCTGGCGAAGCGCGACGGCGCCATGGCGATGAACTCGGCCTGCAACGATGTCAGCGCGGTCATCACGGCGTCGATGCCGGGACGGCCACCGCTGGCGGCGATCTCGATGTTGACGGTGTTCAGCGCCTGTTTCAGCGCATCGCGGAACTCCCGCACCTGGCTTTCGTGGTCGAGCACAGCCGCTTGGCCGTCGTCGCCGGCGGCGAGCAGGTTCTCGTCCTCGTCGTGAGTGACCGTCATCACATTCCTCCAAAGAGCTGATGTTCCAGCCGCTCGAGCGCCTGGTCGAAAGTCGCGTCCTCGCGCGCGTCCTCGACGCGGCGCAGATGCTTCGAGACGTTCTGCTTGGTGCAGCCGACGATCGCGGCCACCGTGGCGCCAGGCAGATTGCAGCCGACCGTCAGCAGATAGAGCGTCACCGGCCGGCGCAGGTCCGCCGCCAGGCCGGAGGCCTCGACGACGGCATTGACGCCAACCGCGGCTATGTGCCCCGCGCGCTCGATCAGCCTGGTCACTTGATCACGCCCGCCTGCGCCTCGATCTCGCGGGCTATCGTCCGCAGCGCGTAGGTCAGCGCCCGGATATGGCGGGGAAAGGCGCGCTTGTGCCGACGTATGTTGGTGAATGTCCTTTCGGTCAGCCCGGCGCGGCTGGCGAGATCCGCCAGGGTCACGCCCAACGCTTCCCGCTTCTTCTCGATCCGCTCGAGCTCGGCCGTCGCGTCGGGCCGGTACGGCGTCCGCCTGACCTGTTTCGCGTTCTTGTTTTTGCGCGGCATGTCCCACCCACTGAAACTGCTTGAAGGGAAGCGAGCCGGCTTTGGGGCAAAGCCGGCTCGCAGGGAAACGCCGGAAGCAGTCAGAGACCGGCGTTTCCCAAGGCACGCAAACGCAACACGCAACGAATGGTCAGATGTCGATCGAGGGCGGCCCCTTCGCCTGGCCGAGCTGGGGCGCGTCGAGCGGCCATAGAGGATCAGCGCCGGCGACATAGGCGGCGAGCTCGGCGCGCAGTGTCTCGAGCTCCAGCGCCAGTTTGCCTGGCAGGCCGCCGGCGGCCGAGCGAACATGCCGCATGGCATTGGTCCGCTGCAACACGAACAGCTCGCCCGCCGGGAACTCGCGACAGGCGTTGAGGAACGCGCTTTCGTATTTCAGCATCACGGCGTCCGGGCAGCGCAGCAGCACGTCGGCGCGCGCCCGGCTGTCGGTCGCATTGTGCAGCTGGTCGATGATCGGGATCTTGTTGCTCATTTGTCGGCCTTCCTGGGCGGGCAGATGTCGCGGTTGCGCATGGCGAAATTCGCCACTGACTTGTGGGCGCGGCCGAGCGTGTCGGCGATCGCGGCGACCGTCTTGCCTTCGCGCCAGAGGGCGCGGATCACGGAGATCTCGCCGGCCTCCATGGCGCCGGTTTTCATGGGCTCGGCAGGGGGTGGTGGCGGCGCTTTCGTTTCGGCGGGTTTTTCAGCCTTCGCCGGCGGGTCGACCAGATCACGCGCCACCTGGCGCCAGCCCTCGAGCATCCGCTGGACGCGCTCGAGCGGCAGCAGCAAGGCTTCTGCGATAAATTCCGGTTCGCAGTCGGCGAGCAGGAACACCTGGCGCACCTGATGATCGAGCGCCGCATCTTCGGTCTGCTGGCCACGCTCGCCGGCGACACGCGCGGCATAGGCCGCCTCGAACAGCCGCCGCGCATATTCCGTTGGCTTGATGTTGAGTGGCCCGGCGCGTTTGGCCAGGTTGGTAAACACGACTGTCGGCACCGCAAAGGATATCTGTTGCACGCGCTGATCGTTGAACATGGTGCGCCTCCTACTGCTTGAGGCACTGGCCGGACTTGACCCGGCACTCCGCCGCGAGCTTCATCAGCTCGGCGGCTATGATTTCGGCTTCGTCGGGATCGCATGCGAAATGCAGATGAAGTCCGCCGCCGGGCTCGGCAATGACGATGTTGACGTGCGGGCACTGACACATCGTCAGATGCAGTTCCGTCCTGGTCGTGCTCATGCCGCTTTCCTTTCCGCCCGTTTCTTGTCGATGAGGTGTTGCCGCACGTCGGCGACGCTCGCCGCGCCTTCGCCAGGGCGCAGCGCGATCACCGCCATTGGCGGCTCACCCTGGCGCTCGATCCAGTCGGCGTCATAGAGCTGGGTGCCGATCCAGCCATCCTGGAGCGCGGCCACTTGCAGGCGGCCGAGAATGGCGGCGATGAAGGTCTTCGGATCCTTGTACTGGCCGGTGAAGACGTCGGCGGTGGCGAAACGGATTGCGGTGCTCATGCGCGGGCCACCCTTGCCAGCCGGTAGCGCGCATCGGTGCGTACCCAGTATGTGCCGCTGGCGACGGCGGCCGGCGAATAGTCGCCATTCGCTACGTCGTAGGCGATCGCGTCGGCGCAGAGCTGGCAGACATGGCTAGTCTCAATCTTCCTGCCGTCGGCGCTGCGCCTTGTTTCTCGCCGCACCCGGATGCCAGCGCCGATCGGCCCGGTGCAGATGCAGCAAATGTGCGCCTTGCGGGTTTTCACGAAGGCGTTGGTCAGCGGGTCGTTGCCATCGCAAACCAGCTTGAAGGAGAGCACCGGGCTATCGAACATGTCGGCCTGCCCCCCCCTGCTGCGCCGGCTTTCGCGCATCTGCGGCGACCAGCTCATGAGCGCAGCCTTTTCTCGATCTCGCGCCGAAGCTCCTGCATCGCGGCTTCGGCCGGGTCGGTTTGCGATCGCCGCCGGCGGCCGAGCACCAGGCCGAGATTGAACGCGAAGTCGCAGAGCCGCCGCCACCAGGTCATCGCGGATCCTCGTCGTCATCCGGCCGCAGGCTGTCGATATGGATCCCGCAGCGGCCGCAAATTTTCGGATCGTCCGCGCTGGCGACGTGACCGCAGCAATCGATTGCCCGTTCGATCATCGCGCCAACGGCGCGTTGCGTGGCGCGGAAGAATTGCGGGAAAGGAATGACTTCGCCTGTCGGCTGGCGGCGCGCCGGATCGAGCGGCACGAAGCGCACGCCCTCCGGCGAGGCCAGGTAATAGCCATCCTCGCGCCCGATCGGCAGCCGGGTCATGCGGCGTTCCTTTCCGCCAGATCCGGGTGGAGCTGCATCAGGGAAAGGAGCAACGCGCGCTCGCGCGCCTCGAGCACCCGCTGCACGGCGCGCAGCTTGCGATCGGTCGCGCCGCCCGTTTTCCAGCGCGACGGCGTCGAGGCGGCGAGGCCGGCCTCCGTCGCCAGCCTCGACAACGGCACCCCGATCGCATCGGCGCGGGCGGCAATTGCTTCGCTGCTAGGGATTTCCGTGCGATTGTCCATTGCGCTTCCGCTCAACATATGTGCATTTATGCAACCCAAATCTGATTTGCCTTTGTTGTGTCAAGTGTGTTTGTGCAAGTCGCATCAGCTATCCCCGTAACGCATTCTTCGGCTCCGATGTTTGGAGTACGGCCGATGGCGAAGGACGAGGGGGTCTCGACGAATGCATCCCGGGAATTGATCCGGCTGCATCGCGAATGGGTTATGGAAATTTCCCGGCAGCTCGGTCTGACCCCGACACAGATCGCCAAGCAGGCCGGAATGGTGGCGACAACGCTAAGCAGGATTGTCGCAAACCCCGACCATCCGCACGCTCTGTCGTCGACGACGATCGACAAGATCGTGCGCAAGTTTGGCGTTTCGCCTCCGGTTTCCCCGGATTACCAAGCCTTTCGTCAGGCCGTGGAACAGACCGTCGCCGCGCTGCACCAGCGCCAGGCGCTGCAACTCGCCTCGCCGGCGGATGTCGCGCGCGCGGTCGTAGAGCTGGCCGACTGGCTGGCAAAAGCCGGCAACGGCAAGGCCGAGCAGTTCGAAGGCGTCGCATCTTTCGAGGTCGAACGGCTCAAGGCGAAACGTTCCACGTGAAACCGAAAGCATCGTCGGTTAGCATTTTTTGATTAGACGGTTGCATTAAAGCAATTATCGCGGCATTTTCCCCTCGCAACTGATTTGCGAGGTGATTTGCAATGCCTGCTCCTGATCCCGTGCCCCTGCGGCCGGTGCTAAGCGCCGACGAAGTCGCGCGCCTTCTCCGCTGGACCTGTGTCGAAAGCTTCCGCAACAATCGCCGCAAGCTCGAGAACGCCGGTTTCCCCAAAAAGCTGCCGGGCTGCCCCGGCTGGTCCCGCGCCGCCGTCATGCGCTGGATCGAAACCAATGGCGGCCTCGACGCGCCGGCGGAGGAGCAGCCCGGGAACGTCGTGCGCCTGGCAAAGGCGACGCCGCTCGAGCGGAGGTTCGCATGATCGCCGCCGTCAACAATTCTGGCCTGCTCGATCCGCGCGAGCTCACGGACACCGAACGCAAGGCGCTCGTGATCATTCATGATCACAGCTGCTTTGCCTCGCGCGGCGGCTATTACGGCCGCGCGCCGCACCGCGTCACCCGCCAGCTCGCCCGCCAGCTGATCGGCAAGGGCGTTGCCCGCACCGACCACAACCGCCACGGCGACCAGCTCATGCTGACCGGCAAGGGCTTGGCCACTTACGCGGTGATGGAACAGCGCCGCCAGCGGAGGCAGGGATGACGAGAAAGCTGGATGTTGCCCGCGTCAAGCGGATGATCGAGGTCGTCGACGCCGGCCTTGCTGTCCTGGCGACGAGGCCGAAGCTCGACGACGTGTATGAAGATTGCCAGGCGCATCGGCGCGCTGCAGTCGCAATCCTGAATTCGCTCCAGGATGAACATGGAGCCACCTATAGCGCTGGCGGTGCCGCGTTCACCCTCCGCCTTGCCGATATTCAGTCGTCCTGCACCAGCGGCCCGAGCGGCCTGCTCACGAATTGGCAGAATGCCGCCCGCAGGCGCCTTGAAGCGGTCGCGGAGCATCGGCCATGAGCGCGAACCTTGCCGTTGCGTCCGGAGGCCCCTCTGTGCGGCAGCGTGTACACGCTTGCCTGGAATGCGGCGGGCCGCGCTCGCCCAAGGCCGAGTTCTGCTCGGCCGGCTGTCGCACGGACTTCAACAACCGGCGCAAGGCGCGCGGCGCCGAGCTGCACGATCTCTACATGGCGCACCGCTTCGACCGCGCCAACGCCAAGACCGCCGGCGTGTTGCAGGCGATGAACCGCATGGCGTCGAACTGGCGCGAGGAAGACAAGGCCAGGCGTGACGGCCGCCGCTCCTGGCGCGCCACCAGCGAGGTGCTGGCCGAGCGCCCCTATCTGCGCGGCATCAGGGGGCAGGCATGAGCGCGCCCGTTCTCATCATGCTGGCCGCCGGCGCGTTCACCGCCCTGGTGCTCGCCTGCGCCGTCGTGCTCGCCTATCGTCAGCCACCGCCGCGCAGGGTCGGCTTCGCCGTCCGTTACGAACATCGCCCGGAGCGGCGCAACAGTTAGATCCCGTTGGGGGATCGGCCCGGCGGGATGGTTAACCTCCCACCGCGTACCTGCCGGGCCTAATCAAACCTCGCCGTCGACGAGAGTTCGGCGAGCACCTTGGGCGGGCGGCCGTGAATGGCGCCCGCCGCATTTCTTTCTAAAGGGGCAATGATGATGATGACTAATGGCCAGAAGATCAGACGCGCAGCCGACGAAACCGACAAGCTGTGGGAAAAATTTGAAAGGGCGAGGCTCTCTCTGGGCGTCTTCCACGTAAACGGCGCCGGCGTTCTCACCGATCGTGGTCTCGTCCGGCGAAGCATGGTTGAGGCAAGGCAGGTTCTCGACGCTGCAATCCGGCAGATGGACGAGTTCAAGGATTGGCCGTCTCACGAAGACTATGAGGATTGATCCACAGCCTGTTTTGACAACCTGAAAGGAGTTCGCCATGTTCGCCGGTTCCAGACTGCCACGCGAGGGGCACCGCATGGGCAAAGTCGAAATAACCATTCCTCTTGTCACCTGGCGCGACGGCCGGCCGCGCTTCTTTGCCTCGAAGGTGCATCGCGATCTCGGCTACAAGGGCGAGGATCTGCGCCACGGCAAGTCCGGCCCGTGGTTCACCGTCGAGGAAGCGATCGCCTGGTCGGCGCGCCGCCAGCTCGAGCTCGCCGAAAAGCGCGCCGCGATCGCCGCCGGAGAGACGACGGTCAGGAAAACCGCGAACGCGGCCGAACGCGCCAGGCTCGCCGGCGTCACCACCATCAGCCAGCTGGTCGAGGCCTTCCTCGACAAGAACCCGCGCATGAAGGGCGTGCCGATCATCGACGGCAAGAAGCGCCGCAAGCCGCTCGCCGCCGCCACCGTGCGCGGCTACAAGGGTTCGGCGCGCGTGCTCGAGCATCTGGAGGACGGCGCCGCCTGGCACGAGCCGGCCGACGACATGACGCCGGCGGTGCTCACCGGCATCCTCGACAAGGTCGAGGTCAAGCACGGCCTGGCGCAGGCGCGCGCGCTGCGCGCCTTTATCTCGGCCGCCTATGGTTTCGGCCGTTCCAAGGCCGGCGGCTATATCGTCAAGCACAATCCGGTCGCCGGCCTCGAGGACACGCTGCCGGTGCTCGATCCGCGGATCCGCGTCGGCTCGATTGCCGAAATGGTGCATTTCGTCGCCGTCTGCGATGCGCTCGGCTTTCCCGACATCGGCGACAGCATCACCCTTGGCCTTTATACGGCGCAGCGCCAGGCCGACAGGCTGGCGCTCGAGGACAGCCGCATTACCAGCGAAGGCATCTTGTTCCATCAGCGCAAGAAGGGCGGCCAGCCGCTCTTGATCCCGATGGTCGAGATCCTGCGCGACCGCGTGACGGCCGCCATGCAGCGCCGCGCCGACTGGCGGCTGAACTACGCGCATGTGCTGATCGACGAGCGGCTGCGCCGGCCGTGGGACGATCACCGCTACCGCAAGGCCTTCCGCGTTCTGCGCCATGCCGCCGCCTTCGGCACGCTGGAACGGGTCAAGGGCGTCGTCACGCCGATGGCCGAGCAGCTGCTCGGCAAGGTCGAGATCCGCGGCCTCATGGATGCGGCCGGCTTGAAGCCGATGCCGAGCCTCAATGATTTCCACGACCAGGACCTGCGCGACACCGCCGTCACCTGGCTGGCGCTCGCCGGCTGCACCAAATGGGAAATCGCCTCGATCACCGGCCACAGCCTGAAGTCGATCGACGAGATCCTGAAGCACTATTTCGGCCTGCACCCGGATCTCGCCAGGAGCGGCATGGCCAGGATGGAAAAATGGCGGAGGACCGCCCGATGAGCGACAAGGAAGCTTTTCACCTTCAGGCTCTCGAGGCCGAGATCGCCGACTTGGTCGCTTCCGGCATTCTTCGCGGCCGCATCGAGATCGAACACCGCGCAAATCTGAAGTCGATTGTCAAAGTGGACGGCAAGCCCGTCGCGGCTTTCAGTGAAGGCTTCCTCGACTCTTCGGCGCTGCCGGCGCCAAAGCCCGGAGACAGGTTGCGGACCAAGCCTTGACGCCGGCGCCGGCCGCGCCATCCTTTCCGCATGAACCAACGCACGGACAATCCTGGCACCGGCATTCAAGGCAAGCGACACGGCACGCCGGTCAAGGACGAGGCCGAGCATTTCATGGTCTGTCCGATCTGCGGTCAGGCATTCGACATGCGCGATCTCGGCCAGGTGTTCCATCACGCCGACGAAGACCACCAACCGCTCCCGACTGACGCCTAGCGGGGGAGGCCTTGACGCCGGCGGCGCTCGCGCCATTCTCTCAGGCATGGCTAAAATCCCGGCAAGCGCTGAAACGGTCGAAATGATCGACGGCCGGGTCTACTACTCCCTGGACAAGTGGCACACGGTTTTCCTTGTTGAGCCGGGTCGAGCCAAGGCGCGCAAGCTGACGGGCGAGGAAGCCGACCTGGCCCGGTTCCTCGCCCTTCACGCACAATCTTAGAGGAAAATTTTCCTGCACGGCTTGACGCCGGCGCCGGGCGGAACGAAATCGGAACGATGGATCCGCTTTTCGACGCCGTGCCGGGCAAGGCCTATTACGCCATCAGCTTCCGCGACATCCCGGAAACCTACATTCTCGGCGGCCGCTGCCTGCTTTGCAGCCATGTCGGCCCGGTCGATCGGCATCGCATCGAAAAGCGCTACGGCGCCGGCGAGCAGCTGCGCTGGGTCGGGCGCCATTTGCGCTGCCTGTGTTGCGGCAATCAGGTCCGGAACCATTTCACCGTGGTCGGCTGCTACCTGACCGCGTGTCTCGGCTAGCCTTCGACCAACTCCGCTATGGCTTGACCCAAGAGATCCTTCACCTTGCCGCGCACGTCGTTGGTAAGCTCGAAGGAGCTTTCGAGCCGCGTCACGATCTCTTCATTGAGGCTGCGGCCGTTCTCGGCCGCGGCGACCTTCAGCCTCTTCTTGAGGGCGGGTGTCAGCCGTACATGGGAATCAAGGCGATTGGTCATATCGATTGTATGGCTGAAAGAGCAGCGCGGGGAAATCGTCCCAAGCAGTGGGAAGTAGTGCCCATCACAGCGCCCACTTGTCCCCGCTATTCACAGAGCGATGAACTGGCGCAATCTTTCGTGATTGATTGACACGCCTCACACGTTAGCCTTGTCCGATCCCGCCGGATGAAGCGGGACGAGCAAGACCAAGTGGCGGGGTCATGCGGCTTCCTGTTGGGACGGGAAGAAGCGGCTGAAATTTCGCGTGGTTTTAAGTTCGCATCAACCAGCCGCGCCGGCCGAGCGAGAGGCCCGGCGAAGCCAACACGCGAAAGAAGTAACGAGGAAAATGACCAAAGACGACAGCGGCCATATCAACACGATCGATCTCTGCCTTTGTGAGGCCGAGGGCATCGTGGACGTCCTGCTCCATATCCGGGTGGAAGCCGATCCGGCGCAGCACCAGGCGCTCAACGGCGCGTGCGTCACGCTGCTGCACGTGGCGCTCGAGCGGCTGCGAAAAGCCAGTGCAAGGCTCGATGCGTTGAAGGCTGCGGCCTAAAAGCCCCACGTGGGGCGTGAGGCGCGAAAACCCGCGCCTCACGTTCCCGCTGTGTTCACGGGGTCTATCCACCTAAGCTTTTGAAATCTTTGGTGGGTGCGCACAGGATTGAACTGTGGACCCGCTGATTAAGAGTCAGCTGCTCTACCAACTGAGCTACGCACCCACTCGGCCGGCAAAAACCGGCGTTGGCGGGCATATAGCCGCCGATGCCGGTCCTGTCCAGCCCTGCCGGAATCATTTCCCGACAAATCGCCGAAGTGACGCAGATGGTCAGACGAACAGCTTGCCTTCCGCCACCTTGACCGCGTTGCCACCGATGCGCGCCGAGACCAGTTTTCCGCCCTGTACACTTAGTTCCAGGCGGATGCGCGAGGGCCGCCCCATCTCCAGCCCCTGTTCGATCCACAGCTGCGAAACGCCATCCGTCGGAGCGTCGAAATGCATGACGGCGCCGGCGAAAGCCGCCGCCGCCGAGCCGGTCGCCGGGTCCTCGTAGGAAGGCGTGCCGGGCACGATCATGCGCACATGGAAGGCGCTCTCGTGGTTCACCGTCTCTCGGCAATAGACATAGGGACTGGCAAAGGCCCATTCGCTCTTGCGCGGCGCCAGTTCCGACCAGGCCTGATTGTCGAGCCGGATCCGGCCGGCCGCCTCCAGATTGGCCACCGGTATGGTCACGTAGGGCACGCCCGCCGACCAGAACGCGACGCGGTGATTCTCGAAACCGATCTCGTGCGGCGCCAGGCCAAGGGCGGCGCCGATCGCCACCGGGTCGGCTTCGAGCTTCAGCGGCTCCGGCAACTTCGCCAGGTCGAATTCGGCGAATGTCGCGCCATCATGCTTGCTGACGGCGCAGCGCACCGGGCCGATGTTTTCCTCCAGCACGAAAATGCTCGCAGCGCCATCATTGTCGGCCATTTCAGCGAGCGCGATATCGGCCAGTTCGGCCAGCGCGATCGCCGAACCCACGGTCGGGTGGCCGGCGAAAGGCATTTCATAGTCGGGCGTGAAGATGCGGATGCGGGCGCGGTGCTTGGGATTGTCCGGCGGCAGCACGAACACCGATTCCGACAGGTTGAACTCTCGCGCGATGGCCTGCATCGCAGCCGTGTCCAGTCCGCCGCTGTCCAACACCACCGCCAGCGGGTTGCCGGCCAGCCGATCGGTCGTAAACACATCGTAAAGCAAGTAATCGCGTCTCATGGAGGAAACCTTCCGCTTTGATCCGAATTTCTGCCTCAATCCCAACATGAGCGAAATTTAATTTGATATTCGAACCATTAGCACTGATCTGTGCACTCATAGGGACTTATTGCGCTTCAGGGGGTCCGGCGTGGACCAGATTGTCAATCTGCCAAAGACGGAATCGGATTCCGCCATCGAGACCGCGCTCGGGCTCGACCAGACGGGGCGGCGCAAGAATCGCCGCCGCGGCTGGCTCTATGCGCTGCTGGCGCTGATCGTCCTTGTCGCGGCTTTTGCCGGCTACCAGTGGTATGCCGGCTCGCCGGTCAAGATCGACTATACGACGGCGCCCGCCGCCAAGGCCGACCTCACTGTCGAGGTTTCGGCGACCGGCACCTTGCAGCCCCTCACCCAGGTCGACATTTCCAGCCAGCTCTCGGGCATCATTCGTTCAGTCTCGGTCAACGAGAACCAGCAGGTCAAGAAGGGCGATGTGCTGGCCGCGCTCGACACCGCCAAGCTGCAGGTGCAGATCGAACGCGCCGAGGCATCCGCCAAGGCGGCCGCCGCCAATGTCGCGGACGCCACCGTGACGCTGGCCGAGAATGAAAGCGCGCTCGTGCGCGCCGCCGCCCTCACCAAGCGCGGCATGGCCACCGACCAGTCGCTCGAAGCGGCGACCGCGACCCGCGACCGTTCGAAGGCAGCGCTCGATAGCGCCGAGGCCAATCTCGCCATCGCCAACGCCGACCTGAAATCGCAGCAGACCGACCTTGCCAACAGCACCATCTATGCGCCGATCGACGGCATCGTGCTGACGCGCTCTGTCGACCCCGGCCAGACGGTCGCCTCCTCCTTGCAGGCGCCGGTGCTGTTCATCATCGCCGCCGATCTCAGGAACATGGAACTGGTGGCGGCGGTCGACGAAGCCGATATCGGCGCGGTGAAGCCGGGCCAGCATGCCCGCTTCACCGTGGATGCCTTCCCGGAGCGGCCGTTCGACGCCGAGATCCGCGACATCTCCTACGCCTCGGTCACCACCGACGGCGTCGTCACCTACAATGCGCGGCTCGAGGTCGACAACAACGAGCTGTTGCTGCGCCCCGGCATGACCGCCACTGTTTCGGTCGTCACCCGGCAGGCCAAGGACGTGCTGACCGTCCCCTCCTCCGCCTTCCGCTATCGTCCTGCGCAGCAGGCCGCCCGCGGCTGGAGCCTGAGCGACCTGTTCACCGGCCGCATGGGACGTCCCGGCGGCAATCGCCAGCGCCAGGCGGCAGCGCCGCCGACCGACGGCTCACGCATGCTCTACGTACTGGAGAAAGGCCGTCCGCATCCGGTCAACGTCAGGATCGGCTCGACCGACGGCGAACTGACCGAGATCACCTCGGGCCTGCCGGAGGGGGCGCAGGTCATCACGGCCTCGCAGCAGCGGAGCTGACGTCGTGGCGATGGGCGCCCCCCTCATCACCTTCGACAAGGTCTGGAAGAGCTACGGCCATGGCGAAGCCAAGGTGCACGCGCTGGCCGGCGTCGACCTGGCGATCCGGCGCGGCGAATTCGTCGCCATCATGGGCCCGTCCGGCTCCGGCAAATCGACGGCCATGAACATCATCGGCTGCCTCGACACGCCGACCGCCGGCACCTATTCCTTCATGGGCGTCGATGCCGGCCGGCTCGACCGCAACCGCCGCGCCATGCTGCGCAACCTCTATGTCGGCTTCGTCTTCCAGGGCTATAATCTGCTGGCGCGCACCACGGCGGCGGAAAATGTCGAACTGCCGCTGATCTATCGCGGCGTGGCCGGCCGCGAGCGCCGCGATCTTGCCATGCAGGCGCTGGCGCAAGTCGGCCTTGTCGGTCGCGAGCATCACACGCCGGCCGAGCTTTCCGGCGGCCAGCAACAGCGCGTGGCGATCGCGCGCGCCATCGTCACGAGGCCGACGCTGCTCGTCGCCGACGAACCGACCGGCAATCTCGACACTGCCCGCACGCACGAGATCATGGAGTTGCTGACGCAACTGAACAAGGAGCTTGGCCTGACCATCACCATGGTCACCCACGAGGCCGACGTCGCCGAATATGCCGAGCGCACGGTGCGCTTCCTCGACGGCCATGTCGCCTCCGACACCATGACCGTCGAGGTGGCCTGACATGCTCTGGGAAACCGTCCGCCTCTCCTTGCGCTCGATCCGCCGCAACATGCTGCGCTCGTTCCTGACCTTGCTCGGCATCGTCATCGGCGTCGCCGCGGTCATCGCCATGCTCACCATTGGCGCCGGCACCACCGCCAAGGTCAAGGACGACATCGCCAAGCTCGGCAGCAATCTTCTGGTTGTGCGCTCCGGCCGCCCGGCCGGTCCCGGCGGCCCGGGCGGGCTCGACCAGGTCGTCCGTCCGCTCACCGAAAAGGATCTTGCCGCGCTCATTGCCCATCTGACAGGCGCACGCGCCATTTCGCCGGCCTCGCAGAAGCAGGTCCGCGTCATCTTCGGTACCGAGAGCCTGACCTCCGGCGTCACCGGCACCGACAGTGCCTATCTCGATGCTCGCGACTGGAAACTGGTCTCAGGCCGTTCGTTCAGCGAGTCCGAGACCCGCTCGGGCACCGGCGTATGCCTGATCGGCGAGACGGTGCGCCAGCAGTTCTTCGGCGCTGGCGACCCTGAGGGCGAAATCATCCGCGTCAACCGCACCTCCTGCAAGATCATCGGCCTGCTCGAGCCGAAGGGCTATACCGGCTTCGGCCAGGACCAGGACAATGTCGTCTTGATGCCGCTGCATGCCTATCAGCGGCGCATTGCAGGCAACCGCAACATCGACAACATCTACGTCGCCGCCGACGACCGCACCCCGACCAGCGAGCTGCAGCCGCGCGTCGAGGATATTCTGCGCGACGCCAGACGCCTCACGCCCGACCGCGAAAGCGATTTCGCGATCCGCGACATGACCCAGATCGCCGATGCCATGGCCAGCGCCACCACCACCATGACCGGCATGCTGGGCGCGGTCGCCGGCGTCAGCCTGCTGGTCGGCGGCATCGGCATCATGAACATCATGCTGGTGTCGGTCACCGAGCGCACCCGCGAGATCGGCATCAGGCTCGCCATCGGCGCGCATGAAAAGCACATCCTCATCCAGTTCCTGGTCGAGGCGACGGTGCTGTCGCTGCTCGGCGGCATCATCGGCATCCTGATCGGGCTCTCGCTGGCCGGTCTCGCCTCGGCGACGCTGGCCATTCCCTTTGCGCCGAGCCCGGCAGTCATCCTGCTCGCCGTCGGCTTTTCCGCGCTGATCGGCATGGTCTTCGGCTTCTTCCCGGCGCTGCGCGGCGCCAGGCTCGACCCGATCGACGCGCTGCGGCATGAATAAGGCGATTGGAAAGCAAAGGCGCGGCTACGACGCTGTTTCCCAGGGATTGATCGTATTCAATCCGGCGGCCGCGAATGGGCCGGTGTCGCGGGTGGCGACCGTAAGACCGTTTGCTGCGGCCGTGGCCGCGATGTAGGCATCCGCATTGCCGATCGCCTTGCCTGAGGCTCTCGCCTTTACCATGAGGTCGGCATAGGCGCGCGACGCGTCGAGGTCGAAAGGCAGAATGCGGCCTGCAAACAGTGGCAACACATCCTGATCGAGACGATTGTCCGCGCACGCACCCGATGTTTGGGGTTGCAGGCAGCCACTCAGACCTTCGTATGCCGGCATTGGCGATCAGCACGGAAGGTAAGGTTTAGTCCGCGTTCGCAAAATGCCACTCGATCAGCGGCTTCATGTGCGGCATCAGCCCGTGCGGCAGGTCGGCGGCGTGGCGGATGATGACCGGACCGACGATCTCCGGTTCGGCCTCGGTTGCGACGAAGGCCGAGATGCGCCGCGCGATCTCCTCGGCGGGCTCGGGAACCCGGTATCGGCGGAAGATCACCGTGCCGCTTTCCGTCGACAGGGCATGGTAATGCAGGCCGCGTGCGGCGCCTGAAATGTCGAGGCCGGTTTCTTCCCGCACCTCGCGGATCATATTGAAATCGACATCGACGAGGCCATCGCGAAAATCGGCCGGTTCGAAGGAACCGGCGGCGAAATAGACGCGGCCGGCAGTAACGGTGTGGGCGGCCATGCGAATCGCCACCAGCGCATTGTCGCCGGCCACGAGCATGGCATGGGCATAGGCGTGCTCGGCGCCCGAATTCTCGCGCCGCTTCCGCCAGAGCATGAAGGTGGAGTAGTTGACCGCGTGGCACCGGCCGACGAGGCGATTGTCGCGCCAGGCAAGTCGCGAGAGCAGCACCACGGGACCGTCGAACAGCGCGGGGTTGGCCGCGATCTCGTGCTGCCAGTTCGCGGCGATCGCCTCGGCATTGTCCAGCGCGAAAGGATGCGGGCCGGGGTCGAGCCTGACATCGACGGCGTCGACCGGCAAAATGACATTGCGCGGCAGGTCGAAGCTCACGGTTCAGGCCATGTCCAGCGTGATCGCCACCGGACAATGGTCCGATGCCTTCGGCCGGTCCCAGCCGGCGCGCGGAAAGCGCTCCACTTCCTGGCCGGCAGGAAAGATCGTGCGCCAGGGCTGGCCGTTGCGGATGATGTCCGGGACGGCGGTGGCGTTCTTAGCCGCCAATCCCTTGGACAGCAGGATATAATCGAGCTGGCACAAATGCCGCTCTTGCGGCCCACGCGTGTGGTAGAAGGTCCAGCGGTTCATTTCCGGCCGCCTCTCGACCACGTTTTCGCAAAAACCGCCGGCCGTCAGCACGTTGATGCAGGACAGGTTCTCGTCGACCACCTCGAAACGATAGCCGTCGAATTCGTCGCCGGCGATCTTCACGCGCTGGCGGTAATCGTTCATGTCGCCGCAGATCGCCCAGCGCTTGTCGGCTGCATGATCTGCCCCGAAGCGCTCCTCGATGATCCGGCGCACCGCCTGCGCCTCCGCGATGCGGATCGGCATCGTCGCTTCACGCCCGTCGAGCCCGTTGCGGGGCGAGCCCATCGACTTGAAGTGCACGAGATAGAGCGTCAGCGGCGAGCCGCCCACGGTAATGTCCACTTCCAGGCAGTCGCGCCGGAAGATGCGTTCATTGGGCTGGTTGCCGAGCGCCGCCAGCTCCGGCGTGTGCAGCCCGAACTGTTCATAGGTCACATAGGCGTGGCTGGTCATGCGCACGAATTCGATGGGCTGGCCCTGCGCGGTCTCGCTGCGCATCATCACGGCGACGTCGATGCCGCGCGAATCATTGCCGGCAGCGGTGTACTTCTGGCGGTAGCCCTGCCCCACCATCTTGAAAAGATAGCCATATTCGAACGCCTTGAGGGCTTCGATATTGTCGACCTCCTGCATGCAGATGATATCCGCGCGCGTGGCCGCTATGGCCAGCGCCGTCAGCTGCCGCATGTCGTCCGACTGCGCGATGGCGCGGGCCTGCTCCAGCATCTTGTACTCGGCCTCGCTCTGGATATCGAAGAGAGCCAGCGTCCGGTCCTCGTTGAGCTGGTTGCGGTATCCGGAGAAATCGAACCTGTTCATCAGGTTCTCGACATTGAAGGTTGCAAGACGCAGCGACATATCATGACCTTTGCCCGCAAGCGCGGCAGAAAACAAGGCCGGGCAACCACCAGCTGGAATCGATTGATCCTGGCGCGCCTCGCGCCATGGTTGAGGGAACCTTTCCGTTCATCCGCCGTTCAGACGCAAAGACCCACAGTGGGCCCATCCCAGGGTCGGCGTGGGGCCTGTTCTCTTGGAGAAGTGCAATGAACGCGCTCTTTTCTTCCACAGTCAAATCCGGGCTGATAGCGCTCGGTATCTTCTCCGGCATCACGGCACCATCCGCTGCCGGACCAATCCTTCAGCCGGAGCTGTCGATCCCAGCCAGCACCGCGGCGCCGACGGTCACGCCTGTGCGTGACAGCTGGGCCGGCGGCAACAACCGGAGCTTCAACAACGACTGGAGATGGCGCCGGTCGGGCGGGTGGAACCACGGCAATTGGAACCGCGGCGATTGGGGCGGCCGTCACTGGAGCGGTCGTCACTGGAACGGCGGCGATGATTGGCGTTGGCGCCGCCACCATTATCGCGGCCGCTACTATGATGACAGCGCCGGCGCCGCGATCCTGGGGCTTGGCTTGGGGCTCGGCCTCGGCAGCATGTACAACAACTACAATTACTACGATGCACCGCCGCGCCGCTACTATCGCGCCGGCCGGCTGTCGAGCGCCCATGTCCGGTGGTGCTACAACAGATACCGCTCGTATCGCGCTTACGACAACACCTTCCAGCCCTATAACGGCCCACGCCAGCAGTGCTACTCGCCCTATCGCTGAGCCAGGCCGCACAATCCTGCAATAAAAAACGGCGCCGCGCGGCGCCGTTTCTTTTGGAGCGTGGATCGCTCAGTTCTTCGCCTTGTCGACCAGCTTGTTCTTGGAGATCCACGGCATCATCGCGCGCAGCTTGGCGCCGACTTCCTCGATCTGATGGCTGTCGTTGTTGCGGCGGATGCCCTTGAAACGCGACAGGCCGGCACGGTATTCCTGCATCCACTCCGAGGTGAACTTGCCGGTCTGGATATCCTTCAGCACCCGCTTCATCTCGGCCTTTGTCTCGGCGGTGATGATGCGCGGCCCCGAGACATATTCGCCCCATTCGGCGGTGTTCGAGATCGAGTAATTCATGTTGGCGATGCCGCCTTCATAGATCAGGTCGACAATCAGCTTGACCTCGTGCAGGCACTCGAAATAGGCCATTTCGGGCGCATAGCCGGCTTCCACCAGCGTCTCGAACCCGGCGCGGATCAGCTCCACCAGGCCGCCGCACAGCACGACCTGCTCGCCGAACAGATCGGTCTCGCATTCCTCGCGGAAATTGGTCTCGATGATACCCGAACGGCCGCCGCCGACGCCGCAGGCGTAGGAGAGCGCGAGGTCGAGCGCATTGCCCGAAGCATCCTGGTTGACGGCGACCAGGCACGGCACGCCGCCGCCCTTCTGGTATTCGCCGCGCACCGTATGGCCGGGCCCCTTCGGCGCGATCATGACGACGTCGACCGTCGACTTCGGCTCGATCAGGCCGAAATGCACGTTGAGGCCATGCGCGAAGGCGATTGCCGCGCCGTCGCGGATGTTCGGCGCGATCTCGTTTTTGTAGATGTCGGCCTGCAATTCGTCGGGCGTCGCCATCATCATCAGGTCGGCCCATTTGGCGGCGTCGGCCACGCTCATCACCTTGAGCCCGTCGGCCTCGACCTTCTTGGCGGTCGCCGATCCGGCCTTGAGGCCGATGGCGATCTCCTTGGCGCCGGAATCCTTGAGGTTGAGCGCATGCGCCCGGCCCTGGCTGCCATAGCCGATGATGGCGACCTTCTTGCCCTTGATCAGGTTGAGATCGGCATCACGATCGTAATAGACGCGCATTTTTGTCTTCCTTCCCGTTTGAAGATCAGAGGCCTTGCGGCCCGGTTTTTGCTCCGAAAAGAGCGAGAAACTGCTGCGTCGCGCGGACGGCATCACCGCCGATCGCCGCCTCAGTCAATTCCAGCCGGTCGCCAAGCAAGAGACGGATCTGCACGTCGCGGGCGACCAGCCCGAAAAACGTACGGAACGCCGTCTCGGCGTCCGAGAAATCGAGCAGCCCGGCCTGGCGGCCGGCCTCCAGCACCGGCTTCAGGCGCTTGGCGAGGGCAAAGCGCCCGTTCTCCAGCACCACCGCGCCAAGATCATCCTTGCCCGAACCGGCATGGCCGACCGCCACCCGGTTGAGTGCGATCGAAGTGTCGCTGGAAATGACCTTCAGCCAGTCGGAAGCAAATCGCTCCAGGCTCGCGGCCAACGACGCAAGGTCGAGCCCCCTGCCGTCGACCGCCGTCACCCGCACCTTCGAGGCCTGCCATTGCACCGTCGCCGTCAGCAGTCCGTCGCGGTCGCCGAACCATTTGTAGAGCGTTTCCTTGGAGCAGCTCGCCCGCCGCGCCACTGCGGTCATGGTCAGATTGTCGCCCTCTTCGACCAGCAGGCGGAGCGCTGCATCCAGGACCGCCTTCTGACGCTCCGTCAGCGCTTCGCCGTTGTCGATATCGGCATTTGCCTGCAACACGCTCTGTTCCCGTTTGATGGTAGAGCCGTAGATCGCCCGAGCTCAGTACCGTACGTTACGGTTCGGCATATTGCGCAATCCGAAGATCGGCGCAAGGCCAAAATGACGAAATGTCTTCCCCGTGTCCCCGCAGCCGCGCAACGCGTATGTTCAGTCGCCGGCTGGCGGATCGCGCAACCGCCCGAGCAAGGCCGATACCGTGTTCAGTTCTTGCGGCGAGAGCTTGTCGCCAACCAGCTCCGCGATCGACCTGCCATAGACGGCCCACATACGGCGGCGCGTCTCTCGTCCCTTGGCCGTGATGCGGACGGTTTGGCCGCGGCCGTCATCAGCCACCGGCAGCTTCTCGACAAACCCATCGGCTTCAAGTCGGGCCAGCAGCCGCGAAATATTATACTGCGCGAACAGGGTTCGTTCGATCAGCTGGAACGGCCGCAAGCCGCCCTCGCCCGCCTCAGCGAGTTCGTGCAGCACGTCATACCAGGCAAGCGGCGGCAGGCCGCCTTCCTTCAGCGCGTCTTCGGCACGTTCCACCAGCTGGCGTGATACCCGCATCAGGCGTGCCCAGGTCTTGATGGCCTCCGGCGATGGCATGGCTGTCTCGATCATGACGGCACCATAAGAGATAGATGCAATTGCATCAAGCTTGACGACCAATGCATTTGCATCTAGATAGATGCGAATGCATCGATATTGAGAGGCAAATCCGATGAAGCATGCCAGCACCCTCATTCTCGTCAGCCATCCCCTTTGCCCCTATGTCCAGCGTGCGGCGATCTCGCTGACCGAGAAAGGCGTGCCGTTCGAGCGCGTCGACATCGACCTCGCCAACAAGCCTGACTGGTTCAAGGCGGTCTCGCCGCTCGGCAAGGTGCCGCTGCTGCGCGTGCAGCGGGGGAACGATGAGACGGTGATCTTCGAATCCGCCGTCATCCTCGAATTCCTCGAAGAAACTGAGGCCAATCCCCTCCACCCGGCCGACCCCTATGCCCGTGCCCGGCATCGTGCCTGGATCGAGTATGGCTCAGCCATCCTCAACGCCGTCGGCCGGTTCTATTCGGCGTCGACCGAGGCAGGATTCCTTGCCGAGTCTCGGACGCTGTCGGAAATGTTCGATCGTGTGGAGACCGAATTGGCGGGCGAAGCCGGCCGGACTGGACCATGGTTCGAAGGCGGGCGCTTTTCGCTCGTCGACGCAGTCTACGGCCCTGTCTTCCGCTACATCGATACCTTCGACCGGATCGGCGATTTCGGCATTCTGGACGGCAAACCGCTCGTCCAGGCCTGGCGCCAGGCATTGAGTGGACGCCCGTCCGTCAAGCATGCCGTGGCGCAGGACTATCCACTGCGCCTGCATGCCTTCCTGCGGGCGAAGGGATCGTATCTTTCGACGGTCATTCGCAAGAACGATCGGGCCAGCGCGCTTCCGCCAGCCCAGTTCGGCTGAACGGATCGACCACCGTGCCGGCCACCATCGAGGCCAGGAACTGCGGCGAATGCGCGGCGTCGCGGCGCCACCACGCGGCTTATGCCTGGGCGGCATCAAAATCCGCACGCGCTTCGCGCACCGCATCATGGTTGAGTTCGGCCCATAGGATCAGTTGATGAAAGGCGCCGAACATCGAGCGCCCGAGATCGGTCAGGCTGTATTCAACGCTCGGTGGTTTGGTCGGGAACACTTCACGATGCACATAACCGTCGCGTTGCAAATCGTGCAGTGTCTGGGTCAGCATGCGCTGCGAAATGTCAGGCACCAGCCGCCGCAACTCGCCGAAACGATACGGCCTTTCAGCCAGCGCCATCACCAGCAGCGATCTCCATTTGCCGCTGACGCCCTGGATGACATTGCGAACCGGACAATCGGCAAAATTACCGCCCCCGCTCATCGCTTTGTAGGTCTCCAGCTTCGATTTCAGATTGGTGACCTTGCCGTCCATCGCTGGTTCCCTGGGTGTGCCTACCTCCCGAAAAACTGCCTTCTTTACGGCGACAGGTCAATTCCTATTTTAGTGCTGGTCTCTTTCTGAGACCACTAGAGCACCCGCCGCTTCGGCACAAATCAGGATCTCCGATGACCGAAACCCTTCTCGTCACCGGCGCCTCCGGCCAGCTTGGCCGCGGCGTCATCCGCTATCTCCTGGACGCGCATAAAACTCCGCCTGCAAAGATCATCGCTATCACGCGCAATCCCGAAAGCCTGGCAGATTTGGCGGTGCGCGGCGTCGTTGTCAGGGCCGCAGACTTCAACGACGCCATTTCGCTGGAAACCGCATTCAAGGGCGCCGACAAGGCGCTGATCATTTCGACCGGCGATCTCGATCTCAAAAGCGGCAAGCGCCTGAAGCAGCACGAGAATGCCGTCGCGGCGGCCAAAAACGCCGGCGTCTCGCACCTGCTCTATACCTCGATGCCCAACCCGGAACCGGTGTCGCCGGTCCTGTTTGCCGGTGACCACTACAGCACCGAGCAGGCAATCAAGGCGAGCGGCATCCCCTACACGATCTTCCGCAACGGCTGGTACCAGGAGAACCTGTTCATGGCGCTGCCGCACGCGATCGCCTCGGGGCACTGGTACACGTCCGCCGGCGAAGGCCGCATCGCCCATGGCGCGCGCGACGACATGGCAGCGGCGATCGCCGCCGGTCTCGCTTCCGGCTCGACCGACAACAAAACCTACACGCTGACTGGCCCGCAAGCGTACACGACGGCAGAGATCGCCGCCCTTGTCAGCGAAGTCACCGGCAAGCCGCTCGATGTCGTGCAGGTTTCGGATGATGTCCTGACCGAAGGGGTAAAGGCATCAGGCGTTCCCGAGGATTTTGCCGGCGTCATCGTTTCCTTCGACGTCAACACGCGTGCCGGCCGCATCGCCATGGTGACGGACGCGATCGAGATGCTTTCCGGCAGGACGCCAAGGACGTTGAGACAATTCCTCGAGGCGAACAAGGCTGCCCTGGCAGGTTGAAATCCACGCGGCGGGAAGTCTGTTCTCGACTTTCCGCCCCTACTTCGATGTTTTGATCAGGCCGTGCCGAATAAGGCTCTCTCCGGTCGCAGCCAGCGCGTCTTCGCGCGAACGCGACTTCCAGCCGAGCATGCGAACCGCCTTGGCATTGGTGGCATTCTTGACCTTGCCCAGCTCAGGCACGAGCTGCGCGACTTCCGGATTGAACAGTCCCACCATGCGCACCAGCCAATCGGGAAGCTCTCTGGTCGAAACGCGCTTCGCCGCGTTACCGAGCCGCTTTCTCAAGGTTTGCGCGATTTCCCGCACGGTCATGAAATCGCCGGCCACCGCCAAGAAGCGCTCGCCGTTGGCAGCTGGATCGGTCATGGCGCGGATATGCAGGTCCGCCACGTCGCGTGCATCGACGACGCCGAAGGACAGGCGCGGCAGCCCCGGCATGGCGCCATTCATCATGCGTTGGACAAATTCGGTGGAGGTCGAATGGTCCGGGCCAAGCACAGGCCCGAAGATGCCGACGGGGTTGACGGCAGCAAGCTCCAACCCGCCCGCCTCGGCGGCGATAAAATCCCAGGCCGCGCGCTCGGCGAGCGTCTTCGACTTCACATAGGCGCTGACCCTTCCCATCGGATCGGTCCAGCTCTCCTCGGTGAACGGACGGCCGTCGGGCGGCATCTTGCCGTAGCCGACAGCCGCGAAGGAGGACGTCAGCACGACGCGTCTGACACCGGCATCTCGTGCCGCCCGCAGCACCCGCAACGCGCCTTCACGGGCCGGAATGATCAGCTCGTCATCATGCTTGGGCACGCCGGGCGGGAACGGCGAGGCGACATGCAGGACATAGTCGCAGCCCGCAGCGGCTAGCGGCCAGCCGGCATCGCTCATGAGATCGGCGATTGTAAAGGAGAGCCTGTCATCCGGCTCGACGCCACCTGCCTTGAGCATGGCCAGGACATCGGCTTGCCGCCTGGCCGAGCGCACAGTCGTGCGCACGCGGTAGCCAGCCTTCAGCAATTCAAGGATACAGTGAGCGCCGAGAAAGCCAGATCCGCCGGTGACAAGCACCAATTCGCCGCTCATGCCCGTCCCCCGAAGCGTCAGCCCAAGGCGATCGAGACCGTCAGATCGCCACCTGCGTGCCGATCTCTACCACACGGCCGGTCGGTATCTGGAAATATTCAGTGGCGTCGGCCGCCGTGCGCGCCAGCCCGATGAACAGCCGGTCTTGCCACACCGGCATGCCGGAATTGGGCGAGGCTTTCAGCGAGCGCCGGGACAGGAAGAAGGAGGTCGTCATGATGTCGAACTTCCAGCCTTGCTTGCGGCAGATCGCCAGCGCGCGCGGGATGTTGGGCTGCTCCATATAGCCGAAGGTCAGCGTCACCCGCATGAACAGCTCGTTGACCGTCTCCATCTTGACCCGGTCGCTGTCGGGCACCACCGGCTGCGGCGCGGTCACCACCGAGAGGATCACATTCTGCTCGTGCAGCACCTTGTAGTGCTTCAGGCTGTGCATCAGCGCGGTCGGCGCGCTGAGCGGATCGCTGGTCAGGAACACCGCGGTGCCGGATACCAGTTGCGGCTTTTTCTTCAACAGATTGCCGGCCAGGAAATCGAGCGGGATCTCGTTGCGGCGGGTCTTGTCGAAGAGATAACGGCTGCCGCGCACCCAGGTCCACATCGCCAGAACGATGGTGAAGGCCACCGCCAGCGAGGCCCAGCCGCCTTCGAACACCTTGACGATGTTGGAAGCAAAGAACCCGACATCGATGAAACCGAACAAGGCTGTCATCGCGACAGCCACCCACAGCCGCCATTTCCAGATGCGGGTCATGACGACAAACAGCAGCACGGTGGTCACCAGCATGTTGCCGGTCACCGAGATGCCGTATGCCGAAGCCAGCCTGCTGGATTCGCCGAAGCCCACCACCAGCATCATCACCACCAGCGCCAGCAACAGGTTGACGCGCGGCATGTAGATCTGGCCGGACTGTTTTTCCGACGTGTGCAGGATTTCCAGCCGTGGCAGCATGTTGAGCTGCACCGCCTGCCTGGTCAGCGAGAATGCGCCTGAAATCACCGCCTGGCTGGCGATGACCGTCGCGGCGGTCGCCAGCACCACCATCGGGATCAGCGTCCAGCCTTCGTTCATTTCGAAGAAGGGATGTCCGACCACGCCGTTCTTGGCCAGCACGAAGGCGCCCTGGCCGGCATAGTTGAGCAGCAGGCAAGGGAACACGATCGCCAGCCAGGCGAGCACGATCGGCTTGCGGCCGAAATGGCCGAGATCGGCATAAAGCGCTTCGGCGCCGGTGACCGCAAGGAAGATGGCGCCGATGGTGACGAAGGCGACATCGGGCGAATTGATCAGGAAGGCGACGATATAGTGCGGGCTGATCGCCCACAGGATTTCCGGATCGGCGATGATATGGTTGAGGCCGGACAGGCCGATAGCCAGGAACCAGACCGCGGTGATCGGGCCGAAGATCAGCGCCACGCCGCCGGTGCCGAAGCGCTGCACCGAAAACAGAACCGCCAGGATGACCAGTGTCAGCGGCACGACATAAGGCTGGAAGGTCGGCGTGACGACATTCATGCCCTCGACCGCCGAGAGCACCGAAATTGCCGGGGTTATGACGGCGTCGCCGAAGAACAGCGAGGCGCCGACGATACCGATGCCCAGGATGATCGCCGAGCGCTTCGGGAAACTGCCGCGCGCCAATGCCATCAACGACAGCACGCCGCCTTCGCCGCGGTTGTTGGCGCGCAGCACGAACATGATGTATTTGATGGTGACGATGATCGTCAGTGACCAGATGATCAGCGAGAGAACGCCAAGAATGTCGCCACGGTCGGCCACTTCGCCGCCCGACGACGCCACCAGCGCCTCGCGGAACGCGTAGATCGGGCTGGTGCCGATATCGCCGTAAACAACGCCGAGCGCGCCGAGCATCAACACCTTGGTGCTGTGCTGCTCGATCTCAGGATGGCTCGATTGTTCGACGGTTTCTGCCTCACTACCAGTGTTGGCAAGGGCCATGAACGACACTCCGATAAGCGGGCGGTGCTCTACGCTTGCTGCGATGCAATATCAAGTACCGTCGCGTTATGGCTGCCATGCTTTGCACGCGAGGCTGCCACCATTACCACCCGCAAGCCCTGAGAAATCGGCCCACCGTGCCGGCCATGCCATACTCCAACGCGTCGGCTGTCAACCCATGTCCGATCGACACTTCGGCCAATGCCGGAACGCGTCGCGCCAGGGCCGGCAGGTTGCTCACCGTCAGATCGTGCCCGGCATTGACCTCAAGGCCCGCGACAAAGGCCGCATCGGCGGTTTTTCCCAGTCTTTCCAGCTCCTTGGCCGCCTTGGCGGAATCGGCATGGCAACTGCCATAAGGTCCCGTGTAAAGCTCGATACGGTCGGCGCCGGTATCGCGCGCGGCGTTTATGCCGGCAGGATCCGCATCGGAGAACAACGAGACCCGGAAACCGCCCTTCTTCAGGCGTCTCACGATCGGTGTCAGGAACGCTGCATCGGCGATGAAGTTCCAGCCATGGTCCGAGGTTGCCTGGGAGGGATCGTCAGGCACCAGGGTCACCTGTTCCGGTTGATGCTTTTCCACGAGAGCCAGGAAATCCTCGGTCGGATGGCCCTCGATGTTGAATTCGGCCCGCGGGAACTCATCGTCGATCAAGGCCCTGATCTCAGGCAGGTCTGAACGGCGGGTATGGCGCTCGTCCGGGCGAGGATGCACCGTCAGCCCATGCGCTCCCGCCGCAAGCGCGATGCGGCCAAGCGTGATCACATCGGGCCACGGCAGGTCGCGCCGGTTGCGCAGCATGGCGATGGCGTTGAGATTGACGGAAAGCTTTGCGGGCATGGCTTCGGATCCTGCTCGATTTCGGCGCATCTATACCGCCTTTGACTGGAACAGATAGGGGGTTTCCGGTGTTCCAGAAGATCGGATGACGTTTGTGAAAGGATACGATCCCTTGAATTTCCTCGAAGCCGTGCCGGCAATCCGGCGCATCGATACGGACCGTGAGGATCTCTTCGCCATCGATATCGTCGGCCATGTCTCGGCGGCCGACGCGGAAAACCTGTTCGGCCTGCTCGAAGCGGCTTACGCGCTTCACCCGCGAATCGATGTGCTGGTGCGCGTGATCGATCATGACGGCGTCGACTGGAGCGACATATCGGACGAGACGCTGCGACAGGGCGCGGTCCAGGCCGCAGAGCATATCGGCCGTTGTGCCGCGATCGGCGAGCCGGACTGGACGGCGCAGGCGCGAGACTTCCTCCCTACCCCGCCGCCGGTCGAACTCAGGCATTTCAAAGACGAGGCCGATGCCTGGCAATGGCTCGGCGCCAGGCAACTGGGCTCCGCTACCTGACGATCGTCAACCGTTCGGCCGCCCGGGTGATCGCGGTGTAAAGCCAGCGCTGGCGCGTTTCCTTGAACGCCCAGCTTTCGTCGAACAGCACGATCTCGTTCCACTGAGACCCCTGCGCCTTGTGCACGGTCAGCGCATAGCCATAGTCGAAATCATCGAACCGCTTCTTCTGCTGCCACGGGATATCGGCGTCGGGATCCTCGAACGCCGCCTTGAGCAGCTTGATCTTGGCGACACCGCGGTCCGGATCATCCTCTTCGGGCGACACCAGGAGGTTGATGCCAGGTTTCACCGTCTCGCGCGACGAGGTCATCACCGTCCACAGCGAACCGTTGAGCAGGCCCTTGGCCGGGTCGTTGCGCAGGCACACCAGCTTGTCGCCGGCCTGCGGATAGTCGGCATTGAACCCCTTGAGCTCGCGCAGGCGCTGGTTGTAGCGGCGGCGCGTGCGGTTGGTGCCGACCAGCACCTGGTCCGCCCTCAGCACTAGGTCCTGGTTGACGTCTTCCTTGCCGATCACCTGCGCCGTGCCGTAGTCGCCGCGCATGAATTCGCGCCCCTCGCGCACGTCGAGCGCCAGCCGCAGGATCGGATTGTCGCGCGCCTGCCGGTGGATTTCGGTGAGCAGGAAATCCGGCTCGTGGTCGGTGAAGAAGCCACCGCCCGAGATCGGCGGCAACTGGCCGGGATCGCCCAGCACCAGGATCGGCGTGCCAAAGCTCAAGAGGTCACGGCCAAGCTGCTCGTCGACCATCGAGCATTCGTCGATGATGACCAGTTTCGCACGCGAGATCGGGCTCTGCCGGTTGAGCGAAAAAGTCGGCGACATCGACGTCTTGCCAGTCACCTCGTCTTCGACCGATTCCTCCCCCTTGGGCCTGTAGATCAGCGAATGGATGGTGCGGGCATTGACCGCGCCCTTGGAGCGCAGCACCTGCGCCGCCTTGCCGGTGAAGGCGGCGAACTGCACCTGGCCGTCGACATGTTCGGCGAAATAGCGCGCCAGCGTCGTCTTGCCGGTGCCGGCATAGCCGAACAGCCGGAACAATTGCGGCTTGCCGGCCTTGAGCCAGCGCGCGACCGCCTGCAGCGCCTCGTCCTGTTGGGGTGAAAATTCCATCTGATCGTGTGACCGGATTCGCAAGGGAAAGACAAGATGGCGGCCACCGCCATCGAGGCAGCCGGCGGCAAACAAGGTTATCAGGCGAGGACGGGAACGTAAAGGGAACGGGCGGCGTGTCCGCACGATCACCTGACGGCGTGCGGATCGTTCTCCAGCAGGATCGGCTTGCCGTGCGGCGTGGCATGCGCGGCGCGCTCCCAGGCCCGTGCCATCGCATCGACATCGGGCTTGGCGGCCAATCCTTTCGACGCCAGCAGCGTTTCCAGCGCTGCCAACCAATGTTCGTAATAGTCATGGCCGTCAGCCCCGGCGCCGGGTTTCTTCACTTCGGCCGACAGTGCCTGCGCCCACTCGCTCCACGAAAACAGGCCCTTGTCGTGCAGCGCCACCGTCATCGCGAAGGCTTCGGCCTGCCAGGGCTCGGCGAAGACGGGCGCATCGAGGCCGGCGGGCAGACCGGCAGGCCCGTTCGCCTCAGGCCGGTTCAAGATAGTTCTCCCAGGCATCGATGGACACGGTCAGCGTCGGATCGGCCCCGTCGCCCCAGATCTCGGCTCCGTCGAAAACCACCGTATAGACCCATTGCGGGTTCTCGCCCTGCCCATGCGCGTTGGTGTCCGGGAATACAAAGCCGTCGCGCACCGCTTCGATCCTCCCATGCTTGCCACGCGCGTAGCGCGGCAGCCTGGTGTGGCCGGTCGGATTGAAATTCCTGGTCCGCACGCGGTCGCCGGCCCTGAACCGCGGCGCCGTTTCGACCGGCCGGTTGCACGGAGCGCCCTTGGCCAGCACGGCCGGAACGTCATCGGCCTTCAGCACTCTTTTGGGCGTCGCCGCCGCATCGATCGCCTCGCCTGCCTTGAGATCACGCTCGCTGACGAAACCATGGCGCTTGAGCAGGGTTTCCAGCGCCTTGATCCAGATCTGGTAGTAGCTGGAGGCATAATAGTCGGCCGGATGCAGCGATTCCCGCGCATGCCGACTCTCATCGATATTCCAGGCGCCCATTCCGCCGGCGGTGAGCGTCACGCCGAGCGCCCGCCGCTCCCAGTCGGCATGAAAATACGGCTCGTCCCGTTCCGGCGCCACCGGTCCGAATCCCATCTGTCCACCGAGATCCTGCGGGCCGTTCATGCCGGCTCCCCCGTTTGTTCCGTTTTTTGGGCCAGCGCGGTGCCGATCATGGCATCGCGGCTTACCAATTCGGACAAGCGCTCCTCGCTCCAGCCATCGGTTCCTTGAGGCCGCATCGGGACGACGAGATAGCGCAACTCCGCCGTCGAATCCCAGACGCGTATCTTTGTTGAGGCCGGCAGCGTCAGCCCGAATTCCTCAAGCACGCCGCGCGGATCGATGACCGCGCGCGAGCGGTATGGCGGCGCCTTGTACCAGACCGGCGGCAGGCCGAGCACCGACCATGGATAACAGGAGCACAGCGTGCAGACGACGAGATTGTGCGTCTCTTCGGTGTTGAACACCGTCTGCATGTGCTCGCCTTGCCGGCCGGTGTAGCCCAGCGACCCGATCGCCGCCGTCGCATCGCGCTTCAGCCAGTCGGCAAAAGCGGGATCGCTCCAGGCCTTGGCCACCACCCTCGCGCCGTTGCGCGGACCGATCTTGGTCTCGTAGGTATCGACGATGACATCGATCGCGGCCGGATCGATCAATCCCTTGCGGGTGAGAATGGTTTCCAGCGCGCGCACGCGAGCGGCAAACGGATCGAGTTCGTTGTCGTGGTCATGATCGTGGGACATGGCCACAAACTACGGCTGCGATCCGCCGGCCGCAAGCATGACGACTTGGGCCAGTGGGCGCGACGCGGATACACTACTCCGCGGCCGTCTTTTGCGGCTCGCCTCGGATTTCGTCATCATCGTCGAACAGCGAAGGCTGATCCCCCGCTTCGACCAGATGCAATTCGGGCTTGCGCTTCGGCATCAGCCCGACCAGCCAGCCCGAGAAATTTTCCATGTAGACATAGATTACCGGTGTGACGAACAGCGTCAGCGCCTGCGAGGCGAGCAGACCGCCGACAACGGCGACGCCCAGCGGCTGGCGCAGCTCCGCGCTGGCGCCCGTGCCGAGCGCGATCGGGAACGTGCCCATCAAGGCGGCCAGCGTCGTCATCATGATCGGCCGGAACCGCATCAGGCAGGCCTTGTGGATGGACTCGGTGGCCGACATTCCTTCTCGTCGCAATTCGAGCGCGACGTCGACCATCATGATGCCGTTCTTCTTGACGATGCCGATCAGCATCAGGATGCCGATCACCGCGATGACGGACAGGTCCATGCCGGCGAAGCGCAAGGCGACAACCGCTCCCAGCACAGCCGATGGCAAGCCTGTGAGGATCGTGAGCGGATGGATGAAGCTCTCATAGAGAATGCCAAGCACGATATAGATGGTCAGGATCGCGCCGCCGATCAGCAGGCCCTGGTTGGCGAGCGAATCCTGGAAGGTCTTGGCTGTGCCGGCAAAGCTGGTCGAGATCGTCTCCGGCATGCCGATCTGCTCCTTGAGCGCGTCGATGCGGCTCACGCTGTCGCCGAGCGCCACGCCTTGCGGCAGATTATAGGAGATCGTCACGGCCGGAAGCTGGCCGAGCTGGTTGACCGTCAAGGCGCCGGCCGTGCGATCGACCCGGGCGAAGGCGCCAAGCGGAACCAGGGAGCCGCTCGCCGTCCGCATCTGGATGGCCAGCATCCGCTCCGGCGACCACTCGATCTTGGGATCGAGCTCGGTGATGACTTCGTAGCTGTCGGCGGAGCCGAAGATCGTCGAAACCTGGTCGGTGCCGAACCCGCCATAAAGCGCCGAGCGCAGCGTGTCGGTGTCGATGCCGAGCTGGGCCGCCTTGTCGCGATCCACCACCAGCGTCGCCTGCAGCGCATTGTTCTGCAAATCGCTGGTGACGTCGGTGAAGGTCGCATGATCGGCCGTCATCGCGTCATTCAGTTTCTGCGCCCAGATGTCTGTCTGGCCGGTGTCGAGGCCCTGAACCACGAGCTGGTAGGCGCTGGCAGACGAGCGCGAACCCAGCCTCAGATTCTGCACAGGCTGCATGTAGGTCTCGATGCCTGCGACGCCGGCCAATTGCTTGCGCAGATCGGCAAGCACCTTCTCGATATTGGGCCGCTGGTCCTTGCCCTTGAGCTGGACGAAAAGCTGCCCCTGGTTGAGCGCATTGTTGCCGCTGCCCGCCGACCACGCAACATGGTCGACATAGGGCGAATGCGAGAAGACGCTGGCCACCTGCCCCTGCAGCTTTGCCATGGCGTCGAACGAGATGTCCTGGCGCGCGATGGTCGTCACCGATATCTGGCCGATATCCTCCTGCGGGAAAAAGCCCTTCGGCGAGACCTCGATCAGCCACACCGACGCCGCCGCGGTGCCTATGAAGACCAGGAACACCAGGAAAGTGTGCCGCAGACAGAAGCTCAGGATCCGGTCGTAGCCGCGGGTGATGAAATCGCGCCTGTGGCCATCGCCATGCGCCTCGCGGTCGGCCTTGGTCACCGACAGCAGCCGCGAGCACAGCATCGGCGTCAGCGTCAGCGACACGAACATCGACGCCAGGATGGCGACCGTCACCACGACGGCGAACTCGTTGAAGATGCGCCCGATGACGCCGCCCATCAGAAGCACCGGGATGAACACGGCCACCAGCGAGATCGAAATCGAGATGATGGTGAAGCCGATTTCGCGCGCGCCCTTCAGCGACGCATCGAAAGCCGACAATCCGTCCTCCTCCATGTGACGGAAGATGTTTTCCAGCATCACGATAGCGTCGTCGACGACGAGGCCGACCGCGAGCGTCAGGCCCATCAGCGAAATGTTGTCGATGGAAAAGCCGAACAGGAACATCGCGCCGAGCGTGGCGATCAACGAGATCGGCACCGCCACGGCCGGGATGATGGTCGCCGTAACGCGGCGCAGGAACACGAAGATCACCATGACCACCAGCGCGATGGTCAACAGCAGCGTGAACTGCACGTCGTCCACGGCCTGGCGGATCGAGGTCGAACGGTCGTTGAGCAGCTTGATCTGGGCGGCGGCCGGCATCTGGTCCTGGAAGGACGGCAGCATCGCCTTGACCTTGTCGACGACATCGACAGTGTTGGCGTCGGGCTGGCGCTGCACCGCCATGATGATCGCGCGCGTGCCGTCATACCAGCTTGCAGTCGTCGTGGTCTGCACCGAATCGACGACGCGTGTCACCTCGCCCAGCCGCACCGGATGACCGTTCTTGGTGGCGATGATGAGGTTGGAGAATCCGGCGGCGTCGGTCAGCTGCGTGTTGGCCGTGATCGTCAACTGCTGTTTGTTGTTCTTCAGAACGCCCAGCGGGGTGTTGGAGTTGGCGGATGCGATCGCCGCCTGCAGCTGGTCGATCGAAATGCCGCGCGCGGCAAGCGCGGTCGGGTCGATCTGGATGCGGACTGCATATTTCTGCTGGCCGAAGATGGAGACCTGCGCCACGCCGTCGATGGTCGACAGCGACGGCGAGATGACGTTTTCGGCGAAAGCATCGAGATCGGTCAGCGGAACCGTATCGCTGACCAGCGACATCAAAAGGATCGGCGCGTCGGCCGGATTGACCTTGCGATAGCTCGGCGGCGAGGTCATCTGCGGCGGCAGCGATCTTTGCGTGCGCGCGATCGCTGCCTGCACGTCCGCGGCCGCGGCATCGATGTCGCGGTTGAGCACGAACTGGATGGCGATCGAGGTCTGGCCGAGCGAGTTGGTGGTCGAGATCGAATCGATTCCGGCAATGGTGGCGAATTGCTTGATCAGCGGCGTCGCCACCGACGTTGCCATCGTTTCCGGCGAGGCTCCGGGTAGCTGAGCCGAGACGTTGACGACAGGGAATTCGGCACTGGGCAGCGCGGCCACCGGGAGGAACTTGTAGGCGAACAGCCCGCCCAGAACGAGGGCGAACGACATCAGGAGGGTGGCGACAGGCCTGCGAATGCAGAACTCGGAGATCATTGGGCCGCCTCGCCGGCCTTGTCCGCTTGCGCGATCTTGGGTGCTGCCTGGTCGCCGGATCCGGCGGATGCCTTGCCTTCGTGCACGGCAGCCCCGTTCTTCAGTCGCGTCTGGCCTTCGATAACAACCTTCTCGCCGCTTTTCAGGCCATCGCTGATGGCGGCGCTCTGACCCACGGTCAGCGCCACTTGCACCGGCCGCATTTCGACTGTGTTGTCAGGCTTGACCACATAGACGAACGGCCCCTTCTGGCTGGGCTGCACCGCGACCGTGGGGACGGACGTCATCTGCGGCATGATGCCGGCGTCGAGCACGACATTCACATATTGGCCCGGCCACAGCGACAGATCGGCGTTGGGTATGCTGGCTCGCGTTGCGATGGTGCCGGAAGCGGTATCGACGCTGGAATCGACGAAATCGAGCGTGCCCTTGCCAATGGGTGTCGGGTCGCCGTCCTGGGTCAGGGTCACTGCCCCTTGCTGTGGCTTTGCCAGTGCCTTGTGCAGCAGCGCAAGGTTGCTTTCGGGCAGGTTGAAGTTCACCTGCAGCGGATCCATCTGGGTGATGGTGACGAGCGGGGTCGAGGTGCTGCTGCTGCCATTGCTCGTGGTCACGAGATCGCCCACGGCAACGTTGACCGCGCCAAGCCTGCCGGAAATCGGCGCGGTGATCCTGGCAAAGCCAAGCTGGACATTGTCTGCATCGATTGTCGCCTTGTCGGCATCGACAGTCGCTGCCGCCGCCTTCTGCGCGGCAACGGCCTGGTCGTAGGTCTGCTGCGTACCGGCCTGCTTGGCGACAAGATCCTTGGCGCGCTGAAGATCGGAATTCGAACTGGCAAGCAGCGCCTGATCCTTGGCGAGCGTCGCCTGATCCTTGGCGAGCTGCGCCTTCAAGGCACGGTCATCCACCGAAAACAGGAGATCGCCGGTTTTCACCATCTGCCCGTCCTTCACGTCGATCGACACGATCTGGCTGGACACGCGCGCGTTGATGCTGACCACGGCGGGAGAGGAGACGAAGCCGATGGCGTAGCGCCGGACCGGGAAATCGGCCGTCGTTGCCGTGGCCGAGATGATCGAGGCCGAACGGGCGCCAGTGCCGCCGGCCGCCTGCTTGGCCCCTGCCTGCGGATCCTGCCTATCCGGCGTCGGCTTGTCCGACGCGACCTGCTTTGCACCGATGATCTGCCGGGCCCTGCTCAGCGTGTCGGGAGACAGATAGAGACAGGCCGCGCCTGCGCAGGCGACCGCAAGCAATGAAAGAATGACTTTTCCACGCATCGACAAAAGACCCTCTCCGTCCGACACGCCATAGCCAGGTGGTCGTATTCTAGCTCAAATCACGACTGCCTGCCGCGATTTCGCTGAATAGATAGGACAGGGCTTTGGCGGAAAAGGGCCAAAACACGGCATTACGAAGATTTAATGTGCACTGCACAATGGATGGGCAGCCCACTATGATCGCGTGCAAAAGCCGGATCGCGAGCCTGGACAGCTTACCGCAGCATCGGCCAAAGCGTCGCGGCCAGCAGCACGCCCATGGCGATGTTGAACCATTTCAGCCGCACTGGATCGGACAGGAAACCGCGCAGCGCCGTGCCGAATCCCGCCCACACTGAAACACTCGGCAGGTTGACGATAGTGAAGGCCACCGAGATCAGCGCCACCGACAGGAACGGATGCTCCGGATTGGAGTAGACGGCCATGGCGGTGATCGCCATCACCCAGGCCTTGGCATTGACCCACTGGAACGCCGCCGCCTCGATGAAACGCATCGGCCGCGCCTTCGTCTCGCCTTTGCCGCTGAGCGAGCGTGACATGGCGATTTTCCAGGCAAGGTAGAGCAGATAGGCGGCGCCGGCGATCTTGAGCGCGGTGTGCAGCGCCGGGAACGCCGTCAGCACGGCGCCAAGACCAAGGCCGACCGCCAGCAGCAAGACAAGAAACCCGATGCTGATGCCGAACATATGCGGCACGCTCCTCACCAGGCCGAAATTCACACCTGAGGCGAGCAGCATCAGATTGTTAGGCCCGGGCGTGATCGAGGTCACGAAGGCGTAGACAAGCAAGGCGAGGAATGCGTCGAGCGACATGATATCCTCCCAGATAAGCCAGTATTATTGTCTCTTCCAACGACCGCACAAATGCCACCCTCGGCCGGTGGCCGATCCCGTCGTCACGCTGTGGAGAAACTTACCGGTGCTACATCCCCTGCGGGCCACGGTTCATCGCCGCCACGCCGGTGCGGCAGATTTCGACCAGGCCGAGTGGCTTCATGATGGCGATGAACTGGTCGAGCTTGGAGCCCTTGCCGGTGATCTCGAAGATGAAATGCTCGGTGTTGGCGTCGATGACGCTGGCGCGGAAGGCGTCAGCCAGCCGCAGCGCCTCGACGCGGGCTTCGCCGGTGCCGGCGACCTTGACCAGCGCCAGTTCCCGCTCCAGCGGCCGCTCCTGGCCGAACTCCTGCGAGCGCACGGTGAGGTCGACGACGCGGTGGACCGGCACGATGCGCTCGAGCTGGTGCTTGATCTGCTCCAGCACATGCGGCGTGCCGCGCGTCACGATGGTGATGCGCGACAGATGTTTCTCATGCTCGGTTTCCGAGACTGTCAGGCTCTCGATGTTGTAGCCGCGCCCGGAAAACAGGCCGATGACCCGGGCAAGCACGCCCGGCTCGTTGTCGACCAGCACTGAAAGCGTGTGGTTCTCGGGCTTTTCCGTTTCCTTGGCGATGAAATAGGCGGAGCCGGTCGGTTGTAGCTGTGCGTTCATGATGTGAATCTCGACTTCAAACTCTTGGATCTAATCTCTGTTTACGCACGGCTTCTCGCGACAGCCCTGCCTCTGTCCGCTGCTAAACCAGTTCCCTGCCCTTGGCGTCGATGGCGTTGGCCACCGCCTCGTCCGTCGCCTCGTCCGGCAAGAGCATCTCATTGTGCGCCTTGCCCGACGGGATCATCGGGAAGCAGTTGGCGAGCGTCGCCACGCGGCAGTCGAACAGCACCGGCTTTCTGACCGAGATCATCTCCTTGATGGCATCGTCCAGCTCGTCCGGCTTGTCGCAGCGAATACCGTGGCCGCCATAGGCTTCGGCCAGCTTGACGAAATCAGGCATGGCTTCGGTGTAGGAATGCGACAGCCGGTTGCCGTGCAGCAGCTGCTGCCATTGCCGCACCATGCCCATATACTGGTTGTTGAGAATGAAGATTTTGATCGGCGCGTCGAACTGCACCGCGGCACTCATCTCTTGCATCGTCATCTGCACCGAAGCGTCGCCGGCGATATCGACGACCAGCGCGTTCGGATGCGCGATCTGCACGCCCAGTGCCGCCGGCAGGCCGTAACCCATCGTGCCGAGCCCCCCGGACGTCATCCAGCGGTTCGGCTTCTCGAAATGGTAGTGCTGGGCCGCCCACATCTGGTGCTGGCCGACCTCCGTCGTGATGTAGGTGTCCATGTCCTTGGTCAGGGCATAGAGCCGCTGGATGGCATATTGCGGCATGATCACGTCGTTGTTCATCTTGTAGGCGAGCGAATCGCGCGCGCGCCATTTGGCGATCTGCTCCCACCAGGGATAGAGCGCCTTCTTGTCGGCCTTGGCGGTTGCCCGCCACAGCCGCACGAGATCCTCCAGAACCCGGCCGACATCGCCGATAATGGGCACGTCGGTGTGGACGTTCTTGTTGATCGAGGACGGATCGATGTCGATATGGATCTTCTTCGAGTTCGGCGAGAACGCGTTGAGCCGGCCGGTGATGCGGTCGTCGAAGCGCGCACCGATGCAGACCATCACGTCGCAGTCATGCATGGCCATGTTGGCTTCGTAGGTGCCGTGCATACCGAGCATGCCGAGCCAGTTCTTGCCAGATGCCGGATAGGCGCCGAGCCCCATCAGCGTCGAGGTGATCGGGAAACCGGTGAGGTCGACCAGTTCGCGCAGCAGATGGCTCGCTTCCGGACCGGAGTTGATGACGCCGCCGCCGCTGTAGATGATCGGTTTCCTGGCACCGGCCAAAAGCTCGACCGCCGCCTTGATCTTCTCCAGATCACCCTGCACCTTCGGCTGATAGCTGGTGCGTGGCGCGGTTTGCGGAGAAACGTAAAAACCCTTGGCGAACTGCACGTCCTTCGGGATGTCGACCACGACAGGACCGGGACGGCCGGTGGTGGCGACATGGAAGGCCTCATGAATGGTTGCGGCAAGCTCGTTGACGTCCTTGACCAGCCAATTGTGCTTGGTGCAGGGGCGCGTGATGCCGACCGTGTCGCACTCCTGGAAAGCGTCCGAACCGATCAGCGAGGTCGGCACCTGCCCGGTCAGGCACACCAGCGGGATCGAATCCATCAGCGCGTCCTGCAAAGGCGTCACCGCGTTGGTCGCGCCCGGACCCGATGTCACCAGCATGACGCCTGCCTTGCCGGTCGAGCGCGCATAGCCCTCGGCGGCGTGGCCGGCGCCCTGCTCGTGCCTCACCAGGATGTGCTCGACGTCGTCCTGCTGGAATATCTCGTCATAGATCGGGAGAACCGCGCCGCCCGGATAACCGAAGACATGCTTGACGCCATTATCCTTCAGCGCCTGCACCACCATTTCGGCGCCAGTCATTTCGCGCCGCTCGCTCTGTCCGTTGCTCATCGGTTTGGTCCCGTACTGTCCGCCATCTGGCGATTTGCTGGTCGTTTAGTCGTGTTTCAGGCAATAAAAAAGGCCCCCGAGGGAGCCTGTGTGTTGCGCATGGGAGGTTTTCGCCCGGCGGTTACACCGCCTTGCCCACGCGCCTTCCTACGAGAATGAGTGCCTTTTTCATGGTGGCGAACCATAAGGGTGAAAGCAGCCGTTCGTCAATGGGGTCGATTCCGCTTTCATGCCGGCTTGCCCGGTGCATGGCACGAAGCACGCGCACGCCGTCATTTAGACCCGGCTCGACGTCGGGTCGCTGGTCAAACCTCTGAAAACAAAGCGAACTATTTGGCGACGTGACGCGGCCCATGGTTTGCCGCGATACTGTCCAAGGCCGGACCCCAAGCTCGGCAAAGGCAGCTCGCAACGAGGCCGATCAACAAAAACGCGGAGGAAACTGATGCTCGACAAGGCCCCGAACAGGAAGCTTTCCGACCTTCTCGAACGATTTGGCGCGGCCCTTGCCGCCGGCGACGTCGACAAGGCGGTCGAATGCTTCCAGGAAGATTGTTATTGGCGCGACCTCGTCACCTTCACCTGGAATATCAAGACCATGGAAGGCCGCGATCAGGTGCGTGACATGCTGGAAAGCCAGCTGTCGAAGACGAAGCCATCACATTTCGCCATCGCCAGGGGCGAGGACGCGACCGAGGCGAACGGGGTGATCGACGGCTGGATCAGCTTCGAGACGGATGTGGCGCGCGGCTTCGGCCATATCAGGTTGAAGGACGGCAAGATCTGGACGCTGCTGACCACGATGGTCGAGCTGAAAGGGCATGAAGAGCCGGCCGGCTTCGCCCGGCCGATGGGCGCCAAGCACGGCTCCGGCAAGAACCGCCCGACCTGGAAGGAAGAGCGCGAAAAGGAAGCGGCCGAGCTTGGCTTCAAGACGCAGCCCTATACGGTCATCATCGGCGGCGGCCAGGGCGGCATCGCGCTTGGCGCGCGGCTCCGCCAGCTCGGCGTGCCGACGATCATCATCGAGAAGAATGAACGTGCCGGCGACAGTTGGCGCAAGCGCTACAAGTCGCTCTGCCTGCACGACCCGGTCTGGTATGACCATTTGCCCTACATCGATTTTCCCCGGAACTGGCCGGTTTTCTCGCCCAAGGACAAGATCGGCGACTGGCTGGAAATGTACACCAAGGTGATGGAGCTGAATTACTGGTCCTCAACCGAGGCCAAGAGCGCTTCCTACGACGAGGAGAACAAGGAATGGACGGTTGTCGTCCACCGCGACGGCAAGGACATCACGCTGAAGCCGAAGCAGCTGGTGCTGGCCACCGGCATGTCCGGCCGTCCCAATCTGCCGAAGTTCAAGGGCATGGAGAATTTCAAGGGCGATCAGCACCACTCCTCCAAGCACCCCGGCCCCGACCAATATGCCGGCAAGAAGGTTGTCGTCATCGGCTCCAACAATTCCGCGCACGATATTTGCGCAGCACTGTGGGAAGCCGGCGTCGACGTCACCATGGTGCAGCGATCGACCACCCACATCGTCAGATCCGACACGCTGATGGATATCGGGCTTGGCGCGCTCTACTCGGAGCAGGCGGTGCAGAACGGTATGACCACCGCCAAGGCCGACCTCATCTTCGCCTCCCTGCCCTACAAGATCCTGCACGAGTTCCAGATTCCGCTTTATGAGAAGATGAAGGAGCGCGACGCGGCGTTCTACAAGGGCCTGGAAAAGGCGGGGTTCATGCTCGACTGGGGCGACGACGGCTCCGGCCTGTTCATGAAATATCTCAGGCGTGGCTCCGGCTACTACATCGATATCGGCGCTTCGCAGCTGATCATCGATGGCGCCATCAAGCTCAAGAGCGGCGTCGATGTGGCCGAGATCAAAGAACATTCCGTCCTGCTCAGCGATGGCACCGAACTGCCGGCGGACGTCATCGTCTACGCCACCGGATACGGCTCGATGAATGGCTGGGCGGCGGAGCTGATCTCAAAGGAGGTTGCCGACAAGGTCGGCAAATGCTGGGGACTCGGCTCGAACACCACCAAGGATCCCGGCCCATGGGAAGGTGAGCAGCGCAACATGTGGAAGCCGACGCAGCAGGAGGCGCTCTGGTTCCATGGCGGTAACCTGCACCAGTCGCGCCATTATTCGCAGTTCCTGTCGCTGCAGTTGAAGGCCAGGCAGGAAGGCATTGCGACGCCCGTCTATGGGCTGCAGCAGGTTCACCACAAGGGATAAGCCAGATCGTGGCGAAAAACCGAGGGAGGCGCGGTTTTGGACCGCGCCTCCCTTTCCTGATCGGTGCGATCGGCTACGCCGCCTGGTCGGCCGCGAACCGCGCCACCACGCGTTCTAGCAACGGCACATAGTCGCGAAACGTGCGCGTCCTCATGTCGGCGACCTTGCCGCCCTCGTCCCAGATGCGGACGCGCACCGCCTCTTCGTGAAACGGGTTCTTGCGGAACCCGGCCACCTCGTCCGGGCTCATCGGCCCGCCCTGCAACGACAGCGTATGAACCGAAGCCGGCGACAGCTTGTCGAAATAGGTCGGGTCGGTGGCGCAGAGATAGCGCTTGGCCGAGACATGCAGCCTGACGCATTCGACGATGACCGGCGGGAAGAACGGCGCCAGCACCTCGCCGCCGGCCTCGTCATGGTGCTTGTCCTCGACGTCATCGGGCGAATAGGTACCGAACTCGCTGGTGTAGTGGCCGATATCGTGCAGCAGGGCTGCTGCCACCAGTTCTTCCGGCGCACCATCCTGCTCTGCGAGCCAGGCGCCCTGCAGCATATGCTCGGACATCGTCACCGGCTCGCCGAGATAGGATTCGGCTCCCCGGCGCTCGAAGATATCGGCGATGAATTCGACGATGTTGCCGGCGTTCAGATCATGTGGGTTCATTCCGCCGCCTCCTTGAAACCGTGCTCGATCGCCGCCAACGTCGACAGCAGGCCGTCCTTGTCGGCATAGCAGCCCTGCAGCCAGCGTTTCCCGGTTCCCGAAAACGCTTTGCGCGCATGCATGACGCGGGTGTTGTCGACGATGAAGGCTTGCCCCGGCTCGAGCTTGAACGTTACTTCGAAGGCCGGATCCTCGATCAACTCCGCAAAGCGGCGATAGGCGGCGTAGTAGGCATCCATCTCGGCGAAAGGCACGTCGACGGTCGGCGCCAGCGAGCGGTTGTTGAAGCGGATGCAGATCAGTTCGCCGTCCGGCCCGAGTTCGATCATAGGCCGCTTCGCCTGCAGCCGCACGCCGGTCGATCCGGCATATTCGAACCGGGCAGGATGCGAACTCAGGAGTCGGAAGCCTTCGGGGTTCTCGGCCTGCAGGGCGGCCGCCACGGCGAACCCGTCGACCACGCTGGACTCACCACCCTCCACCGTGTTCTCGATACAGGACAGGATCTGCAGCGTCGGCACCGGGTCGCGATAAGGATTGTCGGTGTGCGCCTGGAGGCCGAGATTGGTGTAGGCCAGATTGTTCGGATTGACCTCGGCGCGCACTTCGAACCAGCGCCCGTAATTGGTCTCCCTGATGTAGCCGAACAGGTCGGAGACCTTGCACAGAGCGCCGGATTCGGCCGGCAGTCCGTCCATCACTGCAAAACCGTAGGCCCTCACCGCCAAGAGCCATTCCCGCAGCACACTGCGGCTGCGGCTTGCCTTCGGATAACCGGCGCGCGGCACCGAATTCTGCATCGTCGCCCTTGTCCAGCGCTGCACCGCGTCGGCGGTCCATCCGGACTGACGGGCCTCGGCGCGATCATAGGCATTGGCTCGAAGCCACGCCTCGGGAAAGCTGACCGTCTTCTTCTCGGGCACGAATCTGATCTCCACGGCATTGCCCTTGATCGAAGCGGCACCGATCCGCGTCTCGGCTGGAATATCGAGGATGGTGATCAGTCGCTGGCCGTTGCCGGCGCTGCGTGTCTTGTCGTCGAGTGCGTTGTCGCGAAGCCACATGGCATGGAACCGGCAGCGTGTGCCGTCGTTCCAGCCCAGTTCGATCATTCTTCCTGCGTCGCCTATCAGCGCATCGGTCAACATGGAGATGTTCCTGTCCATTGCGCCCCGCAGTCCGCTCAGCGGGGCCTCGATTGCATGTTGATCGAGCGAAAGGTACAATTGAAATTATCATTTTTCGGTCAATGGCTGCAAAATCGTAATGCCTGCGAGAACCATCCCCACCTTGCCCCCACTCGACTGGCTGCGCAGCTTCGAGGCAGCGGCGCGGCTTTCGAATTTTACGGCGGCGGCCGCCGAACTCGGCCTGACCCAGGCGGCCGTCAGTCAGCATGTCCGGCTCCTCGAGGATCGGCTGAAGACGCGTCTGTTCTCACGGCTGGCGCGGGGCGTCGCACTGTTGCCGGAGGGCGCCGCCTACTTGCCCCACATCCAATCAGCCTTCGCCACCATCGGCAGCAGCACGGCGGAACTGTTCGAGCCCCGCGCCGTCGAGACCGTCACCTTGCGGGCGCCGATCTCTTTCGCTTTGCTGGTGCTCGTTCCGAAGCTGCCCGACCTTGCCAAGGCGCTGCCGCGCATCCATGTCGACCTGGTGACGATCCATCGCCCGACCGACTATGACCTGCCGGGCTCAGCGCTGGACATCCGTTTCGGCAACGGATCCTTTCCCGGACGCCTGGCCGACAGGCTGACCGCCGAGCGGCTTGTGCCGGTGGCCGCCCCGGCCTTGGCCAGTGATGCCGACTGGACATCCCTGCCGCTGCTCCTGGTCGCCGGTGCGCGCGAGATGTGGGCGGAATGGTTCGCCGCGGCGGGATTGGCCGGTCACCCCAGGCGCTCGCATCGCTTCGACAGCTTCGTGGCTGCGATGGAGGCTGCGCGAGCCGGCGCGGGCGTGCTTCTGGGCTCGCGGCCGCTGATTGACGAGGCACTCGAAAGCAAGGCCCTGGCCAGGCTTTCCGATTTCGAGCTCCCGAGCACATCGGGGCATTTTCTGACCAAGGCACCGATCGCGCGACTGACCGGTGCCGAGCAGGATTTCCGCCAATGGCTGCTGTCGCGCCTCGGCGAGCCATCTCCGACATGACGTTCACCGGCCGATGCGCTTCCAGTAGATGAGCGTGCCGGTCAGCCCGCCATGGGGCTTCAATGCATAGTCCGGTATGTCCCCGGTCAGCGTGAAGCCCAGCCTCTCATAGAGCCCGGACGCCCCCTCTTCGGTCGCCGTATCCAGAACCAGAAGTGTGCGGCCCCTCTCCACCGCAAGGGCCTCGGCCGCTTGCATCAGGCGGGTCGCCACGCCTTTGCCTCGACAATCGGGGCGCGTCATCAGCTTGGCGATTTCGGCCCGGTGCGGCTGGTTGGGCGGACAGTCGAGCAGCAGCGTGACCGTGCCGACCAGCGTGTCTGCCTCCCACGCGCCAAGCACCACCCGCTCACCTCTTGCGGCCGCCGTCAGCGACGTGTCCCAGAACCTGCGGGCGGTTTCCGGCGCCAGCGGATGCATGAAGCTCACCGACCCGCCCGCGGCAACCGTTTCGACCAGAAGATCGCCAAGCAACGCCTGTGTCCGCGCGTCCTGCGTCAACATTCTGATCTCGATGGAATGCATGCTCGTTCTGCCTGGCTGAGATGGAAGGATCGATACGGTCGAACTGGCGTCAATCGAAAGCGCTGAATCGCTTTCCCTTGCGCGCCGCCTTGATCGCGGCGATGCGTTCGGTGTCCTCTTCCTGAAGGTGGCGTCCGCGTTCGAGGAGTTCGAGCGTGTATTCCTCATAGGTAAGTCCCAGCCGTTCCGCCTTGTCCACGCGCATCAGCATGACGTCGCGGCTCGGTGCTTTCCACGCCTTGGCATGCGCGGCCTGCCAGGCCAGGAAAATATAAGGATCGCCCTTGCCCCATGGCGGCCCCTTGTAGTCGTCGAGCGGCGGTCCCCCATTGTGGGAGCGCTTTGGACGTCTCGGCATGATGTCAGGCCCTGACCAGCGCGACGAGATAGTCGGCGCCCGCCTCGAGCGCATGGAAGGTGCAGTCCGACGGCGCGCCGAGCGCCAGACAGTCGCCGGGCTCGAGCCTGTGCACCAGATCGCCCTCGATGAATTCCAGCCGTCCGGAGATCAGCCATATCTGCTGTTTGATGAAGGCGTAGGACGCCGCGGGCAAACTGACCTTGGCGCCCGCCGGCAGATGAACCCTGATCAGTTCGAGCGGCATGTCGCCGGCCGGCGAAAGATGCCGCCTGACATAGCCGGTATCGGGATCCCGCCAAACGGGCTGGTCGCTCGCCCGCAGCAAGCCGCCGCCCTGCAATTCCGCGCGTGCGATAAGGGTCGACAGCGTCATGCCGAAGGCGGCGGCGATCCGCACCAGGAGCGCTGCCGTCGGGCTGGTCATGCCGCGCTCGATCGTGCTCAGCATGGCTTTGGAGACGCCGGAGCGCTCGGCGAGTTCGGCCAGGGACCATTCCCGTATCGTCCTCTCGGCGTGTATCCGTCTGCCGATTGTGGAGGAGATATCGTTCGCTATATCATTCATTCGTTTATTATAGCGAAAATCCGACAGCTGGAAAAGAGCCTTGTCGCGACAATTTTCACCAGCTTCTTAATCCTCCCTACACCATCCGGCCACACTCGACCTTAACCCAGTTCCTGTAGGCTCGACGTGAGGGAAAATGGGGATTGGCCTGTCCATGTATGTCGAACGCGAAGCCTCGGTCGGAGAACCGACATCGCAGGAGCGCCGCAACGCCGAACAGAACGACAGGCGCATCCTGGGCAATGTCGTGCAATGCGACGGTGCGCGCGCCACTATCAGCGCCTTTGCGGACGACGTCGACGGCGCGGTGACCGGCCTGTGGACGGTCGGCAAGATGATCTCGGTCAATCTCGGCAGCACGCGCACCGTCGGCCTGGTCTATGCGATCGGCAAGTCGGATCGCGCCTGGAACAGCGAGGGCCAGAACGCCATCGAGGTCAGCATCGAGCTGATCGGCGAAGTGCGCGACGGCGCCGAGCCCGGCTCCAAGCCGATCTTCGACCGCGGCATCACCACCTATCCCCATATCGGCGCCATCGCGCACCGCATCCGCAGCCGTGACCTGCAGGCCGTCTACGATCTGGCCGGGCGTCATTCGATCACCATCGGCTCGCTGTCGCAGGACGAGGCGATCGCCGCCAACATCGCCATCGACGACACGCTGGCGCGCCACTTTGCCATTGTCGGCACCACCGGTGTCGGCAAGTCCACCGCCGTCTCGCTGCTGCTGCGCAAATCGATCGCGGCGCGGCCGGATCTGCGCATCCTGATCCTCGATCCGCACAATGAATTCGCCGCGTCGCTGCCCGAATATTGCGTCAAGGTCGATTCCAAGACGCTCGACCTTCCGTTCTGGATGTTCCGGCTCGAGGAATTCGCCGAGGTTCTGTTTCGCGGCCGCGAGACCGTGCCCGACGAGATCGATGCGCTGCGCGACCTCATTCCGCTCGCCAAAAACCTCTATCGCAACCCCAATTCCGGCGCCTATCTCAGGCGCGGCAGCGATGCGCTGACCGCCGATACGCCAGTGCCCTACCGCATTGCCGATCTGCTCAAGCAGATTGACGAGCGCATGGGCATGCTTGAAAGCAAGAACGAGCGCCCGACGCTCAAATCGCTGAAGACTCGCATCGAATCGGCGGCAGCCGATCCGCGCTACCGTTTCATGTTCAACTCGCGCCTGATCGAGGACACCATCCACGAGACCATAGGCAACATCTTCCGCGTGCCGCATAACGGCCGCCCGGTGACCTGTTTCGAAATGGCCGGCATGCCGTCCGAAGTGGTCAATTCCGTCTGTTCGGTGCTGGCGCGCCTGGCGTTCGACCTTGCGCTGTGGAGCGAGGGCAAGCTGCAGCTCCTATTGCTGTGCGAAGAAGCGCATCGCTACATGCCGGCCGATGCGCGCCTCGGCTTCGCGCCGACAAGGCACGCGCTGTCGCGCATTGCCAAGGAAGGCCGCAAATACGGCTGCTATCTCGGCGTCGTCACCCAGCGCCCGGGCGAACTCGACCCGACCATCCTGTCGCAGTGCTCGACCTTTTTCGCCATGCGGCTCGCCAATGAGCAGGACCAGGCGATCATCCGCTCGGCCATCGCCGACTCGTCCGCCTCCACGCTTGCTTTCCTGTCGTCCATGGGCCAGCGCGAAGCGATCGCCTTCGGCGAAGGCGTGGCGACGACGATGCGGCTGAAGTTCGAGAGACTGCCGGCTGAACTGATCCCCGGCACGGCAAAGCGCGAACAAGCCATGTCGTCGAAAACCGGAGACGATGTCGATCTGGTGACGATCGTGGAACGGCTTCGCAACGTTCCAAAGCCGCAGCAGCAGGCGATGGCCTTTGCCGAAGTGGTCGATTCTGGCCGCCAGGCCGGCGATCCCGACTACCGCAAGCCGCCGGCCGCACGCGTGCAATCGGACGATGATTTCGACATGCGCTACGGCCTAAAGCCCGCCACCTTCGGCATGCGCCCCCAGAACGATTGAGCCTGCAAGCTCTCTGACGACCGGCCGGGAAGCCGCACACAAGCTTCCAAAGGCTTCACATCATCGAACCAGCTTGGTCAAATCCCGAAAGGGAATTCATCAGGCCGGATTGATGGCGTGGTTTTCAAGAAGCCGGAGCGGAGCGGACATTCAGTCCGTGAGCACCGGAAGTCGAAAAAGCCGCGTCAGGCAACCGGCCTCGTGAATTCTTCTTCGGGATTTCAGGCGCAGACGCGGTTGCGGCCTTGCCTCTTGGCCTCGTAGAGCTGGCGGTCGGCGCGGCGATAGAATTCTTCCGCCGTCTCCTTGCGGTCCCAGACGGCAAGGCCGACGCTGGTGGTGATCTTGAGCCGGACATTGCCCGAAAGAACCGACATGTTGGCGATCGCCTTGCGGATACGCTCGGCGAATTTCGACAACAATTCCGCCTCCATGTTGGGCGTGACCACGGCGAATTCCTCGCCACCCAATCGCGCCACCACGTCATGGTAGCGCGTCATGTCCTTGAGACAGCTGGCGACGGCCTTGAGTACCTCGTCGCCAACGTCGTGGCCATGTGTATCGTTGACCTGCTTGAAATGATCAAGGTCGAGGATCATCAGCCCGACGGGTTTCTCGATGCGCTTGAACTCGTCGAGATATTCCTTCAGCGCGTCGTCGAAATAGCGCCGGTTCTGCATGCCGGTCAGGCTATCTGTCAGCGCCGCATGTTCGAACGTCTCGGAGCGGGCGCTCAGTGACACGGTCATGGCGCGCAGCTTGCCTTCCTCCGTCGCCTGCCTGCGGATCAGCGGGTAGATGAAGAAGATGCCGAAGAACAGCGCGGTCGCGAGCAGCACGCCCGTCGCGAAAAGCAGCTTGTTGAGGTAGATGACCTTGTCCAGGCCGGAGGCCGTGTGCAGTTCGGTGGCAAAGGATTGCAGCAGTCCATAGGCATGCAGCGTCACCAGGCCGGCGGCCAGGATCACGAAGATAAAGACGAAAAACGCCGATTCCGCCTTGTGGAAACGCATCTGCTCCCCGATGGAAAAATGCCCATCGACCTTATGGCATGGCGGGCCTTACGGAGGGTTAATTTGGACAACCACAACGAGAACCTTTCCGTGAAGGAAAGGCTTTCTAGGTTGCATTAGCAACAAGCGTTTGGATCGTGGTTTCGATATCGTCACCAGGATGCAATCTTTGCCATTCCGGTCCTAGCTGGTGCCGAAACCAGGTCGTCTGCCGCTTGGCATATTGCCTGGTTGCGATCTTGGCGCGCTCAATCGCCTCGGGAAAACCCGATTGTCCGGCCATCGCCGCTTGCAGTTCGCGAACGCCGATCGCCTTCATCGCCGGCAATTGCGGATCGAGACGAAGCGATGCGAGTTGCCTGACTTCGTCCAGTGCGCCCTTGGCCAGCATCTGGTCGAAACGCCTTTCGATGCGTCCGACCAGCGCGGCCCGGTCCGGCTCGATGACGAAGAAGCGGGCCGTCTGTCTGTCGATGAGCGGCCGGCCCCGCGCGGCCTGCCAGTCCAGGATCGAGCGGCCGGATGCGTCGAGCACTTCGAGCGCCCGCACGATGCGCTGGCTGTCCGTTGGCTTCAACTGCATGGCTGCCCTGGAATCCTCGCGCAGCAGGATGCCATGCAGTTTGACGGCGCCTTGCTCCTTCAACTCGTAGCGCCAACGGTCGCGTACCTGCCGCGGAATGTCGGGCATTTCCGAAATGCCCTCGGCCAAGGCGCGAAAGTAAAGGCCGGTGCCGCCGACGAAGATCGGTCGCCGCGAGAGCGCGCCGTCTTCGATCAGCCTCGTCACGTCGCGCAGCCACGCCCCGGTCGAGTAGGCGGTGCCGGGATGGACATGCCCATAGAGATAATGCGGTGCCCGAGCGAGGTCCGCCGCCTCCGGCCGGGCAGTCAACACGTCGAGAACCGAATAGGCTTGCATGGAATCGGTGTTGACGATCACGCCGCCTATACGTTCGGCCAGGCCGACCGCCAGCGCCGACTTGCCGCTGGCGGTCGGCCCGGCTATCAGGATCGCATTCTTCACGCGGCCTTCGCCCGCATCCGCACCGGAATTATCGATGCCGCTTGTCGCCACGCTTGTTTCCCATCCCGCCGATCGTGCCTTGTCACCATCGCTTGCGAATATGGCCTCACGGTCGGTGGGCGCAAGCACTGTTCGCTGGATGGCCGAAGACATTGCCTGCGATCTCGCACTGCCGGCGAATGCACAAGCCGACGAGGCGGCCGCCAATCTGCGCGCGGCGCTGGCCGCCGAGCCGATCGACGTGATCGTCCAGCAGTCGGCAACGCGCCGCAAGAAGATCCTCATCGCCGACATGGATTCGACCATGATCGACCAGGAATGCATCGACGAGTTGGCCGACGAGATTGGCGTCAAGGAGCACGTCGCGGCGATCACCGCACGATCGATGAATGGCGAGGTCGCCTTCGAGCCCGCCCTGCGCGAGCGCGTGGCGTTGCTCAAGGGGCTCGATGCGGCCGTGGTCGATCTGATCGTTGCCAACCGGTTGACATTGGCCTCCGGCGGTCGCGCGCTGGTGCAAACGATGCGGGCCAACGGCGCCTGGACCGCGCTAGTCTCGGGCGGCTTCGAGGTCTTCACCTCACGCATCGCCGCCATGCTCGGCTTCCATGAAAACCGCGCCAACCGCCTGCTCGAACAGGATGGCCTCTTTGCCGGGTTGGTCGGCGAGCCGATCCTCGGCCGCGCCGCCAAGGCCGAGGCGCTGATCGAGATCACGGCGCGTCTCGGCCTCACCCCGGCCGATGCCATTGCTGTCGGCGACGGGGCCAACGATCTCGACATGATCCGCCTTGCCGGCACCGGTGTTGCGCTGCATGCCAAACCGATGGTGGCTGCACAGGCAAAGGTTCGCATCGACCATGGCGACCTGACCGCATTGCTCTATCTGCAAGGCTACGGGCAGGAAGAGTTCGTCCAATGAAACCAATGCGCACCGAGCGCCTGATCCTGCGCCCGAATTCTGGGGCAAGGGTTATGTCACGGAAGCTGCCGAGGCATGGCTGGCCTACGGCTTCGAAAAACTCGGCCTTGGCGAGATCGTCTCCTTCGCGGTCGAGAACAACCGCCGCTCCACTGCCGTCATGAAGCGCCTCGGCATGACCGCCGATCCCTCGGCCAACTTCGACCACCCCGGCATTCCCGACAGCCACCCGGAGCTGAAGAGGCATGTGTTCTACAGGCTGACGAGCGCGGATTGGCGGAAGAATCGTCGCTGATCAATGCCTGTCAGGTGGAAATTCGTCGCCGGACTGTGGCGATCTGTCTGCGACCCGCCCCAGCATTTTCGCGAAATCGCCCGGTGACGCGTCGCCGGCACGACGACGCAGGAAGTCAGCTGCCGCTTCCATTGCCCCGACCTTTTGCGCCACAGCCGACGCAATCCATTGATTGAGCGACACGCCATCGGCCTTCGCGAGGCGCGCGGCTGCTTCCTTAACCGACTGTGGCAGTTTCAGCGGATAAGTCGCTTTGCTCATGTACGAAGTCCTTCCAAGAACTCGGCCGGGCTCACAAGCAGTACATCAAAACGGCCTGCCGCAGCTAGGGAAGTCCCGGCGATTGTGAGTCACCAACGCATCGGCCCGGCCGTTGATCGCTGCTTCAAGCACCATCTCATCCTTCGGATCGTTCAATTGCGGCCGCCAGAGAAAGTGCAGCTCGACCGGCTCAGCCAGCAATGCAAAGCCGGCCAGCAAACGGCCCAGATCCGGCGCGGACAACCCGTGAGCCGCCACCTGCTCGGGTCTGGCCAGCACGGTTTCATATTCAAGAAACAGCGCTGTCGTCACTAATGGGCGAATTTGCCGATCCGCAATCAGCTGCAGGATGGCGAAAGACGCGCCATTCCTGCTTCGCAAGCCTGCCGTCAAAACGTTTGTGTCCAGTACGATCCGCCTCACAAGTCAAAATAGTACATCCCATGGGATGTTACAATATGACCATCGTTAGCGATCCTCAGTCCATCCGGATCGTCACAAACCTCAGCTCACCGGTCTTGGACGCCAGCATCAACAGTGCGTTCTTGCGTCCCTGCTCCTTCAGCGCGCCGATCCGGTCCATCACATCCTTGGGCGTGGCAACCGATTCCTGTGCAATTTCGGTGATCACCTCGCCCGGCTGGATGCCGCGTTCAGCCGCGGCCGAATCCTTGGCGACATCGGTGATGACGACGCCCGAAACATCGGCGGCGATGCTGAACTTCTTGCGCGTATCGTCGTTCAATTCGCCGACGGTCATGCCGAGCACCGAGGCCGTCGAAACCGCCGGCGCCTTGTCGCCTTTGTCCTGGTCGGTGTTGCCGTTTTCGCCGCTGGCGAGCTTCTCGCTGTCCTCGAGCCGGCCAAGTGTTACCTTCACCGTTTGCTCGACACCCTTGCGCACGATCAGCACGTCGACCGCCTTGCCGACCGGGCTCTCCGCGACCACACGCGGCAGGTCGCGCATTTCGTGGATGTCCTTGCCGTCGAACTTGATGATCACGTCGCCGGCCTGGATGGTGCCGTTGTCGACCGGTCCACCCTTGATGACGCCGGCGACCAGCGCACCCTTGGCGGTCGCCATGCCGAGGCTCTCGGCAATGTCGTCGGTCACCGGCTGGATGCGCACGCCAAGCCAGCCGCGCCGCGTTTCGCCATATTGGCGCAGTTGCTCGACAACGCCCGATGCGAGCTGCGAGGGGATGGAGAAGCCGATGCCGATCGAGCCGCCGGACGGCGAAATGATCGCCGTGTTGATGCCGATGACCTCGCCGGCGCTGTTGAACAGCGGCCCGCCCGAATTGCCGCGGTTGATCGCGGCATCGGTCTGGATGAAATCGTCATAGGGGCCTGAATTGATGTCGCGGTTACGCGCCGAGACGATGCCGACCGTGACCGTGCCGCCGAGGCCGAACGGATTGCCGATCGCCATCACCCAGTCGCCGACGCGCATCTTGGTGGAATCGCCGAACTTCACCGCCGTCAGCTTGTGGCCCTTCGGATCAACCTTGAGCACCGCGACATCGGTCTTGGTGTCGGTGCCGACCAGCGTCGCCTTCAGCGTGACTCCATCGGAGAAATTGACCTCGATATCGTCGGCATCGGCGATGACATGGTTGTTGGTGACGACGATGCCCTGCTCGGCGTCGATGACGAAACCGGAGCCGAGCGACTGCACTTTCTGCGAGCCATTGTCCTTGTCGCCGCCGCGGTTCTTGAAGAAATCGTCGAAGAAATCCTGGAACGGCGAGCCTTCGGGAAGCTGCGGCATCGGCACCGCGCCCGGACCTTCCGTGCCCTTCACCGTCTGCGACGTCGAGATGTTGACCACCGCGCCGAGCAGGCCTTGCGCCAGGTCGGCCACCGAAGCAGGCCCGTCGGCGGCCATTGTCGGCGTCACGAAGGCCGGAACGGCCACGGTGCCCAGAAGAAGCGCTGCCGCGCCAGCGACGAACGTGCGTCGAGCCGCGCGCAAAAGGGTGTTGGATGTCATCGAGAAGCCTCCCGGCACTTCTGAAAGAGAAAAGCGCTTCGACGGAAACGCCGTGTCGCGCCATGATGGCAAGAAATAGGGCACGTTTGCGGCTATGGCTATTGGCAGAGTGTAAATCCCGCGTTTTTGCACACCCCCTAGCCGCCGCGGATCAGCCAGACGATACCGACGCCGGCGGCAATCGCCACCAGCCCGGCGATCCGCAATGCGTTCTCCGGCAACGACAGCACCTCAGCCGCCAGTTTCCTGGCGAAACCGGGAAAGCCGCCATAGACCAAGCCCTCAATGACGAGGACCAGGCCTATTGCCGCGAAGAAATCCTGCACCGGCCGCTACTGGCCGGTGCCGGGCGAAGTTGCGGGTGCGGTCGCCGGTGCGGCAGGAGGTGCCGGTTGCGGAGCCGCCGGCCTTGCCGGCGCCTCCTTTCCGTCAGGGTCGCGGAAGAAACGGAAGAACTCCGAATTCGGCGACAGCACCATTGTCGTGCCGGTGTTGTCCAGCGCCGTGCCATAGGCGTTCATCGACCGGTAGAAATCGAAGAACGCCGGATCGCGCTGATAAGCCTCGGCAAAGGTGGCGCTGCGCTGCGCCTCGCCCTCGCCGCGCAGGATTTCGGACTCCTTCTGCGCTTCCGCGATGATCTCGACCACCTCACGGTCGGCGCGGGCCTTGATGCGCTGCGCCGCCTCGTTGCCGCGCGCCCTCAGCCTTTCGGCCTCAGCCAGACGTTCCGCCTTCATGCGATCGAAGGTCTGCTGCGAGACTTCGGCGGTGAGGTCGGTGCGGCGGATGCGGACATCCTCGATCTGCAGGCCGAGCGAGGTGGCGTCGGGCCGTAGCTGATCGCGCACTTCGCGCATCATCACAGCGCGCTCCTCCGAAAGGGCGGCCTCGAAGTCGCGCAGACCGTAGACGCGGCGCAAGGCAGCGTCGAGACGCGTCCTCAGCCGCGCTTCGGCGAGCTCGATCTGGCCGGATACCGCGGCACGGAAGACACGCGGATCCGAGATGCGGTAGGCGATGAAGGCATCGACCTCATAGAACTTGCCGCCCGAGACCTGGACGCGGATGTTGTCGAGGTCGAAGCGCAGCACCCGATTCTCGATCAACTGCACGGTGTCGGCGTCGAAGAACGAGAACGGCGCCTTGAAGTAGATGCCGGGCTCGGTCTTGACGTCGACGATCTCGCCGAACCTCAGCACCAGCGCCTGCTGGCGCGCATTGACCACGAAGACTGACGAATAGAGCAGGAACAGGATGACCGCCGCGATGACGACGATGACGGGGAGACGGTTGGCCATCACTGGTTACCTCCCGTCGTCGCGCCAAGCGGGGCCGGAGCCGGCGCTTTCTGCTGCAATGCCGGCAGCGGCAGATAGGGGACGACCCCCTGCCCGTTGCCTTGCTCGACGATCACCTTGCCGGAGTCCTTCAGCACCTTCTCCATCGTTTCCAGGTAAAGCCGCTTGCGCGTCACGTCGGGCGCCTTGGCATATTCGTCATAGACGGAGATGAAGCGCTGGGCCTCACCTTCGGCCTCCTGCACCACCCGGTTCTTGTAGGCGGCCGCGTCTTCGCGGACCTGTGCGGCCTCGCCGCGTGCCTGGCCGAGCTTCTGGTTGGAGTACTGGTTGGCCTGCTCGACGAACTTATCCTCGTCCTGCTCGGCGCGCTGCACCTCGTCGAAGGCGTCGGCGACCTCACGTGGCGGTGCGGCGTCCTCGATCGAGATGGCGTTGACCTGAAGCCCGGCCTTGTAGCCGTCGAGCGTGGTCTGGATGATCTCGCGCACCGAAGCCGCTATGCCCTGGCGGTCGTCACGGAAGATGTCCTGCGCCGGCCTGCGGCCGACAGCCTCGCGCATCGCGCTCTCGGCGACCTGCCGCAGCATGCCGTCCGGGTCGGAGACGTCGAACAGATAGGCGCGGGGATCGGAGACCTGATAGGCGACCGAGAACTGCACGTTGACGATGTTCTGGTCGCCCGAAAGCATCAGCCCCGACGTGTTGCCGCTGGACGCGCCACCGCCAATGTCGACGAGCTGCTCGGAAATCTTGGCCGTTTCGACGGTTTCGAGCGGCCACCAGTGGAAATGCAGGCCGGGCTGCGACAGCTCGGCCTTCGGCTTGCCGAAGCGCAGCTCGACCGCGACCTCATCGGGCTGCACGGTGTAGACTGCCTGGAACGCCCATAGCACGACCAGCGCCGCGCCGATCAGCCCGAATATGGCCGGACTGGCGCCGCCACCGCCGGGCAGCGCACGCCGCAGCCTGTCCTGGCCACGGCGGATGATGTCCTCGAGGTCGGGAGGCGAGCCTTGCGGGCCGCTTGGCCCCTTCGGTCCCTGCCCCCAGGGTCCCTGATTGTTGCCGCCGCCGCCCCATGGGCCGCCGCCACCGCCACCTTTGTCGTTCCAGGGCATGAATGTCCTTTCGCTTGGAATTCCCTCAAGCGCCGGAATTTCGGCGCAAATCCAGTCTTGTTCTTCTATAGGGACGCCACGGCATGCTTTCAACGCGATGCTCTGCCGGCATCATCGGTTTTGGGCCGGTCGCGACCCTTTGTCGTCTTTAAACGCCTTTTTTCTTTCAATGGCTCTCGCGGCGTCGCTCGTAAACCGTATAGCGCGTCGCGTGGCTGTCCTTTTCGCCGACCGGGATCTCCTGCGAACTGACTTCGCGCCAGCGTTTCGGATCGATCGGCGGGAAATGCGCGTCGCCGTCGACAGCGGCCAGCACATGGGTGACATGCAGCCGGTCAGCGAGCGGTAGCGCCTGCGCATAGATTTCGCCGCCGCCGATCACGCAGACCTCGTCCACCCCGCTCATGCAGCGCCCCCGCACATCAGCCAGCTGGATCGCGTTCTCGAGCGTATGCGCCACCTCCACCCCGTCGGCGCGCCAAGCCTTGTCACGGGTGACAACGATGTTCAGCCTGCCCGGCAGCGGCCGGCCGATGCCTTCATAGGTCTTGCGTCCCATGATGATAGGTTTGCCCATCGTGTCTGCCTTGAAGCGCTTGAGATCGGTGGAAAGCCGCCAGGGCAGCCCCCCGTCCCGCCCGATAACGCCGTTCTCGGCGATGGCGACATAGATTGCCACGTGCATCAGTTGCCGTCCCCATTGTCGGATGGATCGAGGATAAGGATGTCGATGTCGCGCTCTGGATAGAAGTCCTCAGCCGTCATCTCGAAACTCGTCGGCCCGACCTTCCTGACATTGTCGCCGCAGAACGAGACCAGGGCTTTGGGATTGTCCTTGTCGACGGTCAGCTTGAACTTGCCGATGCTGCCGGCCGCCCAGTTGCCGCCGGTGGTCAGGATGTAGGCGATGCGGCTCTCGTAATACTTTGGATAGCCGTCGGGATCGTTCTTGGCAGCCTTGCGCACTGCGTTCTCGAACGTGTCGTCCATGCAGTAGCGGGACTTGTAGGCGGCGTACTGTCCCTGGAACTTGCCGTCGTAGAAGAAGCTGACCGACGAGGTGCCGCCGACGCTCGGTTTGTAGCGGTGGGAAACGTGGACGTCCTTGTTGGCCGGAAAGGTCGAGCGCCACCAATAGGTCGAGCGCAATTGCCAGAACGGTGCATAGTTGGGTTTCGCGCCAGCGCTGTCATCGACAGTGTCCTCGATGATGATGCCGCGGGTGACCCAATCGTCGGCCACCGTTTGCGGCAGCTTCGCGAGCGCCGCCTTTGCCGCTTCACCGAATGGGTTGAAAGGCACGTTCTGCGCCTTCAGGTCGGCACCGATGTCGATGCCGAGCGCGAACACCTTCTGCTCGAGCTCAGGCTTCGCCGCCACGCCGTCGATCGTCACCTCGAAGCCGAGGAAATTGTCGCTCTGGTTTTCGGGGATCGCCGGCATCTCCTCGGGATCGCCGGATATGTCGGGCATTGGGAAGGCGACGATCGCCTCGACGTCCTTGTCGGTGTTGTTGTGGAAGACGTAATCCACGGTCACCTTTTCCGGCGAGATGAAGAGGTCCTCGCTCTGCATCGCCACGGCATCGCTGCGCGACAGGACCAGACCGCCTGTGCCGAGCTCGGCAACGGAATCATTGGCGAACGCGGGTGCGGCCGACAAGGCCAGCACCGCCGTCAGAACATATCGCAACATGAAAGCCCCTCGGCGAGAATGTCGCGATGACCCTAGCGGTTTCAACGTGGCGTTTCAAAGCCCTTCCGCATCCGCGCCACGCCAGTCTGGACTAAAGGGTTGCGATCGGGCAGGAGTTCGCTTCATGCGCAAGCTTCTCGTCATCGGCATCGGCGCCGGCAATCCCGACCATATGACCGTGCAGGCCATAGACGGCCTCAATCGGGCCGACGTGCTGTTCATCCCCGACAAGGGTGCGAAGAAGAACGATCTTGCCGAACTGCGCCGTCACATCTGCGACCGCTTCGTCACCAACCCGAATTCACGCCGCGTGGAATTCGACGTGCCCGTGCGGGCCGAACCGGCGCCTTCCTATCGCTCGACTGTCGATGACTGGCACGAGGCAATCGCCGCCATCTATGAAGACCTGATCCGCGAAGAGATCGCCGAGGATGGTTGCGGCGCCTTCCTGATCTGGGGCGACCCCTCGCTCTACGACAGCGCGCTGCGCATCCTGGAGCGCGTACGCCTCAGGGGCAACGTCGCCTTCGAACTGGAGGTTATTCCCGGCATCACCGCCATCCAGGCGCTCGCCGCCAGCCACGCGACAGCGCTGAACCGCATCGGCGATTCCATCCTGATCACCACCGGCCGCCGGTTGACGGAAGAAGGTATGCCGCAAAATGCCGGCAGCGCCGTCGTCATGCTTGACGGCAAATGCGCCTTCAACACGCTCGCCGACCAGGATCTTTTCATCCAATGGGGCGCCTATCTCGGCACGCCGGACGAAATCATCGTCTCCGGCCGCCTCCGCGACGTCGGCGCCGAAATCGAGAAAATCCGCGAGCAGGCCCGCGGGGAAAAGGGCTGGATCATGGATACGTACGTGCTGAGGAAGGTAGGGGAGTAGGGCAGTAAGGCAGTAAGTGAACGAGACATCAGGAGCCGGAACACAAGAAAGCACACGAAAAATTCGACGCGCCCGAGTTGGTCTGCCCTACTGCCCTACTGCCCTACTGCCCTACTGCCCTACTGCCCTACTGCCCTACTGCCCTACTGCCCTACTGCCCTACCCCTCCTCAATCTCCGCCTGCAACGCCTCCATATGCGTCGCGGCGGCCGAAGCCGCCGCGCGTTCGATGGCGCGGAAACGGCTGACCACGGCCAGGCCCACCGCCGTCAATTGTGCGCCGCCGCCCTTGCGGCCGCCGGTCTGCGCGGCCACCAGCGGCTTGCCGAACACCCGGTTCATGTCCTCGACCAAGTCCCACGCATGCTTGTAGGACATCTCCATACCGCGCGCGGCGGCCGAGATCGAACCGAAGGCGGCGATCTGCTCCAGCAATTCGATCTTGCCCGGCCCGATGCGCCCGTCGGGGTCGAGATTTATCCGCAAGCTCAGCGACGGCATTGTCTTCCTCCGCGATCACGCCCGCCATGTTAGAGCGTCCCTGGCCGCCTCGCTATTCCAAATCGATATAGCGCAGAGACCCGCTCGCCGTCTCAGCCGTCCGCCTCCGCGGGGAGCCCGCCCCCGGTGTTTGCCTGGTCGAAACTCACCGTCTTGATCACGGCGAAGACCTGTCCGCCGAGCCGCAGCTTCAGAACCTGCCGCGACTGTTCGGTGACCCGTGCCAGCACGGTCGCGCCGTTGCAGTCGATACCGATCTCGACCGTCGGCCCCTCGCCCGGTCTGATCGCGACGATCGTGCCGGCCAGGATGTTGAGCGCGCTGAGACGAGACGGCCGTTCGGTGGCGATCATGACGTCGCGCGCGCGGATGCGTATGCGCACCGGCGCGCCCACCGTCGCCGCCAGCTTGGGCACACGTATCTCGCCGGCGTTCGAGCCAAGCACCGTCATGCCGAAAACCTCGTCATGCTGCAGTACGCTGGTGTCCAGCACCGCGCCGCCCTCGCCGCGCTCCTCCGCCGGCAGAAGGTCCGGCCTTTGCATGACAGCCGTGGTCGGGCCGCTGGTGGCAAGCTTGCCTCGCGCCAGCATCACCACGTCGCTCGCCAGCCGCGCCACCTCGGCGATCGAATGGCTGACATAGACGATCGGGATCTTGGTCTCGTCGCGCAGGCGCTCGACATAGGGCAGGATTTCGGCCTTGCGCGCCTCGTCGAGCGAGGCCAGCGGCTCGTCCATCAGCAACAGCCGGGGGCTGGCGAGCAGCGCCCGGCCGATCGCGACGCGCTGCCTCTCGCCGCCCGAGAGCTTTGCCGGCCGCCGCGCCAGCAGCGGCTCGATGCCGAGCAATTCGACGACGGCGTCGATCTCGGCATAACGCTCCGCCGCCGGCGTGAACCAGCGGCCGTAGCGCAAATTGCTCGCCACGCTCAGATGCGGAAACAGACGCGCGTCCTGGAACACCATGCCGATCCGGCGCCTGTGCTTCGGCACGAAAATGCCCTTGGCGGTGTCGACCAGCACACGCCCATCGATCTCGATGCGTCCCTGATCGGGCCGGATCAACCCGGCAATCATATTGATCAGCGTCGTCTTGCCCGAGCCAGAGGGCCCGAACAGCGCCGTCAGCCGCCCGGCGCTCTCGAAGCGGATGTCGAGCGGGAAATCGCCGAGCCGATGGCGGATGTCGACAACGACCGTCATTCGATGTCCATCCGCCGGCCGACGCGCCGCGCCAGCACTTCCGAGGCCACCAGGGCGGCCATCGAGATGACGATCGAGATCAGCGTCAGCCGAAGCGCGCCGGCATCGCCGCCCGGCACCTGGGTGAACGTGTAGATTGCCGACGGCAGCGTCTGCGTCTCGTTCGGGATGTTGGAGACGAAGGTGATCGTCGCCCCGAACTCGCCCATCGCCTTGGCGAAGGAGAGGATGGCGCCGGCGATCAGCCCAGGCAAGATCAGCGGCAAGGTGATGGTGCCGAACACCCATGGCGGGCTTGCGCCGAGCGTTCCGGCCGCCGCCTCCATCTTGCGGTCGACGGCCTCGATCGACAATCGGATCGCCCGCACCATCAGCGGAAAACCCATGACGCCGCAGGCAAGAGCCGCACCCGTCCAGCGAAAGGAAAAAACGATGCCGAAATGCTCGGCCAGGAATGCGCCGGCCGGCCCGCGCTTGCCGAAGGTCAGAAGCAGGAGATAGCCGGTCACCACGGGCGGCAGGATCAGCGGCAGATGCACCAGCCCGTTGAGCAGCGTCTTGCCCCAGAAGCGGCCGCGCGCCAGGAGCAGCGCTATCGCTATGCCCGGCGGCAGGCTGGCGATCATCGCCACTGTCGCCACCTTGATGGACAGCCGGACCGCATTCCATTCGTCGGGAGTGAGGTCCAGCAGCCAGTTCATGCGCAGGTGGCTATCCTAGTTGACGGGCGCAAGGACCGTGAAACCCTGCTCCTTGAATAGATCCGATGCCTTTGCCGTCCGCAGGCACTTCAGGAAGGCAGGCGTGTCCTTGTCCTTCGAATCAGCCGTTTGGGCAACCGGATAGATGATCGGCGGATGTGAATCCTCGGGGAAAACACCAACCACCTTGACGCCCTTTTCGGCATGCGCGTCCGTGGCATAGACGATGCCGAGAGCCGCTTCGCCCGTCGAGACCAGCTTGAGTGCCGCACGCACATTCTCGGCCTGCGCCACCTTGCCCTCGACCGAGGACCAGACGCCGAGCGATTCAAGCGCGGCCTTGCCGTATTTGCCAGCCGGCACAGCCTTGAGGTCGCCCATGGCGAGCTTGCCGTCGCCGACCAGCTTGGCCAGATCAAAACCCTTTTCGATCTTGGCTTCAACGCCCGAATCCTTCGGCGCCACCAGCACGATCTGGTTGCCGAGCAGCTTCACTTCGGTATCGGGCTTGGTCAGCTTCCTGTCGGAAAGATACTTCATCCAGTCGAGATCGGCCGAGATGAAGACGTCCGCCGGCGCGCCGCTTTCGATCTGCTTGGCGAGCGCCGAACTCGCCGCGTAGGAGATGGTCGCCGCTTCGCCGACATCTGCCGCGCAGGCCTTGTTGACCGCGTCGAGCGCGTCCTTGAGGCTGGCGGCCGCAAACACCACGACCTCGTCTTGCGCGCGCGCCGCCGGCACTGCTGCCGTCCACGCCGCCGCGAAGCCACCAATGGCGACCGCCGCCACTGCAAAACCGTTGCGCGTCATGAAACTCTCCCTGAGTTGACATTCGGCCTGCTCGAAGCCTGCCATCCGATATATCCGGATGAATATAACAAGGAAAGGTTTTTCGCCCAGCGTCGCCATTGAATGCGCGGCGTCATCGCGACCTGCGATAGACCAGCACGGATACAGCGAAAGGCAGACGAAGACGTCACAAGAAAATCGGCGCCCGTTGCCCTCGACGGAACCAAGGCTGAAATCTTCTAAAGCGCGTCGTTCCCCCAAAACCGCGGTCACTTTTGGGCGACATAGCTGTCGCCGCCGTGATCTATTGGGAGAGGCGAGACAATGTCTAAATGCAGATAAGTGTGTGTCGAAACGAGCCTTCCGGCGTCTTCACCATCCGCACTTTGCAGACATACCGCGTCTCGCTTGATATGGTGCTTGCGGGAAGGTCATTCCCCTCTGCGTCAGCGGGCTTGCAAGTCGCGCGGGGACAGTTTGGCAGCTTCGCAGCTGGATCGTCGCAGAACGGCTTCATGCTGTTGTTGATGCATTCACACCCGCACTCGGCAAATGCGTGGGCATTGAAAGCGAAGACAAAGACGAGCGCAAATACCGCTGCTGACAGTCGCATGGACGCCTCCCCCGGAAATCTCCTGGCCTGAGGGTAAGGTCGACCGATCTTGTCGAAAAGATATCAAAACGACGTACCGGCGAGGCACCACCATCGCCACGGCCTCGAGACATCAGGTCGGCAACGACTGCGCCGGCGGTTCAGACCGCGATCGGCGCCTTGATCGTCGCGTCGGCGACATAGTTTTCCAGCCGGAAATCCTCGAAGCGGAAGGCGAAGAGATTCTTCACTTCAGGGTTGATCCACATGGTCGGCAGCGTTCTTGGCGTGCGCCGCAGCTGCTCGCGCGCCTGCTCGAAATGATTCGAATAAAGATGCGCGTCACCGAGCGTATGGACGAAATCACCGGGCTTCAGGCCGGTCACCTGCGCCACCATCAGCGTCAGCAGGGCGTAGGAGGCGATGTTGAACGGCACGCCGAGGAAGATGTCGCCGGAACGCTGGTAAAGCTGGCAGGAAAGCCGGCCTTCCGAGACGTAGAACTGGAACAGGCAATGGCATGGCGGCAACGCCATCGCCTCCACCTCGGCCGGATTCCAGGCCGAAACGATCAGCCGCCGCGATTGAGGATTGCGGCGTATCTCTTTCACAAGATTGGTTATCTGATCGATCGACCCGCCATGGCCGTCCGGCCAGGAACGCCACTGCTTGCCATAGACGGGACCAAGGTCGCCATTCTCGTCAGCCCATTCGTCCCAGATGGAAACGCCATGGTCGGTCAGATATTTGATATTGGTTTCGCCGGCCAGGAACCACAAAAGCTCATGAATGATCGATTTCAGGTGCAGCTTCTTGGTGGTGGTGACGGGAAAGCCGCGCGCCAGATCGAAGCGCATCTGGTAGCCGAACACGGAGCGCGTGCCCGTGCCCGTGCGGTCGCCGCGGTCGGCGCCATGATCCAGCACGTGCTGCAGAAGGTCGAGATACTGGCGCATCGGTCCGGCTCGATTCGATTGTGCGAGCATTATAGCTGCTAGACAGGCGGCCGAACACATCAAAACGGCGCAGGCGACGCTTGCCTCATCACTGTTCGGCGTCTGCGCCGACATCCAAGCAAACTGGCCGCAGCCTCGGTGTCCGTCTTGCAACGCCGGCAATTGGCGAAACCATCGGTGACAGCATTCCTCTCCCCGTCTCTATACGGGGAGAAGATGGCGGCAGCCAGATGAGGGGCAGCACAAGCCGTGCCCGTTACAAACCAGCGGCGCGCTTCAGCAGCCGCGCGAGCACGGAATTCTCAGAGCGAACCGAGCTTTCCCAGGTCCTTGGCAACGAGGTAGTAAAAAGTTACCCGATTCTTGGTGTTGTCTGCGGCCATCGCCTTGCAGGTCTTCTCGATCGCAGCATCTGCCTTCGCCGCATCGGCGACGCCGAGCTTCTTGCCGACCCAGTTTTCCCGGACGCGCTCGAGTTCTTTGGGATCGGTACAGGACACCAGCGAGGAATCGCGGTTCCTGAGCGCGATGCCCAGATGCTTGACGATCTTCTCGACAATTTCGGCACTTGCCGCGGCGTCGTATTTCTTCACGTCTGCAAGATAGTCGGCCATCAAAATTCCCCTCGTCGGCGCCACGGATCCGATCGATGAGGGCTGTGGCGCGCTCCGCAACTCGTGCGCTCGGTCGGTAACTCCTCACCGCGGCAAAGCTTCGGTTGAGACCGTTCCCAAGTCAACCCTGCCGCGTCGCATTTTGACACAGGGACAAAGCACCATTGCGGTCTTTCATTTCTGGCGACGGACCCTTATATTCGCTTCGTCGGCTTGACCGACTATGGCGATAAACTGGCGATGAAATAAGCCGTTCGGACCCGGGGGCGGTACCCGGCGCCTCCACCAAAAACCGCTCTGGAAGACGGAGCGGCTTTTGCTGGGGGCGAAATAGGATCGACGAAGGTGTAAAGATCGTACTTTTGCCCGGCATTGTACCACCGTCATCGGGCTAAACTTATAGTTGCCAACGACAACTATGCGGAAGCACGTCTCGCTGCTTAATGCAGTGCGATAGCTTCAAATCAAGCCCTAGGGGTTCGCACTTCTAGGCGGGGTTCGGAGGTACCTGGCAACAGAAACCTCCACTTCTCCCCTTTTTCATCTGCATCACGCGCAACGGCAGGCTCGCGCCGGCCAGACTTCGCTCGGCCCATGGGAGGCGACGCAGTGGAGCCGCGTGCCTCCTTCGCCATGGGCAAAGAATGCAAAACAATTCCGACCGATTCTTCGTGCTGACAGGCGGTCCGGGCTCCGGCAAGACCACCCTGATCGAAGCCTTGCGCCGTGCAGGGTTCGCCACCTCGGTCGAGGCCGGACGCGGCATCATTCGCGACCAGTCCGCCATTGGCGGCCCCGCCTTGCCGTGGAGCGATCGCGCATTGTTTGCCGAGTTGATGCTGTCGTGGGAGATGCGCTCCTACCGAGCTGCGATCGAACAGGAAGGACCGGTCTTCTTCGATCGTGGCGTGCCCGACACGCTGGGCTATCTCCGCCTCTGCGGCCTGCCGGTTCCCGATCACGTCGGCATCGCAGCGAAGCGTTGCCGCTACAACCCTCGTGTCTTCGTTGCCCCGCCCTGGCCCGAAATCTTCACGCAGGATGAAGAGCGCAAGCAAACGCTCGACGAAGCCGAGCGTACCTGTCACGCGCTGGTCGGCGTCTATGCCGAACTCGGTTATGAACTGGTACGGCTGCCCCTGGCGCCTGTCGAGACACGGCTGCGCTTCATGCTGGACGAAACGGGATTGGCATGAAAAAGGCCGGGATCGGCCCGGCCTCTTTCAATTTCCCAGCCTCTTTCAATTTATTGGCGATTGCCTACTCCGCCGGCGCTTCAACCGCGCGCGAACGGCCGAGGGTGATCTTGGCCAACGTGAAGGAGATCACCGCGCAGAGCGTGATACCGGCGACCATCGGCAACGGTGTGCCATCGAAGAAGATGCCGGCGACACCCATGGCGAGCGCACCGATGGCGAAGTGCAGCGTGCCCATCAGCGCCGAAGCCGTGCCGGCGATCTCGCCATGCTCCTCCATGGCCAATACCGAGGTGGTCGGAATGACCAGACCGAGAAAGCCATAGCCGACGAACAGCAGCGCCGCCATCACATCCAGCCGGTCCACACCGGAAGCCATGACAGCGAACAGTGCCACCATCGTCGTGGCGTAGCCGGTCACCGCCACCCACACCACCCGCTTGAGCCCGAAACGCTCGGAAAGCAGGCCGGTGAGCTGCGACATGCCGATGAAGGCGACGGCATTGATCGAGAAGAACACGCTATAGACCGAAGGCGACAGGCCGTAATGGTCGATCAGGATGAAGGACGAGCTCGACAGATAGACGAAGAAGCTCGCAATGCCGAAGCCCGCGATCGCCACCAGGCCGAGGAAATTGCGGTCCCCCATCAGGAAACGGTAGCCTGAAAGGGCGGTGCCAAAGGAAGAACCGGCGCGTTCTTCAGCCGGCCGCGTCTCCTTGAGCGAGGTCGCGAGCAGGATGGTTGCTAGCACCGCTGCGGCCGTAACGGTCCAGAACACGGCGCGCCAACCGAAACTCTCGATGATCTGGCTGCCGGTCAGCGGCGCCAGGATCGGCGATACCGAGAACACCAGCATCAGCAACGACATCAGCTTGGCGGCTTCGTTGCCAGTGTGCAGGTCGCGCACGATCGCGCGCGGAATGGCCATGCCGGCGCTGGCGCCAAGGCCCTGCAGGAAACGGAAGGCGATCAGCCATTCGATCGTCGGCGCCAATGCCGAACCGACGCCGCCGACCATGAACAGCGCAAGACCGCCATAGAGCGGCAGCTTGCGTCCGACCATATCGGAGATTGGCCCGACGACGATCTGGCCGAAGCCCATCGACAGGAAGAAGATCAAAAGGCTCATCTGCACGGCTGCGGTGCCGGCGTTGAGATCCGCGCCGATCGAGGGCAATGCGGGCAGATACATATCGATGGCGAAGGGCCCGATGGCGGACAACAGGCCGAGCACGACCGCGATGCGGAGGAATTTGGGACTCATGATGTTGGCTTCTTTCGAATCTGGTTGCCGCCGCAAGGCGACGTCTGACCCCAGGACGTTCGATCCCGTGGGATTCCGACTCTCCGAGAGCGAATTATTCGCCTGTCCAGAGGTGAACCCCTTATACCGTGTCCACAAATTTAGACAGTCTTGTCTAAATCGTCAATCACCTCTATATAGATTTTCATGAGACCGGGCGTTTCTCCTGACAGTTTCCCGCCACGCAGCCACGAGGCCAAGCGCATCTCGGTGGTCGACGCCGCCGCTTCCGTGTTCTGCCGCGAGGGCTTTGCTGGCGCCAATATCGACCTGATCGCCGCCGAGGCGGGTGTATCGCGCCAGACCGTCTACAACCACCATGGCGACAAGGAAAAGCTCTTCATCGCCGTAGTCCGCGATCTCACCGAGCGCTGCAATGCCGGCATCTTCGCCACCATCGCCACGTTCCCGGACCAGCCGAGGGATCTGGAAGCGGATCTGATCGGCTTTGCCGTGCGCCTGAACCAGAACTGCATCTGCAACCGCGACGGAAAATTCCTGCGCAAGCTGATCCAGACCGAAGGCGAGCGCTACCCCGAACTGTTCGCCGAATGGCGCGAACAGGGTCCTGGCAGGACATGGCCGGCAATCGCCGCCCGCTTCGCCCGCCTTGCCTATGGCGGTTACCTCGCGATCGACGACCCCGACGTCGCGGCGCGGCAGTTCCTCGGCCTCGTCAATGCTGAATTGCAGACGACCTTCATGCTCGGCGGCACCCCGGCCGAGGACGAGGTCGTGCAATCGGCGACAAATGGCGTGCGCACCTTCCTGCGCGCTTTCGGCAAGCGCCCCTCCCCGACCAGCGTCAAGAAACACGCCGCGCTTGCCAACGCGTGACATTTGCGGGTGACGCAAGCCGGCTTCCGCGATCAAATCTCGGCAATCGTCCTCGCTTCCTCGCGGCGGCGGTCTATATGCGGTTTACGCCGCGCTCAAGCTTGATTACAGCTATGCGGACGATTCAACGGAACCCGACCGCCACATGGCCGACGACCACATCCGCTATGACATTCTGGCCCAGGAGGCGTTGCGCGGCGTCATGCGCAAGGTCCTGGCCGAGGTCGCGCGCACCGGCCTCCCCGGCAACCATCATTTCTTCATCACCTTCCTGACCGGCGCGCCGGGCGTGCGCGTGTCTTCGCGGCTGCGCGAGCGCTATCCGGAGCAGATGACCATCGTCATCCAGTTCCAGTATTGGGACCTGAAGGTCACCGAGACCGGTTTCGAGGTCGGGCTCTCCTTCTCGGACGTGCCGGAAAAACTCGAAATCCCGTTCTCGGCGGTGCGCGGCTTCTACGATCCGTCGGTTAACTTCGAACTCGAATTCGACGTCAAGACCGAAGGCCAGTCAGATGACGAGCCAGCTTCCCAGCCGGCGTCCGAACCGCTCGCCATCGTCTCCGAGAAAAAGCCGAAGGCGGAGAAGAAGGCCGCCGAACCCGAGAAGAAGGCGGCCGATGCCGATGCCGCCAAGGGCGCCGAAGTCGTCTCGCTCGACGCCTTCCGCAAGAAATAAGCCTTCGGGTCGCGCGTTATGGCCGACATCGTCAATCTGCGCCAGGCTCGCAAGCAGAAGGCAAGGCTGGAGAAGGAACGCACGGCCAGCCAGAACCGCGCCCTGTACGGCCGCTCCGGGGCAGAGAAGGAACGCGACCGCCTGGTTGCCCAGAAGGCCGAGGCTTTCGTCGCAGGCCATCGGCGTCAACCGCCGCGCGATCCGGACCCCAAATGAGCTTCAGATGAGCCCGGTCGAAAAACGCTCGGTGACGATCCGTGGCCACCGCACCAGCTATTCGCTCGAAAAGCCGTTTTTTGACGACCTTGTCGCCATCGCCGTCGCGCGCAATCTGCCCCTTGCCGCGCTGGTCGCGGAAGTCGACGAAAACCGGCCGCGCGACACCAATTTGTCCTCGGCGCTCCGGATCCATGTACTGGCCTGGGCGAAGCGCGGCCGCGCCTGATGCCGGGACGCCGTCAGGCAGCGCCTTCCTGTTTCCCGCGGCGGGTGCCGAACCCCAGCAGGGCCGTGCGATCGCGCTCCTCCGCCTGCTTCCTGGATCTGACGCGCATCAGGTCCTTCCAGCCGACGTAACCGACCAGCGTTCCGTCGTCGCGTGCCACGACCGGCAGATGCGACACGTTGGCCATCAGGAGCTTGTCCGACAGGCCTTCCAGATATTCATCGGGATAGGCAAGCGTCACCTTGCTGCCGGCCAGTAATTCGCCGAGCGTCGTCGTCCGGTGCTTGCCGGCACGCCGCCAGCGCAGGATCGCCGGTGGATCGATGAGTCCGAGCACCTGCCTGTTGCCGTCAATGACCGGGAAGCTCGGATGACGCGTCTCCGGCGCGGTCAGGAATGCCGCTGCACCATGCAGCGTCATCGTCGCCGGCACGCTCTGGACCTGCGTGGTCATCACTTCATGCACCCTGGTCAGCGCGAACGGATCGACCCGATATTCGCGCACCAGATGATGCCCTCGCCTGGCGATCTTCTCGGTCAGGATGGAACGTTTCATCAAAAGCACCGTCACCGCATGGGCGGCGGCGCAGGCCGCGATCAGCGGCACCAGCACATGCGTGTTGCCGGTCAATTCGACCGCGAAGAAGGTCGCCGTCAGCGGCGCGCGCATCGTGCCACCCATGGTCGCCGCCATCGCCAGCAGCGCCCAGAAGCCGGGATCGGCCGCCGGCAGGAAGCCGGCGAGCACCGCGCCCATCGCGCCGCCCATGATCAGCAGCGGCGCCAGCACGCCGCCCGACGTTCCCGAGCCCAACGCCACGGACCAGATGACGGCTTTCACCACCAACAACAGGAGTGCCGCCGTCGCGATCGTACGGCCGTCCAGCATGCTGGATATGTTGTCGTAGCCGACGCCGAGCGCCTGCGGCTCGATCAGGCCGCCAATGCCGACGACGAGGCCGCCGAGCATCGGCCACCACATCCAGTGGATCGGCAGCTTCTGGAAACCGTCCTCGCAGGCATAGACCATCTGCGTCAGCAAGGCAGACAGGAGGCCGGCGGCAACGCCGATCAGGACCCAGCCGCCAAGACCGGCAAAGGAAATCGCCATGCCGCCCTGAAACGGAAAGATCGGTCCCGGCATGTGCAGCATGGTGCGCTCGACCTCCGCCACGATGGCAGCCACCGCCACCGGAATGAAGCTGCGCGGCGTCCACTCGAACAGAAGCAGCTCCACCGCCAGCATGATGGCGGCGATCGGCGTTCCGAACACGGTGGTCATGCCCGCGGCGGCGCCCGCCACCAGCAGCGTCTTGCGCTCATTGTCGCTGACCGGCAGCATCTGCGCGATCAGCGAGCCGATGGCGCCGCCGGTCATGATAATTGGGCCCTCGGCGCCGAACGGTCCACCGGAGCCGATCGAGATCGCCGACGACAGCGGCTTCAGCACTGCGACCTTGGCGTCCAGCCGCGAGCGCCCGAGCAGGATCGCTTCGATCGCTTCTGGAATGCCGTGGCCACGGATTTTCTCGCTGCCGTAGCGCGCCATCAGGCCGATAATGAGTGCGCCGATCACCGGCACGGCGACGGCGGCATAGCCAAGCGGCGTGTCCTCCAGCCTCAGATCGGCGAGCGTGAATTGACCGAAATAGGCGACGTTGGTGGCGAGCCGGATCAATTTCAGCAGGATGATGCCGGCAAACAGCCCGGCCGTCGCCACCACCACCGCGATGCCCGCGATCAGCAACACCCTGGCGTCGGTGGTGAAATCGCGCAGATGTCCGGGACTGCCCTGTTCGGTCTTCATTGCCTGCCTGCTTTCCGTGGCGTGTCGCTGTTGGAGGATCGGCAAACCGTCAAAACGGCTTTGCCGGCGGCTATGTATCGTAATACGATATAAATATTCAAGCGGGCCTGGCCCGAAATCGTTTGAGCTTTGGCCGGAATGACAACACATGTCTGATATGTCGCATCCGAAAGAACCCCGCCCCGCCATCAGCCAGGCCGACTACCAGCGGCTGTCGGAGTTCCGCTATCTGATCCGCCGCTTCCTGGAATTCAGCCAGCTACAGGCCGAAGACGCCGGTCTGACGCCGCGCCAACATCAGGCACTGCTCGCCATAAAGGGTTTTCCCGGCGGAGGCCCGGTAGCTATCGGCGACCTCGCCGAACGCTTGCGCATCCGCCATCATAGCGCCGTCGAACTGGTCAACCGCCTGTGCGAGGCCGGGCTGATCGTCAGAGATCAGGACAAGGAGGACCAGCGCAAGGTGCTGCTGCAACTGACCGAGCGGGCCGATGCCTGCCTCGCCGACTTGTCGGCCGTGCATCTCGACGAGCTTTCGCGCATCGAACCCATGCTGAGGAGCGTGCTCGCCCGAAAGGACCGCGACACGCTCTAGAGATAAGTTTCGCAACCTAGCTGAATGGAGGCTATGCCATGTACAACATCTGGTTTTCCAAGGCAGTCCCGGTTTCCACAGGCGTTACTGGCGACGTTCGAAATCTGTCCAATGCCGAACAAGCTCTCGACCTTCTCACCAATCACTGGCGCGATGCGGGAAGCATCAAGCATAAGGCTGCGCTGCGGGCGTGCCGGCAGGCCATGAACGGCGGCGTATCGGCCGATACCGCCAGGGATGCTTTTGTCGAAGCCGCGAGGGAAGCGCGCATTCTGGTCGAATAACTGCCGCGCATGGCCTGGGCGTTGTTGGCCCAACCACAGGCCCGACATACCGTCCTCGATCGACGGTGAGCGCACGATGAGATCGCGACAGCCGTCAGCAACGCGCCGTCGTCCATTCAACTTTTGCGAAGCCCGGCTACCATCGGGAAGATGGGACATAAGGGGCCGCATAAAAAAATTCCGGAAACCCCGAATCCTTTGGCTCCGCCGCTTCGTCTCGGACATGAGCGACCTGCAAGGTGCAGGCCGGCAAAGGAACAGACAAGATGAAACACCATTTGATACGTTACAGGACCAAACCGGAGCTGGTCGACGAGAACGAGCGGCTGGTCAAGGCCGTGTTCCAGGAATTGCGGGATAAATCGCCCGAACGGTTTCGCTACATGACATGGCGGTCCGGCGACGGTACCTTCTTCCATCTGGTCGAGGCGGCAACCGAGGAGCAGGCCGGCACCCTTCCGGGGCTAGCGGCATTCGCGACTTTTCAGAACGGCATCAGGGATCGCTGCATCGAGCCTCCGCATCGCGAGGCGATGACGGTAGTAGGCAGTTACCGGATGCTGGACCAGTAGGCGCGATCAAGCGATGTAGAGAACGACGGGCGTATGAACATCCTCATTCCTGGCGAGCACCGCGCGCTCATCGAACGCCTGTTTGGGGAGTTGCGCCCAAAGCTGCACCGCTATTGCGCGCGCATGACGGGTTCCGTCTTTGACGGCGAGGACGTGTTGCAGGAAGCGCTGGCCAAGGCGTTCGAGGCTTTGCCGAACGCCGGCCAGATCGCAAATCCGGAGGGCTGGCTGTTCCGCATCGCGCACAACACGGCACTCGATTTTCTGCGCCGGCGAGCCCGCGAAAAGGCCTTTTCCGATGAGGATCCGGACATGATCGTCGACCCGGCCAACGCCACCTTCGACCGTCAGGCCGCTGCCGCCGGCCTGCACACCTTCATGCGCCTGCCCGTCGCGCAGCGCAGCAGCGTCATCATGATGGACGTTCTGGGTTATTCGCTGCAAGAGATCAGCGCCGCGCTGGACACCAGCGTCCCGGCCGTCAAGGCGGCGCTGCATCGTGGCCGCGGCCGCTTGCGCCAGCTCGCCGCCGAGCCCGAGGATCGGCCGGTTCCCAGGCTAGGCGTCTCCGAACGCCTGTTGCTCGAAGCCTATATCGATCGCTTCAACGCCCGTGATTTCGACGCCGTGCGCGACATGCTCGCCGATGAAGTTCGCCTGGAGCTGGTGGCCAGGACGCGGTTTACCGGACCCAAGGAAGTGGCTACCTATTTCCACAACTATTCCCGCCTCCGCGATTGGCGTTTCGTGCCGGGATTCGTCGAGGACAGGCCGGTGGTCCTCGTTCACGACGGCAACGACCCGGCTGCGCGACCAGCCTATTTCATCCTGCTGGTCTGGCAGGAGGGCAAGCTTGCCGCCATCCGCGATTTTCGTCACGCCCGCTACGTCGCCGACAGCGCCGAACTGCTCGTTCTTTGAACGATCGAGGGAAATCCCTGCCTACTACCCTACTACCCTACTACCCTACTACCCTACTACCCTACTACCCTACTACCCTACCACCCTACTGCCCTACTGCAAAGACTTCAGCAAATTGTCGATCGTAGACGGATTGAACTGCGGTTTGGCCGGAGGCGGATTGTCGTTGGCCACCGGCGGCGGCGCCCGTTCCGGGTTCGGCGCCTGCTCGGCGCCCTTGCGCTCTGCTTCCAGCCTTGCCTTCTCCTGCGAGGCGGTCCGCATCGCCTCCTCGGCCTTTGCCTTGGCATCCGCCTCGGCTTTGGCCTTTGCCTCGGCATCCGCTTTGGCCCTGGCCTCTGCTTCGGCCCGCGCCTGAGCTTCCGCCTCGGCTTTCGCCTTGGCGTCGGCCTCGGCCTTCAGCCGCGCCGCCTCCTCCTGCTGTCGCAGTTCCTCGGCCGCCTTGTCGCGCTGGTCCTGCAACGCAGCGTAGTAGCGCACCTCGCGCCGCAGCCGCTGCTTCTCCAGCAACGCGGCCTGCATCGCCTCGACCCGCTGCTGCTCCTTCTCGAGCGCGCGCTGGGTCAGGAACTGCGCCAGCGGTTCGCTGTCGAACTGCCGTTTGACGGCGCCGAACGGCCCCTCGACGCTGAAATTCATCGCCGGTTCGGAACCGACGAGCGCTTCGTCGCCGGGCCGGTAGGTGACCGCGCCCTTGGCGGAGACCGTATCGGCATTGAGGTCCGCCGTGATGTCGGCGGACAAGGTCGCCGAAGGATTTTCGAGGCTGATCGGCGGCGCTCGCAGCGTGCCACCTGCAATGGTGAAGGCGATGTCGGTATCCTTTGCCGCGAAACTGCCATCTGCCGCGATAGCGGGCGCGAAGCCGGCGGTCTTGGCTGCATCGATATCGCGGCCGATCGCGTCCGCCTTGGCGAGGAAGGTGCTGAACGCATTGGGATTGACGCCGGCGACCGTGACGCCCTTCAGCGCCGCCGTGCCCGAACCCGACAGAGCGGCGATCATCGCGTCGACCGATTTGCCGCTTGTCGAAAACGCCGCGGAGACATCCCCCTTGCCGCCGATGCCGGCATCCGGCAGCACGGCTGGCAGATCGGCGTCCGCGAGCTTCATCTGGCCGGTGAAAAGCCCAGTGCCGTCATTGTTTTTCAATTCGAACAGGCCGGTCAGCGCACCGCCAAGGAATTTCGCCTTGAGATCGGACACGCGGATGCCTTCCTGGTCGAGCTTCAGCGACAAGGCCGCGTCATAGGCGGTCGCGAATGGCCCTGCGGCAAGGGAAGCCGTGGTCAAGTCGAGATCGGCCGTGAATGGAAGGCTGGATTTCTGGCTGAACGGGGCCGACGGCCACACACCGCCTTTATTGTCTCCGCTCTTGTCCGTGAACGCGGAATCGCCGAACAGCGCCACCGCCATCGGGTCCAGATCAAGTTCGTCGAGCGCCAGCGAGCCGGCCAGATGCGGCACGCCATCCTTGCCGTCAATCCCCTCCTTGACGTCGATGTTCACGTCACCCGACACCGCAGCTTCGTTGATGGCGGCGTTGAGGCCGGAGAGCACCAGTAGGCCGTTGCCGTAATCGGCCTGCGCGGTGAGCGACGTCGACGTGCCTGTCCCCATGCCCGGCAGGCCTATGCCCGATGTCATCAGCCAGGGCTCGATGTCGGCCGCATCGAGGCTGACCTTGCCCTTCGCGACCGGACCTTGGGGCGTGTCGGCTACGGTGCCGTCGAAACCGGCGTTGAAGTCGTTGCCGGCAAGGCTGAAGCTCGTCGCAAGGCCGCCGCCCAGCGTGCCCTTGGCCTGGATGTCGGTGCTTGCCTCGCCGAGCATGCCGAGCGGCAGCGCCGGCAAGCCGTAAAGTGCCAGCAGCGCTGTGGCGTCGGGGTTCCTGGCATTGAAGGTCAGCGCCACAGGCGCTTCAAGAAGCTTGTCGACCGCTCCCTTCCCCGACAGCGAGGCGGAAAAGGACGATCCGCCGGCCTTGCCTTGCCCGCTCACAGCAAGCCCCGTTGTGCCGTCGCCATTGTCGGCGGCACTCACCACAAGATCGACGCGTGAATCCTGGAACAGGTCGGGATAGGCTGCGGCGCGGCTAGCCAGTCCCTTGAGCACGGCGTTGTCGGCATAGTGCTGCGCCGCCACGTCGATCAGCGGCTTCAGGTCGACGGCGACGACGGAGGCGTCAAGCTTGCCGGTCGGGCTCGCCGGAAAATCCTTGATCCGGCCTGTGGCGCTGATCGACGCGCCAGCCAGCCCGCCCACCGACAGCCGGTCGATCTCAAGCAGCCCGTCGCGCAGCCTGAGCGCGGTGTCGACCGTATCGGCGGTCAAGCCTCCGGCGCTGACCGGTCCCGCCTTGATCTGGAAATCGAGGTCGCGGTCGGCAAATCGGTTGGCGCCCTTGTCGCTGATGAAGATCGAGGCGAAGGCCGCCAGCCCGTCGACATCGAGATCGCCGCCTTCCAGCCGCATCAGCACCGAGGGCCTGGCATCGTCGGGCTGGCTGGAATCGATGCGGCCGGAAAACGTCGCCTTGCCCAGGACCAGTTCGAGATCGCTGAAGGCCTGGCGCTTTTCGGAGAGATCGACCTTGGCCCGGAAGCCGGCGGCGGGCAGACGCCGGATCGCCTCGTCGACGTCCTTCGACAACCAGGCAGCGAAGCCGGAAGGCTGCGCCACCGCCAGCAGCAGCGAACCGGTGAAGCCGAAATGGTTCTCGACGCTGAGCAGGCCGTCGGCCTCCAGCGTGGCGCGGCCGGGCAGTGTCGCGGCGAGCGATTTCACCGACCAGCCGCCATCGACCGGCTCGGCGGAAAGATGAACGTCGCGAACCGTGGTGTCACCGGCCACCACGGCCGGCAACCTGACCTCGACCGTTCCGGGAATGGTCGGCTTAGGCAGGTCGAGCAAGGCCTGTTCCAGTCCGGCAATGCGCTGATCCAGTGTCAGGCCGGCGCCTGCCGCACCCACGGCCTCGTCGAACTGCACCTGCGCGCCATTGGCCTCGATGGCGAAGCTCGGCTTCTGGCCGAGATCGATCGAGGCCTTGCCGTCGGCGGTATAGGGATTGTCGAGGGGTCCGGTCTCGAAGCGGAATTCATCGATGCCGAGCTTCTGGTGATCGAGCGCGAACTTGCCGTTAACCCGAAAGCCGGGATTGGACTTGCCGGTGCCGACCTTCACCGTCTCGCCATCGGTGCCCCGCAACTGGGCTGAGTTCTTATCGGCGCCGGAAATCTTGAACTGTCCGGAGTAGATGGCGGCGCCGTTGACGATGCCGGCATTGCCGTCAGTTTCGATGACCAGCGGATACGCGTCGGGATCGGCCTTGAGCCGAAACCGCATCTGGCCGTTGGCTTCGGCCTTGCCGGTAGTGGCGGCAACCGTCGTGCGCAGGCCGTCGAACCTCAACGTGCCATCCATGCGCCACGGGCCCGCCAGCGATTTGGCCGAAATGGTCGAATTGATCTCGGACATGGTGTGGCTGCGTCCGCCGGCGGCATGACGCAGCTCGATCTGCCCTTCCGTCACCGTCAGCTTCTCGATCGAGATCTGGTTGAGGTTGAAGGGCGAGGACGGCCGCATCGCCCAGTCGACGGTGCCATTGGCGGCGATGTCGATCGTCGCTTTCGGCCGCACCAGCCGCATGTCGAAAATCAGCACCTCGCCACGCAGGAACGGCGCCAGTTCCGCATCCATCGAAAACGTCTCGACGGTCATCGCCGGCTGGCCGGCGGGGCCGCCGGCAACGGCGACATTGGAGAAGGTTACCGACGGAAACGGCAACAAGCGCGCCGTGGCGTCGCCCTGCACGGTCACCTTGCGGCCGAGAATGGCGCTCGCTTCGCGCTCGAACTGCGCCCGATAGCCGGACCAGTCGACAAAATACGGCCCCACCAGCGCCGCGCACAGCACCAGCACGAACAGGCCACCAAAGATCACGAACAGGCGTGCGAGCATCAGTTCCGAACGGTTTGGTTGAAATCAGCCGCACTCTACCTGCATCCGCGTGTCGATAAAGAGGCAATTCGATCGTCGTCGGCGACAACCATGGACGGCGTTCGATGTTGCGCGGTCGCTCTTGATCGCGATACCTTGCTTTGGGCGTCCTCGCCCTGTTCCGGTCGCGGCGTTTTCCGATCCGGGATCGTCTGAAACAATCCCGGAAAAGCGGAGAATTGGGGATGTCGGGGAAGAACTGGGACCGTGTGCCGATCGATGCGCAGAGCGTCGACGCGCCGCTTTCGCAATCAGCGATTTTCCTTGTCGTCACCATAGCCGATGAACAGGCGGTTCTCGGAAAGGTTTGTTCCGTACTCGGCGACCTTGACGACCTGGTCAAGACTGTCGGGTTTCGCGACCTCGGCGGCCGCCTGTCCTGCATCGCCGGCATCGGCCACGATCTATGGAACCGGCTCAACCCCGGCCGGCGGCCGGCGGAGTTGAAGCGGTTCACGCCGATCAAGGGTGCGGTTCACGCCGCGCCCACGACGCCGGGCGACCTTCTCTTCCATATCCGCTCCGAGCGGCCAGACATGTGCTTCGAGTTCGAGCGTATCCTGCTGGACAGGCTTGGTGCCGGCGTGACCGTCGTCGACGAAGTCTCGGGGTTTCGTTATTTCGATGCCCGCGACCTGCTCGGTTTCGTCGACGGCACAGCCAACCCCACCGGCCTCGATCTGCCCGCCTCGGCGCTCGTTGGCGACGAAGATCCCGATTTTGCCGGCGGCAGCTATGTCGTCGTTCAAAAATACCTGCACGATCTCCAGGCGTGGGCGCGAATCCCCACGCCCGTGCAGGAGGCGATCATCGGCCGAACCAAGATCGACAACATCGAAATCGATGATGACGAAGCGCCGCGCAAATCGCACAAGTCGCTCGCCACCATCGAGGATGCCGACGGCACCGAACATGACATATTGCGCGACAACATGCCGTTCGGCCGGCCGGGGCAACGGGAATTCGGCACCTACTTCATCGGCTATTCGAGATATCTCTGGGTGATCGAGAAGATGCTGCAGCGCATGTATGTCGGCGACCCGCCCGGCGCCTACGACCGGCTGCTTGATTTCTCCACCCCTCACACCGGCACGACATTCTTCGCACCGACACGGCCGATGCTGCAGGTGCTTGCCGAGGCAGCGCCAGAGAAGTTGGCCACTCGGTAAACGACGCACACAGCAAAGCGTACCGACCACGTGCCGGCGGAGAAGCGTTTGTCGTGCTTCGGCGTGCTGCGGAGATCAGCACGCGATCATCGGCGTCATCAGTGCGAATTCAACGCGCGTCGCGCTTTGCCTGCGCCACCTTGGCCGCTTTGCGTTGTCGGCCGAGCTCAGCCGGCCGAACCAGATTCGGCGTCCTCTGGTTTGCCACCGCTCGCATGCCCTTGTGCGCGGTGCGCGCGTTGAACGCTGGACCATCCGTCGGTGCTTTCTGCTTCAGGGCCAGCGCCTTGCGCGCGCTGTCGACCAATGAGACGCGCGCCGTCAACTGGCGGCGCCGTTCGGCCTCGCCATTCAACCGCCGCATGGCCGTCGCCAGCATCGCAAGCTTCAACTGAGAGCCGCCATCGGCCTTTGAAGCGACAGCCCCTTTCGGTGTGCCCTTGCCCCGGATTTCGCGCCGGCGTCGATGCGCCTCGGTCTGCGCCTTGTCGCGCCGCTCCCGAAGGCGTTTGACGAGGCCGGACAGATCGGCGTCAGAAAGGTCCTGGACCGCCGGATGGTGCGATTTCTCCACCAGTTCGTGTTCGTCGGCACTCAGCGCGCGCGCTTCTTCCTTGCGTGAAATCGCCATGACACCACTCCTCCGCTTGGGTTGCCCGTCTTCTGGGCCTTCAGCACACGGAGTCTCGGCCCGATTGGAGGTGGGGTCAAGACGAGCCGATGACGGCGTCTACTCGGCAGCCGGCAGGATCTTGCCCGGGTTCATGATATCGAGCGGATCGAGCGCCTGCTTGATCGTGCGCATGATGTCGACGCCGTGGCCGAGCTCATGGCGCAGGAAGCCGATCTTGCCTTGGCCGATGCCGTGCTCGCCGGTGCAGGTGCCCTCCATGGCGATGGCCCGCATGTTGAGCCGCGCCACGAACTTTTCCGACAGCGCGATTTCCTTCGGGTCGTTCACGTCCATCAGCACCAGGACGTGGAAATTGCCGTCGCCGGCATGGCCGACGATCGGCGCGACAAGCCCCATTTCGGCGATATCGGCCTCGGTTTCGGTGACGCATTCGGCAAAACGCGAGATCGGAACGCAGACGTCGGTCGACAGGCCCTTGGCGCCTGGCCGCAGCGTCAGCGACGACCAATAGGCGTCATGTCTGGCCTTCCAAAGTTTGGTGCGCTCCTCGGCGACACTGGTCCACAGGAACGGTCCGCCGCCATTCTCCTCGGCGATCATGCCGAAGGTCTCGGCCTGCTCGGCAACGCCGGCATCACTGCCATGGAATTCGACGAACAGGCACGGGCTTTCGGGATAGTCGAGCTTGGAATATGTCTTCATCGCCCGCATCTGCAGCGCGTTGACCAGTTCGATGCGCGCCACCGGAATGCCCATCTGGATCGTCGCGATGACGGCGTTGCAAGCCGCTTCGACGCTCGGAAACGGGCAGACACCACCGGAAATCGCCTGCGGAATCCCTTGCAGCCTCAAGGTCAGCGAGGTGATGATGCCGAGCGTGCCTTCCGAGCCGACCAGCAGCCGTGTCAGGTCGTAGCCGGCCGAGCTCTTTTTTGCCCGCTTGCCAGTGGTCACCGCCTCGCCATCGGCCATGACGGCCGTCAGCGATAGCACGTTCTCGCGCATCGTACCGTAGCGCACCGCGTTGGTGCCTGAGGCCCGTGTCGCGGCCATGCCGCCCAGCGAGGCATTGGCGCCGGGATCGATTGGAAAAAACAGGCCGGTGTCGCGCAGATGCCGGTTGAGATCCTCGCGAGTCACCCCAGGCTCGACCGTGCAGTCGAGATCCTGCGGATTGACCGAGAGGATCCGGTTCATCCGGGAAGTGTCGACCGAGATGCCGCCGCCCGGCGCGTTGGTGTGGCCTTCGAGCGAGGAGCCGACGCCGAAGGCGATCACCGGCACGCGGTGCGCGGCGCAGGCGCGCACGATCTCCTGTACCTCGGCGGTCGTTTCCGGGAAGACGACGCCGTCCGGCGCCTGCGTCGGGATGTAGGTTGTCGTATGCGCATGCTGGGAGCGAACCGCCCGGCCGGTCTGAAAGCGCTCGCCAAACCGCTGCTTGAGGATGCCGAGCACGGCGGCGATGCCTTCTTCGTTGCGCTCGACCGGATTGAGGTCGCTCAGGGCCATGAATTCCTCCGCGAATGGACCAGTGTCCATGCTTGTCATGCATTTATGGATGATGCCTAACGCAATTCCAGGAAAAGTGTGAAGCGGTTTTCCCCGGAAAAGCGCCTAGCGCTTTCCCTGGGGAATTGTATCAAAGAGGCGGTCCGACGTTTCCGTGAAACGATGAACCGCTCTTACAACCACGCTCTGTCCAGCACCAGAACAAGGAAGTTGCCATGCCGATCCCCGCCCCTTTTGTTTCTCAGCCAATGGCTATCGAGAAGGACTGGATCGATTATAACGGCCATCTCAACATGGCCTACTACAACGTCCTGTTCGACCGCTGTTCGGATGAAGCCTTTGAGGCGATGGGCATGGGGCTGGACTATGTCAAGAACCGCCGCCTCACCATCTACACCGCCGAAGTCCATGTCTGCTACGTGCAGGAACTGCATCTCGACCACAAGGTCACAGTTTCCTTCCAGCTCATCGACCATGACGAGAAGCGGCTGCGGTTCTACCAGGAAATCCGCCATGCCGACGGCTGGCTCGCCGCGACGTCCGAGCAGCTTGCACTGCATGTCGACATGTCCGGCCCCAAGGTAGCCCCCTTTCCCGCCGACGTGCTGGCCAAGATCGAAGCGATGCGCGCCGCTCACGCAGCCTTGCCGATGCCCGAACGCGCAGGCCGCTCGATCGGCATCAAACGCAAGACGGCTTGAACCCGCCCGGGGCCCGCGTTAACCTTACCGAGGTTTTAACGGGAACAAGCCGATTGGACCGTTGCGCGACTCAGCGGGCCGTTCGAAAACGATCCGCATCGAAGTAGCGACACGGGCGGCGGGGCATAGCCGATTCGGGGGACGTGCATGAAAACCGATATCAAAGTCGAGGTGGACAGGCTCGCCGCCGATCCGCGCATTACCGACTATGATTTCTGGCGCTCGCTGAAGAACGTCAACAACGAGATCTTCCACATCGCCAACAACAATGAGCCGATCCCCTTCGACATGATCCGCTGGCGCGTCATCCTTAAGCAGGCCCGCATGAAGCGCGGCCACGCCTGACGCTGCGGGTAGAGCGGCCACTTCCGTTGACGACATTCCAGGGGTTTGACCTCAACCCTGTCGCCTGATCGCCGCCAGCGGCGAGCGCGCCACCACCGGCGATGACTGGATGATGGCCGTGTTGGTCATCGCGTAGGGAATGATGCGGTCGATCACCCGTTCGAGTTCGGCCATTGAGCCGACATGCGCCAGCGCGATGAAACAGTCCTCGCCGGTTACCCGGTCGCATTGCGCGATCTCGGGCAGGTCGCGGATGATCTCGGCCACGACGGCGAGCTGCCCCGGCACCGGCCTGATGCGCAGCCATGCCGACAGGTTCAGGCCAAGCGCCGCCGGATTGATCCGCACGCAATAGGCTTCGATGACGCCGCTCTCCTGAAGCTGCTTGATGCGCTCGGACACGCTCGGCGCCGACAGGCCGACGGCGCGCGCCAGCTCGGCCGTGCTGGCGCGCGCATCTTTTTCCAGCAGGCGCAGTATCTTCAGATCGACCGCGTCGAGGTCGAGATTTTCGTTTCGAAGGCGCTTCATCAAAAACTCCTTGCATCTGCAAAGCGACTGAGGTCCCTGAACGACCACGACCCATATCAGACGGAAAAAATACCTGCGATACTGATCCGATGAACGATCGGACGCAAGTCCAAACCACGCCCACAGGTGCGGCCTTTACCAGCCTGCCGACGTCGCTGCCGCCGCATGTCTGGTTCTGTGTCAGCGCCGTGTTCCACTATCTCGGCCCTGCCTTCGCCGTGCTTTTGTTTGCGCAGATCGGCGTGCTTGGCATGGCCTGGCTGCGCATCGCCACCGCCGCCTTGATCTTCGCGCCGCTGACGCGTCCGTGGCGGACCTTCGCCCAGGCCGATCGGTCGACACGGCTGCTGCTGCTCGCCTTCGGCGCCTGTCTCGCAGTAATGAACTGCTCCTTCTATCTGGCGCTCGACCGCCTGCCGATTTCGCTGGTGGCCGCGATCGAATTCGTCGGCACCATCGGCGTCGCGCTGGTCGGTCTCCGAAGCGCGCGCAATCTCGCTGCCCTTGCCGTCGCCGTGGCCGGCACCTTGCTGCTGATCGACGTCAAATGGTCCAGCGATCCCCTCGGCCTGTTCTGGGCCTTCCTCAACGGCGCGCTGTTTGTGGGCTATATCGTGCTTGGCCACCGCGTCGCCGCTTCAGGCGCCGGCGGCGGCATCGCCGGGCTCGGCGCCGCCATGGCCGTGGCCTTTCTGGTCGTGCTGCCGATCGGCCTCACCGACGCGTTGCCCGCCTTTTTCTCCGCGCCGCTGCTGCTGGCGGCCATCGGCGTCGGCATCTGCTCCTCGGTCATCCCCTATATCTGCGACCAGCTCGCCATGGCGCGGCTACCGCGGTCGAGCTTCGCGCTGATGCTGTCTCTGCTGCCAGTCACCGCGACGCTGATCGGCATCTTGGTGCTGCGCCAGATCCCCGGCATCAGCGAGTGCATCGGTATTGCGCTGGTGGTGGCCGGCGTCGCCTTGCACAGGCCGGCGAGCTGGCAGTAGATCCTGCGCTAAGCCAGTTTCTCCTTCAGGAAGGCGACGGTCCGGCCCCAGGCGAGATCAGCCGCCTTCTTGTCATAGCGCGCTGCCGAAGTGTCATTGTTGAAGGCGTGATTAGCGCCTTCATAGACATAGACCGTGTATTCGACATGCGCGGCATCGAGTTCCTTCTTGAAGGCGTCGATGCCGGCATTGGTCCGTTCGTCCAATCCGGCATAGTGCAGCAGCAGCGCCGCCTTTATCTTGGAAACGTCCGCGGCCTTCGGCTGCATGCCGTAATAGGCGACACTTGCCGTCAGATCAGGCGCGTTGACGGCGAGCATGTTGGCCGTGCCGCCGCCCCAGCGGAAACCGACGACACTGACCTTGCCGTTGCCGTCCTTGTCGGCTTTGAGGAAAGCCACCGTCGCGACGCCATTCGCGACGGTCTGCGCCGGATCCAGCTTGGTGAACATGTCGCGCGCCTTGTCCTCGTCGGCGGGCGTGCCGCCGAGCGGCGACAGGAAATCCGGAGCGAGCGCCACGAAGCCCTCCAGCGCCACGCGCCGGGCGACGTCGCGTATATGCGGGTTGAGCCCCCTGTTTTCGTGGATGACGATGACGGTGCCGAGCTTGCCCGCCTGGTCCGCCGGCTTGACAAGATAGCCCTTCATCTCGCCGCCGGCGCCGGGATAGGCGATGTCCTGGCCTTTCACGCGGGGATCGTTCTCGGCGACGATGGCCGCCTGGGCGGAGTTGGCAGCCAGCATCGGCGCGATCGCCGCGGCCGCCGCCCCGGATCCCGCAAGCCGGGTCAGTTGCTCCATGAAGCGGCGGCGATCGAGTGTCAGATGCGTGTATTCGTCATAGGCGTCGATCATCGCCTGGGTGATCCCAAGCTTTGCTGGTCTGGCGGCTGCTTTGGTCATGGCGCATTCCTCGGCTTCAGGGTTCAACACCGGAGCTAGATAGGGACGCGGCTGGCCCGGTCCAGCCTGGATGAGCGCAGCGGCAAGCATCGGCCGCAGCCAGTGAAGCCGGCAACGCCGGCGCCCGCTCCATCACTTTTTGGTCATCGCCGATAAATCCTGCCGGCACTGCCACAATGGTAAGGGAAGCTGCGTGCTACCGATGCCCGTCCCATCCCGTCCCGACCAGAAGGACACCCGCCGATGATCATGCCTATCCTCACCAGCGCGTTCGTCCTTGCCCTGGCTGCCGCTCAGGCATTACGCTTCCGGCTTGTGGACGCAGGCAGGCGGTCGATGATCGAGCTTCGCATCGGCCGGGACCACTGCACGGACCCGAAATTCCCAAATTTGAGGTGAGACCATGAACGTCCAGGATATTGTCAACACCGTCTCGCAAAAGGCGGGCCTCGACCAGGCAACGACCGAGAAAGTCGTCGGCACCATCTTCTCGGTGCTGGAGCACGAGGCGGAAGGCACCAACGTCTCGGGTTTCTTCGCCAAGATTCCCGGCGCCGACGATCTCGCCCGCCAATACGACGTCATGGCCGCCGGCGCGGCCGGCGGTGGCGGCCTGCTGTCCTCGTTGCAAGGCGCGCTGGGCGGTGTTCTCGGCGAAAAGGCCGGCGCACTGATCAACGGCGTCGCCGCGCTCAAGGCCTCCGGCCTCGACATGGCGCAGATCAGGCAGGCTGGCGCCACGCTGATCCAACAGGCCGAAGCCGCCGCCGGGCCGGACCTCACCAATGAAGTGCTCGGCTCGGTGCCAAGCCTGAAGAGCCATCTCGGAATCAGCTAGGGCGCGATCCTGCGGGACCGAACCCGTTCCTTACTTCGGCAGTGCGTATGCCATTACATAATCGCCGGGCTTGGTGCCGACCGAGCCATGGCCGCCGGCGACGATGACCACGAACTGGCGCCCGTCAGCCACCGTATAGGTCATCGGCGTCGATTGCCCGCCGGCTGGCAGGCGCGCCTGCCAGAGCTGCCTGCCTGAGGTCAGGTCGTAGGCGCGCAGGTAGTCGTCGACCGCGGCGCCGAGGAAAGCCACCCCGCCGGCGGTGATCATCGGCCCGCCAATGCCGGGCACGCCGACCTTCAGCGGCAAAGGCAGCGGCGTCATGTCATAGACCGTGCCGTTCCTGTGCTTGTAGACGATCTGTCCGGTCCTGAGGTCGGCTCCGGCGACATAGCCCCATGGCGGCGCCTGGCACGGAATGCCGAGCGGCGACAGGAACGGTCCCATCACCACCGCATAAGGAGCGCCGTCATTTCGGTTCAGCCCCTGCTCGCTGCCCTTGGCGTCGCCTGGCGGCGGCACGTCCGCGCGGGGCACAAGCCTGGAGGTGAAGGCGAGATAGGTCGGCATGCCGAACAGCACCTGCCGGACCGGATCGACCGCCACGCCGCCCCAGTTGAAGACGCCGAAATTGCCGGGATAGACCAGCGTGCCCTGCAGCGATGGCGGCGTGTAGCGGCCCTCATAGCGCAGCCTGTGCAACGCAATCCGGCACGCCAGCTGGTCGAACATGGTGATGCCCCACATGTCGGCATCGGTCAGCGGCGGCGGATTGAAGGAAAGGTCCGACACCGGCTGCGTGGGCGATGTGTAGTCGCCTTCGATGGCGCCGCCGGGCGCCGGCACTTCCTTGACCGGGATGACCGGCTCGCCGGTGCGCCGGTCGAGCACGTAGAGGTCGCCCTGCTTGGTCGGCCCGACCAGCGCCGGCACGACCGTTCCGTCGGTCTTGGTGATGTCGACAAGGCTCGGCTGCGCCGGCACATCCATGTCCCAAAGGTCATGATGCACGGTCTGGCGCACCCATTTCAATTGCCCCGTATTGAGGTCGAGCGCGGTGATCGAGGAGGAGAATTTCTCGACATTGGCGCTGCGGCCGGCGCCGAGCTGGTCCGGCGTCTGGTTGCCGAGCGGTATGTAGAGCAGGCCGAGCTTTTCGTCGGCACTCGGCGTCGACCACATGTTGGGCGAATTGGCGGTGTAGGTCTGGCCTGCCGCTAGCGGCGTGGTCTGCTCGGGATTGCCGGAATCCCAGTTCCAGATCAGCGCGCCCGTGGAGGCATCGAAGGCGCGGATGACGCCGGAGGGCTCCTGCGTGGAATAATTGTCGTTGACCGCGCCGCCGACGACGATCTTGTCGCCTGATATCAGCGGCGCCGATGTCGAATAGTAATAGCCGGACTTGGGATAAGGCATGCCGGTCAGAAGGTTCAGCGTACCGCCTTCGGCAAACGCCTGACAGACCTGACCGTTGGCGGCGTCGAGTGCGATCAGCCGCGCATCCGAAGTCGGCAGGTAGACACGCGCGGCGCAAGGCTGCCCGGCACCGATCTTGGCATCGGCGTAATAGGAGACGCCGCGGCAGGTCTGGTGCTGGCGGTCCTTGTCGAGCTTGACCTGGGGATCGTAGCGCCACTTCTCCTTGCCCGTGGCGGCGTCGATGGCGATGGCGAAATTGTGCGGCGTGCAGATGTAGAGCGTATCGGCGATCTTCAGCGGCGTCACCTGATAGGTGGTCTCACCGACGTCGTCGGGACCTTTCACGTCGCCGGTGCGATAAGTCCAGGCCGGCTGCAGGTTGGCGACGTTCTCCGGCGTGATCTGGTCGAGCGGCGAATAGCGCTGGCCATAGGGCGTGCGGCCGTAGAAGTGCCATTCGCCGGCAGGTATGTCGCCGCCGAGATCGGCCGCCGGGGTCACCTTGTCGATGTCGAGATTGCCGGCAATATCCTTGGGATCGGTCGTCATTGAATAGCCGGCGACCGCCAGCGACGCCAACACGGCGAGAATGAGCGGCGCGCGGCCATCGGGACCAATAAGGCCCCGCCTCGCCCACGGCGTCAGCAGCCACAGCGCGACGAGCACGATGATGCCGCCGCGGGGCCCGAGTTCCCACCAGTCGAAGCCGATTTCCCAGACCGCCCAGGCAAGCGTGCCCAGCACGATCGCGGCGTAGAGCCAGAGCGCGGTGGATCTGCGCCGGTAGAGCAGCCATGCGGCGATGAGGAAGGCGATGCCTGATATGATGTAGTACCAGCTGCCTCCCAGTGAAGCCAACCAGATGCCGCCGGCGCCAAGCGCGAGGCCGATGAGGAGGAGAATGAGGGAGGTGATGGTGACAGCCAAGATGATACTCCTTCGACTGTTGCGCGCCTCGAGGCGGCCGTGGGCAACAGGATCCCCTCCCTGCCCTTTGCGCAGCTTTCCCTCACCCGCCCTGCCTGTCAAGCAGGCCGGAAACAATCAGGAGTGGAACAAAACGTAGACAGTTCTGGTCTTTCTCCACCGAATCACTACATTCGGGGGCGATGTCCGGCTTTTCCGAAGACATGCCCTTTTTCGATGAACCCGATGCGCGGCCCACCGCCCCGTCGGGCATCGCCGCGCGCGCCATGGCTGCCCGCGGCGGCCACAACAACGCGCCCGACTATCTCAAGGGGTTGAACCCCGAGCAGCGGCTGGCGGTGGAAACCACCGAAGGTCCCGTTCTGGTGCTGGCCGGCGCCGGCACCGGCAAGACGCGCGTCTTGACCACCCGCATCGCCCACATCCTGGCGACCGGAAAAGCCTTTCCCTCGCAGATCCTGGCCGTGACCTTCACCAACAAGGCCGCGCGCGAGATGAAGCAGCGCATAGGCATCCTGATCGGCGAAGGCAATGTCGAGGGCATGCCCTGGCTCGGCACCTTCCACTCGATCGGCGTCAAGCTCTTGCGCAGGCACGCCGAGCTTGCCGGGCTGAAATCCGACTTCACCATTCTCGACACCGACGACGTCGTGCGGCTGATCAAGCAATTGATCCAGGCCGAGGGCCTCGACGACAAGCGCTGGCCGGCCAAGCAGTTCGCGCAGATGATCGACGGCTGGAAGAACAAGGGGCAAGGCCCGGACGACATTGCCGAGGGCGATGCGCGTAGTTTCGCCAACGGCAAGGGCCGCGAGCTCTACAAGGCCTATCAGGAGCGCCTGCAGACGCTGAACGCCTGCGATTTCGGCGATCTGCTCTGCCACCCTATCCGCATCTTCCGCGCCAATCCGGACGTGCTGAAGGAGTATCACAAGCGGTTCAGATACATCCTGGTCGACGAGTACCAGGACACCAACACCGCGCAATACATGTGGCTGCGGCTCCTGGCGCAGCGGCCAAATAGCGGACGTAGCGCGACGTCTACGGATTTGCATTCGGCCGAAGGCCGCAAGCCCGACCGGGCGTCCGAGCCTTTGCGAGGCCCCTCCCGCGACGCCGAAGGCGCGCAGAAAAGAGGGGTCGGGCCCGCGCCGGCAGGCGCGGAACAGCCCGTGAGCGAAAACAAAGTAAACATCTGCTGCGTCGGCGACGACGACCAGTCGATCTATGGCTGGCGCGGCGCGGAGGTCGACAACATCCTGCGCTTCGACAAGGATTTTCCCGGCGCCACCATCATCCGGCTGGAGCGCAATTATCGTTCCACCGCGCATATCCTCGGCGCCGCTTCGCACCTCATCGCCCACAATGAAGGTCGCTTCGGCAAGACGCTGTTCACCGATCGCGACGACCCCGAGGATGGCAAGGTCAACGTCCACGCCGCCTGGGATTCCGAGGAGGAAGCACGCGCCGTCGGCGAGACGATCGAGGCTTATCAGCGCCAGAAGCACAATCTCAACGACATGGCGATCCTGGTGCGCGCGTCCTTCCAGATGCGCGAGTTCGAGGACCGCTTCGTCACGCTCGGTCTCAACTACCGCGTCATTGGCGGCCCGCGCTTCTATGAGCGCATGGAGATCCGCGACGCACTTGCCTTCTTCCGCGTCGTCGCGCAAGGCGCCGATGATCTCGCCTTCGAGCGCATCGTCAATGTGCCCAAGCGCGGCCTCGGCGAAACCACCATCCGTCAGATCCACGACACGGCCCGCGCGCTGCGTGTACCGATGCTGGAAGCCGCTGCCAAGCTCGCCGAGAGCGATGAATTGAAGCCCAAGCCGCGCGCCGCATTGCGCGAGGTCGCCGCCAATTTCGAACGCTGGCAGAAGGCGCTGGAAACCACGCCGCATACTGAGCTCGCCGAGACCATCCTGGAAGAGAGCGGCTACACCGACATGTGGAAGAACGACCGTTCGGTCGAGGCGCCCGGCCGGCTGGAAAACCTCAAGGAGCTGATCCGCTCCATGGAGGAGTATGAATCGCTGCGCTCCTTCCTCGAACATGTCGCTCTGGTCATGGATGCCGAGCAGAACGCCGAACTCGACGCCGTCAACATCATGACGCTGCATTCGGCCAAAGGCCTCGAGTTCGAGACCGTTTTTCTCCCGGGCTGGGAGGAAGGCCTGTTCCCGCACCAGCGCGCGCTGGACGAAGGCGGCCGTTCCGGCCTGGAGGAAGAGCGCCGGCTGGCCTATGTCGGCGTCACCCGTGCCAAGAAGAACCTGCACATCTGGTTCGTCTCCAACCGCCGCATCCACGGCCTGTGGCAATCGACGATTCCCTCCCGCTTCCTCGATGAACTGCCTGAAACCCATGTCGAAGTCGCCGAAAGCGGCAACTCCTATGGCGGCTACGGCAATTCCTATGGCGGCGGCTCGTTCGCTTCCGGCCGGGGCGGCCGCCAGAACCCCTATGGCGCCTCGCGCTTCGACAATGTCGGCGCCGAAAAATCCGGCGCCTTCGCCAACAGCTACGCCACGCCGGGCTGGCAGCGGGCGCAGCAGAACCGCACCGAGGCGACCGATCGCAACTGGGGCTCGCGCTCCGGCCACCAGATCGAGCGCATCGGCTATGGCGAGACCGACAGCGGCTACGGCGCCGGCCGCACGAGCATCAAGGGCCGCACCATCGATGGCGAGTTGGTCGCCAAATCCGTCGCCGACACGCCGTCCCCCTTCAACGTCGGCGACCGCGTCTTCCACCAGAAATTCGGCAACGGCAACATCGCGGCCATCGAAGGCAACAAGCTGACCATCGACTTCGACAAGGCCGGCCAGAAACGCGTGCTGGATGGGTTTGTCGCGGCTGTGTGAGAAAAAATGGACACTCACTCGCGTAAGGAGCTGGTCAAAAATCCTGAGGTTTTCTTGTGAAAATCGAAGTAGATTTTGACCCTAATTATATTTGCGATTTCACAGCCAAAATTGATTGGAATGAATTCCAATGGCGTGGACGTCCGAAGTGAACGGAACTTTCGGTAGTCACCCGGGCCGAACCGCTCAGTCCACTTTCTTCTCGCCCGCCTCGCCAGCCTTGACGATATCGCCGGTCGTAAACAGGATTTCCTTCAGTTCCGCGCGCCAGTCCTGCTTCTGACGCAGCAGGAATTCGAGGTCCATGCCGAAATGCTTGAACTCCTCGCCTTGCGCGTTCTTCATGATGGCGCGGGCCTGCGGGTCCTTCTCCACCGACATGCGCTGTTCATACCAGGAGATCGCTTCCGCTTCCTCGATCAGCGAGGTGATCATGCGGGCGAAGGTTCGCACCTCCTGCGACAATTCTTCGGGCGGTTCGTGGTACTGATCGAAACCCATGTGGTCGTCCTCCCTCAATGGCTCGCAATGCGAGCAGGCACCGGCCGTCCCATGAATGCATGAGAGGTGCAGCGGGTTCCGGATCGCACCCACAATTCAGGACGATGAGAGGAATAAGCTATCTCACGATACCGGCGCCGCCCCGCCCTGTTCGGTGCGGCGCGCGATGAAATCATCGAGCACAGCTGATGTGGCAATAGCCGTCGCCGGCGGCTCGAAATCGGCGAGGATGCGCTTCCAGATACCGGTGGCGCGTTCGGTTGCGGTCTTGGAACCGGCCTGCGTCCAGTTGCCGAAATTCGACCAGTCGGCCACCAGCGGCTCGTAGAAGGCGGTGCGGTAGCGCGCCATGGTGTGACCTGCCGAGAAGAAATGGCCGCCGGGCTGCACTTCGGCGATCGCCTCGAAGCCGATGGCATCGTCGTCGCCGGGCGTGGCGGCGCACAGTTCAGCCACCGTCTGCAACGCCTCGATGTCGGTGACCAGCTTTTCGAAGGAAACGCTCAGCCCCCCCTCCAGCCAGCCGGCGGCATGGATGCACACGGTGGCGCCCGCCAGCACCGAGCCCCACAGCGCAAACTGCGTCTCATGCGCCGCCTGCGCATCGGAGATGTTGGCCGCGCTGCCGCCGCCCGAACGCCACGGCAGGCCGGTGAAGCGCGCCAGTTGGCCGGCCCCCAGCGTCGCCTTGATATGTTCCGGCGTGCCGAAGGCCGGCGCGCCCGATTTCATGTCGACATTGGAGGAGAAGGAGCCGTAGACGACAGGCGCGCCCGGCCGCACGATCTGCGCCAGCGTCAACCCGGCCAGCGCCTCGGCATGCTGCAGCGTCAGCGCGCCGGCCACCGTGATCGGGGCCATCGCACCCGCCAGGCAGAAGGGCGTGATGATCAGGACCTGGCCCGCCCTGGCGAAGTCGATGATGCCTTGCGCCATCGGGATGTCGAGCTGGCGCGGCGAATTGGTGTTGATGACGGTGTAGCAATGGGCGCCCGAGCGGAACTCGTCCTCGGACAGCCCGCGCGCCAACCTGATCATGTCGAAACTATCGTCGACCTGCGGGGTGCCGCGCGCGAAGATGAAGGGAAGCTTGTCCGACAGGGTCAGTTGCGCCCGGTTGACGGCGTAGTGGCGAAAACGGTTGTCGATGTCCTGCGGCTCGACGCAAGGTCCCAGCATGTGCAGCACGTCGAAATGCTGCACCAGCTTGATGAACTCCTCGAAGGCCGCCAGTGTGCCTGGTCGGCGGCCGCGTTCGAGGTCAGTGACGTTCGGCGCGCCGCACCCTGCCAGGAAGGTCATCGACCCGAGTTCCAGCGTCAGATCGCGGGAGCGGTCACCGGCATGGGTCTGGATCGATTTTGGCGCCGAGGCCAGTGCGGCCGCCACCATGTCGCGGCCGATCCGCACCATGTCGGTTTCGGGGTCGATCAGGGCGCCGGCGCGAGCGAGCAGGTCGCGCGCCTGCGGCAGCAGAACCTTGATGCCCAGCTCCTCCAGCACGCGCAGCGCCGTGTCGTGGATCGAGGCGACGTGGTCGTCCGAAAAGATTGGCTGCGGCAGGAATGGGTTCTTCAGAGAGCGGTAATTGGGCCGGCGGCTGCTCTCGCTGCCGGCCTCGCCGATGCGTCCTCGCCGGCGCTCGCGCCTGCCTTCGCGTGCCGCGTCATCGATCATCCGGAAACCTCCTCATTGCCGCATCGCCTTGCCCAAGGGATCGTAGGGCGAAGCCGGAATGACACGCGCCGGCCGCTCGGTGCCGACAATGTGCACGCAAAGCGCCGTTCCTTCCTCGGCAAAATCGTCATCCACCAACGCCAGCGCGACGCTCTTGCCGATCGTGTAGCCAAAGCCGCCGGAGGTGACGAAGCCGACGCGCCGAGCGCCGTGCCAGACCGGCTCGAAGCCGCTGGCGTCCGCGTCGATGGCATCGACTTCCAGCGTCACGATCCGTCGTGCAACACCGGCCTTGCGTTCCTTCAGCGCCGCCTCGCGGCCAATGAAATCGCCCTTGTCGAAAGCAATGAAGCGGTCGAGCCCTGTCTGGCCGGGCGTGTAGCCTTGCGTGAATTCACGCGACCAGATGCCGAAGCTCTTTTCCAGCCGAAGCGCGTTGAGTGCGTAATAGCCAATCTCGGCGAGGCCGAGATCCTCGCCGGCGGCAAGCAGCGTTTCGCGCAATGTGGCATGCATGGTGGCCGGGCAGTTGATCTCGAAGCCGAGTTCGCCGGCGATGGAGAGGCGAGCCATCCTTGCCCGCACCATGCCGATGTCGAATTCGCCGCATGCCATGAATGGCAAGGCTTTGGCGGAGATGTCCTGGTGCGTCGTGCGCTCGACGATCTTTCTGGCATTGGGGCCGGTGACCAGAAAGCCCGACATCGCATCTGAAATATCGGTGACGCAAACGCCTTCAGCCATATGCGCTTCGAACCAGCGCATGTGGAATTCGCGCAGATAGTAGGAGCCCATCAGCCAGTAGTCGCCATTGCCCCAGTTGAAGACGGTGAGATCGCCCTTCAGCCGCCCGTCCGGCCCGAGCATCGGCGCCAGCCTCGCCTGTCCCGCCTTCGGCAGCCTGCAGGCCAGCAGCCTGTCGAGCCAGGCCTCCGCGCCCGGTCCCGTGATCGCGTAGCGCGCATAGGCCGAGATATCGATGAGGCCGGCGGCGCGCCGGACTTGCAGCGCCTCGTCACCGACGATGTCGAAGGCGTTGGAGCGCCTGAGCGTCGTCTCCTCGCGGAATCCCATCGGCGCGAAATAGGCGGGGATTTCCAGCCCCCAGGAAGCCGTCCATTCGCAGCCCGCCGCACTCATGCCGTCATAGGCGCCGGGGCGTTTCAGCGGCCGGCCCGCAGGCAGCCGTTCGTTGGGAAAGGTCATGACGAAACGACGAGAATAAAACTGTCGCGTCGTCTGCCTGAGATATTCCCGGTTTGCGGCGAAGGCGCCGTAGCGGGCGATGTCCATGCCGAAAATGTCGGCCTGCGGCTCGCCGTAAATCATCCACTCGGCCAGCGACTTGCCGACGCCGCCGCCCTGGCTGAAGCCGGCCATGACGCCGCAGGCGACCCAGTAATTCTTCAGGCCGCGGACCGGCCCGACGATCGGATTGCCGTCCGGGGTGAAGGTGAAGGCGCCGTTGACCCATTTGCGGATGCCTGCCGTCGCCAGGCAAGGGAAGCGCTCATGCGCCTTGGCAAGTTCCGGGCCGATGCGGTCGATGTCTTCGGGGATGAGCTCGATGCCGTAATCCCACGGCGCGCCGTCCATGTTCCAGTGCTTCGGGTTCTGCTCGTAGACGCCGAGCAGCACGCCCTTGCGCTCCTGCCGCAGATAGGAAAAGCCGTCGAGATCGACGGCCAGGCCGATCTCCTTGTCGAGGGCAGCGACTTCCGGAATGTCCTCGGTGACGAAATAATGGTGCTCCATCGGCGTCACCGGCAGTTCAACCCCGGCCATGCGGCCGAGTTGCTTGGCCCACAACCCGCCGGCATTCACGACATGCTCGGTGGTGATGGTGCGTTGCTCTGTGACCACGTCCCAATGGCCATCGGCCCGCGCCTTCAGCTCGACCACGCGGTTGCGCAGGATCACGTCGGCGCCGCGCTTCTTGGCGGCACCGACATACGCATGCGTCGTGCCGTAAGGGTCGAGATGGCCCTCGTTGGAATCGTAGAGGCCGCCAAGCACGCCGGTGACGTCGACGATCGGGCAGATCGCCTTGATCTCGTCAGGCGTCACCAGCCGGGCGGTCTCGATGCCGACCGACTGGAATACCGCCCAGGCCGATTTCAGCCACTCCCAGCGCGCCGGATCGCTGGCTATGTTGACGCCGCCGGTCATGTGCAGCCCGACGTCCTGGCCGGATTCGGCCTCGATCTCGCGGTAAAGGTTGATGGTGTAATCCTGCAGCGCGGCGACATTGGGATCGGCGTTGAGCGCGTGGAACCCTGCCGCCGCATGCCAGGTGGAGCCCGCCGTCAGTTCGGCGCGCTCGATCAGCGCCACATCCGACCAGCCGAACCGCGCCAGGTGATAGAGCACCGAAGCGCCCACCACTCCTCCCCCGATGACGACTGCGCGGTAGTGAGACTTCAAGGCTTCCCTCCTCCACGGACTGTTCGAAACCGGAACCATATACGTACTGTACATGAGTGTCTAGTACTGCGAACAGCTCCTGGACGGTGTCGAACCTGTCTCGGAACGATCGATTTTTTGGCGCGGCCGCACTTCCCCAGCAGCGTCGCGGCGGGCCGACGCGAATGCGTCACCAACTGTCATGCAAGCATCATGTTCGCGCCTTAGACCGCTTGGCGAGGGCATAGCCGCCCTCCAGGGCGGCAGCCTCGCCGCCCCCAGGCAACCTCGGAATTCCGCCGTCCCGGCGCTTTGTCATCAAGGGGATATCCATGACGCATTTACGCTCGTTCTCGTTGCGGCTGCTGGCCGCCGCGCTGGTGGCCTCGGCCGTTTCGCTGCCTGCCTTCGCCGACAGCTCGGCCAGCGTCGGCGGCGCCAGTTTCGTCAACAAGGGGCTGGTGGGGGTTGGCCGCATCCCGGCCGGCCAGCGCGACAGGTTCGGCGAGACCTTCGGCTCCGGCTCCGGCATGTCGATCGACACCGCGGGCTGGACGCATGATGCCGGCACCTACAGAGGCTCGCTGTGGCTGCTGCCCGACCGCGGTTATAACGTCGTCGGTACCACCGACTACCGGCCGCGCCTCAACACGATCAACATCGAGTTCGCCCCGGTGGCACCAGGTGCCGCGCCCGCGGCCGGCCAGGAGCAGACCGGCGTCAAGGCGACGCTCGCCGACACCATGCTCCTGACCGACGACAAGGGTGCCGACGTCACCGGTCTCGACCCGCTGAACGGCGTGCGTCCCGCCGCCGGCGACATGCCTGTCCTGCCGCAGGCCGACAATGGCAAGCTCGCGCTCGACAACGAGGCGATCGTGCGGCTGCCCGACGGCACCATGCTCGTCTCCGACGAATACGGTCCCGACATCTACCGCTTCTCCGCCGACGGCCGTCTGATGTCGGCGACCCAGCCTCCGGCCGCGCTCGTGCCGATGCGCCACGGCACGGCCAATTTTGCTTCCGACAATCCGGGCCCAGGTGCTGCCGAACCCGACCCAAAGGATCCTGAGACCGGCCGCCAGAACAATCAGGGCCTCGAAGGCATGGCAATGACGCCGGACGGCAAGTTCGTGATCGCGGTTTTGCAGTCGGCGACCCGGCAGGACGGCGGCGATTCGGCCTCGACGCGCCAGAACACCAGGGCGCTGGTCTATGACGCCTCCGATCTTGCCCATCTCAAGCTGGCACATGAATATGTCGTGCCGCTGCCGGTGTTCAAGGACGCCAAGGGCAAGACCAAGGTGGCTGCGCAAAGCGAGATCGTGGCGCTGTCGGACACGGCTTTCCTGATGCTGGCGCGCGACAGCGGCAATGGCCAGGGCCTGAAGGGCGAAGAGTCGCTGTATCGCAAGATCGACATTGTCGACCTTTCCGGCGCGACCGACATCGCCGGCGGTCCCTTCGATGCCGCCGACAAGCCGGTGGCGCGCAAGGGCGTGCTCGATCCGTCGGTCACGCCGGCAAGGCTGATGCCGTTCATCGACATCAACGACAAGGCCGAGCTTGCCCGCTTCGGGCTGCACAATGGCGCGCCCAACGACAAGGACAACCTCTCGGAAAAGTGGGAAGCGATGTCGCTGGCGAGCGTGCTCGATCCGAAGCTGCCCGACGACTATTTCCTGTTCGTCGCCAACGACAACGATTTCCTCGCCCAGGACGGTTTCCAGGTCGGCGCGCCCTACAAGGCCGAGGACGGCGCCGATGTCGACACCATGTTCCTTGTCTATCAGGTCACGCTTCCCGGCCTCGCCAGGAAGTAAGCATCTTGCAGCAGGCGCCGCCTGGCGCCTCCTGCCCGACAAGCTTGATCGGATGCACGACGGCGTGCCTTGCCCGCCGTCGCTCCTTTCGCAAGGGTGCATCCCGGTCGGGCCTGCGGTATCCTGCGTGCCGGACTCAAAAGAACCAGCTTTGCCGGATGCCCGCCATGGATGAAAAGATGCCCGCGCGCCGGCGCACCGGTGACCTGACCAGCGGCCCCATTCCGCGCACGCTCCTGCTGTTCGCCCTGCCGGTGCTCGGCTCCAACGTGCTGCAATCGCTCAACGGCTCGGTCAACGCTGTCTGGGTCGGCCGCTTCCTCGGCGAATCCGCGCTTACCGCCACCTCGAATGCCAATCTGGTGCTGTTCCTCATCCTCGGCACGGTATTCGGCATCGGCATGGCGGCCACCATACTGGTGGCGCAATCGGTCGGCGCCCGCGATCTCCCCGAGGCACGCCGCATCGTCGGCACCAGCGCCACCTTCTTTTTCTTCGTCTCGGTGCTGTTCGCCGTCTGCGGCTGGATCTGGGTCGACACCATTCTGGGCGCGCTCGGCACACCGCCCGACGCCTTGCCGCTGGCGCGCTCCTATTTGCGCATCATCTTCGTCGCCGTGCCGATGATGAACCTTCTGTCCTTTGTCATGACGGTGCTGCGCGGCGCCGGCGATTCGCGCACGCCGTTCTTTTTCATGGCGCTCGCCGTCGTGCTCGACATCATCTTGAACCCACTGCTCATCCGCGGCATCGGGCCGTTCCCCGAGCTCGGCATCGCCGGCTCGGCGACCTCGACGCTTGTCGGCCAGACAGTGAGCGTCATTGCCATCCTGATCGTGCTCTATGTCCGCAAGCATCCGCTGCGTCTGGCCGGCGCCAATCTGGCGCTGCTGCGGCCGGACCCCGCCTTGCTGCGCGTCGTCGTCTTCAAGGGCGTTCCGATGGGTTTGCAGATGATCGTGATTTCGGCCGCGGCCCTGACGGTGATGGGCATCGTCAATTCCTACGGTTCGCAGGTGGCCGCCGCCTACGGCATCGCCGCGCAGTTATGGACCTACATCCAGATGCCCGCGCTCGCCATCGGCGCGGCCGTGTCCTCGATGGCGGCGCAGAATGTCGGCGCCGGCCGCTGGGACCGCATCAGCCGCATCGCAGCGTCAGGCGTCGGCTTCAACCTGGTGCTGACCGGTGCTCTCGTGGCACTTCTATGGGTCTTCGACCGCTCGATCCTCAGTCTGTTCCTGAGCCGCGACAGCGCGGCGATAGACATCGCCGCTCACATCAACAACGTCGCGTCCTGGTCGTTCATCCTGTTCGGCGTCACCATCGTGCTGTTCGCCACCGTGCGCGCCACGGGCGCCGTGATGCCGCCGCTGGTCATCCTGGTGATCTCGGTGCTGGTCGTGCGCACCGGCTTTGCCTATTTCATGCGGGATGTGATCGGCGAGGAAGCGCTGTGGTGGAGTTTCCCGGCCGGCTCGATCACCTCCCTGCTGCTGGCCGCGGCCTACTACCGTCTCGGCGGCTGGCGCACCCTGCACATGATCGAGAACCGGCCGGCCGCCGGCGAGCCGCCCGACACCGGGCTCGGCGTGCCGCGCCAGCGCGCGCATTTTTCCCCAGAGACGCCGAACGGCTGAAGCTGGCCGCTCTCAAGGCCTGTTTTTCAACCCAAAGCCCAGCGCGACCAGCGCAAACACGATGATCATGCCGGCGAACGCCAGGCTGGCCGCGATGGGGCTGGCATAGGTCGAGATGATGCCAATACCGATGACGGGCAAGGCATTGCCGATAAAGCAGCAGATGAAGAAGCTGGATACCACTTCGGCGCGGCGATCCTCCGGTGCGATCTCGTTCACCACCTGCAGGCTGCCACGATAGCCGAGTGCGGCCGTCACGCCGCAGCAGGCGGTGGCGGCGATCATCAGCGCCATCGACGCCAGCATCTGCGCCGCCACCACCATGAGGATGCTGGGAATCATCAACGCCAGCGCGGTCAGCATGGCCTTGCCGCTCTGCATTTGCTTCAGCGCTACGATGCTGAGCGCGGTGACGATCGCCAATTCGAAGAACAGCGCACCGGCGACAGCATGGTTCGTCTCATGCAGTTGCTGCGCCAGGATGCTTGGCGCCACCGCGGCATAGAAGCCGACCAGCGCCATGGCGCCGAAACCGGTCACCGCCGGCGCGACGAAGCGCGCGCGGATTTCATCCGGCACGGCAAAGTGTGGCCGCATGGAAATCTGCCCGAGGCCGCCAGGCTCCGCCACCGTTTCGCGTGTACGCCAGACCAGGATGGAGACGATCACAAGCGCCGCCAGATAAACGATGAAGACCAGGCGCAAGGGCCACGGTTCATACTGCGCCAACAGTCCCGAAACGAGTGCGCCGAAACCGAGGCCCAGGAAATTGGTGCTGGTGGCAATGACGCTGGCGCGCGCCTTGTCAGCGCCGGGGAGAAGCTCGGCGATCCATGCCGTTCCGGTCCCCGCGCCGACACCGATGCCAAGCCCGCTCAGGACGCGCGCCACATCGAGCAGAACGACATTGTTGGCGAACAGAAAGACAAGCGCGCTGGCGACGGCGACGATCATGGCCGCGAGAGCGGCAGGCCGGCGCCCAACGACATCCGACGCGCCGCCCAACATCAGCAGGGCGCCGAGATTGCCGACGACATAGACCGCGTAGACCAGCGTCAGCGTGATCTGTGAAAAGCCGAATTGCTGCTTGTAGATGATGTACAGCGGCGTCAGCACCGTGCTGCCGGCAAACAGAACGGCGATCATTGTGGCAACCACCGGAATTGCGAGAGCCTCGCCGCCTGCTTCGTTGCGCGTGTGCGCCAAGTCACGAATGGACATGGCCAAACCTCTTCATCGGTTCAGGGATCGCGACCTTAACGCGCCCTTACTCCCGACGTTCCGGCCGGCCGGCGGGCTCCTGACAGCATGACGGACGTTGTCTGGACCGGGAAACCCGTTGGCTGAACAGGCTCGTGTCGGAGCCGATGGTTCCGATCCGTCACGACATCCTGTCGTGTGACCCCGCTGCAATCCGTTATTTGCAGGAGAAACCTGGTGCGATCTTGCACTTCCCGGGACGCGGTTTGTGCGGTGGGCGATGGTGCGGAGGACGGTGCGGGCGATGCTGCCAGTGCGGCGGACCATGCGGCGGGCGCACGATGATCACCGGCGGGCGAACGACATGGGCCCGCGAGAGATAGCCGGAACTGGCCCAGCCGCTGAAGCCGCCGCCATGGATTCTGCACCAACCCGGTTGGCAGCCGGTGACGTTCACCCTGTAGCCGGCTGGCAGCGTCCCCACCTTGGCATATCCCGACCCGAGCCCGGAGCGCACGTTGAGGTTGGTGGTGGTGTGGGCGCTGTAGGCGAACGCGGCGGCCGACGTGCCGAGGATGGCGGCCAGAATGGTCGCGAGGCAGAGCAGAAATCGAAATCTCGTCCGTCACTCCATTCGATCGCTCGGCCGTATGTGGTTCAGCCGAGCCTGTCTTCGATGGAGGATTGTGGCAAGAAAAGTCAACAATTTGCCACAGCAAACCATTGCCGCGAGCCGGCCTGGCGGGAGAGTTTCCCCTGATATAGTTGAGAAATTTCCCGGATGGCGTTTATCGGCCTGACAACATCAGCTAACGATTTACCATCTTCAACGATCGACACCGGACATAGGGCGCAAATCATGGGCAAAGGCAGGGTCGAGGCATTCACCGACGGCGTCGTGGCCATCATCATCACCATCATGGTGCTTGAACTGAAGGTGCCGCACGGCGAGGATCTCTCGGCCTTGCTGCCGCTATGGCCGATCTTTTTCAGCTACGTGCTGTCCTTCATCAACGTCGGCCTTTACTGGAACAATTTGCACAATATGTTCCACACCGTGCAGCGGGTCGACGGCCGCGTGTTGTGGGCGAACCTCAATCTCCTGTTCTGGCTGTCGCTGATGCCGGTGACGACGGCCTTCATGGGCGAAAACCATTTCGCGCCGGTGCCGGTCGCCGTCTACGGCGCCGATCTTGCGCTGTGCGCCATCGCCTACTTCATTCTCGTCGTGACGCTTCACCGATTGCACGGCAACGATACGGCCTTTGCCAGGGCGATCGGCAACGACCGCAAGGGCAAGATCTCGCTTGTCGCCTATCTCTGCGCCATCCCGCTGACCTTCATCAGCCAGTGGATCGGCGTCGCGATCTATGTACTGGTTGCCCTGGTCTGGCTTGTGCCGGACCGGCGTTTCGCACGCGTGATCGAAAAATAGGGATCTATTCGCGCATCGCTTTCAGCTTCTCGGCCACCGACGCGGCAAGATCGGCGTAGCGCTCTTCCAGCCGTTCCGCCGCCTTGATGACCGCAAAGTCATGGCCGAACTTTTCCAGCGCCATGCGCAGCTTCTCGACGAAATCTGCCTGTTTTTCCAAGGCGGAAAACAGCGTCTTCACCTGTGCTTCGTTGATCTCGGGGTTTGCCAGCATCTGCGGCACTTCGCGGTTCATCTGATCGCCGATGGTGGTCTGCTGCTTCAGGATTTCGATCCAGTCCGTCAATCGGGAAATCTCCTTTTTGCGAGGCACCATGCGCAGTCTCGGCTGGACCGGTCAACCCGGCCCATGCCGGCTGCTGAAGCGCAGCCAGGCGCGTGGAGGCTTGCGCCAGCCCGCTCCGGCGCTAAGTTCGGCGCCATCGCAAGAAGGAATCCGCCGCCCATGCTGACCGACGCAGAACTCCAGACCGCTTTGCCCGCGCTTGGTTCGGGCAATGCCGCAGTCATTACCGGCGCTGCCAGCGGCATTGGTCTTGCCGCCGCGAAGCGGCTGGCTCTCATGGGCATGAAGATCGTGCTTGCCGATGTCGCCGGCCCGCGTCTTGAGGATGCGGCCCGTATTGTGTCCGCGATCGCCGGCGACGATGCCGTGCTGGCCGTCGCCGCCGATGTTTCGAAGGCACAAGACGTGGATCGTCTCGCCGAAAGAGCCTTTGGCGCCTTCGGCAATGTGTCGCTGCTGATGAACAATGCTGGTGTCGGCAACAACCCGGGTAAGCCGTGGGAGAACCGCGACGCTTGGAAGCAGCTGCTGGACATCAATTTCTGGGGTGTCGTGCATGGCGTCGAAGCCTTCGTGCCCCGCATGCTGGCGGCCCGCCAGCCGGGCCTGATCGTCAACACCGGCTCCAAGCAAGGCATCACCACGCCGCCTGGAAACCTTGCCTACAACGTCTCCAAGGCCGGCGTGAAGACCTTTACCGAGGGACTGGCGCATGCCCTGCGCAACGAACCGGGTGCCCATCTGTCGTCGCATCTGCTGATCCCGGGCTTCACCTATACCGGCCTGACCGAGGGTGCGACCGAGAAGCCGGCCGGCGCCTGGACCGGCGAACAGGTCATTGATTTCATGCTGGAATCCCTGACAAAGCGCGACTTCTACATCCTGTGCCCTGACAACGAGGTGACGCGTCCGCTGGATGAGAAACGCATGGCCTGGGCGATCGGCGACATCATCGAAAACCGCCCTGCTCTGTCGCGCTGGCACCCCGACCACAAGGATGCCTTCGCGGCATTCATGAAGCAATGAGCATGTCCGAAAAATGAGAGCCGGTGTTCGGATCGGGTCGCATTCGAGCAACGACGGAACCCTTGGGGGTTAACCGGTTTCAGCCGGTGCTTCGAGCCACCTGCTTTTTCGGTTTGCTCTTTGACGCCACGGCTTTCTTGGCAGCTACGGCCGCGATTTTCTCGTCATGCCGCTTCGCTGCCCGCTCGCATTTGGCACGGATCTCCTGGACCTCGGCTTCGGTCAGATGCTCGATACCGATAAAGGTGTTCTTGGCTTCGCTGACCCGGATCAACTCGTCCAGTTTGGCCTGGATTGCCGCGCCGTCTCGATTCTGGGTGTTTTGGATGAGAAACACCATCAGGAAGGTGATGATCGTCGTCCCGGTGTTGATCACCAGTTGCCAAGTGTCCGAGAAGGCGAAGAGTGGGCCGCTTACTGCCCAGATGATGACGATCAGGCAGCAGAGTGCGAATGTCGGCGACAGCCCCGCAAGGTGGGCTACCCGGTTGGCGATTTTGGTGAAGAGCTTCTCGATCATGGGGTCCCTCAAACAGCGCCGCGCCGTGCGGTACGCCGGAAGGAACAACCGGCGGCCATATCGGGTTCCCATCGGAAAGAAATACAACCGCCGCAATCGAATGCACGCATCAAGGGAATCGGAAGGACAACACACTTTATCGGTTTGGTGTCACAGTAACGGTGCAGGCAAAACAGGCCTGTTCCTTCCGCTTCACAGCGGTTTACCTCCAGCCCCTTCCGTTGCGCCACCCCCGCATGACGGAAGGGGTTCAGTCCGGAGCGCTCGCATAGTGGTTCCCTGAAGCGCGCCTTTGGCGCAAATGCGCGTGCTCTTCAGCCGCGCCGGCGTCACTCACGCGGCGTGATTTTCCCAGCGGTCCAGGAAGGTCTCGATGGTCATGGCCTGCATGTCGGGAACGGCGCTGGCGAGCTTTTCGACCGGCCAGTCCCACCAGGCGAGAGCCTCGATCCGTGCCGCGATATCGGCTGCGAAGCGCGGCCGAAGCGGCTTGGCCGGCACCCCGGCGACGATCGTATAGGGCGGCACGTCATGCGTGACGACGGCATTGGCGCCGACGACGGCGCCATTGCCGATGGTGAGGCCGGGCATGATCACGGCCCCGTGGCCGATCCACACGTCATGGCCGATGCTCACCGCCTTCGCCTGGCGCCGTTCGCGGAAGACGGCATCGACGCCCAGCCAGCGGAAATATTCGTTGGGCCGGTAGCTGACCTTGTGCTGGGTCAGTCGCTCGATCGGATGATCCAGCGCATTGATGCGGCTGTTGGCGGCAATCGAGCAGAATTTGCCGATGTTCGTGTAGATCGCCTCGGCGTGCCGCTCGAAATAGGAAAAATCGCCGACGCTCACTTCGCGCAGCACCACCCGCTCGCCGATCGAGGCGTAGCGACCGAGCTTGCAGGCTTTCAACTCCGCCGTCGGATGGATACGCGGCTCAGGATCTTTCAGCACGAGATTTTCGGAACGGTCCATGCGGGCGGCTTTACGTCAGGGCAATAGCTCCCGCAAGTCGGGAGCAATTGTCGGCCACGTCAATTGCACGAAAGAACCGGATCCATCTATTTCGGTTTGCCCTTGGTCCACACCACGTTCTGGCCATAGAGCGGCACGGTGGTGACCGACATTTTGGCCGAGCCGTTCTGCACCTGGCGCGAATGCGAGAGGTAGATCAGCGTCTCGTTGGCCTTGTCGTAGATGCGGTTCACCACCTGCTTCTTCCAGATCAGGCTGATGCCTTGCTTGAACACCTCCTCGCCGCCTTCGCTCATGTCGATGTCGCCGATGGTAATCGGACCGGTCTGGCGGCACGAAATCGAGGAATCGGAAGGATCCTCGAACCAGTTGCCCTTGTGCAGACGGTCGATGATGCCGCGGTCGAAATAGGACACGTGGCAGGTGACGCCGTCCACCTTTGGGTCCTTGATCGCTTCGACGATGATGTCGTTGCCGAGCCAGTCGACGCCGACCTTGCCGACTTCATCGGCGACTGCGGCACCGGCGCCAAGGACAAGGCACGCGGCCAGAGCGCCGCCGATCAGATTTCGCCCAATCAGTCGTTGCAAGACAGCCTCCTGCGCTTCGAGTTGCCGGTCACAGGTGGGGCGAGCAGTCCGGCTTTGCAAGCAGGTACGTTGACAGGATATACGGTTGCGGCAACGCGGCACTTTGCGCGGGTTTGACCAAGGCACTATGATCATGCTTGGTGAATCTGAAACATCCTGGGTTTGAGCCCGACGTTACAGAGCCCCCAATTTCGTAACTAGCAGGCCAAAATGTATAAAGACGCTTCACCATTAATGCGCTTCATCCTCATTGGCATCCTCGTGCTGATGGTGGTGGGGATAGGCGCGATGACGGTCAAGTCGTATTTGCCCCTCTATGGCGGCGAACCCTACGGTGCCGCCTTTACACTGGTCGACCAGAAAGGCGCGCCGATCACCGAGGCCGCCTTCCGGGGCCACCCCAGCGTCGTCTTCTTCGGCTTCACCCATTGCCCAGAGGTCTGCCCGACCACGCTGTTCGAACTGTCCGGCTGGCTGAAGACGCTTGGCGACGACGGCAAGAACCTGCATGCCTATTTCGTCTCGGTCGATCCGGAGCGCGACACCCCCGCGGTCATGAACGCCTATGTCAGCAATTTCTCTGACCGCATCACCGGCATATCGGGCGACCCGGACAAGGTCCACGCCATGGCGAAGTCCTTCGGCATCTACTGGAAGAAGGTCGACACCGGCGACGGCGACTACACGATGGACCATACCGCCTCGGTGCTGCTGCTCAACGGCAAGGGCGATTTCGCCGGCACGATCGCCTATGGCGAAAGCGCCGACACCGCGGTGGAAAAGCTCAAACGCCTCGCGGCCAAGGGCTGATGCGAAATCCATGACCCAGACGCGGCTCCATTTCACCGCCGGCAAGATCGAATCCACCAGAATTTTCGCCGCCCTCGATGCCGCCTTTGAGGACGAAGGCTTGCCGATAGCCGTGCTGGAGGTCGATGAGGACGCGGACATTCATGAAGTCTCTCTCTATGCCGACGGCGATGTGGATGCGGTCGAGGCGCGGGTGAAGGACATTCTGGCAGGGCTAGCCCTGTCCAGGCCGGTCGAGCGCGAGACCTTGCCCGATATCGACTGGGTGGCGCGCTCGCTGGAAGGGCTGAAACCGGTGCGTGCCGGCCGTTTCTTCGTGCATGGCGCGCATGATCGCCGCAAACGCCACAGTGGCGAGCTTGCCATCGAGATCGAAGCGGGGCTGGCCTTCGGCACCGGCCACCACGGCACCACCGCCGGATGCCTGGAAATGCTGGAAAAGGTGACGCGGCGCGAGCGGCCGCGCAACGCGCTCGATCTCGGCACCGGCAGCGCGGTGCTGGCCATCGCTGTGGCCAAGCTCTTCCATATTCCCGTGCTGGCGACCGACATCGATCCGGTGGCGGTAAGCGTTGCCGCCGCCAATGCGCGGCTCAACCACGTCAAGGCGCTGGTGGAAACAGTGACCGCGCCCGGATTCCACCATCCGATCTTTGCCAGGCGTGCGCCTTTCGACCTGATCATCGCCAACATATTGGCGCGGCCGCTGATGCGGCTTGCTCCGGAAATGGCGCGACACATCAGCCTCGGCGGCTCGCTGGTGCTGTCAGGCATCCTCGACCGGCAGCGCGATGCGGTGATCTCCGCCTATGTCGGCCAGAGCTTTCGCCATGTCAGAACGCTGCACCGCGAAGGCTGGGTGACGATCCATCTCAAACGGTGACGCAGCCCCGTCTGGCCCTGCTGAAATCGATTCCGGTTTCCAGCTCCATGCGCTACGGTCGGGCACTATCCGAGGGAGACGCCACCATGTTCCAGACCTTTGATTCCGCTGGCAATCCGGCCGTCGGCAGACCGCGCGTGGCGCTGCTGCGCCAATGGCTGGCGGAAAACGGCCTGGATGGATTTGTCGTTCCCCGCGCCGACGAGCATCAGGGCGAATATGTCGCCGACCGCTCGGCGCGGCTAAAATGGCTGACCGGCTTCAGCGGCTCCGCCGGCGTTGCCATCATCCTGCGCGACCGCGCCTTCATCTTCGTCGACGGACGCTACACGCTGCAGGTGCGCGGCGAGGTTGATCTCGGTATCTTCTCGATCGAGAGCCTGGTCGACAATCCGCCTGCAAATTGGCTCAAGGATAACCTCGGCAAGGGCGCGCGGCTCGGCTTCGACCCCTGGCTGCACACGATTGGCGAGGTCAAGGCGCTGCGGGCCTCGGCCGAAAAGACCGGCGCCGTGCTGGTGCCGCTCGAGGCGAACCCGATCGACATAATCTGGAAGGATCAGCCGGATGCACCGGTCGCTCCTGTCGAACTCCATCCCATCGGTTTTGCCGGCGAGCTCGCCAAGGACAAGCTGGCGCGGCTGGCGGCGGCGATCGGCCAGGAGGGCGCCACCCATGCGGTGCTGACGGATCCCTCCTCGATCGCCTGGGCCTTCAACATCCGTGGCGGCGACGTACCGCACACGCCGCTGGCGCTCGGCTTTGCTGTCCTCGCTGCCGACGGACGGCACCGGCTATTCATGGACAGCCGAAAATTCTCGCGCCAGGTTGCGGCGTATCTCACCCAGCTTGCCGAGCCCCATGAGCCCGGTGAATTCGAGGCAGCGGTCGTGGCGCTGGCCAAGAGCGGCGCGAAAATCGCGCTAGACCCCGTTTTGGCCGCCGACAGGCTGCGCATGCTGGTCGAGGACAATGGCGGCGAGGTGATTGCCGCTCCCGACCCGGCCCGCATCCCGCGCGCCACCAAGAACCAGGCCGAGATCAACGGCTCGCGCGCCGCGCATCGGCGCGATGGCGCGGCGGTGGCGAAGCTTTTGTGCTGGCTCGACCGCCAGAAGCCCGGCTCGCTCGACGAGATCGCGGTCGTCACCCGGCTGGAAGAGACGCGCCGGCAGACCGGCGAGGAAACGCAAATGCCGCTGCGCGACGTCTCCTTCGACACCATTTCGGGCGCCGGCCCGAATGGCGCCATCATGCACTACCGCGTCTCACGCGCCACCAGCCGCAAGCTCCAGGCCGGCGAGCTGTTCCTGCTCGATTCCGGCGCCCAATATCAGGACGGCACCACCGACATCACCCGCACCGTGCCGATCGGCCAGCCGACCGAGGAAATGCGCGAACGCTTCACGCTCGTGCTGAAAGGCATGATCGGCATTTCCACGCTGCGTTTCCCCGCCGGCACGCGCGGCTCGGAAATCGACGCCGTCGCCCGCATGGCGCTGTGGAAGCACGGCTGCGACTTCGCCCACGGCACCGGCCATGGCGTCGGCTCTTATCTGGCGGTGCACGAAGGCCCGCAACGCATCGCCCGCACGGGCACCGAAAAGCTGCTCGAAGGCATGATGCTGTCCAACGAGCCGGGCTATTACAAGGAAGGTTCTTACGGCATCCGCATCGAGAACCTCATCCTGGTGACGCCGGCCGAGCAGATCGACGGCGGCGACATCGCCATGCACGGTTTCGAGACGCTGACCCTGGCGCCGATCGACGTCAGGCTAGTGCTCTCGGATTTGTTGACCCGCGACGAGCTGCATTGGCTCGACACCTACCACGCCCGCGTGCTGGCCGAGATCGGGCCGATGCTCGACGGCGAGACGCTGGCCTGGCTGGAAAAGGCAACGGCGCCGTTACCGCATGGCGCTAAGATTTGAGTACGTCTAAGGCGGCGCCAGCGTTCGAACGATCGCGCCCGGAACTCTACCCCACGAACTGCCGCGCCAGGATCAGCATCGCCGCACCAGCCAAAAACATCGCCATCAGCCCGCCGCGCAGCGAAACCACAGCGGTGACAACCAACGCCGCCCATTCCGCCGGTCCGGCATTCAACAGTTCCGGCGCCACCAATGTCGTCAGCACCGCCGCCGGCACCGCGTTGAGGCCGGCCTCGACGCGCGGATGGATATTGTCGAAGCGCGAGATGACCAGATGTCCGCCGATGCGCGTAAGATAAGTGGCGATCGCGCCGGCGATGATGATCCAGAACGTCGTGCTCATGGCCGTGCCTTCACGCCTGAGTGGTGGGGCGGCAGGATGACGGCCAGCAGCATGCCGGCGATGGCGCCGATCGAGACGTGCCAGGGCGAACCTACCGTCTTGTAGGCGACGATCGAGGCGCAAGCACTGGCGACGACCACCGGCAGCCACAACGGCCGCTTGCGGAAGCCCATCACCAGGCCAAGGAAATAGATCGGCAGCAGGAAATCGATGCCCAGCGCATGCGTGTCGGGGATGAGCTTGCCGAACACCGCGCCGAGCGCGCTTTCGATCACCCAGAATACATAGACCGGCAGGCCGAGCCCGAGATACCAGGCGAAGCCGACCGTCTCGCCGGATTGCGCCCTCGCCTCGGCGACGGCGAATTGCGGATCGGTGAGGATGAAGAAGCCGAGCGCTTGGCTGACCACAGGCCAGTGCGCTATGCGCCGGCCGATACCGGCCGAATAGAGCACGTGGCGAAAATTGACGGCGAAGATTGACAGCACGATCAGCCACGGCGCGACATGCTGGCCGAACAGCTCGATGCCGACCATCTGGCTGGCGCCGCCGAAAATCATCGCACTCATCAGGAAGGCTTCGAACACCGAGAAGCCATTGTCGACGGCCAGCGCCCCGAACAGCACCCCGAACGGCGCCGACGCCACAACGACCGGCATGGAAAGCCGCACGCCTTGCCAGAAATCGCTCTTTGCGCCGTTCTCGGAAATTGCATCCGACACCATGGATAACTCCCAGGAGAATGGCCTGATCTAGGTAGCGTGGCCCGCCTTGTCACACGAATTCGGTTGAGCCCAACAATCAGCGGAAATGATTGCCAGGACCAATCCTAGCCCTGCCCCACCTTGCCCTCGATCGCCCTCCCCCAATCGAGCAGCGGCTTGGCGCGCATGGTGAAATCGACCAGCTCGTCGACCAGCGCCGCCGTGTGGATCCCCGCCGGATCGATGACATGCTGGACGTAGAAATGACGGTTGCGGATGGCCTCGGCCAGATCGGAATCGCCGACATGCTCGAAGCCCCGCGGCGTGCGCTTCATGCGGCCCTCCGTCTCGAATTCCAGACCGTTCTTCTTCAAGGCGCCCACCAGGGCGCGGAACCTGTCCGGCCTTGCCGCGATGGCCTTGCGCATGGCGAGCAACAGTTCCGGGGCGGGCTGCCACCAGGCAATGTCGGCGAAGCAGCGTTCCAGCCCAACGTGGACATAGAACACGCCCTGCTCCATCTTGGTGCCGTCGGGCGACAGGATCGCCGACAGATGCCGGTTGTAAGGCCGCTTGTCCTTGGCGAAGCGCACGTCCCGGTTGATCCGGAACAGTGATTTCTTGCGGTCGCCCTTGAGGCCGAGCCCGGCCTCGCCGAAACGGCGTGTGAGCGTCTCCACCAGATCGCCCAGCGGATCGCGCAATTCCTGTTCGAACAGGTCGCGATTCTCTACGAACCACTCGCGACTCTGGTGGAAATCAAGTGCCTTCAGGAACGGAATAGCCTTTTGGCCGAACCCCTTGAATTCGCCTGACATCATGCCTTGCCGATCCGCTGCAGCCACGCGTCCTCGTCTATGACCTCGATGCCGAGTTCACTGGCAAGCTTGAGTTTCGAGCCGGCGCCGGGCCCCGCCACTACCAGATCGGTCTTGGCCGAAACCGAGCCCGCCACCTTGGCGCCCAGCCGTTCGGCCATCGCCTTGGCTTCGGAACGCGTCATCTTTTCCAGCGAGCCCGTGAACACGACGGTCTTGCCCGCGACCACGCTGTCGGCCGAGACGGTGACGACATACGGCTTCGGCCTGACCTGTTTAAGCAACGCCTCAAGCACGTCGTCATTGCGCTCATTGCCGAAGAAATCGGCCAGCGCGTTGATCACCGTATCGCCGATGCCGTTGATCGACGGGAAGACACTATGCGGATCGTCAGCCGCCGCGGTCTCCTTGCCGACGCGGATCAGTTCCTCGATTGTCGAAAACGTCCGGGCAAGCACGGCCGCCGTCGTTTCGCCGATATGGCGGATCCCAAGCGCAAAGATGAAGCGGTCGAGCTCGGGTTCGCGGCGCGAATCGATCGCCGCAAAGAGCTTGTCCAACCCTTCATAGTTGCGGTCCTCGACGCTGCGCACGTTCTTGCGCGTCTTGCCCGACGCCGCCTCGCGCTGCCTCGCCTGCTCCTCGCGCCGCTCGGCCAGCGCCTTGGTGACGGCGGGACGCCGATCCCTGAGCGTGAAGATGTCGGCGGCCGTCTTGACCAGGCCCGCATTGAAGAACAGGTCGATGTTTTCCGCGCCTAGTCCCTCGATATCCATGGCCCCGCGCGACACGAAGTGGCGCAGCCCTTCCACGGCTTGCGCGGGGCAGATCAGTTCGCCCGTGCAACGCCTGCGGGAATCCTCCTTGCCGGTCTTCTCGTTGATTTCGCGCGTCGCCGGCGAGCCGCAGATCGGGCAAGTATGTGGGAATTCGTAAGGCACGGCATCCGGCGGACGCTTGTCGACGACGACACTGACGATCTGCGGGATGACGTCCCCTGCCCGCTGGATCACCACGGTGTCGCCGATGCGCACGTCGATGCCGTCGCGGATCGGCTGGCCGTTGCTGTCGAAACCCTTGATATAGTCTTCGTTGTGCAGCGTGACGTTCTCGACCACGACGCCCCCGACTGTCACGGGCGCAAGCCTCGCCACCGGCGCCAGCGTGCCGGTGCGCCCGACCTGGATATCGATCTTCTGCACGGTCGTCATCGCCTGTTCGGCCGGAAATTTGTGCGCGATGGCCCAGCGCGGTTCGCCGGTGACGAAGCCCCACCGGCGCTGCAACTCCAGTTGGTCGACCTTGTAGACGACGCCGTCGATGTCGTAGCCCAAGGAAGAACGCTGTTCCTCGATGCGGTGATAATGCGCGATCAGCTCGCCGACCGACCTCGCCCGCACCATCAGCGGGCTGACTTTGAAGCCCCATTCCGCGAATTTCTGCACCGAATCGTATTGTGTCGGAGCGGGGTCGGCTGTCGTGTAGCCCCAGGCATAGGCAAAGAATTTGAGGTTCCGGCTGGCGGTGACCGATGGATCCTTCTGGCGCAGCGACCCAGCCGCCGTATTGCGCGGATTGACATAGTCCTGGCCGCCGGCGGCCGCTGAGCGCTGCTTCAGCGCCTCGAATTCGGCATAGGTCATGTAGACCTCGCCGCGTATCTCGATGATTTCGGGCCAGCCCGAGCCTTTCAGCCTGCCGGGAATATCGGCGATGGTCCTCAGATTGGCGGTGATGTCTTCGCCGACAGCGCCATCCCCGCGCGTTGCGCCCTGCACGAACACGCCGTTCTCGTAACGCAGCGAGGCCGACAGGCCGTCGATCTTCGGTTCGGCCGTGAAGGCGATGTCGAGATCCTTGTCGCGGTCGAAGAAGCGCCGGCCGCGTTCGATGAAATCGGCGACGTCCTCGTCGGTATAGGCCTTGGCGAGGCTGAGCATGGGCACGGCATGGCGCACCTTGGCAAAGCCTTCCGCCGGCGCGGCACCGACCCTGCGCGATGGCGAATCCTCGCGCACCAGGGCGGGAAAGCGCTGCTCGATGGCGAAGTTGCGCCGGGTCAGCGCATCATAGGCGGCGTCGGTGATAACAGGCGCGTCCTCGGTATGGTAGCGGCGGTCGTGCTCCGCGATCTCCTGCGCCAGGCGCTTCAGCTCCGCTTCGGCTTCGCTCTCACTGAGTGAATCGACTGGTCTTTCAGACATCGCACGGCTTCCCTGACCAATGCACGCCGCCCAAAATACGGTGCGATTTTGGGGCAACGACATGCGCAAAACAATAACCAAGGCGCGGCTCACTTTGGTTGGGCGCCACTATAAATCAGGATTTGGCAGGAGGGAGCCGGCCTGCGAAAAAATCATTCCTGAACAGCAGGATGCAGCCATATCCTGACTCGCCTTCACGGGAAACGAGCTTTCAGGCAGCCGCCGTATTCTCCCGCAGCAATCTCTCGGCGGCCGCGCGCGCTTCGTCGGTGATGGTGGCGCCGGCCAGCATGCGCGCGATCTCTTCCTGGCGCGCCGCCCGGTCCATTTCGGCGATGCCGGTCGCGACCTTGTCGGTGCTGCCGGACTTGGAGATCAGGAAGTGCGTCGCCGCGCGGGCCGCCACCTGCGGCGCATGGGTGACCGAGAGCACCTGCACGCGCCTGGACAATCTTGCCAGCCGCTGGCCGATGGCATCCGCGACGGCGCCGCCTACCCCTGTGTCGATTTCATCGAAGACCAGCGTTGGCGCCGAGCCCCGGTCGGCCAGCGCCACCTTCAGCGCCAGCAGGAAGCGCGAAAGCTCGCCGCCGGAAGCAACTTTCATCATCGGCCCGGGTCGCGTGCCGGGATTGGTGCGCACCCAGAACTCGATCTGGTCGATGCCCTCTTCCATGCGGCTCTCGGCCTCGCTCTTCATCTCGACGATGAAGGCGGCGCGTTCGAGCTTCAGCGCCGGCAGTTCGGCCATCACCGCCTTGGTCAGGCCGACCGCCGCGGCATGGCGAAGCGAGGACAACCGCGCGGCGGCGATGTCATAGGCTTCGCGCGCTGCGGCCGCCTGCTTTTCCAGCCCATGAAGGCGCTCCTCGCCGGCATCGAGATCGGCAAGATCGGCAACCATCGTGTCGCGCAATTGCGCCAAATCATCGACGGCAACGCTGTGCTTGCGCGATGCCGCGCGCAGCGAAAACAATCGCTCTTCCGCCTTTTCCAGCCGCTGTGGATCATATTCGGTGGCGCGCAAAGCCGCCTCGACACCCGACTGCGCCGCGTCGAGCGACAGCATCGCCTCATCCAGCGACTTGACCACTTCGTCGAGCAGCCCGGGGGCCTCGCCGGCCTTGCGCTGCAACCGCCTGAGCAGGCTGGCCAGTTGCGGCAAGGGCGAGGATGGACCCGAAAGCACGTCCTGCGCGTCGTGGATTTCGGAGGCGATCTTCTCGGCCCGCATCATGTGGGCGCGCAAGTCGGCAAGCTCCGTCTCCTCACCCGGCTGCGGATCGAGCTTGGTCAGCTCCGTGACCGCTGCGCGCAGGTAGTCCGCTTCGCGCGCCGCCGCCGCCACCTTGGCACGATGGCGCGAAAGCTCCTGCTCGCAGGCACGCCAGTGCCGCCAGGCCTCGCCCGTCGACCGGACGGCGCCGAGATGGCCGCCGAAGGCGTCGAGCACGTCGCGATGCGCGCCGGGATCGACAAGGGCGCGTTCGTCATGCTGGCCGTGGATCTCGACCAGCGCGCGGCCGACTTCGCGCATCAGCGTCACACTGGACGGCTGGTCGTTGACGAAGACGCGGGTGCGGCCGTCTGCCGTCTGCAAGCGGCGCAGGATGATGTCGCCGTCGTCCTCGATGGCGTTCTCGGCGAGCAGCGCGCGCACCGGATGGTTGGGCGGCACGTCGAACACGGCAATCACCTGGCCCTGTGCCGCGCCGTGGCGCACCAGGGAAGCGTCACCGCGAGCCCCAAGCGCCAAGGACAGAGCGTCGAGCAGGATGGATTTTCCGGCGCCGGTCTCGCCCGTCAGCACCGAGAGACCGGGCTGGAAGTCGATATCCAGCTTCTCGATCAGGACGATATCGCGGATCGACAGCCTGGAAAGCATCGTTACGCCTGCATCAGGCGCCGGTGATCAGTTTCCCGGCCTTGGATATCCACGAGCCGGCATTCTCGCGCGGCGCAAGCCCGTTGCTCTGCAGGAGCTTGTAGGAATCCTTGTACCATGGGCTGTCGGGATAATTGGTGCCGAGAACGGCGGCGGCGGTCTGCGCCTCCGAAGTCAGGCCCATCGCATAATAGCTCTCGGTCAGGCGCGCCAGCGCCTCCTCGACGTGGCGGGTGTTGGAATAATTCTCGACCACATTGCGGAAACGCTTGACCGCGGCGATGTATTCGCGGCGTTCGAGATAATAGCGGCCGATCTGCATCTCTTTGCCGGCGAGCTGGTCGTTGGCGAAGCGGATCTTTTCCTTGGCGTCATCGACATATTCTGAATTAGGCCAGCGCGTCACGAGATCCTGCATGGTCTGCACGGTCTGGCGCGCTTCCTTCTGATCCTGCGTCACGTCCTTGATCTGGCGGTAGTAGCTAAGGCCGATGATGTACTGCGCATAAGCCGCGTCATCCGTTGACGGATACAGCGTCAGATAACGCTTGGCCGACGAGATCGCTTCGTCGTAGCTGCCCTTGCGATAGTCGGCGAACGCGCCCATCACCATCGATTTGCGGGCCCACTCCGAATAAGGATGCTGGCGGTCGACCGCGTCGAACTTCTTGCTCGCCTCGTCGAGGCGTCCGGCATTCAGATTGGCGAGCCCTTGGTTGTAGAGAACGTCGGCCGGCTCGGTCTGGTCGACATAGGTCGACAGGTCGATATCTTTTTCCGACGACATGCAAGCAGACAGGAAGAGCGATGGAACAACCACCGAAAGCGCCAGGAAAACGGACCGCTGCGGCGCTTTCAATTGACCGACTCGCTTGAAGAACATGATTGGATTGCGCCCTTTCGGCGTTATTTCAGTGCCTGTTGCATATCGTTTCCCCAAAACTGGTCCCCACTTCCAGGCGACATGCACTATCGACGGCAGCAGCCATAAACCATAACCGCCTTGCCCGGCAACGCTATGTCTAGGCAATCGAACATTTTTGTGGCGGCCGGGCCGCGCCGGAGCATCCCTGCGATTTCGCCGGCAAATGATGCATTCATGCAACACCAGCGAGCTGCGATGGCATCCGGAAAGTGGCGCGACTCAGATCATCCAGGGCGCATAGAGAGGCGCGTTGACGGCGCTCATCTCGGCCGCACGGCCGCGCTCGCGGCGGGTCGTTTCGACGATCTCGAATGCGGTACGGTCCGACAGCACGCGCCGCAAGGCGGCCGCATTCAGCCTATGGCCGCCACGATAGGAGCGGAAGCAGCCGATGAAGCGGGCCCCGGCCAGTGCCAGATCGCCCATGGCGTCCAGCGTCTTATGGCGTACGAACTCGTTGGGATAGCGCAAGCCGCCCATGTTGATGACGCGGTTGTCGTCACCGATGACCAGCGAATTCTCAAGCGAGGATCCCAGCGCATAGCCGGCGGCCCACAGCCGCTCGACGTCCTTCATGAAGCCGAAGGTGCGGGCGCGCGCGATGTCGCGGCGGAAAATGTCCGCATTGATGTCGGACGCGAACAGCTGCCGGCCGATCGCCGGGCTTTCGAAATCGATCTCGACCTCGAAGCGAGTGCCGTCATAGGGCCTGAACTCAGCCCAGGAGGCGCCGTTCTCGATGCGGACCGGCTTGACGATCCGGATGTAGCGCCGCTTGACCGACAGCGTTTCGATGCCGGCCTGGTCTATGGCCTCGACGAACGCCATGGCGCTGCCGTCGAGGATAGGGACCTCATGGCCGTCGATCTCGATGATGACATTGTCGATGCCGAGCCCGAACAGCGCCGCCATGATGTGCTCGACCGTGGCGATGTGCTCGCCAGAGGGATCACCGAGCATGGTGCACAGGTCGGTTGCGCCGATCTCGGAAAACAGGGCGCGGAACTCGCGACCTTGCCCGTTCTCACTAAAAAGCTGGAAAACAATGCCGGTGTCGGCATCCGCCGGGAGAAAGCTGATGGAAACTTCCTTGCCGCTGTGAACGCCGGTGCCCGTAAGCGACGCGCGCGCCTTCACTGTCGTCTGATAGTCGTGCAAGACAATCCCCATAAGCCCGAAATGCCTAGGTCCGCTTCTCCAGCCCGAGGGCGCGGCTCTCTTGTAAAAATCGGCAGGCCAGGTCACTTCCCCCGAAATCCCGGCAAACCGACGACGGTAGGCAGCGAAGATAATGTCCCATCAGGGATAGTCCAAATCACGGTTTCTTACTCTCTGTAACCGCAACCGACATATGGATAGCCTCTTAAGTGCTTGAATTTGCATTCTTTTAAACGTTAACAGGCAAGCAATTCCTTGCTTGCCTGTTAACAATTGTTACAGCCCGTTAACCGCTCAGTTGGCTTGGCGACGCAGGAACGCCGGAATTTCCAGCTGGTCGTCCTCCTGAGTCGCCCTGGCCTGCGGCGTCAGGCGGCCTTGGTCGTCGAGCTGGCCGCGACGAGGCGCGTAGAGCTGCGCGTCCTGGCTTGCCAGACGGCGCACTTCCGGTGCGGCCTGACGCAGCTTGGGCTCGCGCGGCTGCGCCGGCTGCAGGCGTGCAGGCTCTTCCTCGCGGCGCGTCAGGCCGTTGGTCAGACGCTTCAAGAGCCCCATCGGTCCGCTGTTCTCATGGTCGGCCGGGCGGCTCTTGGCGTCGACCTCGGCCTTCACGACAGGCGGAAAGTCCTCGACGCGCGGCATGCGCTGGGGAGCCATCGCGACCGGCTGCTGGACTTCGCGCAGGATCTCGCGCGGCTGAGGCGCCGGCTGGATCTGCTGGACCACGGGCTGCACCATCGGTTGCGGCTGCGCCGGCGGAGCCTGGAAGATCTTGCTCTGCGGACGGAAATCATCCGCATGGGCAACCGGCGCCGGACGGGCTTGCGCCATCGCCGCGGCGTTTGCTTCGGCCAGTTGGATCGCTTCCGCGACCGGATCGGCGGCGCGCGGCTCGTACGCAGCCTGCTGGACCGGCGCGGGGCGGCTTTCCGCCGCGGCAACGGCCGGGCGGGCGGCCGGCTTCTGCGGCGCGGTGCGGATCGAGATCGGAGCGGCGGCGATTTCGGCCGCCGACTTGTCGATGCCGGTGGCGACAACCGAGACGCGGATGACACCTTCGAGCTCCTCGTCGAAAGTGGCGCCCAGGATGATGTTGGCGTCCTGGTCGACCTCCTCGCGGATGCGGGTCGCCGCTTCGTCGACTTCGAACAGGGTCAGGTCGCGGCCGCCGGTGATCGAGATCAGCAGGCCCTTGGCGCCCTTCATCGAGGTCTCGTCGAGCAGCGGGTTGGCGATCGCGGCTTCCGCGGCCGCCATCGCGCGGCCCTCGCCCGATGCCTCGCCGGTGCCCATCATCGCCTTGCCCATCTCGCGCATCACCGAACGAACGTCGGCGAAGTCGAGATTGATCAGGCCTTCCTTGACCATCAGGTCGGTGATGCAGGCTACACCCGAATAGAGCACCTGGTCAGCCATGGCGAACGCGTCGGCGAAGGTGGTCTTGTCATTGGCCAGCCGGAACAGGTTCTGGTTAGGGATGACGATCAGTGTGTCGACGCATTTCTGCAGCTCCTCGATGCCGAAATCCGCCGTCTTCATGCGGCGCTGGCCTTCGAAATGGAACGGCTTGGTGACGACGCCGACAGTGAGGATGCCCTTCTCGCGGGCGGCGCGCGCCACGACCGGCGCCGCTCCCGTGCCCGTGCCGCCGCCCATGCCCGCGGTGACGAAGCACATATGGGTGTTGGACAGGTGATCGATGATCTCGTCGATGCATTCTTCCGCTGCCGCGCGGCCCACTTCAGGCTGGGATCCGGCGCCCAGCCCCTCGGTGACATGCGCGCCGAGCTGGATCAGCCGGTCGGCTTTCGACATGGTCAGCGCCTGCGCGTCGGTGTTAGCGACAACGAACTCGACGCCGCGCAGACCGGCGGTGATCATGTTGTTGACGGCGTTGCCGCCGCCGCCGCCGACGCCGAACACGGTGATGCGTGGCTTAAGCTCGGTGATGTCCGGCTTTTGCAGATTGATGGTCATTGTCTCCGTCCTTTGCCTTTCCTGCCGCTTCGCCGCCGCGGCCACTTATGGGGCTGTCCCCGTCAATTAGAAACTGTCTCTCAACCACTGACTCATGCGATGCAGTTTTCCGCCTGTTCCAGTCATCCTGAGACCGGAAATTCCTTTCGCCGGATGGCTCTCGAAGCTCGCCATCTGCGGATAGATCAACAAACCGACGGCCGCCGAGAAGGCCGGCCCCTTCGCCGCTTCGGGCAGGCCCGCCACGCCGAGCGGGCGGCCGATGCGCACATTGCGCCCCAGGATGCGGCGCGCCGCTTCCGGCAGGCCGGCAAGCTGGCTGGCGCCGCCGGTCAGCACCACGCGCTTGCCCACCGCATTGCCGTAGCCGGACTTGTTCAGCCGGTCGCGCAAAAGCTCGAGCGTCTCGTCGATGCGGGCGCGCACGATACGCGTCATGACGGAGCGCGGAATCTGGAGCGGCACTTCGCCCTCGTCGCCGATCGGCTGGATCGAGACCAGGTCGCGGTCATCGGCGCTGCCGGGCAACGCCGAACCGTGCATCACCTTCAGCCGTTCGGCGGCATCGAGCGAGGTGGACAGTCCCTTGGCCATGTCCAGCGTGACGTGGTTGCCGCCGATGGCGATGGCGTCGCCATGGACGAACTTGCCTTCCGAAAACACCGAGATCGTCGTCGTGCCGCCGCCCATATCGATGCAGGCGGCGCCCAGTTCCAGCTCGTCGTCGACCAATGCCGCCAGCCCGCTGGCATAGGGCGTCGCCACCATGCGCTCGACCGAAAGATGCGAGCGGTTGATGGAGAGCTCCAGGTTGCGCATCGGAGCGGCGTCGCCGGTCAGCACATGCATGTCGACGCCAAGCGTGTCGCCGACCATGCCGCGCGGATCGCGCACGCCGCGCTCAGCGTCGAGCGAGAAGCCGACGGGGAGCGAATGGACCACCTCGCGCTCGGTCTTCAGCGCCTGCTTGGCGCCGGCACCGAGCACCCGCTTGATGTCGGCCTCGTCGGCCTCATGGCCGCCGAGATTGATGGTTGCCGAGAAAGCTTCGCTCTTCAGCCGGCCGGCGGTCATGTTCACGATCAGCGAATCGACCGTCAGCCCGGCCATGCGCTCGGCGGCGTCGACGGAGAGACGAATGGCATGTTCGGCACGATCGAGATCGATGACGACGCCCGATTTGACGCCCTGCGACTTCTGATGGCCGATGCCGATCACCTGGATGCGGTGCGAGCGTCCGCGCAGCAGCTTGCCGTCATCGCACGGCTTCAGCTTCGCCACCATGCAGCAGACCTTGTTCGAACCGACATCCAGTACCGTCAAGGTGCCGGAGCGGCGCGAAGAGGCATCGCCTGAACCGCCAAGCCAGCTCATATCTTCGTCTCCGGCTTGCGCTTCAGCATTTTCGGCTTCTCGTTGAGCGCGGCTTCGCGCTGGGTCGCCGCCTCCGGCGTCAGTTGCACGACCAGCCGGTCGGACAGCCGCATGTCGACGGCAGCGATGTCGCGCGACAACAGCCCCTTGTCATGGTCCATGCCGACGAGTTCGGCGAGTGCCTGATCCTCGCCATCCTCGGGAAGCTTGACAGTGATGCCGTTGTCGAGCTTCAGGTCCCAGCGCCGATCGCCGACACGGACATAGCCCCTGATGCGGGTCGCGAGATCCGGGTATTTTTCGATCTTCGCCAGGAATTCCGGCGCCTTGGCCGGCGCGCCGGCTCCGATCAGCAATGGCAGCAGCACCTGCTTGCCACCCGAGAACGGCGCGATAACGGCACCGTCTTTTTCGATGACGGAGAGATCGCTGCCCTGCTGCCAAAGTGCGAACGCCTGACGCTCCTCGACGCGCACCTCCAACGTGTGCGGATAGACCTTGCGCACCGCGGCGACCTCGATCCAGGGCAAGGTGGCGATGCGTTCCCGCGCCGCCTCGGCATCGAAGCCGATCAGCGACGTCCAACCATCGAGCTCGAGCCTGTCGAGAATATCGATCTCGGACGTCTGGCGATTGCCGACCACCTTGACCTGGTCGACGGCAAAGCCGGTCCGGGCAGTGATGCTCTGGACGATGCCGTCGGCATGACCGCCGAGATAGGCGCCATAGGCGCCGCTCGAGGCAATGAGCACTGCCGACATGATCGCGGCGGAGAAGCGCGGCGCCTGGAATTCACCCTCGCCCAGGCGCGCCAGGATACGCACCGGGCGGCGAAGCATGCGCGGCAGCACGAAATGGTCGAACGACAATGGCAGGCTGAACAGCGCCGGCCCGGCCACGCCCTTCCCCTTGCCCTGCCCCCACTTCAACGCAGACACGAAGCGTCCTCCACCATCCAACTCAACAGATCGCCGAACGAATGCCCTGCCTGGGCGGCGATTTCAGGCACCAGAGACGTCGGCGTCATGCCCGGCTGGGTATTGACCTCGAGCCATACAACTTCGCCATTTTCGGAGTGACGATCGTCATAACGGAAGTCCGACCGGGAAACGCCCCGACAGCCGACAGCTTGGTGAGCCTTGAGCGCCAGTGTCTGTATTTTTTGGTAAATATTCGGTGAAACTTTTGCGGGGCATTCGTGTTTTGATCCGCCCGCGACATATTTTGAATCGTAGTCATAGAACGAATGGCCCGTCGGGATGATCTCGCAGACGCCAAGCGCCACGTCGCCCATGACGGCACAAGTCAGCTCGCGCCCATGGATGTAGCGCTCGACCATGACGGTATCGCCATATTTCCACTCGGACGAGCCGATGACCTGCGGCGGATGCGACTGCCCCTCATGCACGATCACGACGCCGAAGCTCGACCCCTCATTGACCGGCTTCACCACATAAGGCGGCTTCATCGGATGGTTGTTCTGAATGGCGAAGCGATTGGCGACCTTCGATTCGGCGACGGGGACACCGGCCAATTTCACGACTTTCTTCGACTGCTCCTTGTTCATCGCAAGCGCCGAGGCGAGCACGCCGGAATGGGTGTAGGGAATGCCGAGATATTCGAGAATGCCCTGAATGGTGCCGTCCTCGCCAAAAGGACCATGCAGCGCATTGAAGGCGACATCGGGCCTGAGATCGGCAAGCACGGAGCCGACATCGCGCCCGACATCGACGCGCGTGACTTGATAGCCTTCCGTCTCAAGCACATCGGCACAGGCCTTCCCCGAAGACAGGGACACGGGCCGCTCGGACGAGAAACCACCCAGCAGGACGGCCACATGCTTGTTTTTCATTCCCCGTCATCCCCTCTCACGGCGGATCAAAAACCAAGATTTCCGCAACATTGAGTCCGAGTCTCCCGGCAGGTTGCCCCCCAGACGGAAAACGCGGGAAACGCGTCGAACGACTCAAATCAGGAAACGCTTTGGAGCAGAGAATCAGAGAGTTGATTCACTGGCAAGTGCTTATGATTCCGAGAGATTCACTTTCTGAGAAAATGGATGCGAAAACCGTGCTGTTGAGTCTTTGGAGCAACGGTCGCGCGGTCGTTCCGGACCGGTTGAAGTTCATGCGTCACATGAACTTCAACCGCGGCTAGAGCAGCTGTCCAAGAAACTCCTGGACGGCGTGTCCGGGGCGGAAGTCCCCGATGCGCTTGATCTCCCAGTGCAGCCGGATGCCGGAATGTTCGAGCACCCGCGTGCGCACCGTTTCGCCGAGATATTCGAGTTCGTAGCCGGTCGCTGTCCCGGTGTTGATCATGAAATTGCAGTGCATGGGCGACATCTGCGCGCCGCCGATCAGCAGGCCGCGGCACCCTGCCTTGTCGATCTCTTTCCAGGCTGAGGTGCCTTCAGGATTCTTGAAGGTCGAGCCACCGGTCTTCTCGCGGATCGGCTGCACCGTCTCGCGATGGTTCTGCACCGCGTCCATCGCCGCCTTGATCACTGCCTTGTCCTCAGCAAAGCCCTCGAAAATGGCCGAGGTGAAGATCAGCCCGGACGGTGCCGACGAGTGCCGGTAGGCATAGCCCATATCGGCATTGCTCAGCGTCTGGACGTTGCCTTTGCGGTCGAGCGCACGCACCTCGACGACGCGCTCGCGCGTCTCGACGCCATTGGCGCCGGCGTTCATCCTCAGCGCCCCGCCGATGGCGCCCGGTATGCCGTGGTAGAAATGGAAGCCGCCGATGCCGGCTTCCAGCGCCACCGCGGCGATGCGCTTGTCGGGCGTGGCCGCGCCAGCCTTGATCGATGCCGGCGAAACAATTTCGGTTTCACCGAACCCCTTGGCCGACAGCCTTATCACGAAACCCGGAATACCCCCATCGCGCACAAGCAAGTTCGAGCCGACGCCGACTATGGTCAGCGGTATCTCTTCGGGAACCGCTTTCAGGAAAGCAGCGAGATCCGCCTCGTCCGCTGGCTGAAAGAGCGCCTCGGCCAGTCCTCCGGCGCGGAACCAGGTGATCTTGTCCATCTCGGCATTCGGCGTGATGCGGCCGCGCAGGCCGGCAAGCCGGCCGCCAAGTCTGTCGATCAGCGCCTGGCCCTGCATCATGAGACGGCCAGCTCCTTGGGCAGCGCATAGGCCCATTGCGTGATGTTGCCGGCGCCGAGGAAGACGACGAAGTCGCCGGGCCTGGCCAGATCACGGACAACAGGCGCTATTGCTTCCGGACCCTCGATGTAGCGCGCGTCGCGATGGCCGCCGGCCCGGATGCGCGACACCAGCGCATCCGAGGTCACGCCTTCGATCGGCTCCTCGCCGGCGGCGTAGACCGGCGCCACCATCACCGTGTCGGCGTCGTTGAAGCAGGCGGAGAATTCATTGAACAGATCATGCAGCCGGGTAAAACGGTGCGGCTGGGCAATGGCGATGACGCGGCCCTTGGTGGCGCTGCGCGCGGCTTTCAGCACCGCAGCGATCTCGACCGGATGGTGGCCGTAATCGTCGAACACTTCGACGCCATTCCAGGAGCCGGTTTGGGTGAAGCGACGCTTGACGCCGGCGAAGGACGACAGGCCTTTCTTGATCGCCTCGGCCGACAGGCCGAGCTCATGCGCCACCGCGATCGCCGCCGTCGCATTGGAAACGTTGTGGCGGCCGGGCATCGGCAGGCGCAAATCCGATATCGTCGTCTGGCCGCGTCCCTTGCGGTCGCGGATCACCACGTCGAATTCCGAGGTCGCGCCGGCCATGCGATGGTTGGTGAAGCGCACGTCGGCCTGCGCGTTCTCGCCATAGGTGATGACGCGGCGATCCTCGATTCGGCCGACCAGCGCCTGCACCTCCGGGTGGTCGGTGCACATGACGCCGAAGCCGTAGAACGGCACGTTCTCGACGAACTGGCGGAAGGCTTCGCGCACCTTCTCGAAACTGCCGTAGTGATCGAGATGTTCGGGATCGATATTGGTGACGACGGCGATATCGGCCGGCAGCTTGAGGAAGGTCCCGTCGCTCTCGTCGGCTTCGACCACCATCCACTCGCCGTCCCCCATGCGCGCATTGGTGCCATAGGCGTTGATGATGCCGCCATTGATGACGGTCGGGTCGAGCCCGCCGGCTTCGAGCAGCGTCGCTACCATCGAGGTCGTCGTCGTCTTGCCGTGCGTGCCGCCGATCGCCACTGCCTGGCGGAAGCGCATCAGTTCGGCCAGCATTTCGGCGCGGCGCACGATCGGCAGCAATTTCTCCCGTGCCGCCTTCAGTTCGGGGTTGGATTTCTTGATAGCCGTCGAGACAACCACCACTTCGGCATCGCCGAGGTTTTCTTCCCTGTGGCCGACAAAGCATTCGATCCCCTTGTCGCGCAGCCGCTGCACATTGGCGCTGTCGGCCTGGTCGGACCCCTGCACCTTGTAGCCGAGATTGTGCAGCACTTCGGCGATGCCGCTCATGCCGATGCCGCCAATGCCGATGAAATGCACGAGGCCTATGGTCTGCGGCATCTTCATGCGTGCGTTCCCTTCTTAAAATCCGAAACGGTTTTGCGGGACGCAATAGCCTCTGTGAGATCGGCGAGCAACCGTGCGGCATCCGGTTTGCCGACCGACTTCGCCGCGGCAGCCATTGCCGTGAGCCGTTCGGGCTCGGCCATCAGGGCGCCGATCAACGCCGCGATGCGCTCGGGCGAAAGTGAGGATTGCGGCTCCACCTCGCCACCGCCGGCGGCCGCAAGAGCGGCTGCGTTCGCGGCCTGGTCGTGATCGAGCGCATAGGGATAGGGCACCAGCAGCGCCGGTCGCCCGATGACGGCGATTTCCGAGACGGTCGACGCGCCGGAGCGCGACATAACCAGCTGTGCGGCCGCTATACGCGCCGCCATGTCGCTGAAGAAGGGCGAGACCTCGACAACGACACCGAGCGCTGCATAGGCCGCCTTCACCCGCCCGACGTCATCGGCCCGAGCCTGCTGCGTGATCACCAGCCGCTTGCGGAGTGCGTCGGGGAGCAAGGCGACGGCCGCCGGCACCGCATCGGAGAAGAACTGCGCGCCCTGGCTGCCGCCGAACACCAGCAGGCGGAAGGGATCATCTCCGGCCGAGGCGACGTAGGCGGTCTTTGCGGCTTCGAGCACCTGTGGGCGAACCGGATTGCCTGTCGTCACCGTCTTGGCGCCGACGGCGCTTTCGTCTTGGGGCAGGAAGCCACCGGCAATTGCATCGACGCGGCTGGCCAGCGCCCGGTTGGCGCGTCCCATCACCGCGTTCTGCTCGTGGATCAGCGTCGGCACCTTGCGCCGCGTCGCGGCGTAGAGCGGCGGCAAGGTCGGATAGCCGCCAAAGCCGACCACGGTATCGGGCTTGATCCTGCCGATGATGACGGACGCCTGGCGCACGCCGCGCCAGATTTTCCAGAAAGCGCCAAGCAGGGCAACAGGATTTTTGGAGCCCAGCGTCGCGGACTGGATCGGGTGGATGGCGGCGGCCGGGAAGTGGCCGGCAAAGCGCTCAGCGCGGTCGTCGGTCGCCAGATGCACCGTCCAGCCACGCGCGTTCAACTCATGCGCCAGTGCCTCGGCCGGAAACAGATGTCCGCCGGTTCCGCCCGCCGAGAGAAGGATAACGCCTCTGGCCATGTCACTCCGCCGGCATGGCGCGCTGTGGCAAGGCAAAGCCCACCTGCTTGCGCTTTTCCGGTCGCTTGCGCGTCAGCGCCAGCACCATTCCCATCGAGATGGCGATGGCAATCTGCGAAGAGCCGCCATAGGAGATGAACGGCAGCGTCATGCCCTTGGCCGGCACCAGCTGCAGGTTGACGCACATGTTGATGACTGCCTGCAGGCCGAACACGGTGACGAGGCCGCCGACCGCATAGCGGGTGAAATCGTCATGCTCCTTCAGCGCCGTGTTGAGGCCGCGCAGCACGATGAAGGCGAAGATGGACATGATGAAGAAACACATGATCAATCCGAATTCCTCGCCCGCGACCGAAAAGACGAAATCGGCATGGCTGTCGGGGATGACCCGCTTGACGGTGCCCTCGCCCGGCCCAACGCCGAACCAGCCGCCATTGATCAATGCGTCGCGGCCCATATCGACCTGGAACGTGTCGCCTTCGCCAGTGAGGAACTTGTCGATACGCAGGGCGACGTGCGGAAATACCGTATAGGCGGCAAAGACGCCGCCGACGCCGGCCGCTCCGAGCACGACGATCCACAGCCATGGCAGCCCCGCCATGAAGAACATGATGCCCCAGGTGCCGGTCGTCAGCATGGTCTGGCCGAGGTCCGGCTGCGCCACCAGCAGCGATACGACCAGTACCAAGAGCAACATGGCGAAGAGATTGCCCGGAATGTCGGGCTGGCGCTTGTGTTCGGCGAACAGCCAGGCGCACATGATGACAAAGGCGGGTTTCAAAAACTCCGAGGGCTGGATCGACAGGCCGGCAAGCGACACCCAGCGCCGCGCGCCTTTCACCTCGACGCCGATGTAGAGCACCGCCACCATCAGCACCAGCATCAGGCACAGCATGATCAGCGCCATGCGCCGGATTTCTCTGGAATCGAGGAAGGACACCGCCAGCATCACGCCGAGCGCCGGCACGGTGAAGATGATCTGCCTGGTCGCGAAATGGAAACTGTCGAGGCCGATGCGTTCGGCGACCGCGGGACTTGCGGCGAAGGACAAAACTATGCCCAGCCCCATCAGCGACAGGAACGCCGCCAGGAACCAGCGATCGATGGTCCACCACCAGGTCGCAACCGGGCTTTTGTCGAGACGGCTCTGCATTATCGTGCCCCTCCGATGGGTTTGACGCCCTCGATAGCATTCGCAGCTTGCCTGAAGGCTTCGCCGCGGACCTCGAAATTCTTGAACTGGTCGAAACTGGCGCAGGCCGGCGACAACAGCACCACCGCCTCGCCGCCATCGTCCTTGGCCGCATCATGCGCGGCATGCTCGACCGCGGCTGCAAGCGTGCCCGATATCTCATACGGCACCGCCTCGCCCAGCGTCGCCGAAAAGGCCGGCGCTGCCTCGCCGATCAGATAGGCCTTGGCGATACGCGGGAAGAAGCCGCGCAGCGGCTCGATGCCGCCTTCCTTGGGCAGGCCGCCGGCGATCCAGTAGATGCGTGAAAAGCTCGACAGCGCGGGTGCCGCCGCATCGGCGTTGGTCGCCTTGGAATCGTTGACGAACAGCACGTGGTCCTTGCGGCCGACCTGCTCCATGCGATGCGCCAGGCCCGGAAAGCTTTCCAGTCCGGACTGGATCTCGCCGAGGTCGAGCCCGACCTTGAGGCAGGCGGCCACCGCGGCAAGCGCGTTTTGCGCATTGTGCTGCCCGCGCAGCGAGCCGATGCCTTCGAGGAAGGCGACCCGGCTGTAGCGGCCATGCACCGCTTCCATCAAATTGGTGCCATCGGCGAAATAGCCGTCGGTCAGCGGCAGCCGCTTCGAAATGCGGATGACGTGCCGCCCCGCCCGCTCCAGCCGTTCGGCAATCTGCGCACACCAGGAATCGTCGATGCCGACGATCGCGGTCTCGCTGCCGGCAACCAGCCGCTCCTTGATCGAAGCGTAATGCTGCATGGTGCCGTGACGGTCGAGGTGATCCGGCGTCAAATTGAGCAGGACGCCGGCCGTCGGATTGATCGATGGTGCGAGGTCGATCTGGTAGGACGAGCATTCGACGACATAGTGCCGGTCGGGTTGCGGCGGATCGAGTGTCATCACGGCGCGGCCGATATTGCCGCCCATCTGCGTATCGCGGCCGGAAGCCTTCAATATATGCGCCGTCAGCGCCGTGGTCGTCGACTTGCCGTTGGTGCCGGTGATGGCGATGAATGGGGCGGCTGGCGCGCCGAGCGTCCGCTCGCGGCAGAAAAGCTCGACGTCGCCGATGATCTCGACACCCGAACCGCGCGCCAGTTCCACCGTCCAGTGCGGCTTGGGATGCGTCAGCGGCACGCCGGGCGACAGCACGAAAGCTGAGAAACCGGCCCAGTTGGCGCCACGCAGGTCGGCGGTTGCAATACCCGCTTCGGCCGCCTTGGCGACACTGCCTGGATTATCGTCCCAGGCCAGAACCTCAGCCCCGCCCTCGATCAGCGCGTGCGCGGTCGCGATCCCCGAGCCGCCGAGCCCGAAGAGCGAAACACGCTTGCCTGCGAAGGATGCGGCGGGAATCACGGGGCGCGCCTATCTGAGCTTGAGGGTGGAAAGGCCGACCAGCGCCAGGATGACGGCGATGATCCAGAAGCGGATCACCACCTGGCTTTCGGTCCAGCCGAGCTTTTCGAAGTGGTGATGGATCGGCGCCATTAGGAACACACGCCTGCCGGTCATCTTGAAGTAGCCGACCTGGATGATGACGGACAGGATCTCGACCACGAACAGCCCGCCGACGATGACCAGCACGATCTCGTGCTTGGTGGCGACCGCAACGGTGCCGATCAGCCCGCCCATGGCCAGCGAGCCGGTGTCGCCCATGAAGATCGCCGCCGGCGGCGCGTTGAACCAGAGAAAGCCGAGGCCGGCGCCGATGACCGCGCCTAGCACAACAGCCAGTTCGCCGGTGCCGGGCACGAAATGGATCTGCAGATACTCGGCGAACACCGCATTGCCGGAGAGATAGGCAATGACGCCGAAGGACGCAGCCGCGATCATGATCGGTACGATCGCCAGGCCATCCAGGCCGTCGGTGAGGTTCACCGCATTGCCCGCCCCCACGATGACGAAGCAGGAGAACGGGACGAAGAACCAGCCGAGATTAATCAGGAATTCCTTGGCGAAGGGGAATGTCAGCGACGAGGAGAACGGCGCCTGGCCATTATGCATGATCGCCCAGGCGGCGATGCCGGCGATGACGAATTCGAGCGCCAGCCGTGCTTTGCCGGAAAAGCCGAGATGCGACTGTTTCGTCACCTTCAGATAGTCGTCGTAGAAGCCGATCGAGCCGAAGCCCAGCGTCACCAGCAACACCACCCAGACATAGATGCTCGACAGGTTCGCCCATAGCAACGATGAGCCGATGATGCCGGACAGGATCATCAGTCCGCCCATGGTCGGCGTGCCGGCCTTCTTGAAATGGGTCTGTGGCCCGTCGGCGCGGATCGGTTGGCCCTTGCCCTGGCGCAACCTGAGCGAATTGATGATGGTCGGCCCGAAGATGAAGACAATCAGCGCCGAGGTGATCAGCGCCCCGCCGGTACGGAAGGTGATGTAGCGGAAGACATTGAAGACCGAGATCTTGTCCGCGAAATCGACGAGCAGTGTGAACATGCGCTTTTCGTCCCCGACTTGACCCTAGGTCTGTTTGCCGATTGTCGTTTCAGCCGGGAACTTGCCCAGCAACGCATCGACCAGCTTTGCAAAGCCGATGCCCTTCGACGATTTGATCATCACCACGTCGCCTGGCCTCAGCGCGGCAAGCAGCACCGGCTTCAATTCTTCGGCGCCGGCGCGGTATTCCGTCCTGATCTCGCCCGGCAGCGCTTCCGCCAGCGCCCGCATCTCCGGCCCCCCGAGAAAGACGGTCTGTGTGCCGGTGCCGACGATGAGACCGGCAAGTGCAGCATGCAGCTTGGCCGAATACTCGCCTAGCTCCAGCATATCGCCCAGCACGGCGATGCGGCGGCCTTCGCCCGTCACCGGCGTCGCGTTGAGCAGCGCCATGGCGGCCGCCATCGAGGCGGGGTTGGCGTTGTAGCTTTCGTCGATCAGCGTGATCGGTCCACCGGGGTGGCTTGAAGTCGGGCCACCGGGATGGCTCGAAGTCGAGCCACCGGGATGACGCAGCACATAGCGTTTGCCGCGGCCGCGCTCGGCCGAGAGATCGGCCAGCGCTAGGGCAACCTTGTCGAGATCGGCACCGACCAGACGGGCCGCGCCGAGGACTGCCAGAATGTTCTGCACCATGTGGCGGCCGGGCGCGCCGATGCGAGCCGTCACCTCGTGACCGCCGATCCTGGCGGCAATGTCGGAATGATCGGCATGGACTTCGCATTTGACCAGTCTGAAGGTTGAGCGCGCGTTCTCGCCGAACCCATAGACATGCTCGACGCCGGCGGCGTGCGCCATCTTGTCGAGAAGCTTGAAACGCGCGTCGTCGCGGTTGAGGATCGCCGCGCCGCCAGGTTCCAGCCCTTCGAAAATCTCGGCCTTCGCCTTGGCGATCTCGTCCAGATTTCGGAAGAAGCCGAGATGCGCGGCCGCGATCATGGTGACGATGGCGACATGCGGCCTTACCATCTTGACCAGCGGCCTGATCTCGTCGGGATGGTTCATGCCGATCTCGAACACGGCATAGTCGCAATCGGCCGGCATGCGCGCCAAGGTGAGCGGCACGCCCCAATGGTTGTTGAACGACTGCACCGAGGCATGCACCTTGCCGACCGCCGACAGCACGTGGCGCAGCGCTTCCTTGGTGGTCGTTTTGCCCGCCGAACCGGTCACCGCGATGATCCTGGCCTGGGAACGGTCGCGCGATGCGACACCGAGCTTTTCCAGTGCCACCAGCACGTCCTCGACGACGATCATCGGCGCCGTCAGCCGGCCAAGCGACGGCAGCTTGCCTTCGGCCACGACCAGCACCCCGGCTCCGGCCTTGATGGCGGCGGTCGCGAAATCATGGCCGTCCATCGCCTCGCCCTTGATGGCGAAGAAAGCGTCGCCCGGCTGAAGGCTGCGGCTGTCGATCGAAATGCCCGATATGCCGTCCGGCATCGGCCCGATCGGTCGCCCGTCCATGGCGGCGACCAGCGTCTCGGATGTCCACAGCAAATTCATGCGGCACGCTCCAGCAGCGCGGCACGGACTTCTTCGTGGTCGGAGAAATGCAGGGTCTCGGTGCCGATCGTCTGGCCTTCCTCATGACCCTTGCCGGCCACGATCAGCGTGTCCCCGGCATGCAACATGGCAACGGCCTCGTGGATCGCCGCGCGCCGGTCACCGATCTCGATCGCGCCGGGAGCGGCGGCAAGGATCGCGGCCCGGATCGTCTCCGGCACTTCCGAGCGCGGATTGTCGTCGGTGACGATGACGACGTCGGCGAGCCGCGTCGCGATCTCGCCCATGATCGGCCGCTTACCGCGATCGCGGTCGCCGCCGCAGCCGAACACGACGATGACCCGGCCGGTGGTGAACGGGCGCACCGAGGCAAGCACGTTTTCCAGCGCGTCCGGCTTATGCGCATAATCGACATAGACCGGCGCGCCGTTTGCAGTCGTCCCGACAAGGTCGAGCCGGCCGGGTGCGCCCTTGAGTTTCTCCAACGCCTTCAAGGCCTTGGCGACTGGCGTTCCCGTGGAGATGGCAAGCCCGGCCGAAACCAGCGCGTTGGCTATCTGGAAATCGCCGGCCAGCGGCAGGTCGATCTCGTAGAGCATCCCGTCGGCCTCGACCTCGGCACGCTGGCGGTGGCGCTCATGCTCGACCCGCTTCAGCGTCAGGAAATCGCCGTGGCGGCCGACCGTCAGCACGTCGAGCCTTGCGGCCTTCGCCGCCTGGATGGTTGGCGCCGACCACGGATCGTCGGCGAAGATCACGGCCGGCGCGCCCTTCGGCAGCAGCGCATCAAACAGACGCAGCTTGGCCCGGTGATAGTCCTCGACCGTCGGATGGTAGTCCATGTGGTCGCGGCCGAGATTGGTGAAGCCGCCGGCGGCCAGCCTGACGCCGTCGAGACGGCGCTGGTCGAGACCATGGCTGGAGGCCTCCATGGAAGCATGGGTGACGCCGGCGTCCGCCAGTTCAAGCAACAGCTGATGCAAGGCGACGGGATCTGGCGTCGTCAGCGAGCCATAATCGTTGCGGCCCGGCGCCACCACGCCGGTGGTGCCGATCGAGGCCGCGGCAAAGCCGGCTTGCTCCCAGATCTGCCTGACGAAAGCGGCGACCGAGGTCTTGCCGCTGGTGCCGGTGACGGCCACCATCATCTGCGGCTGTTTGCCGAAATAACGGGCCGCGCTCAGGGCCAGCGCCAGGCGCGGGTCATCGACGGCCAACACTGGAACTGGCAGTCCGCCAAGGGCGCTGTCCTTGCCCGCGACGATCGCGGCAGCCCCTCGTGCGGCGGCGTCCGCGGCATAGGCGGCGCCATCCGCCTTGCTTCCAGCGAGCGCGAAAAAGACGACGCCGGGTTTTACCTGGCGGGAATCCGAAGAGATGCCGGTAACCTCCAGATCGGCGGAAGCTGTTCCTTCGACTGGCAGGATACCGGTTAGATTTTTGAGCTTCATCGAGTTCCGTTCACCGCAACAAAATAGCGCGCAGTTGCCGGCGCGCCCTAAGAATCATTGATAGGAAACCAGCGTTGCACCATTTTCATGGCTGAAATCTGGCTTCACGCCAAGCATGGCCGCGGAACGCCTGATGATATTGCCGGCCATGACCCCGGCATTCGCGGCCGCGACGTCCGTCATGCCCGGCTTTTCCGGGTGCGGAGCATCGGCAATCGTAAACACGAGATATTGCGGATCGTCCATCGGGAATGCGGCGACGAACGTATTGAAATTCAACTCCTTCGAGTAGCGGCCATTGATGACCTTCTCGGCTGTTCCGGTCTTGCCGCCAACGCGGTAGCCGGGGACCCTGGCATTTCTGGCCGAGCCCTTCTCGGCGTTGAGCATGTAGAGATAGCGCATGCCCTCGACCGTTTTGTCGGCTACCACTTTCTTGGCCGCCGCCATCGCGTCCTGCTGGCTGCGGACCAGGAATGTCGGCTCCATCAGATATCCGCCATTGATCAGCGCCGCGCAGCCGACAGCCGCCTGCAACGGTGTCGTCGACACGCCATGACCGAAGGCGATGGTGAACGAGTTGACCTGTTTCCAGACCTTCGGCTCAGTCGGACGGGCGACTTCCGGCAGTTCGGTCTGCATCTTGTCCAAGATGCCAAGACGATGCAGGAATTCGCGGTGCGCCTCGATGCCGACCAGTTCGGCCTCCCTGGCCGACCCGATGTTGGATGAATAGAGGAACACCTCCGGCAACGACAGCACGCGGTTCTTGCCGTGGAAATCGTGAATGGCCTGATGGCCGACCCGGATTGGATGCGAAGCGTCGAAGCGGCTCGCCATCGTCGCCTTGCCGGAATCGAGCGCCATGGCTGATGTGAAGCTCTTGAAGGTCGAGCCCATCTCATAGAGCCCCGCCGACATCCGGTTCAGCCGGTCCTTGTCTTGTGCATTGTAGGGATTGTTCGGATCAAAATCCGGCACCGAGGCCATGGCCACCACTTCGCCGGTCTTGACGTTGAGCACGACGGCGCCCGCGCCCATGGCGCGATAGCGCTCCAGGCCGGCGGCAATCTCGTCGCGCACCACATGCTGGACGCGCAGATCGATCGAGAGCTTCACCGGCTTGAGATCCTTCGCCACCGCCAGGCCCGACGCCTGCAGATCGCTCAGGCCCTGCTCGTCGATATATTTCTCCATGCCGGAGATGCCTTGATTGTCGATATTGGTCAGGCCGACAATGTAGGACGAGGTTTCACCACTGGGGTAGAAACGGCGCTTCTCGGTGCGGAAGCCGAAACCGGGAATGCCGAGCTGCATGATGTCGGCCTGCTGCTTGGGCGTCAGCTGCCGCTGCAGCCAGACGAAGCCGGCGCCGCTCTTCAGCTTATGGTAGGTCTGCTCGTAATCGATCTCCGGCAGCACCGTCGACAGCTTTTCGATCGCCTCGTCGGCGTCGACGATGCGGCGCGGCTCTGCAAACAGCGATGCCGTCTTGATGTCCGTCGCCAGCACCTCGCCGTTGCGGTCGACAATGTCGGGTCGCGAGGCCGTCACCCGGCTCTGCGGGCCGCCCGACATGTCGGGGGTCTGGAAGCCGAGATAGACAAGCCGCCCGGAAATGATCGAGAAGATACCGAAGAACACCGCCATCGTCATGACGATGCGCGCCTTGCCCTTGCCTCCGGTCGCCTTGCGGGCGCCATCGACCACGATTGAACCGTCTTCGCTGGCCCTGGGGCGACGTTTCAGCAGTTTGCCGATCATTGGGCGATGCCTCCGGTCACGATGGGATCCTTGCCGTCCGAGGGTGTGTTGCCGGAATTGTCTGCCATGCCGCCTTGGCGCCCGTTCAGGATGTCCTGGATGTCGAGGGTTTTGGCTGGCAGGTCGCCGAGGCCGACGATCTGGTGCGCGCTGACCGGCTCTAGTTCAAGCTGCGACTTGTAGAGCTCGGCGAGCTTCTGTAGCCGCGATGGCTGGGTGAGCAGGCTCCAGTCGGCCTTGAGCAGGTCGATCGTGTCCTCCTCGTAGCGTATCTCAGCATGGATCTTCTGCACTGCAGCCAATTGGTCCTCGGCCTCGCGCTTGGTTTTGTAGGTCAGGGCCGCCGCCGAGACCATGACGGCGATGAGGACGATGTCGCTGGAACGAAACACGTGCTTACCTCTCCCCCGGCTGCTCGATGCCGGGAAGTTTTGGGCCGGGAAGTTTTGGAAGGCCGAAAATCGAAAAATCGCCGGCACGCGCCGGCGCATCGGTGCGGATGGCGGCGCGCAGCCTTGCCGAGCGGGCGCGCGGGTTGGCCGCAGTCTCGGCCTCACCCGGCGTCACGCCGCCGCCGGACTTGCTGAAGGTGGCACTGCGTGCCCGTGCCTCCGGCATGTGGCGCGAGCCGCTCGCGGCGTCGGAGCGATCGGCAATGAAGCGCTTGACGATGCGGTCCTCCAGCGAATGGAATGTCACCACGGCAAGTCGTCCGCCCGGCTTCAGCGCCCGCTCGGCGGCGAACAGCGCCTTGGCCAACTCACCGAGCTCGTCATTGACGAAGATGCGCAGCGCCTGAAAGACGCGGGTGGCGGGATGGATCTTGTCCTTCGGCGCCCGGCCGATATGCGTCTCGATGGCGTCGGCAAGCTCCAGCGTGCGCTCGAACGGACGCTTTTCGCGACGCGCTTCGATCATGCGCGCGATGCGCCCGGCGTGGCGCTCCTCCCCGAGGAAGCCGAAGATGCGGGCAAGATCGCCCGGCTTGAAGTTGTTGACGACATCTGCGGCGCTGAGGCCCGCCTGCGCCATGCGCATGTCGAGAGGCCCATCGACGCGGAACGAAAACCCGCGCTCCGCCTGGTCGAGCTGCATCGAGGAAACGCCGATGTCGAGCACGACGCCGTCGGCACTTTCGACATGCTGGTCCAGCATCGAGAATGGCGCCTGCACCAATCGCAGGCGGCCGCCTGATTGGGCTTCGAGATTGCGACCAGCCGCTATGGCATCCGGATCGCGATCAATGGCAACCACGGACGCGCCGGCCGCCAGGATGGCCTTGGTGTAGCCGCCGGCGCCGAACGTGCCGTCGACGATGACGTCCCCTTCCGCTGGCGAGAGCGCCTGCAACACTTCGGCAAGGAGGACCGGAATGTGGCGGGCCAGTCCGCCAACGGCGTTGATATCATCGCCGTGGCCCACCGTCATTCCGGTCGCTCCCCAGGCTTCGTCCCCTGCCGAAGCTGCAAAAGCCGGGCCCGCGCCTGCGCTCCGTAGGCCGCAAGCCGTCCCGGCTCCCAGATCTGAAAGAAATTGCCGCGCCCGACAAAGGCTACTTCCGCCGAAAGGCCGGCATGTTCGCGGATGAAGTCGCTGATCGTGATGCGACCATCCTGGTCCAGCTTCAGGAATGTTCCGTCGCCATGGCAGAAGAACGACATGTCGTCCGCCGTCTGCTGGAACGGATCCTCGAGCGCGATGCGCTGCTCGTAGCGGTCGAGCAGGTCGGGCCCGCCGACATCCATGGCCGGCAGATCCAGGCAACGCAGCGCGTATAGATCCGAATAGCCGCGTTTCTGAACGACGGCGCGAAAATGCGCAGGAACGGACACCCGCCCCTTCGCATCGATCCTGCTCACCGTGTTCGACAGAAACCGGTCCATCACACGTCACGGCCGCTTGCGCCGCCGCACCCCTCTTCGTCGTGTTGCACGCGCCACCGCTACGCGTTCCCTGCCCTGAACCCGCCTCCGTGACAGGGGCGAAAACCGGCAAACGCGCAGCCGCCGCGGCTGCCCGATTGGCGTACGCTTCACTCTGACGCGGAACGAAGGCTTTGGTATCGATATGGGATATCATGGGGTGTTATGGGCGTCAACGGGAACAGGCTTCACAACATGCAGTCGCGACCGATGGAAGCGGCTTTGAAAACACGTCTCGTCTTTATGGATCATTAAGCCTAACGAAGCGTTTAGAGCCGCTTGGCCCAACCGGACGCGCCTTGTCGCGAGCTGTTGCCGGGCATAGCGTCTCACCACACGTCCAGGGTCACCAAGAGGGTTGGAATGTCGATGTCTGAAACAGCACGGTCGCGCGCCGCGGCTCTTGCCCACCTCCGTCGCAACGCACTTGCCGTCGGCGATTCCATCCCCCTGCCACTCACCATGGCTGCCATCTTTCACGCGCCTGGCGACGCCACCGGTTTCAACCAGTATGGCCGTTTCAGCAATCCGACCTGGGATGCGGTAGAACATATGCTGGCGCATCTGGAAGACGCGCCCTGCGTCGCCTTTCCTTCCGGAATGGCGGCGATTTCGGCGGCATTTTTCGCTGTCCTCAAGACCGGCGACCGCATTCTTCTGCCTTCGGATGGCTATCACACGACAAGGGCACTGGCCGAACGCTTCTTGAAACCACTCGGCATCGCCTACGATGTGAGGCCAACCTCGACCTTCCTCGATGGCGGTTTCGAAGGCTATCGTCTCGCTTTCGTAGAGACGCCCGCTAATCCGGGGCTGGACATATGCGATATCGCGGCGGTGGCCGCGGCCGCACACAAAGCGGGCGCACTGCTTGTCGTTGATAATACGACCATGACGCCTTTCGGCCAGCGCCCGCTCGACCATGGCGCGGATATTGTCATCGCCGCGGACACTAAGGCGCCCAACGGCCACTCCGACGTGCTGTTCGGCCATGTCGCGAGCCGCAACGCCGACATCATCGCCGCGGTGACGGATTGGCGCGAAACGTCCGGCGGCATTCCAGGGCCGTTCGAAGCGTGGCTTGTGCATCGTGGCCTCGAAACGCTCGACGTGCGCTTCGACCGCATGTGCTCCTCGGCGGAAGTGATCGCGCGGCGCCTGCAAGGTCACCCGGCGATCACGGGCCTGCGCTATCCCGGCCTGGAAGGCGATCCTTCGCACAATCTTGCCCGTGCCCAGATGGAACGCTTCGGCTTCCTTGTTTCCTTCGAACTCGCTTCGGAGCAGAAGGCCGAGGATTTCATCAACAACTGCGAATTGATGCAGGCCGCGACATCCTTCGGCGGCGTCCACACCTCCGCCGAGCGGCGTTCGAAACGAGGCGATGCGGTATCGCCCGGCTTCGTTCGCCTTTCTGTAGGCTGTGAGCCGGTGGAAGAGCTCTGGAAGGCGATAGAGGCGTCGCTGGACAGGATCGCCGGCTGACCGGACGATTACGAACCGAGGTCATTGGCTTCGACATTGCGATGGCCGTGCAGCACGCGAAGGATTTCGATCACATCGTCCCTAACTCGATACAGAGTGAGATAATTGCCGACCATTAGATGGCGAACACCCGGTGCGATATCGTCTCGTGGCGCGCCTGAGAAAGGATAGGTAGCCACTTGCTGCCACCGTGCCTCGATGCGGTCGAGCAGCCGGTCGGCTGCAGCCTCGCTGTCGCGCGCAATATGCAGCCAAATCGTGATCAGATCGTCTTCAGTGCGCGCGTTCCGGACGATAGAGAGCAAATTCATGCGGCGCCGTCAGATCGCAAGCGTCTCCGCGCTTCGGCCTTAATTTCCTCCATCGATTCAAATCGTCCCGGCCCGCTGTCGATCCCTTCCTGAACTAGCCTCCGCAACTCCTCGACCGTATAGCCGAAGAGGTCGCGCCGATCCTTCCATTGCCGGAGTGCATCGCGGATTACCTCGCTAGCCGAAGCGTATTCACCAGCGGCGACCACATCGTCGACCGCCGCCGCCAGTTCCGGCGAGAGGGTGATGCTGCGTTTATCGACCTGTCCCATGACCGCTCCTCGTCCACTTGCTGAAGCATGGTACGATTTAATCGTACCGAATTCAAGAAAGTCCCCTGCGGCCGTGGATGCAGATTGGCAGGCGACAAAAAAGCCGTTGAATCAACAGGCGCGCCCCAGGGCGCAACCTGCTGATCGCAAAGGCCTCTTTTCGATATCGCGGAGAAAAACTGCCAGCTGGCCTGTAAGCCGGGTTCTGTATGGCCCTCGCCCCTTGCGGCGCGAGAACGTGGCGGCCATTCATCTTGGGCGCATATTGCCATGCGCCTCACGCAACCTACCCGGACGGTGAGCCGGAAACAGCCCTCGAGGGTTTCCCCTCGCACCGCCCCTATTCGGTCTTGCTCCCGGTGGGGTTTACCGTGCCGCTCCTGTTGCCAGTCGCGCGGTGGGCTCTTACTCCACCCTTTCACCCTTGCCCCGACCCGGCAAAGCCAAGTCGTGGCGGTTTGCTTTCTGTGGCACTTTCCCTGGGGTCGCCCCCGCCGGCCATTAGCCGGCACCGTGTCTCCATGGAGCCCGGACTTTCCTCACCCGCGGCCTTTCGGCTTTTGCTGGTGCGGCCGCCCGGCCAGCTGGCCAAGCGTATAAAGGGGTTCACGCCACAAAACGCAACCAAAAAAGCCGGTTACGACCGGTTCTTGTCACGCCGGCGATCCGACAGCCGCCAGTTGCACCTTGACCTTGCTGCAATAGGCGGCCGAAACCGGGTTCATCCGGGTGGCGCCGTGGCCGGCATTGTATTTCAGGATCGTGCCGCACGTCGTGCCGCCGCCGAGATCCCGCGCCATGGCAAGATACTTCATGCCGTATTTGATGTTGGTGTCCGGATTGAAAAGCCCATTGGCCGAGCCGCTATAGCCCATCATCCGCGCCGTCGCCGGCTTGATCTGCATCAAGCCGATTTCGCCGGCGCCGCCGACGAGGTTCGGCCGATAGTTGCTCTCGATCTTGATAACGGCATGAGCGAGCGACGCCGGCACGCCATAGCTCGCGGCATAGCGCGCCACGATGGCCGAATACTGATCGCCACTGGCCACCGCTGCCGTCGAGGCTGCTGCGTCCTTGATCCCGATCGATGCCGTCGTCGTTTTGTCGACGGCCTTGCGGCCTCGTCTGGTCTTCTGTTTTGTGCTCGGCTTCTTGGCCTTGGTCCAGCTCGCCTTCTCCACTTTCGCGGAAGACCGCTTCGCCGCCCTCACATCCTTGCTGCTTTTGGCCGAAATGGCCTTGCCCTTGGCGGTCGCTGCGACGAGCCCCTGATCGGCCCGTGGGCTCAGCGGCGCGGCGCTCGCCGCCCCGAAGGCAAAAGTCATTACGCCGGCAGCAAGAGCTGCCGTTACAACGGTCAATTTCTGCATGTGATCCTGTTCTGTCTGAACGCGCGAAGATTTCCGCGCGGCATTGCTTGATTAATGTCGGATCATCCGGGGGGTTAGACATCCGACAAGCTGTACGGATCGCCCTTTGAAGCCCGAATTGCGCGCAATGAAGGCGGGGCAAGTCACTTTAAGTGACAGTTTGTAACTTAATGTCGGAAAAGCATTACTTGGACGGCATCCTGACCCAGGGTCAAGTTGGGTGGGAAGCGAGCAGCCGTTGAAGCGTGCGCATCGTCGATCCGTCCGCCACTCCATCGATCCGGCGTGGCCGGAAATGACGCTGGAAAGCCTCGACCACGACCCGCGTCTGCTGGTCGAAAACACCCGTTATTTCGACTCCATAGCCGTAGAGCGCCAGCATCGATTGCAGCGCCTCGACATCGGCGCCAGCGTCGCCGGTCTTCAGCACGGCGCCGCGCCTGATCGGTGCCGCCGCCACCAAGTGGCCGACGCCGGCCTCGAACAGGGCCCGCCAGGGAAACTTCTCGCCCGGATCGATCTTGCGCCCCGGCGCCACGTCGGAGTGCGCCAGCACCCGCTGGGGGGCAATCGCATGCCGGTTGGCAATTCCGGCACACAAGCCGATCACCGCATCGATCTGTCGCTTGGGAAAACCGGGATAACCCAATGAATGCCCCGGGTTGACGATCTCGATGCCGACGGAACAGGAGTTGATGTCGGTGCGTCCGAACCACGAACTCTTCCCAGCGTGCCAGGCGCGGTCGCTTTCCCGGACCATCTGCACGATATGGCCGTTCTCATGCACCAGATAGTGCGAGGAGACTTCGCTGGCCGGGTCGCACAGCCACGCCTCGGCCCCGGCGCCTGTCGGCATGCCGGTATAGTGCAGCACGATCATGTCGGGCTTCAGCGTCTCGCGCCGTGGCCCGAAATTCGGCGATACCCTGACCTCGGCGCTCGGCTCGTCGGGCAGGAAGCCGCTCATGCGTGCCGCAGGCCCCGCTCGATCATCTCATAGGCGGTGTTGATCGCCGCGAGCCTCGTCGTCGCGATCTTGATGAATTCCTGCGGCAGGCCACGCGCGATCAGCCGGTCCGGATGATTGTCGGAAACCAGCTTGCGGTAGCGTTTCCTGACCTCCTCGAACGGCTTGCCGCGCTCGATGCCGAGCACGACATAGGGGTCGGCCGCACCAAGATTGACGTGCCTGGCAAGGATCGCCTCGTAGTGCACCTCATCTATGCGGAAGATTTCGGCGATGCGGTGCAGGAACTGGCCTTCACGCTCATGGATCAGCCCGTCGGCCTTGGCGATGTGGAACAGGCCATCGAGTATATCCTCCAGCATCATGCAGTTCGAATGGCCGGAGCCACAAAGCTGAGCCATGCGCTCGGCATAGGTCTCGAAGCCGGCAACGTCACGTTTGGCTAGATCATAGAGCCGCGCCACGTTGCGCGTCTCCTTTGGCGGCACCTCGAATATTTCCTGGAAGGCGCGTATCTCATCCTGGGTGACGACCCCGTCGGCCTTGGCCATCTTGGCCGAGAGCGCAATCATCGCCACCGAGAAAGCGACGCGACGGCGCAAATCCGCATCGCCGGAAAAAACGGTGCGTACAGCCTCGACCACGTCGGCGACGCCCGACGAGGCTGAGGACGAAATCCGCGTGATGAAGTCGCCGAGGCGGTCCCAAATCGACATGGCCGCTTCTTAGAGCCAACCGGTCCCCGCTATCAAGCCAATAACGGCCGGCATCATACCTCCGACGACAATCGATCTCGTGTCGGAACCACTACCCGCCTGGGCGAAGGGCCGGCATGACGCCGGCCCTTCGCCAGAACACAGGTACTAATGGACTACTGCGCGGGCGCAGGAGCGGGCGTTGCCGGAGCCGGCTCGGCAGGCTTGGTCGAATTATCCGCGGGCGCCGCAGGTTTCATTGGCTGCTCGGCCGGCGGATTGGTGCTCTGGGTGGTGGTGTTATCCGTCCCCGTGCCGCTGTCGCTGCATGCAGCGACGCCGAGCAGCGCAAGCGCGGACACCGACGCAAGAATGAGTTTTTTCATGATATCTCTCCTTCAACACACGCTCACGTTGCAGTGAACGGTCGAGAAGGAAATGCATCACTCAGCCATGGGTTTCGTAACGATGCGTTTCCGCATGTAACATCGCTCGCATCCTCCCCTTGCGCCTCCCCGGGGGTGAAACAGCTTTGCGCTCCCCTGTGCGGATCGCTGTCATCCACCTGTCATAGCCGGGCGTTACCCGCTTGCGGCAAAGCAAATGGGGAATCACCTTGCCATGACGGACGTTTCCGCAGATCTGATCTTTCGCCGTGGCAAGGAAGTTGGAAAAGCCGTCTACCAGAACCGCCCCCTGTCGAAGGCAGGAATTTCCGAACGGCTGTTCGCCTTCCTGTTTTCGGGCCTGGTCTATCCGCAGATCTGGGAAGATCCCGATGTCGACATGGACGCAATGCAGCTTGGCGAAGGCCACCGCGTCGTCACTATTGCCTCCGGCGGTTGCAATATCCTGGCCTATCTCACCCGGTCGCCGGCCAGGATCGACGCCGTCGATCTCAATGCCGCTCACATAGCCCTGAACCGCATGAAGCTGGAGGCGGTGCGCCACCTGCCTTCGCAGGGCGACCTGTTTCGCTTCTTCGGTGCCGCCGGCAACGACCACAATTCTCAGGCTTACGACCGCTTCATCGCGCCGCATCTCGATCCGGTCAGCCGCCACTATTGGGAGCGCCGCAACTGGCGCGGCATCAGGCGCATCGCCGTCTTCGACCGCAATTTCTACCAGACCGGCCTGCTTGGCCTGTTCATCGCCATGGGCCACCGCACGGCTAAATTCTTCGGCGTCGACCCCGCCGGCATCATGCAGGCCAGGAACATTGGCGAGCAGCGCCGCTTCTTCCACCAGGAGCTGGCCCCGGTGTTCGAAAAGCCGCTTTTGAAATGGGCGACCTCGCGCAAGGCCTCGCTGTTCGGCCTCGGCATCCCGCCGGCGCAATATGACTCTCTCATCACGTCCGGCGACGGCACCATGGCCAGTGTGCTGAAAGCCCGGCTGGAAAAGCTCGCCTGCGATTTTCCATTGAAAAACAACTATTTCGCTTGGCAAGCCTTTGCCAGGCGCTACCCCCAACCCGGCGAAGCCGCCCTGCCCGCCTATCTTGAAAGGCAGAACTATGAGGCCATTCGCGGCAATGTAGACCGCGTCGCCATTCATCATGCCAATCTGATCGAATTCCTGGCAGGCAAGGACGCGGGTTCCGTCGACCGTTTCATCCTGCTCGACGCGCAGGACTGGATGACCGACGACCAGCTCAATGCGCTGTGGTCGGAAATCACCCGCACCGCCTCCGCCGGCGCGCGTGTCATCTTCCGCACTGCGGCCGAGCCAAGTCTGCTGCCGGGCCGCGTCTCCGCTTCCCTGCTCGACCAGTGGAGCTACGAGAGCGATGCCTCGCGCGAATTCTCCACCCGCGACCGCTCGGCAATCTATGGCGGCTTTCATCTGTACGTGAAGCGCGCCTCATGAGCACTACCGAGCTGCCGGCCAATCACGCCGAACTGATGGACGGTGTCTACCGCTGGCAGCGTCACATCTACGACCTGACCCGCAAATATTATCTGCTCGGCCGCGACCGGCTGATATCAGGGCTGGACGTTCCGCCGGGCGGCACGGTGCTGGAGCTCGGCTGCGGCACCGGGCGAAACATCATCCTCGCCGCCCGCAGCTTTCCCGGCGCGCGCTTCTATGGCCTCGACATTTCGGCAGAGATGCTGGAGACCGCGGGCACCGCGATTGCCCGCGAAGGCCTGTCCGATCGCGTCATGCTGGCAAGGGGCGACGCCACGGAGTTCGACGTAAAGGCGCTGTTCGGCCGCGACAGCTTCGACCGTGTCTTCGTCTCCTATTCATTGTCGATGATCCCAGGCTGGGAAAAGACGGTCTCCGCCGCGCTGGCAACGCTCGCTCCGGGCGGTTCCCTGCACATCGTCGACTTCGGCCAGCAGGAAGGCCTGCCGGACTGGTTTCGGACCCTGCTTCGCGGCTGGCTCAGAAAATTCCACGTCACGCCCCGTGAAATGTTGCGCGAGGTGCTGGAATCGGCATCGCGAAAAATCGGCGCAACCTTCCGTTTCCGCACACTTTATCGCGGCTACGCCTGGCTGGCGGTGGTCCGGCCGAGCAGCTGATTGGCTAGCGCAGCGCCTTCACCAATGCCCCGACCATGGTCTGCGGCCTGTAGCCCAGCTTGGCCGGCGTCAGGCCGAGCCGCACCACCACTAATTGCTCGGATGGAATGATGGCGACGGTCTGCCCATCATGCCCCTCCATCCAATAGGTGTCCTTGGGCAGGCCCGCCGCCACGCCGGCACCGGGGTTTTCCTCGTCGCCCGGCGCCTCGATCCACAATTGCCCCTTGCTGTAGACTTTCGAGGCCGACGCAGGTTCGCGCATCCAGTCGACGAAACCGGCCGGCAGTATCTGGTTGCCGTTCCAGACCCCGCCCTGCAGCAGGAACTGGCCGAAGCGGGCCCAGTCATGGGCGGTGGCGTAGAGATAGGATGAGCCGACGAACGTGCCCTGTTCGTCGGTCTCGAGCACGGCGCTGTGCATGCCCAGCGGCTCGAACAGCGCGGTGCGCGGCCACGTCAACGCCTTGGCCTTGTCGCCGACCGCATCCTGCCAGAGCCGCGACAGCATCACCGCCGTTCCGCTCGAATAGGAGAACACCTTGCCCACCTCGCCCGTGAGCGGCTTGGCTTCGGCAAAGCCCGCCATGTCGGGTTCGAGATAGAGCATGCGCGTCACGTCGGCGACGTCGCCATAGTCTTCGTTGAATTCCAGCCCGCTCGACATCGCCATCATGTCGGCAAGGCTGATCGCGGCGCGGCCATCGGCCTTCCACGGCGCGAAAAGGCCCTGGTTGGTCATCGCCATCTTGCCGTTCTTGACCAGCGTGCCGACCATGGCGGCATTGACCGTCTTGGTCATTGACCAGCCGAGCAACGGCGTCCGGGCGGAAAAGCCCTCGCCATAGCGTTCCGCCACGACGCGGCCGTTCTTGACCACCACCACGGCGCGCATGCCGGCGCCGGTCATGGCGGCATCGTCGACGATCTTCACCACCTCCGGGTTCTGCGAGGCTTCGACCCGCTCGCCTTCCGGCCACAGCGCGTCCTGTCTTGTCGCCGAGGGTTCGACATGGATCGCCGTGCGCCGCGCCTTGCCGACATCGCCATCCGGGACCGAGGCGCAGCCCAGCCCGTCGCGGAAAACCGCGATGCTCTTGCCGAGGAAGCCAAGCAGGCCGGCGGAGACTGTGCCCCGGTTCTTGTCGACCGAGACCCGCATCAGCTTGAGCAAGGGATGACCGGGCGCCTGCACATCGACGGCAAGCACCTCGTTGGCATCGCGCCCGGCGACGAAAACGTTCGAGCAGACGATCTTTGCCGAATAGCCCGAGCCGACCCGGATCAGTTCGGGCGGCGCGAAATAAAGCCACCCAAACAGCGCCACGACCGCCAGCACCACCAGGCCGAGCAGCCGTTTGACGATCTTGGCAATGATCCGCATCTTTCCCGCCCCCGAATCCAGGCTCGATCCATGTCATCGATTTGCCGCCATTGCTTCCGCAAAATCATGGGCCTTGTCGAGCGTCGTCAACCAGATATCAACCATGATCGGCGATCACAGGTGCATGTCGCCCAACAGCGCGCCGCGTTTTTGGGATCACGGCAGGAAACAAAATCAAAGCGCGCCGAAAAAATGCGCGTTTTGGCGATATACCGGGCGATGCTGTGGGCGATCGTCCGGCGGGGGCCAGACCAAGCGCCGGCCATCAGTGCACAGACCCATCAGCAACCGGCTGCAACCGGCTCGGGAGTTGTGATGCGCCGTCTTGCGGCCCTTTTCATGCTGACGCTGCTCGGCGCATGCTCGACCGTGGAGGATCTGTCGCCACTGTCGCCATCCAGCACCCCTTCGGTTGCGGTGCGCGCGCCCCGCTTCGCCGATTCCAAGCCGCATGAATGGGACAGCGGCGCGCCCTGGAATTACGCAGTTCACGGCACCGACGTCTCAAAATACCAGACCTCGGTCGACTGGCCGACCGCCAAGGCCAGCGGTATTTCCTTCGCTTTCATCAAGGCGACGGAGGGCGGCGACCGTTTCGATGATTATTTCAACGAGCATTGGGCGCGCACCAAAGCCGCCGGCGTTCCTCGTGCCGCCTATCATTTCTTCTATTTCTGCACTCCGGCGGCGGTACAGGCGCGCTGGTTCATCCGCAACGTCCCCGTCGACCGTTCGGCCATGCCGCCGGTGCTGGACATGGAATGGAACCCGAAATCGCCGACCTGCAGGCTGCGCCCCGACCCGGCCACCGTGCGCGCGGAGATGACCACCTTCCTCGAAATCGTCGAGCGGCATTACGGCAAGAAGCCGATCATCTACACGTCGGTAGACTTCTTTGAAGACAACGAGCTGTCGACCTTCCGCGGTTATCCCTACTGGCTACGCTCCGTCGCCGGCCACCCGCGTCAGAAATATGGCAGCCACCCCTTCACCTTCTGGCAGTATACGGGAACCGGCATCGTTCCCGGCATGATCGGCAAGTCCGATATAAACGTCTTCAACGGCAGCCAAGCCGCCTGGGACAAATGGTTGAGGCAGAACACCCGTTGACACCGTGTCAACGGGTGCCAAGCCGCCCGGAGGAAGGGTTGCTGCAGAACACCCGTTGACACCGGGCCTGCCGCCTGCTTTCGACACGGCCGGCGGCCAAGAGTGCAACCGCCGGTATTCCGGGGCGACGCGCATCCAGATGGACAGCAAGGCCGCCCGGGAATCCTGAATGTCGAAAGGAAGTCTATGCGACTGCGTCCCCAAGCCCTCGCGGTGCTGTTCCTGTGCGCCACGGCCTTGCCGGCGATGGCGCAGGAATGTGGCGGCGACTTCGAAACCTGGAAGCAGGGCGTGGCAGCGGAAGCCAAGGCGGCGGGTGTCGGCCCTGTCGGCCTCGAAGCGCTCGAGGATGCCAGCTTCGACGAGAGGGCCCTGGCGCGCGACCGTGCGCAGGGCGTCTTCACCCAGACCTTCATCGAATTCTCCAACCGGATGATCTCGGCCTACCGGCTGAAGCAGGGCGCGGCGAACATGAAGAAATATGCCGATATCTTCGCCCGCGCCGACCAGCAGTTCGGCGTCCAGGCGCCGGTCATCACCGCCTTCTGGGCGCTGGAGACCGATTTCGGCGCCGTGCAGGGCGATTTCCATACGCTCAGCGCGCTGGTGACGCTTTCCCATGACTGCCGCCGCCCGCAGCTGTTCCGGCAGCAGTTGGTGCCACTGCTGGAATTGATCGACCATGGCGTGCTGCCGGCCGACGTCAACGGCGCCTGGGCTGGAGAGATCGGCCAGACGCAGATCCTGCCTTCGGATTATCTTGCGCGTGGCGTCGACGGCGACGGCGACGGCAAGATCGACCTGCGGGGCAGCGTGCCGGACGTGATCATGACGACGGCCAACAAGGTGCTGTCGCGCGGCTGGAAACGCGACGAGCCCTGGATCCAGGAAGTGCGCGTGCCCGACGAGATGCCATGGGAACAGACCGGGCGCACAAACAAATTGCCGCTGACACAGTGGACGCAGTGGGGTGTTACCAATCCCGACGGCTCGCCGCTGGTCGACAAGGGCCTGAAGGCCGGGCTGGCGCTGCCCATGGGCCGCAAGGGGCCGGCCTTCCTCACTTACGAAAATTTCGACGTCTATCTCGAATGGAACCAGTCCTTCACCTACGCGCTGACCGCGGCCAATCTTGCCGCGCGGCTTGCCGGCGCGCCACCGATCGACCCGCGCAATCCTGAACCAGGCCTCAACAACGAGCAGATGAAGGCTTTGCAGACCAAACTGGAGGCCAAGGGCTATGATGTTGGCACGGTCGACGGGATCCTGGGCACCAACACCCGCGAAGCGATCCGCAAGGAGCAGACGCGGCTGGGATTGCCCGTGGACGGCTGGCCGACGCCGGAGCTTTTAGCGAAGCTGTGAGTAGTAAGTAGTAAGTAGTGACAGAGGCCATTTCCCTACTCCCTACTCCCTACTCCCTACTCCCTACTCCCTACTCCCTACTCCCTACTCCCTACTCCCTACTTAATCCGCCATCGTCTCCAGACTCGCCAATCCCACCGGCGCGTCGCCTTCGTCGAAGGACGTCGCCACCTCGACGAAAGTGTCGGGATAGAAGCCGTTGAAACGGGTTCTCAGCGACAGCGAATAGGCGCCGATATGGCCGATCTCGATCCAGTCGCCGGTGTCGACGGTTTCCGGCAGCCAGAACGGCCGCGACAATATGTCGACGGAATCGCAGGTCGCGCCGCAGACCTTGAACGGCACGATGGTTTTCTCGTCGCCATTGCGCGTGCGGATCGCCGGATCGGGAATGAAGCGCGCCGGCAGCGTGATCTTGCCGGTCCATGAATCCGACAGCGACGCCCAGATGCCGTCATTGATGTAGAGCCGCTTGCCCTTGCGCAAAAGCACCCGCACGATCAGCGACAGGCAGCGCGCCACGATCACCCGGCCGGGCTCGGCCACCAGCGGCATCTGGTCGAACTGGTATTCCTTGAGGTCTCCAGAAAGCCGCGACATGATCTGGCCGAGCGACGGCATCGCGACTTGCTTGCGGTTGGGATCATGCCCGTATTCGGCCGGAAAACCGCCGCCGACATCGAGACCGGCCAGGTCGAAGGTCAGCCGGTTGCGCACCCAATCGGTGGAAGCCAATGCCCTTTCGTAGGTGTCGGGGTCCTCGATCTGGCTGCCGACATGGAAGCACAGGCCGACCTTGTAGCCGGTACGGTTCAGCCGCTCGGCGAGCTCGACCGCATAGGCCGGCCCGGCGCCGAACTTCTTCGACAGCTCGTAAGCCGCATGGCCCTTGGTCTGCACTCGAACGAACACGCTGATTGCGCCCGGGTCAATGTCGAGTGCCCTGACCACCCGCGTCAGTTTGGTGATCTCGTCTTCGTGGTCGAGCGCAATGACGCGGATGCCGTATTTCTCCAGCGCCAGCTTGATGTCCGACTGCGCCTTGACGGGATGCATGTAGAGCATCTCGGCATCGGCCGAGACCGCGCGCACGGCGGCGAACTCGCCGGGCGAGGCCACGTCGAAGGCGGAGACGCCGGCCTCGACCAGCGTCTTCAGCACGATCTGCTCGCCATTGGTCTTGACCGCATAGGCCGTCTTGCCGGGGAACATGCCCATGAACTGCAAGGCATCGGCCTTCAGCACCTGCGGGCGGAAGCAGTAGACCGGATCGTCCGGGCGAAGCGCCAGTGCCGCCTCGCGGGCATTCTCGAATCGCTGCATGGACGAATCCTTGACCTAGCCTGCGCACAATTAATCCAAGCTAGCGGCCAATGAAAACAATTCTGTGTCTCTTGCGCCTGGCGGCAGGGCGCTAGGCTTTGTCGGGGGAGACAGGCCATCGGGCAGGTTTCGGGTGGTTCTTGCCTGCGAACCCGATATGGCTTCTGTCTGGCTGCCTGCATTCGGCCGTCCGGGGAGGACGCATCACATGGCAATAGCCGCGACATCAGCACCGCGCGGACCGATGGCGCTCAAGGAGTGGGCGCAGCTTCTGCTGCTCGGCGCGATCTGGGGCGGCTCCTTTTTCTTCGCCCGCATTGCCGTGGCGGAGCTTCACCCGCTGGTGCTGGTATTGTTTCGCGTCGCCATCGCGGCACTCGCTTTACAGCTCTATCTCTTCCTGCGCGGCCCATCCTCCCGCCTTGCCCTTCCTCATGCAGGACTGTTCTTCCTACTGGCCTTCACCAACAACGTCGTGCCTTTTTCGCTGATCTTCGCCGGCCAGACCGAGCTTGGCGCCGGCGTCGCCTCGGTGCTCAATGCGACCACGCCGTTCTGGACGCTGATCCTCGCCAACGCCCTGACATCGGACGAGAAGCTCTCCTGGAACAAGCTGGCCGGCATTGCGCTTGGCGTCGCCGGCACGGCTGTGATGATCGGCCCCGGCCTGGTTGCCGGCCTCGGCGGCCCGGTCTGGGCCAAATTCGCGCTGATCGGAGCATCGTTGTCCTACGGCGTCGCACTGATGGTCGCCCGTCGCTTCAAGGGCGTGCCCTCGCCGGTCATTGCCACCGGGCAGCTGACCGCCTCGACCATCATCATGATCCCGGTCGTGCTGCTTGCGCACGGTCCCGCCGGCCTATTCTCGGCCTCCCCGCCCGTCTGGGCGGCGGTGCTGGCGCTGGCGCTGCTGTCCACCGCCTTCGCCTATATCCTCTATTTCAACCTCGTCGCCTCGGCCGGCGCCACCAAGGCCTCCCTGGTGACGCTGATCGTGCCGGTCAGTGCCATGCTGCTCGGTTTCCTGTTCCTCGGCGAGCGGCTGGAATTGTTCGAAATCGGCGGCATGATGCTGATCGGTCTCGGCCTGGTGATCATAGACGGGCGCCTGTTCATCCGCAGGGTAGCGCTGCCATGACATGCCAACGACACGAAGCCGCCATAATTTATTCACAGGTTCGTATCTGCTTTTTGCCTAGAAGTTTCAACGCCTAACGGCGAAAATGAGGTCGCAAACTCCACAATCGCGTCGCAATGCAGCACATTTTCCGCTTGCCTGTGGCACAAATGACCCTAGACTCCGGGCATAGCTCTTTAAGAGGAGGCTATGTCATGGGACTTACGAGGCCAATCAACGCATTGATGATCTGTGCTGCGTTTGCATTCATCGGCGCCCTCATTATAGGCGTTCTTCCCTGAACCCGCCAAAAACGGGGAAGACCAGCACCCAATAATCAACCAGTTTGAAAGGCCGGGTTTTTACCCGGCCTTTCTGCATCTCAAGCCCGGTTCAGGCGGCTGCGGAGCCAGCCACTTCCGCCTCATGCGAGCGGATGCCGATCATGTGGCAGACGGCAAAGACGAGGTCGGCCCGGTTCATCGTATAGAAGTGGAAATCGCCCACGCCCCGCTCGACCAGGTCCAGCACCTGCTCGGCCGCCACCGCCGACGCGACCAACGCATGCGTCTGCGGATCATTCTGCAGGCCGTCGAAACGTTCGGCCAGCCATGCCGGCACCAGCGCGCCGCAACGTGCCGAGAAATTGGCGACCTGGGTGAAATTGTGCACCGGCAGGATGCCCGGCACGATCGGAATGTAGATGCCGGCTCGACGCGCGCGCTCGACATAGCGCTCGTAGAGATCGTTGTCGAAGAAGAACTGGGTGATCGCCCGCGTCGCGCCATTATCGACCTTGCGCTTCAGCATGTCGATGTCGGTGGCGAAGTCGGGGCTTTCCGGATGCTTTTCCGGATAGGCCGAGACCGAGATGTCGAAATCGCCGGCGCTCTTCAGCGCACCGACCAGCTCGGCGCCATTGGCATAGCCGTCCGGGTGCGGACGATAGGCGGTGCCGACGCCCGCGGCCGGATCACCGCGCAGAGCGACGAACCGCTTCACACCCATCTCGGCGAATTCCTGGATCACCGCATCGACCTGAGGGCGCGGGGCGTCGACGCAGGTCATGTGCGCTGCCGGCGTCAGGCTGGTCTCCTTCAGGATGCGGCCTACGGTGCGTGCCGTGCGCTCCCGAGTCGAACCGCCGGCGCCATAGGTCACCGAGACGAATTTCGGCTTCAGCGGTTCCAGTCGGGTGACCGTGTCCCACAGCCTCGCTTCCATCTCGTCCGACTTTGGCGGGAAGAATTCGAAGGAAACCCTGACCTTGTCGCCAATGTCGGGGCGGCGGGAAAAGCGGAACTGGTTCATCAGGCGATTTCCCCTATCGAACTCACTTTGGTCTGCTGGCTGTCATTGGCAGGATCGGCGATCAGCAGGCGCCGGTCGCGGCCAAGCCAGAGCTTGACCGTGAGCCTGGCCTCGGTGCCGCCGCGCGGCTCGAACTCCTGGGCATCTTCGAGATCAAGGCCCGCTTCGGAGAACCACTCGCCGATCTGCCGGTCGGAAAAGCCGAGGCGCATATGCGCGTGCTCGTCGCGCAGGAATTCCAGGGTATGCGGCGCGAAATCGACGATCACCAGCCGTCCGGAAGGGCGCAGCAGCCGCGCCGCCTCATGGATGGCGCGCGCAGGATCATCGAGATAATGCAGCACCTGATGGATGGTGACGAGATCGAAGGCGTCGCGCTCGACCGGCGGCGAGAAGATGTCGCCCTGCCGCACCTGAGCATTGGAGACGCCGGCCTTGTCGAGGTTGGCGCGCGCGACGGTCAGCATCTCGCGCGACATGTCGATGCCGATGCCGCGCCGGTAGAGCGGCGAGAATATCTCCAAGAGGCGTCCGGTGCCGGTGCCGAGATCGAGCATCGACTGGAACGGCCGCTTGCCGACGAGCTTCATGAGGGCTGCCTCGACCGCACGGTCAGGCACGTGCAGGGAGCGGATATGGTCCCAGCTTGCCGCGTTCTGCGAAAAATACTCCGCCGCGCGGTCCTGCCGCTTGCGCTTGACCGAGGCCAGCCGCTCGAGATCGCGCTCGACCTGCGGATCGGCGCCGCGAATGCCGGCGACCAGCCGCAGCACGAAGTCGCGCGCGGAATCCGTATCCGACAGCCGGAAGAAGGCCCACGACCCCTCCTGGTAACGGCCGATCAGCCCGGCCTCCAGGAGCAGCTTCAGGTGGCGTGACACGCGCGGCTGCGACTGGCCGAGAATCTCGGTAAGATCGGACACGGTGAGATCACCGCGCGACAGCAGCGCCAGTATGCGCAAGCGGCTCGATTCGGCCGCCGCCTTCAATGTATCCACCATGGTGTCGAGCGCGACATGCATCAGCGTATTCTCTTTGAAAAAGATATAAACATATGTTTATGTCGATTTTCACAGCCTTGCAAGCGCTATGTCGCTTCCGGACAAGAAAATGCCGCAGGCGTGATTTCTCGGTGCATGTCGCCTAAAAATGTGTAGCGGTTTCAGGGCAAGACATGCGTCAACAAAAAGATGGATAAAATGACCGGGCGACGTGAGATGTTCGAGGCACGGGAGGGTGAAAAAAGGCTCGAGATCGATCCGGCGCTGATGCCGGCGGACGGCGGCGTCGTCTTCATCGGCCGTATCGCCTCGCCATGGACGACGCGCGAAACCTGCCCCAAGAACATGCGCGCGGCGCGCGAGACCCGACAGCCGGCAGCACTGACGATCGACCCACCCTACCGCGCCGGCCTGCAAGGGCTGGAGCGCGCCAGCCATCTCGTCATCCTGTCGTGGCTCCACCAGGCGCCGCGGACTCTGATCGTGCAGAAACCGCGCCATGCGGCTGAAGCAAAAGGTGTATTCGGTCTGCGCTCCCCTGCCCGACCGAACCCGATCGGCCTGCATGTGGCGAAACTGGTTGCGCTCGACCTCGCCACCGGGCGCATCGAGATCGACGCCATCGACGTGCTCGACGGCACCCCGGTGCTCGACATAAAACCCTATTTCGCATCGACCGATGCCTTTGCCGAGGCGACCATCGAAGGGCGCGACGAATGATGAAGGCGCCGACCGGCCGTCGGCGCGCCGTCGCCAAGGCGTTGACCGCGCTTCTGCCGCTGGCGCCCTATGCCGATATGGAGAAGATCCGAGCGGATGCCGGCTCCGTCCACATGAAGACCTTGCCGCCGACCATTGCCGTGTGGCTGGCGACGGTTGCCCATATCCGCCACGCCCATACCGACTACGAAAAGCTGCTCGCCGAAGGTTATGACCGCGACTCGGCGCGTTTCTTCGTCATCGAGCAGACCAATGTCGTGCTTACCCGCTGGCGCGCCACCCGCCTGCTCGACGCCGACGACGAGGATGATTGAAGCCGTTGCCGGTCCGGCACGGCGCTCGGTAGCATGGCTGGCAGCTTTTCACTTCGAGGACGAACGACCCCGGATGACTGGCTCTATGCCCTCTGCCTGACACCGATAGCCTGTGATGCAAGGAGGTGCCGATGAGCCAGACCGCACAGGATACACGGCCGCTGCCTGTGGTGAGTGACCGCCACGTCGACCCGCATGCTTATCCCGACGGCATCGCCTTCCTCGACGGCCAGTACCTGCCGATGTCGCAGGCCAAGATCTCGGTGCTGGATTGGGGATTCCTGCATTCCGATGCTACTTACGACACGGTGCATGTCTGGAACGGCTGCTTCTTCCGGCTTGACCTGCATCTCGACCGCTTCTTCGGCGGACTGGAGAAATTGCGCATGACGATCCCGTTCGACCGCGATGGCGTGACGGAGATCCTGCACAATTGCGTGGCACTGTCGGGACACAGCGCCGCCTATGTCGAAATGCTGTGCACGCGCGGCGCTTCCCCTACTTTCAGCCGCGATCCGCGCCAGGCGATCAACCGCTTCATGGCGTTTGCCGTGCCGTTCGGCTCGGTCGCCAATCCCGAGCAGTTACAGCGCGGCCTCAATGTCGCCATCAGCGACAAGGTGCGCATTCCGCCGGCCTCGATCGACCCGGCGATCAAGAACTACCACTGGCTCGACCTGGTGCGCGGCCTTTACGATGCCTATGACCGCGGCGCCGAGACAGCGCTCATTCTCGACTTCAACGGCAATGTCGCCGAAGGTCCGGGCTTCAACGTCTTCTGTATCAAGGACAACAAGCTCTCGACGCCGGCGATCGGCGTGCTACCCGGCATAACCCGCCGCACTGTCTTCGATCTCTGTGCGCTGGAAGGCCTCTTCGCCACCCCGGCGGACGTCAGTGTCGCGGCATTGCGCGAGGCCGACGAGGTCTTCATCACCTCTACCGCCGGCGGCATCATGCCGGTCACGATGATCGACGGCAGCCCAGTCGCGGACGGCAGGCCCGGCGCGATTACCGGCCGACTGATGGCGCTCTATTGGGACAAGCATAAGGATCCGGCCTGGTCGAGCGCTGTACGCTACCCCTGACCGGTCGCCGCTCCCGTCCAAATAATTCCGCCACCGCCTCTGGAAAGTCGCGGGACGCACCGTATATGGCACAAAGCGGAGAGGCCTCCACTTATCTCTGAAAAAATTCCAGCTTGCACGGGCAAGGACTTCATCATGACAAACAAGGTTTGGTTCATCACCGGATCGTCGAAAGGTTTTGGCCGGGTCTGGGCCGAGGCCGCGCTCGCTCGCGGCGACCGCGTCGCGGCAACCGCCCGCGATGCCGGCACACTCGCCGATCTCGTCGAGAAGTATGGCGACAACATCGCGGCGATAAAGCTCGACGTCACCGACAAGAAAGCCGTCGATGCCGCAATCACCGGGGCGCACAAGCGCTTTGGCCGGCTCGACGTCGTCGTCAACAATGCCGGCTATGGCCATTTCGGCGCCATCGAGGAGGTCAGCGAGCAGGAAGCCCGCGACCAGATCGAAACCAATGTGTTCGGCGCGCTGTGGGTCACCCAGGCCGCCTTGCCGATCATGCGGGCGCAGCGCTCCGGCCACATCATCCAGATCTCGTCGATCGGCGGCGTCAATGCCTTCGCCTCGCTTGGCCTCTACCACGCCTCGAAATGGGCGCTGGAAGCCTTCAGCCAGTCGCTGAGCCTCGAGGTCGCGGAGTTCGGCATCCATGTCACGCTGGTCGAGCCCGGCGGCTTCTCCACCGACTGGGCCGGTCCGTCGGCCAAGGTCTCCAAAGCGCTGGACGCCTATGCGCCCGTCCGCGCTGCCATGGCGGAGCGCCGCAGTCGCGCCGTGGCCGGCGATCCCGAGGCCACCGGACCGGCGATGCTGGCGATCGTCGACGCGGCCGAGCCACCTCTCAGAGTATTCTTCGGCGACGGCGGGCTGCCGATGATCAAGCAGGAATACGCCAACCGCATCGCCACCTGGGAAAAGTGGGACCATGTTTCGGTCATGGCGCAAGGCGCCAACAAGAACCGCAAGGCCTAGTCCGGGTCGCTCAGCCACGCCGTTTCGAGCGGCGTGGCTACCTCGTCAGGCGCGATAAATCCACTGCTCGGGCACCCGCACGGAGATTTCCTCGCCGGACCTGACGATTCCGGGCTTCTCGACCCAGCCTACAAGGCCCCGCAGCCGCTTGGCCACTTTCGGAAAGAGCAGCGCGGTGGCGTCATGGTCCGCCGCCCGGACATGCTCGGCGATCGATTGCCCGGCGACGCGGCATGGTTTGTTCTGGGCATCGATCTTGATCGTCACGCCGCCCTGGAAGAACAGCAGCGAGCCGGATGGCAACATCGAAAGATGCGGCACCCCTTCGATCAGCAAATTGGCGCCGATCCACTCGGGCTTGATCTCCTCTAGGCCCATGCGTTCGGCGACCAGCGCGAGTTCGTCCGCCGCCACCAGCGACAACTGCCTCTCGTTGCGCATCTCGGTGCCGCGCGGATACCACGGTTCGCGCCCGCCGGAGCGTCGCGCTATCCCGGCATGAAAATCGCCGGCTATACCGTCGAAGCCCAGCTGCAATTTCTCCACCGCCTTGGTTTCGAAATGGTCGAACGGAGCGGCATGGAGCGCCACCGCCCTTGCCGCCAGCCTGCGGCCCGGCACGATGTCGACCGTCAGGTCCGCCGGAAAAAGCTCGAAGTTGGTTTCCTGCATCAGTCTCGTCTAGAGGCCCTGCGCAATGCGGTCCAGTCGAAAGCGCTGATGATCCGATCACGCCGTTTGATGCCGATCACGACTTTCTTACCGGAAACGCCGTTGCGGTCCTCAGCGCGCCGCATTGCCGCCGCGCCGCCGGCATAGACGATGGCGCCAGATCGGGAGGAGGTTCGGGTCATGCAGGTGGGACACGCCGTTGCCGCGCTCTGGTTGTTCTGGCTGGTATCGTGGATCCTTGCCGCTTCATGGGCCGATCCCGTGCGCAAGCGGGCGGATTTCAGGGCGGAGGCGCGATATCGGGTTCTCTGGCTCGCCGGTACCGTCCTGCTGTTCGTTCCGGCGCACGGCTATGTGGGTCGGCTTCGGCTCTGGACGCCGACGCTCACCCAAGCCTGGATTTGCGTCGCCCTGATCGCCATCGGCATCGCCTGTGCATGGTGGGCCCGCCTGCATCTCGGCCGGCTGTGGTCCAGCACGGTAACGGCCAAGGCCGATCATCGCATCATCGACACCGGCCCTTACGCGCTTGTCCGTCATCCGATCTATACCGGCCTGCTGCTTTCGGTCCTCGCCACCATGGCCGTCAAGGGCACGGTATGGGGCGTCGCGGGCGCCGCCCTGCTGCTTGTCGGGATCGTCATCAAGGCGAGGCTGGAGGAAAGTTTCCTGCGCGGCGAGCTTGGGCCCGCCTATGACGATTACGCGCGCCGCGTGCCGATGCTCGTTCCCTTTTCGCCGGCCTGAAGCGGCAAGCGCGTCCTACAGCATCCGCAGCAGCGCGCCGCCGATCGAATACCCCGCGCCGAAAGCGCAGATCAGCCCGAAGTCGCCCGCCTTCATGTCGGCATGGTTCTCCGACAGCGCGACGATGGCGCCGGCGCCCGCCGTGTTGCCGAGACGCTCCAGCACCATGGGCGCGCGGTCATGATCGACCTCGTGGCCGAATGAGAGTTTCAGGATCATGGCGTTCATGCGCGCATTGGCCTGGTGCAGCCAGAAGCGTCGCACCGCCTGCGGCGTCAGGCCGTGCTCGGCCAGGAACTCCACGATGAATTTGTGCCCAGCGACGGTGACTTCCTTGAACACCTTGTTGCCGACCTGCTTGATCAGATTGCCCTCCAGATCGATCCTGTAGGGATCGTCCTGTGCGGTGCGGGTGTGGTAGCCGAGATTGGTGCGGATGTTGTTCGACATCTGCGTCCAGATGCGCGTGTCGAGCACTTCGAAACGTCCCGGCCGTTTCTCGCCGAGTGCCAGCCCTTCGACCACCATCGACACCGAGGCGTCGCCGAAGATGAAATGCGTCTGCCGGTCGCGGAAATTGAGATGGCCGGTGATGATCTCGGGCGTCGTCACTAGGATGCGCTTGTGGGCGCCCGCACGCACGAGATTGACCGCCATGTGCAATGCTGCCGCGGCAGAGGAACAGCCGAGCCCCATGTCGAAGCCCGCCCCCTTGGTGCCCAGGGCCTGCTGCATCTCGATGGCGATCGCAGGATAGGGCCGCTGGTGGTGCGAGGCCGAGCAGATCACTAGGTCGATATCGGAGGGCAGCAACCCGGCATGGTCAAGCGCCTTGCGGGCCGAAGCGATGCCGAACTCGGCCTCCAGCGACAGCGCATCGTCCGGCCGTGCGGGAATGCGCGGCGCCATACGGGTCGGGTCGAGTATGCCTTCGCGCTCGATCACATGACGGCTGCGCACGCCCGAGGCGTGGACGATGAAGTCGCTGTCCGATTTCTGCAGCAGCGGCTGGTCCGTGCCCGACCGGCGCGCGTTTTCCGTGTCGACCCAGCTGTTGAAACTGGCGACCAGTTCCTCATTGCTGATCTCTGGCTCGGGGATTTCGACGCCGATACCGCTGATGATGACGCGATGCATGTCCAGTCCGTCCCATCCGCAGGCGTTCAGGGGCTTTGATGTGGGCGTAAGGGAGGCCCGGCGCAACCCTTGTCGCATTGAGCCGGTTTATGCCAGCTTAAACCGGTTCCCACGTCCCCTCACCATGCGCACAGTTTGGTGTTAGTCTGTGAGTTGTTCCAGCATGCACCGTCGCGGCTGCACACGAACTGCCCCGGCTCCTCATCGACGTTGTCGTTCAAGCCCGCTTGGCGACAATGAAAATGCGCGGGAAACGCAACAGCACCTTGCCATTTGCGGTCTTGTTATAGGCCTTGGCGATCCTGGCCGTGTAGCTTTCGAGGAACAGCATCTTCTCGTCCGCATCGAGCGGGTCGACAAAAGGCTTCAAGCCCGTCGACTTCACCCATTCCACGATCGCCCCGGCGTCGGCCAGCGGATGGTTATAGACCGTGTGCCAGATGTCGAGCCGGTCCGAGAGTGGCGACAACAGATCATAATAGAACGACACCGGCGGCAGCGGCGCGCGCGCCGCCCCTTTCAGCTTGGCTGCGAACGGCATTTCGGCGGCGGTCTCGCGCATCAGCCTGTGGGAATCCTCGCCCATATTGTCTGGCATCTGCACGGCGAGCGCGCCGCCGGGCGCAAGAAACCCCATCAGCCGCTGGAAGACATCAGGATGTTCCGGCAGCCACTGGAACACGGCATTGGCGAAGATCACATCGACCGGTTGAGCCGGCGCCCATGTCGAGGCATCGGCAAGGTCGAAGCTGACATTGGGCAGGCGTGCCCTAGCCTTCTCGATCATGTCGGGAGACGTGTCGAAGCCGCTCACCTGTGCATCCGGCCAGCGCGCGACCAGAAGCTCCGTCGAATTGCCCGGCCCGCAGCCTATGTCGACAACCCTGCGGGGGAAGTCGACCGGCACCTGCGCCACCAAGTCGCGCGCAGGACGCGTGCGCTCGTCCTCGAACTTCAAATATTGGGCGGCGGACCAATCGGGCTTTGCTGGGCTGTTCAACGGTAAGACCTCGCGGCGGTTGCCACCTTCCATGACCGGCGCGACAAGCCGGCTATCCCAATTGGATGACGATCCCGTCGTCGCCGACCCGGAACCGCCACTGCAATAACGGCCCTTACCGCGTCAGCCTCTTATGCGTCATGCGGTGCGGGGCCGCCGCCTCCGCGCCCAGGCGGCGAACCTTGTCCTTCTCATACTCCTCGAAATTGCCTTCGAACCATTCGACATGCGCGTCGCCCTCGAAGGCGAGCATGTGGGTCGCCATGCGATCGAGGAACATGCGGTCGTGGCTGATGATGACAGCGCAGCCGGCATAGGCTTCCAGCGCGTCTTCGAGCGCGCTCAGCGTCTCGGTGTCGAGGTCGTTGGTCGGTTCGTCGAGCAAAAGCACATTGCCGCCGCCTTTGAGCATCTTGGCCAGATGCACTCGGTTGCGTTGGCCGCCCGAAAGGTTGCCGACCTTCTGCTGCTGATCGCCGCCACGGAAGTTGAAGGACGAGCAATAGGCGCGGCTGTTGACCTCGTGCTTGCCAAGCTTGATGACTTCGGCGCCACCGGAGATTTCTTCCCACACCGTCTTGTTCGGGTCCAGCGCGTCACGGCTCTGGTCGACATAGCCGAGCTTGACCGTCTCGCCGATGCGGATCGACCCCGCATCAGGCTTTTCCTGGCCAGTGAAGGTCTTGAACAGCGTCGTCTTGCCAGCGCCGTTCGGGCCGATGACGCCGACAATGCCGCCCGGCGGCAGCCTGAACGACAGGTCCTCGATCAAAAGCTCATCGCCGAAGCCCTTGGTGAGCCCTTCAACCTCGATGACGACATTGCCGAGGCGCTCGCCCGACGGAATGACGATCTGCGTGTCGGTCGGCTTGCGATTCTGCGACTGCTCGACCAGTTCCTCATAGGCCTTGATACGGGCCTTGGACTTGGTCTGGCGCGCCTTCGGCGAGGATTGGATCCACTCGCGCTCGCGCCAGATCGACTTCTGGCGGGCGTCGTCCTCGCGGCCTTCCTGGATCAGGCGTTTGGCCTTGGCGTCGAGATATTTGGTGTAGTTGCCCTCGTAAGGGATGCCACGGCCGCGATCGAGCTCGAGAATCCATCCCGTGACATTGTCGAGGAAGTAGCGGTCGTGGGTGATGATCAGCACCGAGCCCGGATAGTCGCGCAGGTGCTTTTCCAGCCACGCCGTGGTCTCGGCGTCGAGATGGTTGGTCGGCTCGTCGAGCAAAAGCAGGTCGGGCTGTTCCAGGAGCAGCCGGCACAGCGCCACGCGGCGGCGCTCGCCGCCCGACAGATTGGTCACCTCGGAATCGGCCGGCGGGCACTGCAGCGCGTCCATCGCCATCTCGACCTGCTGCTCGAGGTCCCAAAGGTTGAGCCGATCCATCTCGTCCTGGAGCTTGGCCGACTCGTCTGCCGTCTCGTCGGAATAGTTCATCATCAATTCGTTGTAGCGCTCGATGATGGCGGTCTTCCTGCCGACGCCGTCCATGACGTTTTCACGCACGGTCTTGCTGTTGTCGAGCTGCGGCTCCTGCGCCAGGTAGCCGACCGTGGCGCCTTCGGCCAGCCACGCCTCGCCCTGGAACTCCTTGTCGAGCCCGGCCATGATGCGCAGGATGGTCGACTTACCCGAACCGTTAGGACCGAGAATGCCGATCTTGGCGTCCGGGTAGAAGGACAGATGAACGTTATCGAGCACCTTCTTGGTGCCGTAGGCCTTTGACAGGCCTGACATGTGATAGATGAACTGGCGTGCCACGCGCGCTTTCCCTGAAAAACTGACTGATTTGTCGATCTGAATGGAGGTTGGCCGCTATGTAGGCGATGCGGAGCCGAACGGCAATCGCTTTCGCCGCATCGAACCGATCACAGGCCGCACAACAACGGGCGTTGGCGCCCCGGCCTGCCTGCCGGCTGGAATGAGCTCAGGACCTACTGGAACCCGATTGCGTCGACGGTTCCGGTCGGGCAACCGGCCTTGTTGGTCGGCACCGAGGCCAGCAGCAGGTCCTTGAGCGAGCTGTTTGGGCCGATCGGACCGGCAAGGCCAAGCGTCAACTCTCCGATCAGCCGCCGGCCGCTCGACGGATCGATGACACAGGAGACGCGCACGCGATCGCCGGCGCCGGCGCCAAAGGCCTGGTCGAAGGCGCCGCGGATCTGGTCCGCCGTCAGCTTGCCGCCAATGTTCTTGGCGAAGAGATCGCGCACCGCTGAGCCGTTCACCGCGCGCATCAGGCCGAGTGCGTCGGAAAAATACTCCTGCTGGTTCTTGCCGTAGCAGGTGCCGTGCTTGATCCATTCATGCCGCTCCAACTGCGAAGCGGTGCCCGGCATAACCTTGTCGAGTTCCGCGCGCGTGCCGGCGTCCAAATTGACAGGCGGAAGATCCTTCCAGTGCGCCGGACTGTCGTTGGCCTTGTCGCTGGCCGGTACCTGGCAATAGAAGTTCCCGTTCGGCTGCGGCCACAGGCCGTGCAAGGTGAAGTTGCTGGCATCGAATTCATTCGGGTTTTGTGCCTTGCATTCGCTCTTGCTGGACTTGGTCTCGCAAAAAGCCGGCTGCCAGCTCAGCGCGAAGACATATTCGGGTTTTCCCGACGCCGCCGGCTTGCCCTGCCCGCCGGGGGTCGCCGGCAGCGTTGCTGCGCTGCTGCCGGAGAGATGTCCGCAACTGACCTTCACCCAGCGCCGATCCGGATCTGCGCCCGGCACCAGAATGAGATAGTGCGTCGGCGCATCCTTGTTGCCCGCCAGCAGTTGATAGCTCTGTCCGGCATCAGTCGAGACATTGCCGGGATTCTTGCCGTTCTTGATGGCTTGCGTCGCCGGACAGGAGGCGTCGGCAACGAAGGTGCCACTCATCCTGACGTCGGCATGGGCCGCACCCGTTAACGATGCCGCCAACATGGCCAATCCGAAAACAACAGCAATGCGCATGGGAATCCCTGGATGAAAAAGGTGGGCGACAGACTGAAGCTGTCTCCATGTCAGAATTGCGATATTCCACCGGCCAGATGCAAGAAACATCATCGCGAGAAATCCGGAATGGCGGATTGACGCTGAACCGGCCCCGGCGCAAACAAGGCCGGCGCCACCGAGGCGGGCCAGGGTGGAAATCACTGAATGTCATTCAGCCAGCAGCGCATGGTCCGTTCGCCGACCGGCGCCGACCTCAATCTTCTGGTCCGGCAGGCCGACGGCCATCCGCGCGCCGTCATCCAGATCAATCACGGGCTGGCAGAGCATGCGGCGCGCTATGATCGTTTTGCCGAATTCCTGGGCGCGCGCGGCTTTAGTGTCTATGTTCACGATCATCGCGGCCATGGCACAACGAAGGCACCCGACGCACCGCTGGGCAGGTTCGCGCATGAGGACGGCCCCGCCAAGGTCATCGCCGATGTCGGCGCCATCCATGATCTCATCGCCGGGGAGCAGCCGGGCCTGCCCGTCATCCTGTTCGGCCATTCGATGGGCGCGTCCGTGGCGCTGAACTTTCTCCTGGCCCATTCGAACCGCGTTCACGCCGCCGCCATCTGGAATGGCAATTTTTCAGCTGGCCTGCTCGGGCAGGTGGCGCTCGGCATCCTTGCATGGGAAAGGATGCGGCTCGGCTCGGACGTCCCATCGCGCCTGCTGCCGAAACTCACCTTCCAGGCCTGGGGTAAGGCGGTGCCCAACCACCGCACCTTGTTCGACTGGCTGTCACGCGATCCCGCCGAGGTCGACAAATACATCGCCGACCCGCTATGCGGCTGGGACGCCTCGGTGTCGATGTGGCGCGATGTCGTGCAGATGGCGCTCAATGGCGGCAGGGACGCCGGTTTCGTCGGCGTTCGGCGCGACCTCCCCGTCAGCGTCGTGGGGGGCGAAAAAGACCCTGCCTCGGATTATGGCAAAGGGATCATCCAGCTTGCCGGACGCATGCGCAAAATGGGCTTTTCGAATCTCGTTTCAAAGGTTTACAGCGAGACCCGCCACGAAAGCCTGAACGAGGTGAATCGCGACATCGTCATGGACGATTTCGCGGCATGGGCCGAGACGATCCTGACGCGATGAAGCGTTGGCCCATTGCAAGAGCCGTGACAGCGGCAATCTCTGTTGATAGAGGCTTCGGTTCCGACCAATTCTGGTGATTTATGGCTGAGCCCCCGCTGAAAGGCGTCCGCGTCGTCGAACTCGCCCGCATCCTTGCCGGGCCCTGGGCCGGGCAGTTGCTTGCCGATCTCGGCGCCGACGTCATCAAGGTCGAAAGCCCGGACGGCGGCGACGACACCCGCAAATGGGGCCCGCCCTTCGTCATGGGCAAGGATGGCGAGAACCTGTCGGCCGCCTATTACCATTCCTGCAATCGCGGCAAGCGCTCCATCGCCATCGATTTTTCGACACCGGAGGGCGCCGAAACCGTGCGCCGGCTGGTGGCAACGTCTGACGTGCTGATCGAAAACTTCAAGCTTGGCGGTTTGAAGAAATACGGACTCGACTATGACAGCCTGCGCAAGATCAATCCGCGCCTCGTTTATTGCTCGATCACCGGATTCGGCCAGGACGGTCCTTACGCGCCGCGCGCCGGCTACGATTTCATCATCCAGGGCATGGCCGGCATGATGTCGATCACCGGCGAGGCGGGACGCGAGCCGCAGAAGGCCGGCGTCGCCATCTCCGACATCTTCACTGGCCTCTATTCCGTCATCGCCATCCAGGCGGCACTTCGCCACGCCGAAAAAACCGGCGAAGGCCAGCACATCGACATGGCATTGTTCGACACCCAAATCTCGGCGCTCGGCAACCAGAACCTCAACTATCTCGTCTCCGGCAAGTCGCCTGTGCAGATGGGCAACGCGCATATGAACATCGCGCCCTACGAGGTGCTGCCGGTCCGGGACGGTCACATCATCCTGGCGGTCGGCAATGACGGCCAGTTCGCCAGGTTCTGCGCGGTGGTCGGGCTGGACGAATTGCCCGGCAATCCCGATTTCGCCACCAATCCGGCCCGCGTCGCCAACCGGGCGGCGCTACGCGAGCGGATCGTCGAGGCGCTGAAGACCAAGGATCGCGACCCGCTGCTGGCCAAGCTGGAAGCGGCCAGCGTGCCGGCGAGCCCGATCAACACGATCGGACAGATGTTCGCCGACCCGCAGGCGATCGCGCGCGGCATGCGGCTCGATCTCGACGACGGCCATGGCAATCTTCTGCCCTCGGTTCGCGCACCGATGATCATGTCCGAAACACCGCTCGTCTATGAGCGCCCCTCGCCCCGCCTGGGCGAACATACTGACGAAATCCTTGCCGAACTGGAGAGAGCAAAATGAAAACCGGCGGACAATTGATCGTCGACGCGCTCGAGGCCAACGGCACCGACCGTATCTTCTGCGTGCCAGGCGAATCCTACCTCGCGGTGCTCGACGCGCTGCACGATTCGGCGATCCGCACCATCGTCTGCCGCCAGGAGGGTGGCGCCGCCATGATGGCCGACTGCCAAGGCCGCCTGACCGGCAAACCCGGTATCTGCTTCGTCACCCGCGGCCCCGGCGCCACCAATGCCTCCGCCGGCATCCATATCGCCATGCAGGATTCAGTTCCCGTGATCCTGTTCATCGGCCAGGTCGCCAGCCACGCCAAGCAGCGCGAGGCCTTCCAGGAAGTGGACTATGTCAGGTTCTTTGGCGACATCGCAAAATGGGTGGTAGAGATCGACGATGCGTCGCGTATTCCCGAATTCGTCACCCGCGCCTTTGCCGTGGCGACCTCCGGACGCCCAGGTCCCGTCGTCATCTCGCTGCCGGAAGACATGCTGACCAGTGTCGTCGATGCACCGGCCGCGATCGCCTACACCCCGGTCGAGACCAGCCCCGCCGAAGCCGAACTCGACCGGCTCGAGGCGCTGCTCAATGCCGCCAAACGACCGATCGCGATCCTGGGCGGCACACGTTGGGATTTCCAGGCTGTTCAGGAAATCACCCGCATCGCCGAGGCGTGGTCGCTACCGGTCGGCTGCTCCTTCCGCCGCCAGATGCTGTTCGATCATCTGCACCCGAACTATGCCGGCGATGTCGGCATCGGCATCAACCCGAAGCTGGCGACAGCAATCAAGCAGGCCGATCTGATGCTGCTGATCGGCGGCCGCATGGGCGAGATGCCGTCCTCGGACTATACGCTGCTGAAGAGCCCCTACCCTGACCAGACGCTGGTCCATGTCCACCCCGATGCCGGCGAACTAGGCCGCGTCTACCGTCCAACACTTGCGATCAACGCCTCGCCCGCCGCCTTCGTGCGCGCCTTCGCCAACCGGAAGGGACCGGCATCGCCGGGCTGGGCGGCGGAGACGGCAAAGCTCCATGCCGCTTATCTCGACTGGTCGACCCCACCGGAAAGCGGTCCGGGCGCCGTCCAGATGGGGCTGATCATGACCTATCTCGAAACGGTGCTGCCCGACGATGCCATCCTGACCAACGGCGCCGGCAACTACGCCACGTGGGTGCACCGCTTCCATCGCTTCCGCCGCTTTGCCACACAGGGCGCGCCGACCTCAGGCTCGATGGGTTACGGAACGCCGGCGGCGGTAGCGGCCAAGGCGCTTTATCCGGATCGCACCGTAGTCGCTTTCGCCGGCGACGGCTGCTTCCTGATGAACGGGCAGGAATTCGCCACCGCCGTGCAATACGGGTTGCCGATCATCGTCATCGTCGTCAATAATGGCATCTACGGCACCATCCGCATGCACCAGGAGCGTGAATACCCCGGGCGGGTGGTGGCCACGGACCTCAAGAATCCGGACTTCGCCGCCCTGGCGCGTGCCTATGGTGGCCATGGCGAAACGGTGGAGAAAACCGCCGACTTCGCCCCTGCCTTCGAGCGTGCTCGCGCCAGCGGCAAGCCGGCAATCGTCGAGATCCGGCTCGATCCGGAGGCAATCACCCCGACCCGAACGATGACGCAGATAAGAGACAAGGCCTGAAAGTCGGTTTCCGGCAGGAGAAAGGGCGGCGCTGTCCCGCAAAGCTTTCGCAAGCAAATACGGGCGCGCGCCCCGAGCGACGTCGCGTTACATCGCCGCCGCCGCCTTTTCGATCTGACCGCGGATCTCGCCGTCCTTGTTGGCCGCGGTGTGTATGTTGACGTAATATTTGCCGGCCTCCAGATCGGTCACCTGCGTATCGGTCAATGTCGCCGATCCCTTGATCGGGCTCTTGAGTTTTTTGAACGGGATTACGGGGTCCGCATTTTCCCCCTTCGCGGCCGGGCCATGAATATGTGCGGCCGTCGCCGGCCCGCTGAGGCCGGAGTATTTGACGTTCCAACTGAGTTTCTTCTTGGCGGTGTCAAAGGTGAATGTGGCGGTTCCCTTGCCCTTGGTAGTGACGGGTGGGCTCTGCTGGCTGCCATCGAGCGTCGCCTTGAACTTCATCATGTCGGCCAGGGCCGGCGACGCGAACAGGAAAGCGGTCGAAATGGCCAGCGCCGAAAGCGTCGGCAAGACGGTCTGTGTGCGCATGAAGAACCTCCGATTGGCTGTAGCATCCGCCGTGGCTCCCCGCACGCGCATGCCTCCGACGCAACGCTCGGCCGCCCCAATGTATCCAGGCACACGCTTTTGTGATTTGGCCGCATGAAAAAGGGGCGGTCGCCCGCCCCTCCAACATCGTCCATCAAGCCCCGTCACGAGGCCGCTTTGAGGCCTACTTGATCGCCTTGTCGGTGATCGCGGTGGTATAGGCGCCCTTCGGCTCCTTGGTGATGATCTTCTGGTCGAGCAACGCCTTGGCGGTACGCTCATAGGTCGCTGGGTCGAGCTTGCCGTCGGCATTGTCGATGAGCTTGGCGACTTCGCTCATCATACGCTTCTGGTGGTTCTCGTCCTGGCCGCCACCGTCCATGACGATCTCGGCCGCTTCGTCATTGTTGTCGACGGCGTATTTCCAACCCTTCATCGAGGCGCGCACGAAACGCACCATCTTGTCCTCGAAGGCCGGATCCTTGAGCTTATCCTCCGAGGCATAAAGCCCGTCCTCGAGCAGGTCGTTGCCCATCGCCGAGTAGTTGAACACGGTGAGCTGCTCCGGCTTGTAGCCGGCGTCGATCAGCTGCCAAAATTCATTGTAGGTCATGACCGAGATGCAATCCGCCTGCTTCTGAATCAGCGGCTGCACGTCAAAGCTCTGCTTGAGAACGGTGACACCATCCGGGCCGCCATCGGTCTTGAGGCCAAGCTTGTTCATCCAGGCGTAGAACGGATATTCGTTGCCGAAGAACCAGACGCCGAGCGTGTGGCCCTTGAAGTCGGCTTCGGTCTTGATCGGGCCGTCTTTCGGGCAGACCAGTTCCATGCCGGCCTTCTTGAACGGCTGGGCGATGTTGACCAGCGGCACGCCCTTTTCGCGGGCTGCCAGCGCGCCGCCCATCCAGTCGACGATGACATCGGCGCCGCCGCCGGCGATCACCTGCTCGGGCGCAATGTCGGGACCGCCCGGCTTGATGTCGACGTCGAGACCCTCGGCCTCGTAGAAGCCCTTCGCCTTGGCGACGTAATAACCGGCAAACTGGGCCTGCGTGACCCATTTCAGCTGCAACGTCACCTTGTCGGCAGCCATTGCCTGGAACGCGGCCAGCGACATCGCGCCGGCCAGTACAGGAATAATCAGTCTTTTCATTTTTTTCCCTCTGGAGTTAGTGCCCAAACCCACCGCCCCTATCCACCACGGACAGAGGGATGCCAAAACGTGACGGCTCTTTCGACAAGAGCGACCACCCCATAAAAGACCGAACCCGCAAGGGCTGCAACTGCGATTTCGGCCCAGACCATGTCGATGTTCATCCGTCCGACTTCGGTCGAGATGCGGAAGCCCATGCCGACGACGGGCGTGCCGAAGAACTCGGCGACGATGGCGCCGATCAGCGCCAGCGTCGAGTTGATCTTCAGCGCGTTGAAGATGAAGGGAGCGGCGGCCGGCAGCCTGAGCTTGATAAGCGTCGGCCAGTAGCCCGACGCATAGGTGCGCATCAGGTCGCGCTCCATATGGCCGGACGCGGCCAGACCGGCGACGGTGTTCACCAGCATCGGGAAGAAGGTCATGATGATGACGACAGCCGCCTTGGACTGCCAGTCGAAGCCGAACCACATCACCATGATCGGCGCCACGCCGATGATCGGCAGCGCCGAGACCATGTTGCCGATGGGCAGCAGGCCGCGCCGCAGGAACGGCACCCGGTCGGCGAGAATGGCCGTGACAAAGCCGGCGCCGCTGCCCACGATATAGCCGAAGATAACAGCCTTGAAGATGGTCTGCCGGACATCGGCGCCAAGGATCGGCAGCGAACTGGCGATGCGCGCGCCGATGGCGCTCGGCGGCGGCAACAGGATGAACGGGATGCCGGCGCCACGCGTCACCGCTTCCCAGATGATCAGGATCCAGGCGCCGAAGATGGCGGGGATGATCAGGCGCAGCGCCGTGCGCATCCAGCTTGCGGTGGGGTGCAGTCCCGATAGCGCCGCGACGCAGCGCCAGCCAAGCAGCCAGGCGGCCGTGAGCAGCACGAAATACGGCGCCAGTGCCGTGCCTTCGAAACCAGCGATACCTGAGATCAGCAGCCAGGCGACGAGGTGGGCGCCGACAAACAGTACGACCGCTTCCACAAAGGGCGAAATCCTGATCATCGAGACCAGGGCCGTCAGCATGGCAAGGCCAAACATCAGGCCCTTCGTTCCGAGATAGGGATAGTTGGCGCTGGTTGTCGGGTCCGCTAGCGCCGCCGCTTCCGGCTTCGACATGGCGCCGAGTGCGACCGCCATCAGGCACAGCACGATGGCCAGCACAGCCTGCCAGGAAGGCTTCAGCCGGTTCATGCCGGCCTCCCGCCCATGGCGCGGTCGACGAGGCGCCCGGCAATGCCGACCACCATGACCAGCAGCGCGGCCACGATCGAGCCCGCGACAAGCGCCGACCAGATGTCGATGGACTGGCTGTAATAGGCGCCAGCGAGCAGCTTGGCGCCGATGCCGGCGACGGCGCCCGTCGGCAGTTCGCCGACAATGGCGCCGACCAGACTGGCCGCCACCGCCACCTTCATCGAGGTGAACAGGAACGGCACCGAGGCCGGCACGCGCAGCTTCCAGAAGGTCTGCGCACGGCTGGCATTGTAGGTGTGCATCAGGTCGAGATGCATGATCTCGGGCGAGCGCAGGCCTTTCACCATGCCAACCGTCACCGGGAAGAACGACAGATAGGTCGAAATCATCGCCTTCGGGATCAGGCCGGTGATGCCGATCGCCGCCAGCACCACGATGATCATCGGCGCCACCGCCAGGATCGGGATGGTCTGCGAGGCGATGATCCATGGCATCAGGCTGCGGTCGAGCGTCGCCACATGTACGATGCCCACCGCGATGATGATGCCGAGCGCCGTGCCGAAGGCAAAGCCCAGCAGCGTCGAGGACAGCGTCACCCAGGCATTGTAGACCAGGCTGCGGTTCGAAGTGACGTTGCGCAGGAACGTGTTCTCGAAAAAGTTCACCGCCACCTGGTGCGGCGCCGGCAGCGTCGGCTTCGGCTGCGAGAGCGTCTTGCCGATGAACTCGACGGTGCCGGGCGTTTCGTTGGCACGTTGGTCGAGATCGCGCTGGAACGGCGTGTTGAGTATGACGGCGAAGACGTACCAGAGTACGACCACGCCGGCGAGGATGGAGGTTACCGGGATGACCTTTGAGCGGAAGGTGTCCATCTAGCGCCGCCCTTCTCCTCTCCCCACCGGGGAGAGGGTGGCCGGAGCGAAGCGGAGGTCGGGGGCCCTTGCCTTCGTCATCCTAGGGCGAAGCAAGGAGCGAAGCGACGCGGCGCAGACCCTAGAATTCATGCCGTTACCTCTCCGCTCCGCGACCATTCGGAATATGGCTCCCTCCGCGCCGCTTAGCCTGCCGAATATTCTCGACTGTTTGCGCCTTTCGGCAGGCGTCACGGCATGGATCCTAGGGTCTACGTATGCCGCTTCGCGGCTACTCCGCCCTAGAATGACGAAGGCGTAGGTGGCCGCTCCTTCGTGAGGTGGAGGCGCCTTTCGGGGCGCTGCCGCCAGTCCATCCTGCCCCCGCTCAATCATCATAGCTGTGCCCTGCCCTTAAGCCGTCTCGCACCCGTGCGGCGATCGCCAGGAACTCCGGCGTCTCGCGGATGTCGAGTGGCCGCTCCTTCGGCAGCGTCGATTCGATGACGTCGCTGACGCGGCCCGGACGCGGCGACATGACGACGATGCGCGTCGATAAATACACCGCCTCGGGAATGGAGTGCGTGACGAAGCAGATGGTCTTGTTGGTGCGCGCCCACAATTGCAGCAATTGCCCGTTGAGATGGTCGCGCACGATCTCGTCCAGCGCGCCGAACGGCTCGTCCATCAACAGAAGGTCGGCATCGAAGGCGAGCGCGCGAGCGATCGAGGCGCGCTGCTGCATGCCGCCGGAAAGCTGCCAAGGATACTTCTTCTCGAAGCCGGAAAGGTTGACGAGATCGAGCGTGCGCCTGATCCGCTCTCCCTGCTCCGCCCCGGACAGACCCATGATCTCCAGCGGCAGCGCGACGTTGCGCTCGATGGTGCGCCAGGGAAACAGGGCGGCGGCCTGGAAGACATAGCCGTAGGCGCGTTTCTCGCGCGCCTGTTCTGCTGTCATGCCGTTGACCGAAATGGTCCCCGAGGTCGGCTTCTCAAGATCGGCGATGACCCGCAGCAAGGTCGTCTTGCCGCAGCCCGACGGCCCGATGAAGGAAACGAACTCACCCTTGCCGATGGTCAGGTCGACATTGGACAGCGCCTGTACCGGCCCGTCATTGGTCTGGAAGGTCAGGCCAAGCTTGCTTGCCGCGACGACGGCTGGCGAAATCCCCGTCATCGGCCGCGGCCTGCCTGTTCCTGCCCCTTTAGTGCCGGCCCGATTCCGATTGCTTTTATCGCGATGTTGTTTTCCACTCGCCCAGTCCCATTGGTCTTGTTCCACTCATTCGACGCCCGGAGTTTCCCCGATGTCGCCTCAACCCACTTGCCATCTTATCCGCCCTGAAAGCTCTTATGAAGGCAAGCAGGGATTGACCTATTTCGCCGGTATCGCCACCGAGTCGGTCGGCTCATCTGGTATCTGCATGCATGTGCTCACCATGCCGCCCGGCGCCCGCGCTAAGGCGCATCTGCATGAGAACCATGAAACGGCGATCTACGTGCTCTCCGGCGAGGTCCATACCTGGTACGGCGACCGGCTTGAGAACCACATCGTCGCCAAAGCCGGCGACCTCTTCTACATTCCGGCCGGCGTGCCGCATCTGCCCGCCAATCTGAGTAGGGCCCCGTCTTCGGCCGTCATTGCCCGCACCGATCCCAAAGAGCAGGAAAGCGTCGTCCTGCTGCCGGAACTGGATGCATTGGTCGCCTGAAGCCGGCCTTGCGGGGCTAAGCGCCCATCGGCCAATTGCTTGAGGTTTGCGCTGCCCCTCATCGCCCTGCCGGGCACTTTTCCCCGTATAGGGACGAGGAGAAGGACGATTTCGCGAAGGATTTCGCCGATTTCCAGCGTTGCCGGAAAGGGCGCCAAGATTGCGTTCAGTTCCCTTTTCCCCGTCCCTATACGGGGAGAAGGTGCCGGCAGGGCGATGAGGGGCAGCACCAACTTCGGCAATCATCGGCACCCGGAAACTTCCCCGCAGACGGTGCCGTCCTTGTCGGCGATCATCAGTTTCTTGGCGCTTTTCGAGCTGCGCAAGCTCAAACCCCAGTCGCCGGAATGCCTGTCCGCTCCACCTTGCGCGGCGCGGTGATCTCCTTCCAGTTCGACAGTGCCCGGTTAACCGCCGCGTTCGGCTCGCGGCCGACGAACTGGCCATGGCCAGGCTTGGCCTTCACCTCGGTCTCCTCGATCGACAATTCGCCACGCGAGAAGACATAGCGCGGCAGGCCTGCCACTTCGACGCCTTCGAAGACATTGTAGTCGATGACCGACTGCTGCTTCTTCGAAGAAATGATCTTCTTGCGCTTGGGATCCCACACGATGATGTCGGCATCCGCGCCTTCGACAATGGCGCCCTTTTTCGGGTACATGTTGAGGATCTTGGCTATGTTGGTCGAGGTTACGGCGACGAATTCGTTCATCGTCAGCCGCCCGGTGTTGACGCCCCTGGTCCACAGCACCGGCATGCGATCCTCGAGGCCGCCCGTGCCGTTCGGGATCTTGGTGAAATTGCCGACGCCGAAGCGCTTCTGGTCCGTGGTGAAGGCGCAGTGGTCGGTCGCCACCACCTGCAACGATCCCGCCTGCAGGCCGGCCCACAGCGAATCCTGGTGTAATTTGTTCCGGAAGGGCGGGCTCATCACGCGGCGCGCCGCATGGTCCCAGTCCTTGTCGAAATACTCGCTCTCGTCCAGCGTCAGGTGCTGGATCAGTGGCTCGCCGAACACTCGCATGCCTTTCTGACGCGCCCGGCGGATGGCCTCGTGCGCCTGCTCGCAGGAAACATGCACGACATAGAGCGGCACGCCGGCCATGTCGGCGATCATGATGGCGCGGTTGGTCGCCTCGCCTTCCACTTCCGGCGGGCGCGAATAGGCGTGCCCCTCCGGGCCATTGTTGCCGGCGGCAAGCAGCTTCTGCGAGAGCGCCGCAACCACGTCGCCATTCTCGGCGTGCACCAGCGGCAGCGCGCCGAGCTCGGCGCAGCGCTGGAACGACGCATACATCTCGTCGTCGTCCACCATCAGCGCGCCCTTGTAGGCCATAAAATGCTTGAACGAGGTGATGCCCTTGTCGACGACGGTGGCCATCTCGTCGAACACCTGCTTGCCCCACCAGGTGATCGCCATGTGGAAGGAATAATCGCAGGACGCCTTCGAGGTCTTGTTGTCCCACATCTGCAAGGCCTCGAGCAGCGACTGCTGCGGCGACGGCAGGCAGAAATCGACCACCATCGTCGTGCCGCCGGCTAGTGCCGCGCGCGTGCCGGACTCGAAATCGTCGGCCGAATAGGTGCCCATGAACGGCATTTCGAGATGAGTATGCGGATCGATACCACCTGGCATGACATAACAGCCGGTGGCGTCGAACTCATGGTCGCCGTGTAGGTCCGAGCCAATGGCGACGATCTTGCCGTGCTGCATCAGCACGTCGGCCTTCCATGTGCGGTCGGCGGTAACGATGGTGCCGTTTCTGATGACTTTGGTCATTTTTCTCGTTCCCTTGTTCCTTCGCGCTTCTTGCGAGCAGCGTTTGGAAATCCAGCTTTCCAGCTTACTCCACGATGACCGCTGTCTCCACCACGGCATGGAACAGCACGTCGGCTCCTGCCGCCGCCCATTCCTTGGAGATCTCCTCGGCCTCGTTGTGGCTGAGACCGTCGACGCAGGGGCACATCACCATGGCGGTCGGCGCGACGCGGTTGATCCAGCAGGCGTCGTGGCCCGCGCCCGAGACGATGTTGCGGTGCGTGTAGCCGAGCCGGTCGGCGGCATCACGGATCGCCTTGACGCAGCCCTTGTCAAAGGTGACCGGATCGAAATGGCCGACCTGCTCGATCTTGTACTGGATGTCGAGCGCCTCGCATATCGTGTCGATGCCTTCGCGGATGCGCCCATCCATGGCGTCGAGCACTTCCTTCTCCGGCGAGCGGATGTCGATAGTGAAGATCGTGCGCCCGGCGATGATGTTGCGCGAGTTCGGATAGACTTCCATGTGGCCGACCGCGCCGACGGCGTCCGGCTGGTAGTCCATGGCAATCTCGTGCACCAGTTCGATCACGCGCGCCATGCCGAGCCCGGCATTGCGGCGCTTGGGCATCGGCGTCGAGCCGGTATGCGCCTCCTTGCCGGTCAGCGTCACCTGCAGCCATTTCAGCCCCTGTCCATGGGTGACGACGCCGATGTCGATGCCTTCGTCCTCGAGGATAGGCCCTTGCTCGATATGCAGTTCGAAAAACGCGTGGATCTTGCGATCGCCGACCTTCTCCGTGCCCTTCCAGCCGATACGCTCCAGTTCCTCGCCGAATTTCTTGCCGTTCTTGTCCGTATGCTCGTAGACGTCGGCCTGGTCGAGCACACCGGCGAATACGCCGGACGCCATCATCGCCGGGGCAAAACGCGAGCCCTCCTCGTTGGTCCAGTTCGTGACCACGATCGGATGTTTGGTCTTGATGCCGAGATCGTTGAGCGAGCGGACGATCTCCAGGCCGCCGAGCACGCCGAGCACGCCGTCATACTTGCCGCCGGTCGGCTGCGTGTCGAGATGGCTGCCGACATAGACCGGCGGCAGGCTGGGATCGGCGCCTTCGCGCCTGGCAAACATGGTGCCCATCTCGTCGACGCCCATTTCGAGCCCGGCGGCATCGCACCAGCGCTTGAACAGATGCCGGCCCTCGCCGTCCTCGTCGGTCACGGTCTGGCGATTGTTGCCACCGGCAATGCCGGGGCCGATCTTCGCCATCTCCATGATGGAATCCCACAAACGGTCTGAATTGATCCGCAGATTCTCGCCGGGTGCGGCCATTCCACGTCCTTCCATTTCATGCTCTGGGCGGGTGGCGGTTTCCATCGCCACCCGCCCAGATAAAAGCAAGTCTAGTCGATCGACCTCAGTACCTCACGCACATGATCGATCAGTTCGTTGATCTGGCCCTTGGTGATGATCAGCGGTGGCGACAGCGCGATGATGTCGCCGGTGGTGCGGATCAGCGCGCCGCGCTCGAACGCCTTGACGAAGGCCGAGAAGGCCCGCTTGGTCGGGCTGCCGGCAATCGGCGCCAGCTCGATCGCACCGATCAGGCCGATGTTCCTGATATCGATGACATGCGGCTCGCGCTTCAGCGAATGCAGCGCGTCTTCCCAATAGGGCGCCAGTTCCTCGCCGCGGGTGAGCAGGCCCTCTTCCTTGTAGGTGTCGAGCGTGCCGAGCGCCGCGGCGCAGGCGATCGGATTGCCCGAATAGGTGTAGCCGTGGAAGAACTCGATCATGTGCTCGGGGCCGGTCATGAAGGCGTCGTGGATTTCCTTCTTCACGAACACCGCGCCCATCGGGATGACGCCGTTGGAAACGCCCTTGGCGGTGGTCATGATATCAGGCGTGACGCCGAAATAATCGGCCGCGAACGGCGCGCCAAGACGGCCGAAACCGGTGATGACCTCGTCGAAGATCAACAGAATGCCGTGCTTGGTGCAGATTTCGCGCAGCTTCTGCAAATAGCCCTTGGGTGGCAGGATGACGCCGGTGGAGCCAGCGACCGGCTCGACGATGACGGCCGCGATGGTCGAGGCGTCATGGAGCGCAACGATGCGCTCCAGCTCGTTGGCAAGCTCCGCGCCATGTTCCGGCACGCCCTTGGAGAAGGCGTTCTTCTCCGGCAGGTGGGTGTGCGGCATATGGTCGACGCCGCCGAGCAGCGTGCCGAACATCTTGCGGTTGGTGACGATGCCGCCGACCGAGATGCCCCCGAAATTGACGCCGTGATAGCCGCGCTCGCGTCCGATCAGACGGGTGCGCGAGCCCTCGCCCTTCACGCGGTGATAGGCGATCGCCATCTTCAATGCGGTCTCGACCGATTCCGAACCGGAATTGGTGAAGAACACGTGATCCATGCCCTTCGGCGCGACGTCGACCAGGCGGTTGGCCAGTTCGAACACGATCGGGTGGCCCATCTGGAAGGCCGGAGCGTAGTCGAGCTCGGCGGCCTGCTGCTGGATCGCCTCGGTGATCTTGGGCCGGCAATGGCCGGCATTGACGCACCAGAGGCCGGCGGTGCCGTCCAGCACCTTGCGGCCATCGCTGGTCGTGTAGTGCATGTCCTTGGCGGACACGAACATGCGCGGCGCCTGCTTGAACTGCCGGTTTGCCGTGAACGGCATCCAGAATGCACTGAGATCGTTCGGCGTGACTTTCAGCCGGTTGGACATGACCAAGACTTCCCCTTGTAACCTGTTTCGGTACGTCCAACGCTTGGTCTTTGCCGCGCTTTCGTGCTACGCAAATTTTTGACCGATTGGACAAACGTTAGCACCGCCCTGTCGGCGGTCAAGGGATTACTAGCGGAAATGCGGCTCCTGAAGTGCGTTCCACAGGCCGGGGAAAAACTGGTCCAGAGAATTGGGCCAGACCGCTTTCAACACGAGGGCGCGCAACGGTGAACACCAGCACGGAAGCCCCTCGCCGTACCCGCATCCAGCAGGAGAAGCGCGAACTCATTCTCGAAGCCGCGCTCGAGGTGTTCTCCACCAATGGCTTCCGCGGCTCGACCATCGACCAGATCGCCGAAGCCGCTGGGATGTCGAAGCCCAACCTGCTCTATTACTTTCGCCGCAAGGAAGACATTCACGAGACGCTGATGCAGCGCCTGCTCGACACATGGCTGGCGCCGCTCAGGGAACTCGACGACATCGGCGATCCCCTGACCGAGCTCAGGAGCTACATCAGGCGCAAGCTTGAAATGGCGCGCGATTTTCCGCGCGAGAGCCGGCTGTTCGCCAACGAGATTCTGCAGGGCGCACCACGCATCATGCCCTTGCTGACCGGCGAACTGAAGACGCTGGTCGACGAGAAGGCAACCGTCATCAAGGGCTGGATGCGCGCTGGCAAGATCGCCAGGACGGATCCTTGGCACCTGATCTTCTCGATCTGGGCGACGACCCAGCACTATGCCGATTTCGACGTCCAGGTCCGCGCCGTGCTCGGCCCGAACCGTGGCGGCGACGGCCGCTTCGAGGACGCAGCGAGGTTCCTGGAGCAATTGTTTCTCGACGGGTTGAAGCCGAAGGCCTGACCCTGCCCTGAAGGCTCACGCGCTGCGCCGCTCGGCCGGCAGCGCATCAAGCAAGCTCTGCAGCTTGGCGATCGAGTTCTGCTCGGCCAGCGGCGTGTAGACGACCAGCCGCATGTCGGATCCATCGTCGATCGACAGACTCATGTGCTCGAAGGCCATGGCGCCGGCCGTCGGATGGCGGACGTGCTTCAGACCCGTCAGCTTTCGCGCCACGTCACGTCGGGGCCACCAATCGCGGAACTCGGGGCTCGAGCGCATCATCAGCGCGATCAGCCGGTCGAAATCGGGATCACCGACATATTTGGCGCTTTCGGCGCGAAACGAAGCGAGCACCACGCGGGCAAGCTCTTCCCAGTCGACGAGCAGGCGGCGATGGTGCGGGTTGGTAAATACCATGTGGACGATGTTGCGGGCGTCGCCTTCCAGCAAGCCATAATCGCCGAACACCGCGGCGGCTGCCGGGTTCCAGGCGAGCACGTCCCAGCGCCGGCCAACCACATAGGCAGGCTGCAGCACAAGGCTTTGCAGCATGTGCAGCAACGGCCCGTCGACCTTTTCGGGCGTCGCCCCACGATGCTCCGGCTGCTGGCGGCCGGCGAGGATGAACAAATGCCGCTTCTCGACAGCGTCGAGGCGCAGCGCCTCGCAGAGCGCCGCCAGCACCTCTACGGAGGGCCTGACATCCCTTCCTTGTTCCAGCCAGGTGTACCAGGTGGTGCCGACACCGGCGATCATCGCCACCTCCTCGCGCCGCAGGCCCGGCGTGCGCCGCCGCGCGCCGCAGGCAATGCCGGCGGCCTGTGGCGAAAGCCTCTCGCGGCGCGAGCGCAGGAAGGCGCCGAGCTCGCGCCGGCGGCTGTCTTCAGCGGAATGAGAAGGAGCATCCATGACCCTATTATAGCAGTACCGATACCAGGATAAAGTTTGAACTGTTTGGCGCGCACCCGCTGCCCCATCTTCTCTCGAGAGCAACGATTGGAGCCTCCAGACATGAACCTGAAAGACAAGATCATCCTGATCACCGGCTCGACCGATGGTGTCGGCCGGGTCGTCGCGCAACGGCTGGGCGCAGGTGGCGCCCGGGTGCTGGTGCATGGACGCGACGCAGCGCGCGGCAAGGTGGCGATCGCGGACATCGAGGCGGCCGGCGGCGAGGCCGAGTTCTTCGCAGCCGACCTCGCCTCGCTGACCGAGGTGCGCCGGCTCGCCGAGGCCGTGCGTGAAAAAACCGCTCGGCTCGACATCCTCATCAACAATGCCGGGGTCGGCACGGCTGGCCAAAACGCCAAAAGGCAGGTCAGCGCCGATGGCTATGAACTGCGCTTCGCCGTCAATTATCTCGCCGGCTTCCTGCTTACGGAGGAATTGCTGCCCCTGCTGAAGGCCAGCGCGCCGGCGCGTATCGTCAACGTCGCCTCGGCGGGCCAGCAGGCCATCGACTTTAGCGACGTTATGCTTACCCATGGCTACAGCGGCGTGCGCGCCTACTGCCAGAGCAAGCTGGCGCAGATCCTGTTCACCGTCGATCTCGCCGAGCAGCTCAAGGGCAGCGGGGTTACTGTCAACGCCCTGCACCCGGCGAGCTACATGAACACGACCATGGTCCGGCAGGCAGGCGTGACGCCATGGAGCTCGGTGGAAATCGGCGCCGACGCTATCCTTAACCTCGCCACCTCATCCGCACTCGAAGGGCGCAGCGGCCTCTATTTCGACGGCCTGCGCGAATCCCGCGCGGACGCCCAGGCTTACGACGCAACGGCAAGACAGCAATTGCGAGTCTTGAGCCTGGACCTTGTCGGCCAGGCAACATCGAAGGAACAACATTCATGACCGACAAGATCGAACACACAGTCGTCATCGGCGGCTCGTCCGGCATCGGCCTGGCGACGGCGCGCAAACTGCTCGGCCCCGGCATGAAGGTGACCATCACCGGACGCAATCAGGACAAGCTCGTCAGCGCATGGAAAAGTCTCGGTGGCGCCGCTGACAAGGCGGCATTCGATGCGTCAAAGCCGAATGAAGTGCGCCACTTCTTCGAGCGTCTCGGCCCGTTCGACCATCTCGTTTTGGCGGCGAGCGGCGGCAAGGGCCTTGGCCCGTTCGAAACACTCGACCTTGCCGATATCGCTGGCGGCGTCGACGAAAAGGTGCGGCCGCAATTATCCTGCTTGCAGGCGGCCTTGCCAACGCTGGACAAATCAGGATCGGTCACCTTCATCTCGGCGGTATCCGCCCAGCTCGCCACGCCGGGCGTCGCCGGCATCGGCGCCGTCAATGGCATGCTCCTGACGGTGGCACCGATCCTGGCCGTCGAGCTGAAGCCACTGCGCGTCAACGTCGTGGCGCCCGGCGTCATCGACACGCCCTGGTGGGACTTTCTGCCGGACGAGCAGCGGCAGGCGATCTTTGCCGACTATGCCGGCAAGACACCGGTCGGCCGCATCGGCCGCGCCGAGGACGTCGCCTCGGCCATAGCCTTCCTCGTCTCCAACGGCTTCATGACCGGCCAGGTATTAACCTGCGATGGTGGTTTGCGGTTCGCGGCCTAGCTGCAACTGTCAAAGCGACTGGGCGATCAGTGTCAGGAAGCCGCCGCTCAGCGCGACATTGCCAACAAAACCATTGATACGCGACGCACGCTCCTGTCCCTGATGATCCCAGAAATTGTGGAACATCGGCGTGGCGACGATCAGGAACAGCACCAGCACCGCACAGGCAGTGGCGGTCCAGAAGCCCGTCACCACCAGCACGCCGGCGACGATCTGCAACACGATGCCGGCCCAAAGTGCCAGCCGCGCCTGCGGCACACCGCGCGCGACCATCAGCCCCGTCAAGAAGCCCGCGTTCTGGATGTTGCGCAAGCCGGCGAAGACAAACCCGCCGCCAAGCAACAGCCGGCCGAGAACCAACAAGGCGGCGGGTAAATCGGCAAGCATCAAACGCTCTCCCTTTGAAATAATGGGAGCGCCGCCTCCCTTGGCGGCGCTCCGATCGTGATCGAACAATCAGGCGGCCTTGGCGGCAGGCATCGGATGAATGGCGTGGAACGGAATGCAAAGCCGGTTCCAGGTATTGATCATGCCCAGCGCCACGGAGAGCTTGACCAACTCCTCTTCCGAGAAATGTTCCAGCGTGCGGGCATAGAGTTCGTCCGAAACACCATTGTTGGCGATCAGCGTCACGGCCTCGGTCCAGGCCAAAGCGGCACGCTCGCGCTCCGAAAACAGCGGCGATTCCTTCCAGGCCGAAACCAGATAAAGCCGCTGTTCGGTCTCGCCGTCGCGCCTCGCCTCACGGCTGTGCATCTCGACACAGAAGGAGCAGCCATTGATCTGTGAGGCCCTGAGCTTGATCAGGTGCAGCAGGCTTTCCTCGAGCCCGCATTCGTCGACCGCCTTATTGAGCGCCGACACCGCTTTCATGATCTCGGGCGCCTTGGCGAAGAACTGGAGCCTCTGTCTCATCATCTTTCCTTTCATGCTTGCTTGGTTGAACTGGATTTCTGCTGCCGCTGGTGGCGCTCGGTGAAAGCGCAGCTTGCCGCGACCGACCGCGGATCGGCGCCTTTCATGAAGTCCGACACGATGTCGGACAGCCTGACCTCGGCCAGCGCCGCGCGATAGGCGCGCTCCGCCTTCAGCATCGCAGCATTGATGCCGCACGGCCTGACATAGGCCGATGCATCGAGTTTCGTCGGGCCGCGCTGGCGGATTTCGCCGCATCGGAAAGCCGGCTCGCGCCCTTCGACCGCCAGCACGATGTCCAGCAGCGTGATGCGTTCGGCCGGTTTCGCCAACCGGTAGCCGCCCGCCGGCCCAGGAACGGATTCCAGGATGCGCGCAGCAGTGAGCATGTTGAGATGTTTCAGGAGATAGCTCGGCGACAGGCCAAACGCCTCCGCCAGGGCCGCACCTGGCATGGTGCTGTCGCCATCGACGCCAGCCAGCGTCGCCGCGCAGTGGATGGCCGCTTCGACGCCATCGCCGAGTTTCATGATACCAATCTCCAATACATGGATAACTTATATCCTGGATATTTTGTATCTGCAATAGCAAAATGAAAACGGCGCCCGAGGACGCCGCTTTTTCCTTGATTGTTCCGCCCTACTCCGCCGCCACCTTGGCCATTTGGTTGTTCGGGTGCGTGGTCCAGTTGGCGTAGACCGGCGACACAGGCATGCCGGTGCGCTGGTCCATCACCCCGGCGGCCAGCGGCTCCATGGTGATGCAGTTGTCAACCGGGCAGACATTGACGCAAAGATTGCAGCCGACGCATTCGGCCTCGATCACCTCGAAATGCCTGACGCCGTCGACCATGCTGGTGATCGCCTGATGCGAGGTGTCCTCGCAGGCGATGTGGCAGCGGCCGCATTTGATGCAGGCATCCTGGTCGATATGCGCCTTGGCGACATAGTTGAGGTTGAGATACTGCCAGTCCGTGACATTGGGCGTGGCACGGCCGATGATGTCGTCGAGCGAGCGATGGCCCTTCTCGTCCATCCAGTTTTCGAGACCGGCGATCATCTCCTGCACGATCTTGAAACCGTAGGTCATCGCGGCCGTGCACACCTGCACGTTTCCGGCGCCGAGCGCCATGAACTCGGCAGCGTCGCGCCAGGTGGTGATACCGCCAATGCCGGAGATCGGCAGCCCCTGCGTTTCGGGGTCGCGCGCGATCTCGGCCACCATGTTCATGGCGATCGGCTTCACCGCAGGGCCGCAATAACCGCCATGCGAGCCCTTGCCGTCGATGGTCGGCATCGGCGCGAAGCTGTCGAGATCGACGCCGGTGATCGAGTTGATGGTGTTGATCAGCGACACCGCGTCGGTGCCGCCGGCATGTGCTGCTCGCGCCGGCTTGCGGATATCGGTGACGTTGGGCGTCAGCTTGGTGATGACGGGCATGCGCGTGTACTGCTTGCACCAGCGCACAACCATTTCGATATATTCCGGCACCTGGCCGACGGCGGCGCCCATGCCGCGCTCCGACATGCCGTGCGGGCAGCCGAAATTGAGCTCGATGCCGTCGGCGCCGGTTTCCTCGACAAGCGGCAGGATCGCCTTCCAGCTTTCCTCGACGCAAGGCACCATGATCGAGGCGATCAGCGCCCGGTCGGGCCACTCCATCTTGACCTGCTTCATCTCACGCAGATTGGTCTGCAAGTCGCGGTCGGTGATCAGCTCGATGTTGTTGAGGCCGAGCAGACGGCGGTCGGCGCCCCAGATCGCGCCGTAGCGTGGGCCATTGACGTTGACCACCGGCGGGCCCTCTTCGCCCAGCGTCTTCCAGACGACACCGCCCCAACCGGCCTTGAAGGCGCGCACGACATTGTAGGCCTTGTCGGTCGGCGGCGCCGAGGCCAGCCAGAACGGATTGGGCGATTTGATGCCGACGAAATTATTCCTGATATCTGCCATGCTCATGCCCTCCCGTTCGAGGTCAGTGCCCGGTGAATGGATTCCGCCGCATCACGCCCTTGCGCCACGGCCGAGACGGTCAGGTCGTCGCCACCGAATATGCAGTCGCCGCCGGCCCAGACCTTGGCCAGCGAGGTGCGCCCTTCCGCATCGACCTTGATGCGCCCGGCCTCGAGCTCGATCGCAGCACCGCTGCCGTTGAGCGCAGCGGGGACGAAACTCTGTCCGATCGCCTTGAACACCTGGTCGGCAACGAGGGTCAGCGTCTCGCCGGTGCCGGCAAGACTGTCGCCGTTCATGGCGGTGTATTCAAGCTCGATGGCATTGACCTTGCCGCCTTCGGCAATCACCCGCTTCGGCTGTAGCCAGTGTCGGATGACGACGCCGTTGGCGGCCGCCAGGTCCTGCTCGAATTCGGAAGCATTCATATGTTCCTGGCCGCGCCGGTAGCAGATCGTCACCTCCTCGGCGCCAAGCAGCTTCGACTGCACCGCGGCATCGATCGCCGTCATGCCGCCGCCGATGACGACGACGCGGCGGCCGACCGGCAGGCCGGAGAGATCGCTGGCTTGGCGCAGCTCGGAGATGAACTCGACGGCGTTGGTGACGCCCACGGCGGCCTCGCCATCGGCGCGCAGCGCATTGACGCCGCCGAGCCCCATGCCCAGGAACACCGCGTCATAATTGCGGATCAGGTCGGAGAGCTGATAGTCGCGGCCGAGCGCCTTACCGTTCTGGATATCAATCCCGCCAATCGAGGTAACGTACTCGACCTCGGCTTGGGCGAAATTGTCGACGCTCTTATAAGCGGCGATGCCGTATTCGTTGAGCCCGCCCGCCTTCGCGCGCGCTTCCAGGATTGTGACGTCGTGGCCATGGCGGGCGAGCCGATGTGCGGCGGCAAGGCCGGCCGGCCCGGCGCCCACCACGGCGACCGTCTTGCCTGTCGGTGCGGCACGTGGATAAAATTGCCTGTTCTCGCTCATCGCGATATCGGTGGCATAGCGCTGCAGCCGACCGATCTGCACCGGCTTGCCTTCCGCCACTTCGCGCACGCAGACCTCCTCGCACAGCGTCTCGGTCGGGCAGACGCGGGCGCACATGCCGCCCAGAATGTTCTGGTCGAAAATGGTCTTGGCCGAGCCGATCGGATTGCCCGTGGAGATCTGGCGGATGAACAGCGGAATGTCGATCGAGGTCGGGCATGCGTTCATGCACGGCGCGTCGTAGCAGAAATAGCAGCGGTCCGCTTCGACCAGCGCCTCGTGGTGATCGAGCGGCGGATGCAGGTCGGAAAAATTGTCCGCATACTGATCGGCAGGCAGCCGGCCGCCTGCAATGCCTTCCCTGAACTGGCCTTCTGCCATCGTCAGTTCCCCTTGTTTTCGTTTTAGGGAAGGCTAGCACGTTTTATTTTTTTATCAATTGGTCAATTTTCTACATAAGCCTCTGAAAAGGCTCGAATAAAACATGATAATTTGGTTCACGTTTAATATCATAATGCGCGAATGTCGAACTTTCGAGGAAGGACGGTCCGCTAAGCGGCAGGCCGCAATCATGGCATGCCTGTCGAGCCGCAATTTTTCCTCCGCTGTCGGATTTCCGTCTCGAAGATCGTCCTATGATGGATCGAAGGACGATCGACGCAAAAGGTGAGGAGACCGACGATGCCGAAATCCCCAATGCCCTTCTTCTGGTACGAATTGATGACATCAGACCTCGACGCCGCCGAGGCGTTCTATACCAAGGTGGTCGGCTGGACCGCGCAAGCCTTCGACAAGGCTCCCGGCATGCCGCGCTACATCGTCATGAATGTCGGCGAGCGTGGCGTCGGCGGGCTGATGACGATGCCTGAGGATGCCGCCAAGATGGGCATGCCTCCCGCCTGGCTTGGCTATATCCACACCAGGGATGTCGATGCTGCCACGGCGTCGCTGCAGAAAGCCGGCGGCGCCGTTCATCGCCAGCCCGACGACATTCCGGGCGTCGGCCACTTTGCCGTCGTCGCCGATCCGCAAGGCGCGACCTTCATGTTCCTGCAGCCGAACGGGCCCGACCAGCCGGTCGTGCCGGCCAGCACGCCGGGCCATATCGGCTGGCACGAGCTTTACACAACCGACTGGAAGGCTGCGTTCGACTTCTATTCCAGCCAGTTCGGATGGACCAATGCCGGCGATTTCGACATGGGGCCGATGGGAACCTATCAAACCTTCGCGGCCGGCCCCGAATCCGGTGGCGGCATCATGAACAAACCCGAACAGATCCCGGTGCCGGTCTGGCAGTTTTATTTCAACGTAACCGCCATCGACGCGGCGGCAAAACGGGTGACCGACAATGGCGGCAAGATCCTGATGGGCCCGATGGAGGTCCCCGGCGGCAGCTGGATCGTGCAATGCCAGGACCCGCAAGGCGCCCATTTCGCCTTGATGGCGCCCGGACGGTAAGGGGCTCAACGTCGCACAGGAGGACGGCCTTTTGACCAAGGGATTGAAGGCCGTCCCCCAGCCTGGCGCCGAGCTATTCCGGCGTCAGCACCGCGACTTTCAGGCCTGCCTTTTTTGCACCGCTGAACTGGACGGTGGCCGGGCCGGGCGCAAGCTTGAACCGAACGCTCTTGCGAATGTCCGGACAGGTCTTGACCCCGCTGTAGCCGGCCAATTTCACGGTATGGCCGTCTTGAATGACATCGATCCAGGCTTCGCCCGACAAGCTTATCTGGATGCCCCCTTCCGGTGGCACAACCATGCTGGCGACAGCGCCGAACGTGCCAGGCGCCGGGGCACGTTCCGGCGGGAGGGCGAATTCCGCTGTCTCGGCCGGCACCAGAACCAGATCGGCGGCAGCGCCGATCGCCAGCGTCGTCCCCGACGCAGCAGAAGGAGGCGCGGCGAACAGCGCCTGCTCGCGCGTTACCGGCCATTTGAAAGCCTCGCAGCCGGCATCCTCGGCCATCGCGAAGCTGGTACCGGCAAGGATTGCGAAAAAGCTGATGACGACTTTTTTCATGGCGAGAGACCCCCGAACGATTTCAACTATCTACAAATCGATACAACCATAGGGATAATAATGCAACCTTAGGGAGAAAATATCGACGCGTTGCGGAACATCTCGCATCACCGATTGTTGATGTCCGGTAGCGGGAAGTGAATGGTCCATCTCGGGGCGATAATCTAGGCCGGACCTGGGGGTGAAAACGGAGTTTCAGATGGCGCTTTTTGAAGGCTTGGCCCGATACCAGCCACAGGCGCTCGGCGTTCTGCGCATCATAACCGCGCTGCAGTTCATCGAGCATGGCAGCCAGAAGCTGTTCAATTTCCCGGCAAGCGCCGAACCCCACGCCCTCAGCGGGTTGACGCTGACAGCCGGCATTCTCGAGTTCGCCGGCGGCATCCTGCTCGCGCTGGGGCTGTTCACCCGCCCAGTCGCCTTCCTTCTGGCCGGCGAGATGGCGATCGCCTATTTCATGGCGCACATGCCGCGCGGCTTCTTCCCGGTCAACAATGGCGGCGATTTGGCGATCTCGTTCTGCTTCATCTTCCTCTATCTGTTCTTCGCCGGCCCTGGCGCCTTTGCGCTCGACAATCGCCGCGCTGCCTGATGCGAGCCGGATGCGGATTGTTCACGCCCGCATTCGCTCCAAATTGGCGTCGAACAACGGTACCGGCTGCATGCGTGCGGCATGGCGCTTGCCGAGGATTTCGATCTCGAAGCCTTCGCTCTCCTCGGCGATCTCCTTCGGCACGTAGCCCATGGCCACCGATTTCCTTGAATGATGCGCATAGCCGCCTGACGTCACCCAGCCACGCACCGTGCCGCCGAACCAGATCGGCTCGTCGCCGATGACATCGGCGTCGGCAGCCTCGACGATGAAGGCGCGCAGCCTGAGCTTGCCGCCCTGCCTGCGCTCTGCCAACGCCCCGGTCTTGCCTATGAAATCGGCTTCCTTGCCATAGGCGACAAAGCGATCGAGCCCTGCCTCCAGCGGTCCGTAGATCGGCCGGTATTCGCGCGCCCACGAGCCATAGTTCTTTTCCAGCCGCAGTGCGTTCAGCGCACGGGAGCCGAACAGGCCAATGCCGAACTCCTCGCCCGCCGCCATCAGCGCCTGGAACGCCGCGCGCTGATATTCCGGCGCCACCCAGATTTCATAGCCGAGATCACCGGTGTAGCTGACGCGGCCTACCAGGCACGGCGCCATGCCGATATCCATCTTGCCGATGGCCATGAAGGGAAAGGCGGCGTTCGAGACGTCCGTCCGCGTGACCTTGGCCAGCACGTCCCGCGCCTTCGGCCCGGCGACGGCAAGGCCGGTGAGTTTCGCGCCCGAAGCCTCGATGCGGACAGAACCATCCGCGGGCAGATGCTTTTCGAACCAGCGCATATGGTACTGCTCGGCAATGCCGGAACCGGCGATGAACCACTCCTCGCCGCCGAGATTGGCCAGCGTGAAATCGCCGATGAGCTTGCCGTCCTCCTTCAGCATAGGCGCCAGCGTCATGCGGCCTGGCCTCGGCAGCTTGCAGGCGAGCAGCCGGTCGAGCCATGCGGCAGCACCCTCGCCTGTCACGCCGTATTTGGCGAAATTCGAAATCTCGGCGATGCCGACGCCCCCGCGAACGTTTGCAACCTCCCTGCCGACATGCGCGAAATCGCTCGAGCGACGCCACGAGAACTCGTCCTTGACGCCTTCGGGCGCGTACCAGAGCGGAACTTCCAGCCCATAGGACACGCCCCATTGCGCGCCCTTGGCCGACAGCAGGTCGTAGACCGGCGTGGTCTTGAGCGGCCGTCCGGCGGGCAATTCCTCATTGGGGAAGCGTATCGAAAAGCGCCTGGAATAGTTCTCGCGCACCTTGGCGTTGGTGTAGGCCATCGTCGCCCAGTCGCCATAGCGCGCAACGTCCATGGCCCAGATGTCGGCGCCGGGATCGCCCTCGATCATCCAGTTGGACAGCGCGAGCCCAACGCCGCCGCCCTGGCTGAAACCGGCCATGACGCCGCAGGCCACCCAGAAGCCCGGCAAACCGCGCACCGGCCCGACCAGCGGGTTGCCGTCAGGCGCGAAGGTGAAGGGTCCGTTGATGATCTGCTTGATGCCGGTGTTCTGAAAGGCCGGGAAATGCCGGAAGCCGACTTCCAGCGACGGCGCGATGCGATCGATGTCCGGCTCCAGCAGTTCATGGCCGAAATTCCACGGCGTCTGGTGCTCGGACCATGCCTTGTTGGCCTTCTCATAGGTGCCCATCAGCATGCCGCCGCGCTCCTGGCGCAAATAGAGCTCGCCGTCGAAATCGACGGCGTGGATGATCTCGGTGCCGGTCTTGGCGTTCCAGGCGGCGACCTCCGGCATGTCCTCGGTGATCAGGTACATGTGCTCCATGGCCAGCACCGGCAGTTCGAGCCCGACCATGCGGCCGACCTCGCGCGCCCAAAGGCCACCGGCGTTGACGACATGCTCGGCCACGACCTCGCCCTTGTTGGTGATGACGCGCCACAACCCGTCGGGACGCCGCACGATGTCCTCGACCTTGGTGAAGCGCTCGACCTCGGCGCCCAGCTTACGCGCAGCCTTGGCATAGGCATGGGTGACGCCGGAGGGATCGAGATGGCCGTCTTCCTTGTTGCGGACAGCGCCGACGAACTGCTTGGGGTCGAGCAGCGGCATCAGTTCGGCCGCTTCTTTCGGCGAGATTTCTTCGAGATCGATGCCGAGATAGCGACCCTTGGCGACGACGCCACGCAGCCAGTCGAGCCGTGCCTCGGTCGCCGCCAGCAGCACGCCGCCGGTCAGATGCACGCCGGTCGCCTGGCCGGAAAGCTCCTCGATCTCCTTGTAGAGGTTGATCGTGTATTTCTGCAGCTTGGCGACGTTGGGATCGCCATTGATCGTGTGCATGCCGCCGGCCGCGTGCCACGTCGAGCCTGAAGTCAGCTCGTCTCGCTCCAGAAGCACGACGTCGGTCCAGCCATGGCGGGCGAGATGGAACAGCACGGAACACCCGACAACCCCGCCGCCAATGACCACGACCTTTGCATGCGATTTCATGGGTTCTTCTCTGATATCAGTGAGTTGGATGGGCTAGATGATTCAAAACGGGACGTTCGTGGCGCATCACGGCTCGCCCGCCCCAATCGCTTCCTTGCGCTTGGTCACATAGGCCTCCAGCGCTTCGCGCACGGCGATGTCCATCGGCGGCTCGACATAGTCTTCGAGCGCCTTCTTCCACAACCGCGTGGCGCGCGCGGTTGCGTCGAGGCCGCCGGCTTCCTGCCAGGCTTCAAAATTCTGCCAGTTCGAAAGCATCGGCTGATAGAAGGCCGTCGCATAACGTTCCAGCGTGTGCGGCTCGCCGAAGAAATGGCCGCCGGTCGGCACCGCGCCCAGCGCCTCGACGGCAAGCTCGGCCTCGTCGACCACGATCGGGCGCAAAAACTCCATCATGTGCTGGATCATTTCGACGTCGATGATGAATTTCTCGAACGACGCCGTCAGCCCGCCCTCCTGCCAGCCGGCGGCGTGATAGACGAGGTTGCCGTGGCCGAGCACCGCGCCCCACAGCGCCATCAACGTCTCGTAGGCGCCTTGCGCATCGGCGGCATTGGAGGCCGAGCCCGGCGTTGTCCGGTAGGGCAGCCCGTAACGCCGTGCCAATTGCCCCGACGCGATGTTGGCCTTGGTGTTTTCAGGCGTGCCGAAGGCCGGCGCGCCCGACTTCATGTCGACATTGGAGGTAAAGGCGCCATACATGACCGGCGCGCCCGGACGCACAAGTTGCGTCAGGACTACGCCGAACAGTGCTTCCGCATTCTGCTGCGCGAGCGCACCCGCCAGCGTCACCGGGCTCATCGCGCCCATCAGCGTGAACGGCGTCACTGCCACAGACTGGCCGAATTCGGCCATCGTCATCAGCCCCTCGGCCATCATCTCGTCGAAACGGCGCGGCGAGTTGACCGAGATGATGGTGGCGACGCCGGGATCGTCGCGCAACTGGTCCAGCGTCAGCCCGCGCGCGATCGCCATCATCTCGATCCCGTCCAGCGCCCTGCCCCGGCCGATCGCCGAGACATGGAAGCTTTTGTCGGTCAGCGTCAGATTGGTGAAATAGGTGTCGAGATGGCGCGAATTGACCGGCAATTCGACCGGCGCGCAGACCTGGTTACCGAGCATGTGCACGCAGTTGAAATGCTGCGCCAGCCGGGTCAGATCCGCATAGTCGCGCAAATTGCCGGGGCGGCGGCCGCGCGCCATGTCGTGCACATTGGGCGGCCCGGCAACGAGCGTGAAATTGATGGTGTTGCCGCCAAGGTGGATGACGTTGGCCGGATTGCGCGGTGTAAGGGCATAGTTGGACCGCGTCGTCTTCAGCGCCTCGTCGACCATGCCGCGGTCAATGCGCACGTTCGCCGACGCGTGGTCCACGCTGGCACCGGCCTGCTCGAATAGCGAGAGCGCCCGCGGGCTCATCACCTCGATGCCGAAATTCTCCAATATGTGCATCGACGCCTGATGGATCGCCTCGATCTGGTCGGGTGACAGCAAGGCCATCGGCGGATAGGGATTGGTCACCCGCCTCGCCGGCAGTTGCGGGATAGGCCCTGGTCCCCGGTTGCTGGTGCGCTCGGCGCCGCGCTTGCGTCTTGGTTCGTTCATGCCAGGCATCAAAGCCTCGGCAAACCGCGCCAGCTGTCAGAAATACGCCGTTTGCGGGCGCGATTTTAACCGAGGCGGCATTTTCGAAACATCGGTTTATGAAAAGCGACAAGATATGTCGGATGATCAATATGGCATTTTTCTGAAGCGCCCGCATCGGCGGCCCGTTAACGAGGGCAGCAAGATTCCCTTTATGATTTGAGCCTATTGCTCTGCCGATGCGTAGGTCGAGTTTTAGTAAAATTGTAGCGGTTGGTATGCTGCTGGCACTTTCGGCCTGTGCGACGGCCCCCAGCCACATCAACAATGTCTGCGCCGTCTTTGACCAGAATGACGGCTGGTTCGACAATTGGCAGTCGGCCGCCGAACGCGCCGAGCAGAAATACGGCGTGCCCGTCCCCGTGCTGATGGCGACCGTGCGCAAGGAATCGGGATTCAAGAGCAACGCCCGGCCGCCACGCACCAAACTGCTCGGTTTCATCCCATGGAAGCACGTCTCGTCGGCCACCGGCTTCTCGCAGGCGCTGGACGGCACCTGGTCGCAATATCAGAGCGAAACCGGCAACTGGGCGGCGCGCCGGACCAAATTCGCCGACGCCGTCGATTTCGTCGGCTGGTACCATTCCAAGACAGCGGATACCTATGGCGTCGCCCGCAACGACACCTACAATCTCTACCTTGCCTACTATCTCGGCTGGACCGCCTATGGCCGCGGCAATCGTGGCGATTCCGGCGTCCAGAGCTATGCCCGGGCCACCGACAAGATGGCCCGCGACTATGCCGAACAGCTAAGGCAGTGCGGCAGCTAAAGGGCTCCCGCTACAACGACAGCATCTGTCAGCGCGGCTTCCTGCCGAACACCTTGATGTATTCCGCCTCGCCGCCCTTGGTGAGCGCCTTCGCCTGCTTGACCCAGTCCTCGCGCTCGATGCGGCCCTGGAATCTCAAATGGTCGTCGACCCACTCCCGTTCGGCCTTCTTCCACGAGGCAATTTGAGCGTAGGTGAAGATACCGAGGCCATTGAGGATGGCTTCCGTCTTCGGACCCACGCCGGATATCAATTTCAAGTCGTCCGGCTTGGCAGGCTTGGAGATGCCGGCGGGTCGGTTCCTGTCGGCCGCGCCATCACGCGCCGCGCCTGGTCTGGCCGCACGGCCGCTAATTGGTGCGACACGCGCATTCTCTGCCTGGCGGCCCTCGCCAAGCGTTCTCGGCGTGAAAGGCGCGGAGGTCGCGTTGGCATCGGTCGCCGGTGCACCTGTTTCGGAGACCTCGTCGCGCACCTCGTGGCGGCGGGCTCGCCACACGGCTTCTGTCTCCTCGGCGTCCTCTCCCACCGCGCTGGCTTCCGCACTGGCGGTCTTGCCATGTGGTCGGTTGGGTGGCTGACCGGCAAAGCCCGGGCCGGCCCCATGCGGCGCGTCGTCCGGCACGCCCTCATGGTCGGCATGCTGCTTGTCGAACTTGATCACTGGCTCCATCGTCGCCAGAACGTCGTCCGAGAGCCAGCACAGGCTCATGTGCCCGCCGCCCAGGTTCTTTACCGGCGGCACCTTGGTTTCGCAGAGATTATCCGGCACCAGTCTCTTGTAGCCGCAGCGCGTCTGGAACGGGCAGCCTGTCGGCGGGTTCATCGCCGAGGGTATGTCGCCCTCCAGCACGATGTGCTTCTTGACCACGCTGGTGTCGGCGATCGGGATCGCCGAAAGCAGTGCCTCGGTGTAGGGATGATAGGGCGGCGCGAAGATCTGGTCGGTCGTACCTTGCTCGACGATATAGCCGAGATACATGACGACGACCCGGTCGGCGATATAGCGCACGACCGACAAATCGTGGCTGATGAACAGCATCGTCGTCTTGTTCTTGCGCTGGATGTCCATCAGCAGCTCGGTCACCGCCGCCTGCACCGACACGTCGAGCGCCGAGACCGGCTCGTCGGCCACCACCACCTTGGCATCGCCGGCAAAGGCGCGCGCCACGCCGATGCGCTGCTTCTGGCCACCCGAAAGCTGGCGCGGCTTGCGGCTCTCGAAGGCGCGCGGCAGCTTCACAAGGTCAAGCAATTCCAGCATGCGCTTGCGCCGGTCGGCGACGGTCTTGCCGACGTTGAACTTTTCCAGTGTGCGGATGATCTGCGAGCCGACCGAATGGCTGGGGTTGAGCGTATCGAACGGGTTCTGGAACACCATCTGGATCGACGACACCGTGTCGACGCTGCGGCTCTCGATGCCGGTCGACTGGATTTCCTTGTTGGCGAGCGTGACCTTGCCGGAGCTCGCCGTCTCGAGCCCGAGCAGTACTTTGGCCAGCGTCGATTTTCCGCAGCCGGATTCGCCGACAATGGCGACGGTTTCGGATTCGCGCGCCGTGAACGAAATCGTCTCGTTGGCCTTGACGACGCGGCCCTCGCTTGAGCCGAACACCTCGCTGCCGCCAACCTTGTAGTATTTTCTCAAGTCCTCGATCTTGAGTACCGGTGCGCCAGGCACGACCTTCTCATTGACCTTTTTGGCGCCGGGCGGCAGGGCGTCCCAATCGATTTCGTTGAAGCGCACGCAGCGCGAGAAATGACCTTCATGTCCCGCGACTTCGATCATCGGGATTTCGGCGGCGTTGCAGACGCCCTCGACGAAATGGTGGCAGCGCGGACCGAAATTACAGCCCTTCGGCCTTTCATGCGGCAGGGGCAGCTGGCCGGGGATCGAGATCAGCGGCCGCGAGTTCTTGTCGGCGCCCGGCAGTGGAATCGAGCGGAAAAGGCCCTGCGTATAGGGATGGCGCATCCGGTCGAACACGTCCTTGATCTTGCCGGTCTCGACGGCCTCGCCCGAATACATCACCGTGATGCGGTCGCAGGTCTCCAGGATCAGGCCAAGATTGTGCGACACGAAGATCATCGAGGTGCCGAACTTCTCGCCCAGCCCCTTGACCAGTTCGACGATGCCCGCCTCCACCGTCACGTCGAGCGCCGTCGTCGGCTCGTCGAGGAGAAGCAACGCCGGCTTCGACAGCAGCGCCATGGCGATGACGATGCGCTGCTGCTGGCCGCCGGAAAGCTGGTGCGGATAGGAGCGCATCATGCGTTCCGGATCGGGAAGCTTCACTGAGCGCACCATTTCGAGCGCACGTTTATAGGCCTCTTCCTTCGACACCTTGTCGTGGATCAACGGCACTTCCATTAGCTGCTGGCCGATCTTCATCGCCGGGTTCAGGCTCGCCATCGGCTCCTGGTAGATCATGGCGATCTTGTTGCCGCGGATGCTGCGCAGCTCCTCCTCGGAGAGCTCGCCCATGTCCTTGCCCTGGAACTTGATCTTGCCGCCGACGATCTTCCCGATGTTGGAGAGATCACGCATGATGCCGAGCGACACGGTCGACTTGCCGCAGCCGGATTCGCCGACAATGCCCATCGCCTCGCCGGGCATGACCGTGCAGGAAAAATCCATCACGGCCGGTATCTCGCCCTTGCGGGTGAAGAAGGAGATCGACAGGTTTTCGATCTCGATGATCGGCCCATTGTTCGGCTTGGCCGGATTTCGAACTGCCTCGTTCATGGGTCGCTCCAATCCTTGGTTTTTCCGGGCAAGTAGGGTCGAGGACCCCGCCATCAATCCTTCATCGATTGCTCGCGCAGGGAATCGGCGAGCAGGTTTAGCCCCAGTACGAACGACATCAGCGCGATCGTCGGCGGCAGTGCCGGGTGGATGAAGGAACGCAGCAGCCGGCTGGCATCCTTGATCGCGGTCCCCCAGTCGGGACTTTCCGGCGCCAGCCCGAGGCCGAAATAGCCCAGCGTGCCGAGCAGGATGGTTGTGTAGCCGATGCGCAGGCAGGCATCGACGATCAGCGGTCCGCGCGCATTGGGCAGGATCTCCCACAGCATGATGTACCATGGCGATTCACCGCGCGTCTGGGCCGCCGCCACATAGTCCCGCGTCTTGATATCCATGGTCAGGCCACGCACGATGCGGAACACGCCCGGGCTAGAGGCGAACACCACCGCCACGAAGATGTTGAGCTGGTTGGGATCGATATGCACGATCTTCAGCGGGTCGGCATCGAACACCAGGCCGGCATAGATCCAGCCGCCGACCACCAGCGTCAGTCCGAGCAGGATGTAGATCCGGTCGGAACGGTTCTTGTAGCGCGTCCAGAACAGCACGCAGAAGAAAATAATCGGGAACAGGAAGAAAACGCCGGCCAGCGCGTAGGGGATCGGCGTGTCCATGATGCCCGGCGTCACCAGGAGGTAGAACAGCAGGATAACCGGGAAGGCCAGCACGAGATTGGCCAGGAACGACAAAACGGTATCGATCTTGCCGCCGTAATAGCCGGCCGGCAGGCCGAGCGTGATGCCGACCATAAGCGCGAAGCCGGTCGCCGCCGGCGCGATGATCAGGACGATCTGGCTGCCATAGACCATGCGTGAAAAGACATCGCGGGCGAGCTTGTCGCCACCGAACAGATAGGCGAGGCCCGATTGCGGTTCGATGGCTCCGGGCAGTGTATCCTTCATGATGGGAATCTGGCCGAGCGGATCGAAAGGCGAGATGGTCGAGGCGAAGATCGCCGTGAACAGCCAGAACAGGCAGATGGCCACCCCCGCTATGCCGACGCCGCTGTCGAACAGTTGGCCGTAGAGAGCCAGCTTCTTCTTGTAGAGGAAGCTCGCGCCCATGACGATGAGAAGCGCGAGCCAGACCGGCCAGAAGCGCCAGAGCACTTCGAGGACGACGGTGGAGGCACCGATATATTGGGCTTGCATGCGCCGTCTCCCCTACTGGACCCGAATGCGCGGATTGAGGAACGCGTAGCCGACATCGGAAATGAGCTGCGTGATCAGGACGATGAACACCGAGACCAGCGAGCAGCCGAGCAAAAGGTCGATGTCGTTGTTGCCGGCGGCCTCGACCAGTGTGTAGCCGAAGCCCTGATATCGGAACATCACCTCGACGATGACGACGCCGGTGAGCAGCCACGGAAACTGCAGCATGATCACGGTGAAGGGCGCGATCAGAGCGTTGCGCAGCGCGTGCTTGACCACCACGCTTTTGAAGGAAAGACCCTTCAGCCGGGCGGTGCGGATATATTGCTGCGTCATCACCTCGACCATCGAGGCACGCGTCATGCGCGCGATGTAGCCGATGCCGTAGATGGCCAGCGTGATCACCGGCAGCGTGAAGTTATAGAAGGTGATGCCCTGGCTTGCCGATGCGGCGGATCCGTTCAGCCAGCCAAGCCAGGAGGCGAAGATGACGGTAAAGATGACGCCCGATACGTATTCGGGCGTCGCCGTCGAGGCGATCGAGGCGACCGACAGCACCCGGTCGGTGCGCGACCCCTCGCGCATGCCGGCCAGGATGCCGATCAGCAGCGAGACCGGCACCATCACCGCCAGCACACAGAACATCAGGATGCCCGTGGCGCCGAGCGCAGGGAACAGCTTGGCGCCCACCGTGGTCTTGAATTTGGTCGAGCAGCCGAAATCACCCTGGAGCACGCCGGAGAACTTCGGCTCGGCCGGATCATTGCAGAAGGAGAAGCGCTGCGCCGGCTTACCGGTCGCCGGATCGGTTACCGGCTGCTTGGGCACGACGCCCAGCCATTGGCCGTAGCGCACGAAAAAGTTCTGCCGGTAGCCGTGATTGACCAGCCAGCTTTCCAGCTGTTCGGCCGAGGTGTGCATCTCGGTCTGGCTGATCGCCAGCTTCTTCAGGTTGGGTTCCAGATTGACGAGGAAGAAGACGACCAGCGTCAGGCACAGCATCGTGAGCAGTATCGTGCCGATGCGTCTGGCGATGAATGAGAACATTGTACCCCCCTGCCGGCCGGGTTGGGGTCAGATAGGTTCAACCCTGTATCAAAAACCTTGTGACGTCACGCCGCCGCTGCATCCAATGCAACGGCGGTGATGCCGCGGGAGCGAAAGGCGCTGGCGCCCCGCTCCCGACAGGCTGTGGGTCACGCCTGATCGAGCCAGACCTTGCCGAAGTCGTGCTCGTAGGTGGGGTGCATCGAGTGGTTCTTCACCTCGGGCTTGATGTTGATGTAGAGCTTGCGCCAGTAAGGCTGGATGATGATGCCGGAATCCTGCAGCATCTGCTCGATGTCCTTCATCACCACCTTGCGCTTCTCCGCGTCGGCGATCCCGAGCGCCTCGTTGACCTTGTTGTCGAAGTCCGGATTGGCGTAGGCCGTCTCGTTCCAGGCTTCACCCGAGCGGTAGGCGATGGCGATGACCTGGATGCCAAGTGGACGCATGTTCCAGTTGGTTTCCGAGAACGGATATTTCGTCCAGTCGTTCCAGAAGGTCGAGCTCGGCAGCACGGTGCGCTTCACCTTGATGCCAGCCTCGCGCAGTTGGGCCGCGATCGCGTCCGTGGTGTTCTTGTGGTAGTCCTCGTCGTTGCTGATCAGCTCGTGTTCGAAATCGATCACGCCGGCTTCCGTCAGCATCTGCTTGGCCTTGGCGATGTCGCGCTTGATCTTGGGCAGCTCGACATATTCGGGATGGATCGGCGCGACATGGTGGTTCTCGGCCGGCGTGCCGGCATTGCCGTAGCCGAGCTGCAGCACCACCGAGTTGTCGACGGCCAGACACATCGCCTGACGCACTTTCTGGTCGCCATAAGGCTTGGCGTTGACGTTGAAGCGAGACACCACGGTGGCGGCGGTCACGACCTCGGAAGGCGGCGCGCCGACGTCTGCGATGATCTTGACGTAGTCGGCGGTCGTCTCATGGTTGGTCTGAACTTCGCCCGATTCGAAGGCCGAAACCGTTGCGGCCGGATCGGTGCCGTAATCGATGAACTCGACGCCATCGAGGAAGGCTTCGCCCTGCCACCACTTGCCGGTCTCGCGGCGCTTGTAGACGACCTTCTGGCCGACGTCGTAGGAGACGAGCTCGAACGGACCCGTACCGATCGGGCAGTTCTTGAAGTTGGCGCCCTTCTCGTCGAAGCTCTTGTGCACCACCAGTGCCGGATAGTCGGTCAGGTTGGGGATGATGGCGATATCGGGCTTGGTGAGCTTCAGCTTGACGGTCATGTCGTCGACCTTGATGACCGACCCTTCGCGCAATTTCTTGGTCTTGTCATCGACGAGGCTGCCGAGGCGGCCCGGCATGGAGTTGCCTTCCGCGGCCTTGTCGGCCCAGCGGGTGAAATTGTAGATCACGTCGTCGGCGGTGAACTTGTCACCATTGTTCCATTCGACGCCCGGCCGCACATGCAGCGTGTACTCGGTGGCGTCGTCATTGATGTCCCAGCTTTCCAGGAGATAGGGCGCGAATGTGTACTGGTGGGTGTATTTCACCAGCGGCTCGAGCGCCTGCCTCTCGGCATTGGAGATTTCCGACCAGTCGGCCGTGCGCGGATCTTTGGGATCCTTCACCGACATTGCCACCTTGAGCACGCCGCCTTTCTTACCCTGCACGTCCTCGGCCCTGGCCGGCGTCGGGGCGGCGAGCCCCAGAAGGCCATAGGCCATGGCCGTCGAAGCGCCGAAGACGCTGGCAAGCGCGAGGAATTCGCGGCGATCGACCTTACCCGACTTAGCTTCTTCGGCCATGGCCAGGATGTGATCCGGAACGCTATCGCCATTACTCTTGTAGATTGTCATGACTAACTCCCATTGTTGGCTTTCCGCCGATTAACATTCCGCATCCAGGCCATGATGTCAAAGACGGCATGGTTGGGAACATATTGACGAATGTGCAACTTTGGAGGGGGAGCGGTTCGCGTGATAGCGACAGTCTTGGCGCAAAATTGCTAGTGCGCGACGGATTTCCACTAAATCTCTTCAGGCGATTAAACTGAGACATTGGCGCGGTTTGCGACAGGACCAGCCCTCGCCAGGATGAGGGCCAGCCCAAGTCTCCGCTTCAATATTCCTTCTCGTAGAAGATGCCGCCCTTGGCTTCGCCGGCGTCCGTCGCCTCGCCGCGCAGTTTGACGCCGCGTCCCACGTTGAGGTCGATCGTGGCCTTGCCCGAGCCCGGCTTGTCGCCTTTCTGGATCGTCACATAGGTGCGGTCGTTGAGGTACTTGCCGGCAGAAACCGCCGTGCCGCCTTTTTCGTCGGTGGTGACATCAAGATCGTCGACGCCGATCGCGTTGCGCAGGTTTTCCAGCAGCGACGTCGAGCCGCCGACACCGGCGAGTTGCCCGGCGGCTTCGGCCAGTTGCGCGATCTGCAGCGGCGACAGGTTCGACATGGACCGCCCGAAGATCAGTTGCGCCAGCACCTCGTCCTCGGGCAGCGCCGGCACCGAGGTGAAGGTGAATTTCGGATTGGTCGCCTCGCCCGACACCACGATGGTGACGGTTGCGCTGCTCGTGGTCGTTGTCGCGGTCAGGTTGAGATAGGGCACCAGCGAGCCAGAAAAGCCGACCGTGCCCTCGGTGAAGGTCAGCCGCTTGCCGAGAATCGACAGCCGCCCGCGTTGCAGCGTGAAAGTGCCGACCGCTTGCGGCGATGAGGCCGGACCGGTCAGCCTGAGCGAGCCGCCGAGTTCGGCGTCCACGCCCCTGCCCTGGATGAAGATCTGGTTCGGCGCGTTGACGGTGACATCCAGCACAAGGCCGCTGCCACCCGTCTTGCCGCTGGTCGTGGCCGGGCGCAATGCCTTGTCCTGCGCCCTCACCGCGCCGGGCGCGTTCTTGTGTTTGACATCGAGCGCCGAAAGCGAACCTGGCAATTTGTCCGGAACGGTGATCACGGTCTTGGCAAGGTTGACGGTGCCGGCAATCACCGGCGCCGACGTCAGCGGTCCTTTGATCGTCAGGTCGCCGCCAAGATTGGCGGTGACCACCCGCCCATCGGTGTAGCGGCCGTCGGTGAGCTTGATCGACAGATCGGCCGGGAACCCCTGCGCCGGATTGATACCGACCGTGCCGCTGGCCGACAGGCTGCCGCGCGTCGACAGCGTCCCGGTCAGCCGGTTGATCCTGGCGACGCCATTGCCGATGGAAATTTCGGCTGCGATGTCGTTGACCGCAAGCCCGGAACGCGCGTCGAGCAGGCGGGCGCCCGACGTGCTGATGCTGCCGCCGATGACCGGCGATGTCGCGGGACCGCGTACCTGCACATTGACACTCGCGGTCCCCGTCAGCGACAGGCCTTGCGCGGCGAGCTTCTGACTGAGGATGCCGAACGGCACGGCGCCATTGAAGTCGAGCGCGAGCGCCGGCGTGCCTGATGTCGTCACCGTGCCGCCCCCCTTGAGACCAAGGCCGGCCCCATCGCTGACATTGGCGTTGAAGGTCAGCTTGTTGCCGGCAAAGGTGCCGGAGGAAGAGACACTCACCGCACCGACCCCCGCGCCGCGGGTCTGCGAAGTCTGCACGCCGGCAGCATCGAGGTTGAACGCCACACTGGGGCTGGCTGGTGCCCCGGTGACCTTCACCGTGCCCGAAATCGAACCGGCGGCATCGAGACCCCGCGAAAAACTGTTGGCAAGCGAGATCGGCACCCGCGCCAGCGCCGCGTTGATGTCGAGCGCCTGCCCGATCTTGCCGGTCACCGTCGCCGTGCCGCCGCCCAGGTTGAGCACCAGCCTGTCCAGCGTCGTCGTGCCATTGGCGATGGTGACGGTCGAAGCCTGCGCGATGGCAGCCTTTATGCCTTGGACGGTCGCCTCGCCGGAAGCAAGCTCTATGGTCGTCGTGCCGTTTGCCGCCTTCACGCGGCCCGCGGCCCTCGCCGGAATTCCTTTCACCGTCGCGCCGCCGGAAAAGCCGGTCCAGTCGCCGTCACGCTTCAGGTCGACATCGATGCCGCCGATCACCGTGCCGCCCGACGTGACGGTGTCGGCATGGATTTTTCCGGAGATGACCGGAGCGGCGAGGTAATTGGCGATCAATGCGTCGATCGACACGGCCTTCGCCTGAAGATCGCCGCGCGTGACCGAGGCGGTCGTAGCCTTGATGGCGACCTGCGGTGCGGCACCGTTCTTCGAGAACGCAATCGTGCCGCGCACATCGCCTTCCGCTTTTTCCAGCGCCAGTGCGGCAAGCGGTCCTATATCGGGCAGGTCGAGAGAGATCGTGCCTTCGGGTATGAACTTGTCGTCCAGCGCCAGGTCGCCGGAAATCCTGTTTTGGCCCAGCGACAAAAGCAGGCCATTGATGGCGCTCTTGCCGTCCGCGGTCGCCAGCACCGCACTGCCTTGCAAGGGTTGGCCCGCGACATTGCCTGTCAGCTGCACATTGGCCGCCGGCTTGGCCGCGTCGGCTTTGCCGGTGGCGGTTAGTCTGAGCCCGGTGATCTCGCGCGACGCCACCGAAAGCTTGTCGCTGTCGACGGTCAGCGACAGATCCGGCGCGGTCGCCGGGCCCTGCGCATTCAGCGCAAAGGCGATAGCGCCTTTGGCATCCTTCGACAGCAACGAAACATCGCTCAGCACGCCCTTGATGTCGGCGGCCAGCGTATTGTCGGCAAGGCTCGCCTGCCCCCGTGCGGTCAGCGCGCCGGAGGCCAGCGTCAATCCGCCTATGGCGATATTACCGTTGGGTTCGCGCTTCAGCGTGGCGCTCAACTGCGCCCGTTCGCCAAGCATGCCGCGTGCTGCGGCCGGCAGGGCCGACGATGGAGCATCCGCCTTCAGCTTGAGGTCGATGGCGCCGTCACGCAGCGACACCAGGCCGGCGACCTGGCTGTTGAGCGCGTCGCTTTTGAGCGAGCCGCTGTCGATGGCGACAGCGTCGGCTGACAGGCGCCCGCTGAGCGCGGCCGTGACCTTGCCGGCGATCAGCGGCGCGATGGTGGGATTGTCGAGCCCAACCCTATCCACCGAAACTGTGCCCGAAACCGGCCCGGCGCGGTTCTTCAGATCGAACGCATCCGAGTGCAATGCCAGGCTCAGTCCGTCCACCTTCGCCGGTCTCGTGGCGATCGAGGGCAGGATCGCGGACATATCCAATCGGGCCCGCGTGCTCTCGCCCGCCACCTTTGCCGACAGCGACCGGACCTCGATCTTGATGGGACTCTCGGCGCTTCCGACCGTGAGCGGCAGACTTGGACCGGATGAGACGAGGTCAAGGGCGAAATCGCTGGCGCCGTTCGGATTGATCGTGCCGGCAGCTTGACCGGAAACCTTGTCACCGGAGAGCGTCGCGTGATCGAGGACGACGCCGCCGGCCATGGTGTAGCGGCCGGCCGCGTCGACTGCGAGCTGCCGAAGCCCAGTCTGGCGGGTTTGGCTTGTTTCGACACCGGCCAGTTGCACATTGAACCGGACGTCCGGAGCCGACGGCGAGCCCGTTACCTCAGCGCTGCCATCAAGCGTTCCAGCGGCATCGAGGCCGGGCGAAAAGCCGTTGGCAAGGGCAGCCGGCAAGGCGGAGACCTTTGCCGCGAGATCGAGCGTCTGGCCGGCGGTACCGGACAGCGCCACCGAGCCGCCGCCGACATCGAGCGCTAATTTTTCGATGCTGGTGGTGCCATCGGCGATACTGAGCATAGATGGCTCGGCAATTGCCGCCTTGATGCCGCGAATCGTAGCCTCGCCCGAGGCGATCTCGACGCTGGTGACGCCATCGGCGATCTTCACGCGCCCCGCCGCCTTCGCTGGAATGCCGGATACGGTGGCGCCGCCGGAAAAATTCGTCCAGTCTCCGTCGCGCTTCAGATCGACGATGATGCCGCCGACTTGGGTGGTCCCCGACGTCACAGCATCGGCCTTGATCGAGCCTGAAATCGCCGGCGCCTTGAGATAGTTGGCAATCAAGGCATTGACGGCGATTGTGCTGGCCGTCACCTCGCCGCGCGCGATCGACGTGCTCTTCGCGTCAATGGCAACGGAGGGCACGTCGCCACTCTTGGCAAAGCGGATGGTGCCGTTGATGTCGCCGGTCACCGCCTGGCCGGCCAGCGCCGCAAGCTGATCGATTGCAGGCGCAGAAAGAATGAGCGTGCCCAGCGGCATGAACTTGTCATCCAGTGCCAGATCGCCCGACACCTTGTTGTCACCCAGCGACACCGCAAAGCCATTGATCGAGCGCTTGCCTTCGCTCGTCACCAGCGCCGCCTTGATGTCGAGCGGCTGGTCGTTGACGGCGCCGGTCAGCGAAACATTGGCGGAAGGGCTAGCAATGTCGGCCTTGCCGCTCGCGGTCAGCTTGATCGACTTCACCGTGCGGCCCGAGGCCGTCAGGCTATCGCTGTTGGCGGAAACCGTGAAATCCGGCGCGGTCATGGCGCCGCTTGCCGACAGGGCGAAATCGACACCGCCCTCGACCGGGACGCCGACCGTCGGCGACAGCACCGAAACATCCCCCAGCCTGCCTTTGATATCGGCCAGGATGTCGGTACCTTGCATGCTGGCGGTACCGCTGGCGCTGAGCGAACCGGACGTGAGTTCGATCGAGTTGGCGGCGAACGAGCCCTGCGGATCGCGCGACGCTGTGGCCGAGAACTTCACCCGCCCGCCGAGCACCGAGGCGATCTGCTGCGGGAAGGCGGTCGCCACGGCATCGGCATTCATCTTGAGCTGCATCGACAGGTCGGCGAGCGCCACGGTCGCCGTCAGCGAGGCATTGAGCGCATCGGACCGGAGCGTGCCCTGATCGATGACAATGGCGTCCTTGCTGAGGGAACCAGCCAGGCCGACGTCGACCTTGCCAGTGACCAGCGGCGCCAGCGTCGCGACGTCGGTTTTCAGGCCACCGGCCCCAAGCTTGACGGTAACCGGCCCGGTGCGGTTCTGGATGTCGAACCCGTCGGAGTATATCTGCGCCGCCAGGTCGTCTAGCCGCGTCCCGCCGACGACGATCGAAACGAAGGAGGCGCCGATATCGACGATCGGCGCCTTGCCGTCGCCGAACGCCCGGGCGGTGGCATTCTTGATCGCCAGCGTGATCGGCTGCGCCTTGCTGCCGACGCTAACCACCACGGGTGGCCCCTTGGCGGCGAGTTCGACCGAAAGATCGCTGGCTCCGGCGGGATCGACGATACCGGTCGCGGTGCCGTGCACGGCATCACTGTCGATGTTGGCCCGGTCGACACTGATCCCGCCCGCCGTCGTGGCAGTGCCCGCCATATCGAAGCTGGTCTTACCGGCAAACAATGGTTTCAGGTTCTCCGGCAGGAAGCGGGCGAAATCGCCGTCGCCCTTGGCTTCGAGATAGTTACCCTTGTCGGTGAGCTGATGGCGGCCGGTGAGCTGGGTTACGATCCGATGATCGACAAGGAAGGTACCGACGCCACTCCAGTTGGCCAGCGGCCCGGTGCCCGAGACGACGATGTCGACCGGCGGCGTGTCCGGCAGATTGAGCAGATTGGCGATGATGCCGCCGGTCGGTTCCGACGCCTTGAGGTTGAGGTCGAGCTTGTTGTCCGCTGGCGCGAAATGGATCTGCGCGTCGACATTGCCCTGTTTGCCGTCATGGCGGGTAATGTTGAGCACCGTCTCGACCGACAGCGGTGCGGCGTCGGCCTTCACCGAGGCCTTGGCGGCGAGTTCGGCGATGCCGCTGCCGGCCAGTTGTTGGCCGAGCGCGACTTCCGGCAAGTCGATCTGCTTGATATCAATGGAAACCGGCAGCGTCGTCGCGCCGCCTTGCGCCGGCTGCTGCGTGCCGGCCACCGGCAGACGCGCAAGCTCGATGCGCTCCGCCGCGATGCGGTCGGCGCTGAAGTTTTTGGACAACAGTGCCAGCGGCGACCAGTCGATGGCCACCTTGCGCGCCACCAGCCAGGCGCCCTCGCGGTCCTCCAGCACGACATGGTCGACACTGAGCGCGCCCGACCAGATACCGTCGATGCCGCTGACGGTGACCTTACGCTCGTCGCTCGAGGCCAGGCGCGAAATGATGCCGGCGAGATTGTCGCGTCCACGCTCGGTCTTGGTCAGCACGAAAAGCGCGCCGATGGCGCCTGCTACCACGATCAGCAGCGTGTAGAGAAAAATGCGAAGGATGCGCCAGACCGTCTTCATGTTCAAAACGCTTGGCCAATGCCGGCATAGATGCCGAAATGAGGGTCGCCTGGGTCGCGGTTGAGCGGCACGGCGGCGTCGATACGCAGCGGCCCGAATGGCGTCACATAGCGCAAGCCGACGCCGGCGCCCACCTTGACGTCGGAAAAATCGGGGAACGACTTCGTCGATACCGTGCCGGCATCGACGAACGGCACGATGCCGATCGTGTCGGTGATGGCGATACGCATTTCAACCGAGGTCTCGAAGAAGGACAGGCCGCCGATCGGCTGGCCGGTGAAATCCTTGGGGCCGATGCCCTGATAGGCATAGCCGCGCACCGAGCCGCCGCCGCCGGAATAGAAACGCCGGTCGGCAGGCACGTTCTGCAGGCTGGTGCCGACGATCGAGCCAAGTGCGACACGTTCCGCCAGCACGAATTTCGAAGCGGTATCCAGCGACTGATAGGCCGATCCCTCGCCCTTCAGCTTGAGGAAGGCGGCACCGCTCAATATGTCGTAGCTCGGCTCGGCATAGGCCAGCAACCTGAAGCCCTTGGTCGGGTTCAGCCTGACGTCCCTGTTGTCATAGACATATTGCAGCGGGATGCTGGCGATCAGGTATTTATGTTTGCCAAAGGAATCGTGGATGCGTGAATAGTCGAGCGCGACCTCGGCCGACACGGTTTGGTTCTTGGTCAGTTCATAGGACAGGCCGGTGTTGCCCTTGACCGAGAAATGGTCGTAGGCGTCGGGATGTTCGAGCACGGTCTTGATGCCGGCGAAGAATTTAGATGCCGGCCCGATCACGCCGGGTTTCTCGAACATGATGCCGGCATTGTAGTTCAATTCGGACAGGTCATTGCTGCCGATGCCGCTGATGGCTCCGTCGATGCGCAGCTTCTCGGCCCGGCCGAACAGGTTGCGATGGCCCCAATACCCCTCCAGCCCCAGCCCTTCCGTATTCGAGAAGGTGCCGCCCAGCCCGAAATAACGCGGCTTGCGCTCGCTGACCTGGACGCCGATCGGAATGTTGCCCTCGGCATCGAGCTTGTCGGCCTCCTTGAAAGTCACGCTGTTGAAGACCTCGAGCGCCAGCAGCCTGTCGCGCGCATCGTCGATCTCCTGAGGCGAGTACTGCCGGCCACGTTTCAGCCCGGTCATGTATTCGGTGAAGTCGCGGTCGACCTTCTCGGTGCCTTCCACCGTGGTCGCGCCATAGCCGGCGACTGGCCCGGCAGCAACCGTCAGCGTCACGTCGAGGGTCGACGTGTCATGGTCGGCGACGATGTGCCTGCTGGTCACCTCGGCCAGCGGCCTGCCCTGCTCCTTCAGCGTGCGCACGATCAGCGCCTCGGCCTTGAGCACCGCGCCAGACCCAGCGTCGCCGCCTGATATCAGGCCGTAATCGGCGCCCATCAGTCCAGCGGCGTCACCCTCCAGCCGGATATCGCCGAGGGTGAATTTGGGACCCGCGGCGATGTTGACGGCCACGGGAATGGGCTGCGGACCCTTGAATTCGGCGTCCGGCGGCAATTCGTCCAGCGGCTTGCCCTCGATGGTGATGGTGACGACGCCTTCGTAGCGGGCATCGGCGTAGAGCGCCGCCACAAGCTGTTCTCGATCGCTGCGCGCCTTGGCCATCAGACCGAGCGAGCCGGAGACGGGATGGTCTTCGTCGCTCTTCAGCGCCGAGGCGTTTTCGAGCTTTTTCACCAGGTCTTTGTCGGCGTCGGGCGCGGAGATGGTCACGGCGTAGCGCATCGGATCGACGATGTCGGCATCCTCATCGCTCGATGAGCCCCACAGCTTGATGCCGAAGATTTCGAAGGCGGCCGCCGGTCCCAGCCCGGCGATCAGCGAGCAGCAGATCACGGCCAGAAGCAGCGCGCGCGAAAGCACGCGCTTTGGCTCGGTACCCCCTGACATCTGCCTTTCATACGCCGGCATTAAGACAACCTACTTTACAAACCTAAAATTGGAATGAAGTTCTGAAGCGCTCGTAAAGGGGCCACAATCCAATTGTCTGAAATAGGACGGGCTTGGAATTCACACCTTTTGCATTGCCGCAAGAATGCGTGATCCCCTGTCCTATGGAGGTACTACCGGCTGTTGGCCGGAAAGGAAACCGTTGGCAGGCGGAACCCTGCCGCGTCCTCATGTTGACAAGCCTGAGTGAAGCTTGAACATGCCCGGACGTCTGCAAATTGTCTGGAGGGTGTTATGGCAATGCGCGCGGCTCGTCGTCTGTCTTTCCTGATCCTTCTCTTCTTCGCCTGGGCCAATGTCTTGGCCTGGGGTAACGTCGCGCAAGCGGCCGAAGCACGGCGAGTCGCAACGACCGACAATTCCGACTATTTCGGTTTCGACCTCCGGTCCGACCAGAACGTCACGCTCGATCAATGCAAGACCACCTGCCTGGGCGATCCCGCCTGCCGCGCCTTCACCTATAACACCAAGGCCAAATGGTGCTTCCTCAAATCCGATTATAACCAGTTGAAGCCCTTCAACGGCGCGGTCGCGGGCAAGGTCGTCAATATCGACGGCGACCCCGACATCGGCGCGCCGCCGGAACTCGCCTTCTTCCCCAACTGGATGGCTGACCAGGCCCAGCAATACCGTAACCGGCTGCTCGGCCCGGCCTATGACAGGCCGACCGAGGGCATGGCCGCGCTGACCACGGCGGCCGAGCAGGCGGTGCTCACCGGCGATCATCGCACTGCCATGCAGAAATACGAGGCCGCGGTCTCTGTCATGCCCGACGATGGCCAGCTCTGGCTCAACCTGGCGCGCGAAACGCTTGCCGTGCAGCCGGCGGCCAACACATCCGAGGCCTCCACCTTGCCGGCAAACGGTACGTCGGCCGCCTTCAATGCCTACAAGCTCCTGCGTACAGCCAGGACGCGGGCGGAGACGCTGGCTCTCATCGGCTCCGGCCTCGACAAGCGCGACCTCTATCGCCCCGCCCTCCAGGCCTATGAAGCCAGCCTTGCCCTGATGCCCTCGCCTGCGGTCCAGGCCGACTATTCCGATCTCAAGGCTCGCAAGGGTTTCCGCGTCATCGACCACACCGTCGATGCCGACACCAGCGCACCGCGCATCTGCGCCCAATTCTCCGAGGAATTGGTCAAGACCGGCGTCGATTACGCACAATTCGTCACCGTCGACAACCAGCCGCCCAAAGGCGTTGAAGCCAAGGACAAGCAGATTTGCGTCGAAGGACTGGAACACGGCAAGCATTATGACGTGACCTTCCGCGCCGGCCTGCCGGCCGCCATCGGCGAAGTGACCGCCGCGCCCGTCGTGCTGTCGATCTATGTGCAGGACCGTGCGCCTTCGGCCCGCTTCACCGGCGACAGCTTCGTGCTGCCGGCCGGCGCGCGCCGTGGCATCCCCGTCGTCACTGTCAACATGAACGCCGCCGAGATGAAGCTCTATCGCATCGGCGACCGCTCGCTGGCCCAGCTTCTGTCCGGCTACCAGTTCCTGCATCAGCTCGACAGCTACGACATCTCAAACATTTCCGAGCAGATGGGCGAGCCGGTCTGGGAAGGCCAGCTCGACATCGCCAACGACCTGAACAAGGAGGTCACCACCTCCTTCTCGGTCGACGAGGCGCTGCCGCGGCGCAAGCCCGGCGTCTATGTGCTGACTGCCCAGGCTGTCAGCGAGAAGAGCGACGACTACAACTCGATGGCCACGCAATGGTTCGTCGTTTCCGACATCGGCCTCTCGACCTATACCGGTCAGGACGGGCTCAATGTCTATGCCCGTTCGCTGGGCAGCGCCAAGCCGATAGCGGGCGCCGAACTGACGCTGGTTGCCCGCAACAACGAGATCCTCGGCACCGCGACTTCGGATGCCGATGGTCATGCCGTGTTCAATCCCGGCCTGACGCGCGGCGACGGTGGCATGGTGCCGGCCGTGCTGATGGCCAGGCAGGGCGATAACGACTTTGTCTTCCTCGACATGGCCCGCGCCGGTTTCGACCTGTCCGACCGCGGCGTCACTGGACGCGCAGCGCCGGGCGCGCTCGATGTCTACGCCTGGACCGAGCGCGGCATCTACCGCGCCGGCGAGGAGGTGCATGTTGCGGCTCTTGCCCGTGACGGCGCCGCCAAGGCGGTCGAGAACCTGCCGCTGACCTTCATCTTCTCGCGCCCGGACGGCGTCGAGGATCGCCGCATCGTCAGCGATGGCGCGTCAGCCGGCGGGCACGCCGTCGATCTGCCGCTCCAGCCAAACGCCATGCGCGGCACCTGGTCGGTATCGATCTATACCGATCCCAAGCAACCGGCCGTCGCCAGCCAGATGTTCCTGGTCGAGGATTTCGTGCCGGACCGCATCGAATTCGACATGAAGGCCGACAAGCAGGAGATCGCGCAGGGCGAAACCGCCAACATCACCGTCGACGGCCGCTTTCTCTATGGCGCACCGGCTGCTGGCCTCGCGCTCGAAGGCGAACTGACCCTGTCGACCGCGCGTGACTGGGACCGCTTCAACGGCTATTCCTTTGGCCTTGCCGACGAGCAGTCGTCGGAACCGACCGTCACCCCGTTCACCGATCTTCCGGTGGTCGGCGAGGATGGTAAGGCGACCTTCCCGGTCTCCGTCGAGCAACTGCCGTCGACCACGAAGCTCATCGACGCCAAGGTGACGGTCCGTATGCGTGAGACCGGCGGCCGCGCAATCGAGCGCTCGCTTAATATCGGCATCCGCCCGCAAGGCCACATGATCGGCATCCGGCCGGACTTTGCCGATGATGAAGTGCCGCAGGGCGGCACGGCGAAATTCAGCCTGATCGCCGTCGACCCCGACGGCCAGCGCGAGGCGCTGAAAGGTGCGCAATGGTCGCTGGTCAAGGTCGAGCGCAATTACCAGTGGTACCGCTCCAACAACTCATGGAATTACGAACCCGTCACCTTCACCAAATCGATCGCCAATGGCCAGGTCGACCTTGGCGCCGACGGCGAGGCGACAGTGTCGATCCCGGTCGACTGGGGCCGCTACCGGCTCGAGGTCGAGACGGCGGATCCGGAAGGACCCGCGACCAGCTATGAGTTCGATGGCGGCTGGTATGTCTCCTCCACCACCACCGAAACGCCTGATGGTCTCGAGATCGCGCTCGACAAGGGCAATTATGCCGCCGGCGAAGTGGCCAGGCTCAAGGTCTCGCCGCATTTTGCCGGCGAACTTCTGGTCAACATCGGTTCCGACAAGCTGTTGAAGACCGTCACGGCGTCGGTGCCGGCCGGCGGCGGCACGGTCGACATCCCGGTCGGCGACGACTGGGGCGCCGGCGCCTATGTCACGGCAACCCTGTTCCGGCCTGGCGACGCGCAGGAAAGCCGCATGCCGGCCCGCGCCATCGGCGTGAAATGGCTGAAGGTCGATCCGGGCTCGAAGAAGCTCGCCGTCACCCTTACCCCGCCGGACAAGACCATGCCGCGCCAGCAGCTGTCGATCCCGGTCGCGGTCGCCGGCGTAGAGCCCGGCAGCAACGCCTATGTCACTGTCGCCGCCGTCGATGTCGGCATCCTCAACCTGACCAACTACAAGGCGCCGGATCCTGAGAATTGGTTTTTCGGCCAGCGCATGCTGGGCATGGAAATCCGTGATCTCTACGGCCGCCTGATCGACGGCTCTCTCGGTACTATGGGCAAGCTCAGGACCGGCGGCGACGGCGCCAACATGCAGGCGCAGGGCAGTCCGCCGACCGAAAAGCTGGTCGCCTTCTTCTCCGGCCCGGTGCAGCTCGATGCCGACGGCAAGGCACGCGTCGACTTCGATATTCCGCAGTTCAACGGCACGGTTCGCGTCATGGCCGTCGCCTGGACCAAGGAAGCGGTCGGCCACGCCCAGTCGGACGTGATCGTGCGCGATCCGGTGGTGATCACCGCCGGCCTGCCGCGCTTCCTGGCGCCCGGCGACGCCGCCGTCATGCGGCTCGACATTGCGGACACCGACGGTCCGGCCGGCGACTATGCGCTGTCGATCGACACGACGGGGGACCTCTCGACGGGCGACAAGCCCCTGCCCCAGAAACTGACGCTGGCGCAGGGCAAGCGCCAGACCCTGATCGTGCCGCTGATCGCACAGACGGCAGGCAATGCCTCGCTCACCATCAAGCTAGCGCACGCCGATGGCACCAAGGTCGAGCAGACGCTCTACGTGCCGGTCCGTCCGGCACAACTGCCGGTCACCACCCGCATGGTGGTCGACCTCAAGGGCGATGGCGGCGCGCTGCGCGTCGACAAGGAGCTTTTGGCGGCAAGCCTGCTCCACGGCGCTTCGGTCAGTGTCGGCGTTTCGCAGGCGGCGGCCTTCGATGTGCCTTCGCTCCTGATGACGCTCGACCGCTACCCCTATGGTTGCGCCGAGCAAACCACCAGCCGGGCGATGCCCCTGCTCTATGTCAACGAAATGGCCTCGGGCGTCGGCATGGAGAGCGATCCCGAGCTGCATGGCCGCATCCAGGACGCGATCTACAAGGTGCTGAGCTACCAGGCTTCGGGCGGCAGCTTCGGCCTGTGGGGCCCGGGCTCCGGCGATCTATGGCTCGACGCCTATGTCACCGACTTCCTGACCAGGGCGCGCGAGCAGAAATACGATGTGCCGGCGCTCGCCATGAACCAGGCGTTGGGCAATCTGCAGAACTCGCTCGGTTACGATCAGAGCGTACAGGACCGCGGCAGCGAGATCGCCTACGCGCTCTACGTGCTTGCCCGCAACAAGAAGGCCTCGATCGGCGACCTGCGCTATTACGCGGACACCCAGCTCGAGGCCTTCACCAGCCCGATGGCCGTTGCCCAACTGGCGGCGAGCCTGGCGCTGTATGGCGACACACAGCGTTCGGAAGCGACCTTCCAGACGGCGCTGCGGCTCGCCAAGTCGAGCACGGACTATGACTATTATCGGTCGGACTATGGCTCGGCGCTGCGGGACGGCGCCGCGATGCTGGCGCTGGCGGCGGAATCAAAACCGGTGCCATCGGTCGTACCGGAGCTGATCAAGCTGGTGACCAGGGAACGCGCCGAGGTCCGCTGGACCAGCACCCAGGATGAATCCTGGATGCTGCTGGCGGCCCGCGCCCTCAGACAAGGCAATGATTCGATCACGCTTTCCGTCAACGGCGCACCGCATTCCGGCGGCTATTCCAGCCAGATCAACGGCAGCGATCTGGCCGACAGCCCGCTCACCATCGCCAACACCGGCAGGACCCCGCTGCAGGCTGTCGTCACCACCGTGGCATCGCCGGTACAGCCCTTGCCGGCCGGGGGTGACGGCTTCACCATTGAGCGCACCTATTACAAGCTCGACGGCACCGAAGCCAATGTGACGGAGGCAACCCAGAACGAACGCTATGTCGTCGTGCTCAAGGTCAATGAACAGAACAACTGGCCTTCGCGCCTTTTGATCACCGACCTTTTGCCGGCCGGCTTCGAGATCGACAATCCCGGCCTGGTCTCCAGCGCGCAATTGTCGAACTTCTCCTGGCTGGCACAGACCGACGCCGCGCATCTGGAATTCCGCGACGACCGTTTCGTCGCCGCCTTCAACCCCAGCGACGGCGACCACGACCACAATCTGACGCTCGCCTATGTCGTGCGCGCCGTGACGCCGGGCACCTACGCTCATCCGGCCGCAACGGTGGAGGATATGTACCGGCCGCAATATTCGGCCCGTACCGCCACCGGCATGATGGAGGTCAAGGCGCCGTAAGGTGTCGAGGCGGACATGAACGTGAAGTTTGCGCTGCCCCTCATTGCCCTGCCGGCACCTTCTCCCCGTTTAGTGACGGGGAGAAAGGGGCATGCACCAAGGCTTTCGCCAATTTTCAACGTTACAGAAAAGGCGCCGACGATTGCGACAGCTCCCTTCTCCCCGCCACTATGCGGGGAGAAGGTGCCGGCAGGCGGATGAGGGGCAGCGCCATGCCCTCAAGAAAATTCCTGCGCCGCGCGGCTATCGCTAGCACCTCCTTGGTGGCTGTTATTGCTGTTTCCGCCGCTACCCTGTGGCAGCTCGACCGCGCCTTCCCGCCTCCGCTTCCTGAAAAGCTTACCGTCTCGACGGAAGTCCAGGACCGCGACGGCCAGCTGTTGCGCGCCTTCGCCACGCCTGACGGCTATTGGCGGCTCGAAACCCGCCTCGACCAGGTCGACAAGCAGTTCGTCGACATGTTGGTCACCTATGAGGACAAGCGCTTCTGGAACCATGAAGGCGTCGATGTGCTGGCGCTTGCCCGCGCCGCCGGCCAGTTCGCCACCAGTGGCCACATCGTGTCCGGCGGCTCGACGCTGTCGATGCAACTCGCCCGCCTGATCGAGCCGCGCGACAGCCGCAGCCTCGGCTCCAAGCTCAAGCAGATGCTGCGCGCCATCCAGATCGAGCGGCGGCTGTCCAAGCACGAGATCCTCGAACGCTATCTGACGCTGGCGCCCTATGGCGGCAATCTCGAAGGCGTGCGCGCCGCTTCGCTCGCCTATTTCGGTAAGGAGCCGAAGCGGCTCACCGTCTCGGAAGCCGCGCTTCTCGTCGCCCTGCCGCAGCTGCCGGAGAAGCGCCGGCCCGACCGCAACCTCGCGATCGCGCACGCCGCCCGCGACCGCGTGCTGTCCCGCATGGCCTCGGCTGGCCTGCTTGGCGAACGCGAGGCCGCGCGCGCCGCGCTCGACGATGTGTCTGGCCTGCGCCGTAGCTTGCCGGCGCTCGCCGCGCACGCCGCCTATGCGATGCTGCCCAAGGCGGTTCCCGGCCAGCCGCTCAAGCTGACGATCCGCAAGAGCGTCCAGGAAGGGCTGGAACAGGTAGCGCGCGACGCCGCCGCCAAGCTTGGGGCGCGTCTCTCCGTCGCCATGGTGCTGGCCGATTCCCGCACCGGCGATATTCTGGGCGAAGTCGGCTCGGCCAATTTCTTCGACGCCAGCCGCTCCGGCTGGATCGACATGACCAAGGTCGTGCGTTCGCCGGGCTCGACGCTGAAGCCATTCATCTACGGTCTTGCCTTCGAACAGGGACTGGTGGCGCAGGAAATGCTGATCGAGGACAGCCCGGCCGATTTCGGCGGCTACCGGCCGAAGAATTTCGATATGGGCTATCAGGGCGACGTCAGCATCCGCGAGGCGCTGCAACTGTCGCTCAACGTGCCGGCGATCCGCGTGCTCGACGCGGTCGGTCCCGCGCGGCTGACGGCCCGATTCCGCCAGGCTGGGGTAAACCCGATCCTGCCGGTCAACGAGGCGCCGGGCCTGGCCATCGGCCTTGGCGGCGTTGGGATTACGCTGCGCGATCTCGTCCAGCTCTATACAGGGCTCGCCAATGGCGGCAAGACGCACACGCTGCATGATGGCACCGAGCCGGCCGATGCCGAGCGCACCACCGCGACCATCCTCGATGACCAGGCGAGCTGGCAAATCATGGACATTCTGTCGGGCGTCAAGCCGCCCGAGGGTGCATTGCAGCGCGGCATCGCCTACAAGACCGGCACCTCCTATGGCTACCGCGATGCCTGGTCGGTCGGCTTCGACGGCCGTTACGTGCTGGGCGTCTGGGTCGGCCGGGCCGATGCAGGCGCGGTGCCTGGCCTGTCCGGCTATGTGTCGGCAGCCCCAATTCTGTTCGAGGGCTTTGTCCGCTCGGGTCTCGCCACCGTGCCGCTGCCGGGAAAGCCCCCCGGCGCCTTCACTCCTCGACGTAACGACCTGCCTGTGACGCTTGCCCGCTTCGGCGCCGGGTCCGACGGCCTGGTTCAGGCCTCGACCCCCACAGAGCCCGCGCCGACCATTATCTTTCCGCCCGACGGCGCCCGCGTCGATCTCGCCACCAACTCGGCCGACGCCTCGCCGCTGGTACTGAAGCTGCAAGGCGGGCGCGCGCCGTTCCGCTGGCTGGCCAACGGCAAGCCGCTGACCGGCATCGACCGCCGGCGCACCGCGACATGGCAACCGGACGGCACCGGCTACTCGACCTTGACCGTAATCGATGCGGCGGGACGCGCGGCAAGTGTGAAGGTGTTTGTTGAATAAGATTGCGCAAGCGATTCAGGGATTGCGCTTCTTCGCCTGAGGTACGGCGCCTCGCGACAATACTCGCGACGCCAGTTCCTTTACCCGCAATCTCCTCCCAGCCCGCGCCGACGCCCTGCCCGCCGACTTCGTCCGCGTTGCCGGCCCCTCGATCCGCCAGGATATCCGTTACGCCGGAACGGACAATTTTCCTGTACCGCAAGCGAAGCGACGGCAAACCGCAAGCTGCTGCTCGGCGCGATGCACTCGGCCGGATTCAAGAACTATGCACGCGAATGGCGGCACCTTCACGCTGAACCACGATCCCTCCGCCAAGCAGCGCTTCGATTTCCCAGTCCAGCCGGATAGCGTGCCGACCAAATGCCACAGCCTTGCTTCGGCCCCGCTTGTTCCTAGATAGGTCGATGGGGATTCGCCAGCGGACGTTTGAGGAAAATGTTTCTCCGCACCCCGAAATCAGGTCCAAGATTTTCTCCAAAACAACAAAAAAGGCAACATTTAATGCATCTAAATTCTACCAATTCGGTAGATTTGACGCGGGTTCAACGGAGGCAGAAATGACCAAACCTCGTTTCAGGAGACTGCTCGGCGCACTGGTCGCCACGTCTGTCCAGTTCGGCACGCTCGGTTTCGCGTTCGCCGATACCACCATTCTCAACGTGTCATACGATCCGACACGCGAGCTCTACAAGGCCTATGACGAGGCCTTCGCCGCTCACTGGAAAGCCGAGACAGGGGAAACGGTCACCATCCAGCAGTCGCACGGTGGATCGGGCGCACAGGCCCGGGCCGTGATCGACGGCCTCGACGCCGACGTGGTGACGCTGGCGCTCGAAGGCGATATCAACGCCATCGTCTCCAAGTCGAAAAAGATCAATCCGGACTGGCGCACGAAATTCGAGAACAATTCGGCACCCTACACCTCGACCATCATCTTCCTCGTCCGCAAAGGAAACCCCAAGGGCATCCACGACTGGAACGACCTGGTCAAGGACGGCGTCCAGGTGATTACGCCCAACCCGAAGACATCGGGCGGCGCACGCTGGAACTATCTCGCCGCCTGGGCTTATGCCAACGCCAATGACGGTGGCGACGAGGCCAAGACGAAGGAGTTCGTCGGCAAGCTCTATGCCAACGCTCCGGTGCTCGATACCGGTGCGCGCGGCTCGACGGTGACCTTCGCGCAAAAGGGCCTGGGCGACGTGCTGATTGCCTGGGAAAACGAGGCCTATCTAGCGCTCGACGAGTTCGGTGCCGAAAATTTCGATATCGTCTATCCACCGACCTCGATCCTGGCCGAGCCGCCGGTCGCTTTGGTCGACGCCAATGTCGATGCCAAGGGCACGCGCAAGGTCGCCGAAGCCTATCTGGGCTGGCTCTATTCCAAGGAAGCGCAGACGATCATCGCCAAGAACCACTATCGTCCGGCCAAGCCCGATCTGGTGCCGGCAGAGGACCTGGCCAAGCTACCGCCGATCAAGCTGGTCACCATCGACGACCCACAATTCGGCGGCTGGAAGAAAGCACAGCCTTACCATTTCGGCGATGGTGGTATATTCGACCAGATCTACAAGCCCCAGTAAGCAGTCGATATTCAGGACGATATGATCACAGCACCCGCTCGGGCGGGTTGGCGGTTTCGACAGCCGAGCGTCATTCCGGGTTTCGGATTGACGCTCGGCTTCTCGCTTGCCTACCTGACCCTCATCATCCTCATTCCGCTGTCGGGGCTGATCTGGCGCTCCGCGGCGCTGGGCTGGACCGATTTCTGGGCGATCGCCACCGACCGCCGCACCATCAACGCGCTGGAGATCAGCTTCGGCACCGCCTTTGTCGCGGCCGCCGTCAATGTCGTGTTCGGCACGCTGGTCGCCTGGGTGCTGGTGCGCTACCGCTTTCCCGGCCGCCGCATCGTCGATGCCATGGTCGACCTGCCCTTCGCGCTGCCGACGGCGGTGGCCGGCATCGCGCT
>NZ_VFVV01000005.1:0-372737 GCF_006442695.1 Mesorhizobium sp. B2-3-7 | reverse complement strand
GTGAGCGTGACCGTCACGGATGGCGACGGCGACACCGCCAGCGCCAGCGCCGATGTCTCGGGCCAGATCAGCTTCGACGACGATGGTCCGAGCCTGACCATCTCGCAGCCGAACGGTGCCTTGAACGGCCTGTTCCTGGACGGCTTCGTCCCCAATGGCGACGCCTGGGGTGCGGGCAGCGGCACCACGACCGGTCCCGCCGGCGCCTGGACCGTCACGGCCTCGCCTTACGAGGGCGCCAGCAGCATCGAATTGCAGAAGGTCGGTGACGGCTATCGCGGTGCAGACAGCCCGACCAACAGCGTTATGGTCGACCTCGAGGCCAGCCCCGGCAACATCCAGATCTCGCAGACCATGCTGCTCAGCGCCGGCGAATACCGCATCTCCTTCGAGATCGGCGCCGCCAACGACACCAGCCTCCCACACAGCGCCAAGCTCGAAGTGCTGTGGAACGGCGTCTCGGTCGGAACCTATGATCCCACGTCGGGCGTCATGCAGACCATCGCCATCGACGTCACGGCGACGGCCGGCGACAACTCACTGACGTTCCGTGAAATCGGCGAAAAGGGCGACAATACCGGCACCTTCCTTGCCAACATCAAGGTGGGCGACATCATCGTTATCGACGAGACCGCAGGTGTCGATGCCGATTCCGACGACACCACTAATCAGGCCGTCAAGGACCTGTTTATCGGCGTCAATGCCGGGACCGATCCCGACATGCCGCTGCACCAATATGCGCAAGGCAGCGGCGGCGTCGTGAACGCCACGGCGCTGTTCGGCGCCGACGGACCGGCAGCGAAAGCCTCGCTCGTCTATGCGCTCACCCTTGCCAGCAATACGGGCGTGGATTCCGGCCTGAAGACCACCGATGGCCACGCAATCTCGCTGTTCAACGACGGCAACGGCCACATCATCGGCGTCTATGACCCCAACAACAACGGCATCACCGCCACCGACAAGGTCGCCTTCGCCCTGCATGTCGATGCCGCCACCGGCCAGGTCGCGGTTGCGCAATACGTCTCGCTCCAGCATCCCGACACCCACAGCAACGACGAGGGCATCGCGCTCGGCGCCGGCTCGGTCTCGGTCACCGTGACGGCGACCGATGGCGACGGCGACCACGTCACACAAAGCGCCGACATCTCCCAGACCATCGTCTTCGAGGATGACGGGCCGAAGGCCGTCGGAACCGCCTCGATCACGGCGAATGTCGACGAAGACGGGCTTGCCGGGCACAACCCAGATGCCGGCAGGCCGGGTGAGACGGGAGCGATCGGCCTTTCCGCGACCGTCACGGGCGCTGCCGGCGCGCTGACCGCGCTCGTCGACTTCGGCGCCGACGGCCCGGGCGCCCAGGCCTTTCATCTTGCCTCGACGGCCGTGCCGGCGGATTCCGGCCTTACGTCGCAGGGCGCGCATGTGCTCATCGTATCCGATGGGAGCACCTTGCATGGTTATGCCGAGGCAGGAAACGGCGCCGGCTTCTCGGCCGGCGACCGCGAGATCTTCCAGCTGACCGTGGGGGCCAACGGCTCCTACGTCTTCACGCTCAAGGATCAGATCGATCATCCGGCGCTGGACGGCAAGGCCGGAGACAATGGTGAAAACCAGCTGACGAGCCCGATCGATCTTTCCTCGTATATCGTCGCGACCGACGGTGACGGCGACTCCATCCCCCTTGGCGCCGGGACCTTCCTGATCCAGGTCCTCGACGACATTCCGGTGCAGACCAGCGCCACCGTCTCCGGCAATGTCGGCGAGGACGCGCTTTTGCTGGCGAACTCGAATGGTCATTCCGTCGGCAATCCCGACGGAGATGGCCTCGGCACGGTCGCGACCGGTTCGCTGAGCTCGCTGGTCTCCGCCGGGGCGGACGAACCCGGTTCCTTCTCGCTGATCCAGAACCCCGCTGGCTTGCCGGCGGCGACATCGAAGGGCGAGGCGATCGTCTACCACGTCGACGGCACGGTGCTGACCGGCTATGTCGAGAGCGGAACACCCGGCCTCGATGCGGGCGACCGCAAAGTCTTCACCCTCGATGTCCAGCCGAACGGCACCTACACCTTCACCTTGCTGGACCAGATCGACCACCTGCCGAACTCCCCCGCCAACGATGACAACCAGAAGCTGGTGCTCGACTTCACACATGCGCTCCAGTTCACCGACGCCGACGGCGACACGATCGCGATCACCGGCGAGACGACGACCACGACAGCCACAACAGGCATGAGCCTGCATTCCGGCCATTACGGCACCTATACCGTGGGCGGCGTTACGTTCGACGGACTAACGTTCAATGGAGCCTTGGCTCACGATTTCAACAATGGCGCCGGGAGCGATTCCTTCAACGTTTCGGGTCAGGGCGTCGGCATCGGCGACAATCATATCCATGACAATGAGGGCTTCATCTTCTCGCGGCCCGGCACCGACGCGGTGAGCTTCACCATCAACGGCAACGGTTCGGGCACAATTTCCTGGGAAGCCTACAATGGCGCCGGCGTGCCGGTTTCCGGGAGCTCCGGTTTCCAGACAGGAACGATGACTGTGCCGGCCAACGGCTCAGTCGTCACGATCGACCCGGCGGGCACGTTCGACCATCTGGTGATCCGCTTCGATCTCGACAGCGGCGACAAGATCCGCGCCGAAAATTTCCTCTATACGTCGACCACCACCACCAGCGGCGGCGTCTTCACCATTGGCATCGAGGACGACATTCCGGTAGCGCTGAACGGCAGCGCCAATCTTCCGACCGTCTACGAAGACACACTGACCGGCCTGTCGAGCGGAAATTCGGAAGGCGGCAGCCAGCCAACCTCGGTTACGTTTGGGGCATCGGCCTTCGTCCCACTGCTTTCGATCGGCGCTGATGACGACGCGACTTTCTCCTTCAACGTCGAAAAGAATGGAACTCAGGCGGGCGTGTCGTCGGGGGGATCGGCGGTTCATTTCGTTGTGGGTGTCGATGCCGTCGATGGTGTCGCGGCGGACGGTCGCACCGTATTCACGATTGCGGACAACAACAACGGCACCTTTACGCTGACGCTGCTCGATCACCTCGACCATAGCCTCAATTCCGGCGACAGCGGAACGATGGCGATCGACATCGGCTCGCTCTTCAAGGCGACCGACTTCGACGGCGACAGCGTCAACCTGGCCGGCACGTTGAACATTGTGGTCGAAAATGACAGGCCAGTGATCGTTGCGGCGGAGACCACCGTGGCGGAAAGCACCGCAGCGGGTTCCACAAACGCATTCAACGCGGCCTCCGCGACCGGCTCGCTGGGAATCTCGTGGGGAGCCGACAACGCCAATCCCGATACCGGCACGCATGACCGCTCAGTCGCCTTCAGCCCGTTGCTGACGGGTGTCCAGGCCGGCCTGACGTCCAATGGCGATGCCATCACCTACACTCTGTCCAGCAACGACGCCGTGCTGACGGCGACCGCCACGCACAACTCGGTCATCCGCACCATCTTCACCGTGTCGATCAACGATCAGACTAACGGCAACTATTCGTTCAACCTGCAAGACAATATCGACCATCCGGCTGGAGCCGACCACAACGACAAGGCCCTGTCCTTCGGCTTCAACGCGACGGATTCGGATGGCGACAGCACGTCGTCCGCCTTCACCGTGCATGTCACCGACGACATTCCGGTCGTCACCAGCCCTGCGGGTACGGGCAATGTGTCGGAGAGCCTGCTGCCCCTGGTACAGCCGACATCAGGCAATCTCAATATCGACTGGAATGCGGACGACAAGGGATCGAGCCACCTCGAATTCGCGCGCGGTCCCGGCAACACTCTCATGGCGCCCGAAGAGCTGACCTCGGGCGGCGTTTCGCTGGAGTACACAGTCCGTCTTGCCGCCAATGGCGTCGATGAGGAACTCGTCGCCTTCAAGCAAGGCGACACCGTATCCAATCCCGTCTTCATGGTGACCCTGAACGGCGTGGGCACGCCGACCTTTGTCTTCACCCTCTGGCAGCCGCTTGACCACGACCACACCGGCGGCAGCGACGCCTCGCTGCCGCTCGGCTTCACCATCAAGGCCGTCGACGGCGACGGCGACTCCGTCACCCAGAGCTTTACGGTCAATGTCGCGGACGACGTGCCGGCGGCAGCGATGAATGCACAGGTCCAGCTCGATGACGACGCGCTGGGCGGCAATCCCGATGGCACCGGCGATGTCGATCCCGACACCGCCCACACATCCGGTACGCTCGGTCACACCTACGGCGCCGACGGCGCCGGTACGACGCTGCTCACCGGCGCAACGCTGCCGGTTGCGGGCGGGTTCTCGGTGACCTCGAACTCGGGAACCGACCTGATCATCAGCCAGATGCAGAACAACGTCGTCGTCGATGTGCTGAAGGTGCATCTGGCCGACACCACATCCGGCGCCTACACGGTCACGCAGCTTCATGCGATCGAGCACCCTGCCGGCGACGACGAGAACAATCTGCAGTTCGGGGTCAACTACACCGTCACGGACGGCGACCACGACACGGCCACCGGCACGCTGTCGATCGATGTCGACGACGACACGCCGACGGCGAGTGTGAGTGCCTCGCAAAACGTCGCCGAGGGCACAACGGTCACCGGCGTGCTGGACTTCGTCGCCGGCGCCGATGGTGCCACGGTGACGCAGATCAACGGCAAGACCCTGGTGTTCGGCGCCGATGGCTACTCGCAGCCAATCGTCTTCGAGCACGGCACGATGGCGGTCATGGCGAATGGCAGCTACACATTCACCGCGCAAGGCGACGACGTCTATCTTACTGGAGGCACCGCAACCGGCACCTTCACCGTAAAGGATGGCGACGGCGACACGTCGACCGCCAACTTCGGCTTTGCGATCAACGACACCACCAACGACACGACGGTCAACCTTAGCGCCTCGACGGTGTCGGAAGGAGCGGTGGCCAACTACGTCTTCACGGCAACACTGTCGAACGCCTCCCAGGGCGTGACCACGATCACAACCAACCAGGGCGACATCACGATCGCGAACGGCCAGACCACCGGCACGCTGACGATTGCCTCAGGCAATGACGAGGACGTCTATCTCGACGCGTCGAGCCGGACCGCGACCATCATCAACACCAGCGGTGGCAATTTCGAGCATCTCGTGGTCGGCGCCGCAACGGCGACGGCGCAGGTCACCGACACTACCAACACGGTGACGGCGACGCTCACGTCCTCAACAATCCCGGTCTCGGAAAATGGCGGCTCGATCCTCTACACGGTGACGCTGACCGGTACTCCTGGTTCGGTCGCACCGACCGCACCACTGACCTTCACGCTGGCCAATGGCGAGACAGTGACAGTCGCCACCGGCGCTACGACAGGATCCGTGACCCACACCTACACGGACGCCCAGATCACCAACCAGGCGAATATTTCCAATTCGATCGCGTCGGTGCAGTCGGGGGGCAGCGAATACGAGCATCTGGTCACGGCGGGCTCGACCACTGTCGACGTCAACTACTTGACGACGCTTACCGGTCTGACGCTGCAAGCTTCGGGCGGGGATACGTTCGTCGATGAAAAGGGCCTGGATATCCGTAGCGGCGAACCTGCGGGATCTGGCGAAAACGACAACAATCCGGCTACCAATGTCGATCCGTCGGAAAGCAACACCGGCGCCTTCGGTTTCACATCGCCCGACGGCCTGGTCACGCTGACGATCGGGACCACGGCGCTGACCTTGGCGGAGTTACAGGCCGCCTCGCCCGGAGCGCCGGTGACCATCTTGGGCGGCCCGGCCTACGGATTGCTCCAGGTGACAAGCTTTGTCGGAGACGCGACCGGCGGCACGGTGACCTACAAGTTCACCTTGCTCGACAATGTCACCCATCCGAATACAACGGCGGATGCGACGCCCGGTGACCGTGGCCTCCAGGATCAGGTGTTTGCGAACTACGGTGTTGTCGTTACAGACACCGACGGCAGCAGCACCACCTCTTCGCTCGACATCGCGATACGCGATGATGGCCCAACGGCCCACAATGACACCGATTCCTTCGGCACTGGCATCATAGGCAGCTCGATCCTCGGCAATGTGATAGACGGCGCCGGCACCAACGAAGGTCTGCACGGCACCGGTATCGACACCCTGGGTGCCGACGGCGCCAAGATCAGCGGCGTCACTGGCTCTGGTGGATCGGACACCGATGTGGCTGGCGGCGGCTTCGTCGTCAGCGGCCAATTCGGCACGCTGGCTCTGCAGGAGGACGGCAGCTACGCCTATACCCGTGTCTCCGGCCTGGCCGGCAGCGACGTGTTCACCTACACGCTGAAGGACGGCGACGGCGACACCTCGACCGCGACGCTGACCGTCGGGCTCGACAGCACCGGTCAGCCGACCGCCACCTCGTCGAGCATCGTGGTCGACGAAGACGATCTTGCCGCGGGCGTCCACAACACCAATAGCACGGGCGACGATACGACTTCGAACCCTGCGAACATGTCGCTTGGCAGCTATGGGCCGGACGGGCATGGCTCGCTCAGCTTCGACGTTGCCAATGGCGACACCGTCATGGACGGCGCTTTCACAGTGAAGCATGACGGCGTCGCGCTCCACTATTACTACGACACCGCCTCACACACCTTGTACGGCACGACCGACACGTCTGGCGCGACGGCCGCAGCCAGCCACGCCGCCTTCAAGATCGAGGTCGACGAGACAGCGGCGACCTATAACTTCACGCTGCTGCAGGAGGTCGATCACCCGCAGGGCGGCGACGAGAACGACATCAATCTTTCGCTTAGCTACACCATCACCGACTCCAACGGCGACCACGCCAACGGCACGGTCGGCATCAAGATCGACGACGATATGCCGACTGTCGCAGCGGATACCGCGACGGCCGTGGCTGGCACCAAGCCGACCATGAACGCGATCCTTGTGCTCGACTTCTCGCAGAGCATGAACGATACCGTCCCGGGCACGGGGCAAACGCGCCTCGCGCTGATGAAGTCGGCCGTGGCGGATTTCCTCGCGAGCAACGACGTCACGTTCACGCAGATCACGGTTTATACCTTCGGAATCAGCGGGAGCTTCATCGGGCAGTATTCGGATCCGGCAGCGGCGGCTTCGGCCATTGCGGCGATCAACTCGACCTCGGCCGGCACCAACTACGCGAGCGCCGTGAGTCTGGTCAGCGGCACGACGGGCAATGGTTACGCCAATCTTAGCCATCCCGCGGCGGACCAGACCAATCTGTACTTCCTGACCGACGGTGACCCGACTGGCGGCACTCACCTGACCTCGGCGCAGCAGACGGCATGGACCAACTTCCTCAACGACAGCGGGAACGACCCGGACTATCCCGCGGTCAATCACGTCTATGCCGTCGGCTTCAGCGATATCAATAATACGAGCTTCCTTGACGAAGTCGCGCAGCGTAACCAAGACAGCACGCAAATCGTCAAGGATCCGACCATATTGTCGGCCACGCTGTCGGCTTCGTTACCTGGTGAGGTAAACGGCAATCTCCTCGGCAACGACCATTTCGGCGCCGATGGCGGGCATGTCTATTCGATCACGGTCAATGGTACGACCTACACTTGGAACGGTGCGACGGGGGCGGGCTCGCAAATCACAGAGGCCGGTGCGATCACCGGCACAATCACCGGTCAGACGACGGTGACGGGCATTGCCACGGCAATTGGTGGACATTTCTCATTCCATTTCGACACCGGCGCATGGACCTATACCAGCCCGACCAATGTCGCCTCGAATACGACCGAGAGCCTTAACTACACATTGGTGGATGGCGACGGCGACAAGGCGAGCTCGAGCTTGACGGTTAATGTGGTCGTCCCGGTGCATCCGGAAACAAACGCTGTTTCAGCCAGCGGCGCGGAGGACGCATTGGATGTTGCGATCACGCTGACGGGCTCCGACGGCGACGGAACCGTGACTTCTTTCAAGATCACCAGCCTGCCAACCAACGGCACGCTCTATCTTGACGCCGCGCATACCCAGGCGATCGCGCTCGGCGGGTCCGTGCCGGCGGGTACGTCGATGATCCACTTCGTCCCTACCGCCAACTACAATGGGCAGGCTACGTTCCAGTATGCCGCCTTTGACAACGACGGCTTGCAGGACAGCACCCCGGCGACGGCCACGATCACGGTAACGGCGGTGAACGATGCACCGACGGCGACGATGGACTCGACAACCTACGCGGCCACCGCGCAGACGAGCCTCACCCTTTCGGGCACGGGATTGTCTATCGCCGACGTCGACGCCGGCAGCGGTTCGATGACGGTGACCCTGTCGGTCACCGAGGGCACGCTGTCGGGGTTGGCTGGCAACAGCGGCGCGACGGTCTCGGGCAGTGGTTCGACGTTGACGATCACCGGTACTGTGACGCAAATCAACAATCTGCTCGGCGGTGTGGACACAGGTGCTGGCTCAGCCGGAACGATCACCTATGTCGACAATGTGGTCACGCCATCTTCGACAGCCACACTGACACTCACCGTGCATGACAACGGCAACACTGGCGGCGGAGATCTCAGCGCCAGCGACACGGCGACGATCAGCATCGCTCCTCTGAACCATGCGCCCGTGGCAGCTGATTTGACAGTGGTGTCAAACTACGGTGGGGGAGCATTCGCCGTGGCGGACGCTGCCTTCCTGGCGTTTGCATCCGATCCAGATGGGAACATGCTTAGCATCACCGGCGCATCTGCACAGAACGGATTCACGACTCTCAATCACAACTCTGGCCAGATCAATATAAACGACAACAACAACGCCGGTGGGACCTTTACCTATACAGTGAGCGATGGATCGCTGACCGATACGGGTACAGTCACCTACCAGCAGGACACAGATGGCACCGTATCGGGAACCAGCGGCAGGGACATCGTCGTTGGCAACGATAGTGCGAGCACGCTGGACGGTGCAGGCGGCAGCGACGTCATCCTCGGCGGCTCTGCCGGTGACACGATCATCGCGGATCAGGTCGATCTGTTGATCAACGGCGGCGGCGGGACGGATACCTTGAGTGTCAACGCGAACTTCACCAGTTCGAGCGACGCTCAGCTTGTCAATATCGAGAATGTGACACTAGCAGCAGCGGCAACCCTCAACCTGTCCAACCAGACAGAGGGCTTCAAGATCATCGGCTCTTCGGGCATCGATACGATCGTCGGTGGTGCAGGCGCAGATACCATCAACGCACGTGGCGGTAATGACACCCTTACAGGCGATGGCGGGGCGGATCAGTTCCGACTAGCGACGAACACAGGAACAGATACCATTACCGACTTCCAAGCCGGAATCGACAAGATTGGCTTCCTCGAAGGCACAGGAGCCGGTGCTGTCAACTTCGGCATCTCAGGAACAGCGGCGGGACAACCCCTTACCAACAGTGATGGCAATTTTACCGCCCGATCGAGCATCGGTGCTATCGATACTACCGACGACAATCAGCTGGTGCTGATTACCTCTTCGACCGGCCAGACATCAGCTCAAATCGCTGCCGCAACTGCCGCTGCTACAAACACCTATATGGCTGTTTTCAATTCGACCCTCGGCGTCGGACAGATTTGGCATGACACAGACTGGAGCACCACTGGGAGCCGAGTTCTTGTAGCGACGTTGAATGGTGTTACCGCTGCGCAGATGGCAGGCCTGCAGGCCTCCGACTTCGTTGTCTACAACAGCGCTACCGACCCCATTGTCCTCGATCTGAACCACAACGGCTTCACCTTCTCCGACCTCAGCCACGGCGTCCAGTTTGACATCAGTGGCGATGGGGCGAAGGACCAGGTCGCCTGGAACACCTCGAATGACGGCATGCTGGCGGTGGATCTCAACCATGACGGCAAGATCGACGACGGCACCGAGCTGTTCACGCCGAGCTTCGGCGGCGGCAAGTTCGCCAGCGGGGCGGCGGCACTCGCCTCGCTCGACGGCAATCATGACGGCGTCATCGATCACAATGACGCCGCCTTCGACAGCCTGCTGATCTGGAAGGACGCCAATACCAACGGCGCCAGCGATGCCGGGGAATTGTCGCACCTCGCGGATAACGGTATCGTCTCGATCAGCACGGCGGCCAGCCCCGCCGTGGGCGAAATCGACGGGCAGACCGTGACAGGCAACGGCACGTTCCAGATGGCCGACGGCACCACCGGCAACTATGTCGAGGTCGAACTCGACACCTCGCTCGGTGCCCCCGCACAGCCAACCGTCGCCTCCGACGGCACGAAGACCTTCGCCATCGGCTCTCTCGAGGTGACCGACCTGATCGCCGACTTCCATGACGGGGCCAAGGGCGACCAGATCGATCTTACGGCATTGCTGAAGGGCCTGGCCGGCGTCACCGATCTCGAAGCCGGCGGCTTCGTGGAGATCGCGCAGTCCTCGGCCAACGCGGCGAACGCCGAGGTCAAGGTCGACACCAATGGCGGCGGCGACAACTATCACACGGTGGCGGTGCTGGAGAACTATACGTTCCACAGTGCGGCCGAAGCAGTCAAAATACTCTATGACGACAGCCATGGTACCAAGCAGGACGTGGCCTAAGGGCAAAAGGAAACGGGGTGAGCAACATGAACAGAATCTTGCGGGTGGCTTTTGGGGCCGGTCTGCTGTCGATCTTGTCGACGGGCCTCAATGCCGCCGACATCATCGAAGGACCCACGGGCGATTATTGCGGTGTCGTCGGCACCTCCAACCTGGTGCTGAACGACAACATCGTCGATCTCAGGGATCAGGTGGTGAAGCTGATGGACGAGTCGGTCGCCGTCGCCAACAGCTCGGAATGGATCAATTCGTCCCGGCCGGTTTTCGTCTGGGCCTCGGAAGCCAAGGTCGCCTGCGGCATGGCTTACGGCTATCTCAAGACGAACTACAAGGACGAAGACACGCTCAACAAATGCGAGTGTTTCCACGATCGCATGGTCGAGTACATGCACTGACCGGATAGGCAACCTGCGCCTGTTGGCCACCATGGCAGCGGACGGATCAACTCCTGAAGGCGATCGCCGCAACGATCGCCCTGGCCGGCATTGGCCAAGTCGTCACGCTGGCTTGCGCCGACCGGCTGGAGCAGCCTCCCATGGCACAACCTCCGTCGTCCGGCTCGGCGCAGCCGATCCCATTGTGACGCAACCGCAGTGTGGTATGCGACAGACATTCAAGGCGTTCGCGAGCTATCAGCCGACCGTGCCGTTGCCGATGGCGACGTTCGGCGTTTCCGCGTTTTCGTCGGACCGCGATACCTTCTCAGGGCAAGCGCGACGGGTCGGGGCGCTGAGGGCCCGGCTCTTCGGCGGCTGAGGAAAAACAGGACGGCACGACCAGTTCGCCGTAACATGCGTCGGAGACCAGACCGGGAATAATAAGCCGGCGGTGAACAGGGTGGGACAATCATGGAAGCTGGCCGACGGGTCCGTGGGCTGAAGATTTGGGCAACCGCCTTCGCGCTCGCCGCGGTATTGTCGGGCTGCCAGTCGAAGGGGGGCGTTACCGAAGCGCTCGATCCGGCGGCGATTGCCGCGCCTGCCGGGCAGGACGGCGCCCCGGCCGCCGGCCCGGCCCAGGCAACCCAGTCGATGGGTGCCGGTTCGACGAAAATTACCATGCTATTGCCATTATCCGCCCCGGGAACGGCGGGGGAAAATGGCCGCAAGATGCTCGATGGCGCCAAGCTCGCGATGACCGATATCGGCAATGGATTGCTTACGCTGACGGTGGAGGACACCAGGGGCGACAACGCACAGGCCGGCAAATTGGCGCTGCAAGCCCTGACGACCGGCACGAAAGTCGTCATCGGGCCGACCGAACTGCCGGCAGCCCAGCATATCGCCACATTGTCGGGATCGAAGCGGCCGCCCGTGCTGGCGCTTGCCGACAATTTCGCGGGCGGCGCCGGTGTTTATGCCGTGCGCCTCAGCGAAGCGGACAGTGCGGCGGCGGGCGCTGCGGGCATCGCCGCAAAAGGCGGAAAAAAATTCGTATTGTTTGTCGCGGGTGGCTCGAATGCCAGCACGGTCGAGAAGCGGGTCGCCAACAGTCTCAGCATCTATGGCGCGACGCTCGCCGTCACCGTTCCATATTCGGCCGGCGACGGCGCCGCCAAGGCGGTCGACGAAATGGCCTCGCTCGTGGACACTCCCGACGCGGTCATCATTGCCAGCGGCGATGCCAGCCCGTCGCCGATACTTGCCGCTCTCAAATCAAAGGGCATTGCGGGCAAGGCGACCTCCGTCGTCGGAACCAGCCGTTGGCTGGAGCATCCCATGGAACCATCGTTCGAGGGAGCCTATATCGCAACGCTCGATCCGGGCGAAACCGGGCCGATCGCCGATCGCTTCAGGACGACATACAATTATCCCGCCGACGTCAACGTAGCCTACGCTTATGATATGGTTGCGCTGACTGCAGGAATTGCCAGCGCGGTCGGACCTGACGGTTTCAGCAAACAGGTGCTCGAAAATCCGAGTGGATTTCGCGGATCGACCGGCCTGTTCCGCTTTCGCGCCGATGGATCCAGCCAAAGATCGATGCCATTCTATCGGATAGAAAAGGGTGCGCTCAAACTGGTTGCCAAATCGACCTCGGGGTTCTGACCGTCCGGTAACGAACGCTGTGCTGGCCCGCCTGGTCATTACGGTCGGAGGCCTCGAACTGCTGTTCGGGATTGCCCTGATCATGCATGCCGGAGCCTTGCTTGCGACCGACAGGCCTGCCCTTGGGACTCGTGTCGAGAATGCCGGGCAACCAGCCCGGTCGCAGACGACTGTTCTCGACGGAAGATGGCGAGAAGCGCGCAGGGTTGCCGAGGGCATTGTCGCGCTGCCGTCGATTGACCTGCCCGAGATCGAGCGGATCGAAGCCCGGCCGCCGCTCGGCGACCTCGGCCTCGCCGTGCCCCCTAAAACGCCCATGCCAGATGACTGGCGCGAAACCCTGCTCTTCCGGCCAATGGCAACGTCATCGGCGACTTTCGAATCCATGGGACGCAAAGTGGCCGTCAGTGGTGTGGCCAGCATAGAACCGGAAGCCACCTGCTCGTTTCACGATGTCGCTTGGTCCTGCGGCCAGCGCGCACGCGCCGCCTTCAACTCCTGGCTGCGTGGGCGCGCGCTGAAGTGCTTCATGCCGCCGGAGATCGAACGTTTTGCCATTGCCGCGCCGTGTAGCCTTGGCAAGCAGGATGTCGGCGCCTGGCTTGTGTCCAACGGCTGGGCGATCGCGCTGCCCACCGGCATCTATGGCAAGGCGCAAGCAGTCGCCGAGGACGCGGAGGTGGGAGTTTTCGGCCCGCCGCGATAGGCGAAATCGATTCACGATTCGCACATCGATCAAATTGTATGGTTTGCCGCAACTGAAATTGCGCATGCCGGCGCTATGCTCGCCGATCTGACAGGAGATTGGTAATGGCACAAGCCGAAACGACCGCCACCGAGCCGGTATGGAAGGGTGTCGCGTGGCTCGCCTTCCTGGGGACCGTTGGCAGCCTTGCCCTCTCAGTGGGCCTCAATTACCTGCTGTTGTTCAGCGATGTCTTGACGCCGTTCGGGCGCAGCATGGTCACTGCGGTGCTGCTGCCTCTGATCATCGGTCTGCCGCTTTTCGTATTGATCGGCTTGAAGCAGGCCCAGATCCGCGGCTACCGGCGGGAGCTCAACAGGGCCGAGACCTATGACAGGGTGACAGGCTGCCTGAACGGCCCGGTTTTCACCTCGATGGTCGAGCGGCGCGCGGCCAGGCCGTCAGCGCCAGGGCCGCGCTCGGGCGCCTTCCTGGTGATTCATGCCGAACACCTTCGCTCCATAAATCTTCGCTTCGGCCCAGATTGGGGCGATGAGGCCTTGCGGCTCGTCGCATCGGCCATTCAGTCTTCGGTCCGCAAGGAGGATATGGTAGGTCGCATAGGAACATCGATGTTCGGAGTCTTTCTTCCAGGTACGACCGAAGCGGAGGCCGCGGAAATTGGCGAGCGCATTCGGGCAAGCGTCGCGCGGGTCTATTTCGCGCCCAAGGGGACCGAGGACGTTCTGGCGATCAGCCTGGGAAGCACCGTGTTTGAAACCGAGCTTGGATTCGAGGACATGTTTCGCTCAGCGGAAGCGCAATTATCCGCCCGCGCATCCGCCGAAACGCGCCCTACAGGTCTCCAATAGCCCGGTGTAACGTGACCGAAGCCAATACCTGGCGGCAAATCGACGTTTGGACACATTCCTAAAGCTCAGCGAGCAGGGCCGCTCGACAGGCACAAGCATTTGATCGATCTCGTTGCCGGAAACCTCATCGGCGCGGAAAGAGAACCTCGCCCATTCCAAGCACCGCGTTGTCACCGCCATATTTATGTGGTGCGCTCCCCAGCAGCGGCCGTTTCAAAATGCCTTCTGCGATCAGATGACGATCGATGATGATGGCAAAAACGCTCTCCGGCGCGCCACACTCGACGAAGCTCGGCGACAGATGTCCTGGCGCGCGATCAAGAAGGATCGAACCGCGACGCATCAGGTAGCCGGGCATTTCACCGATGCCACCGGCTACCACCAGCGTGCCCGCGATCATGCGGCTGCCGGCATAGTCGCCCGAGCCTTTCAGCACCGAGATCAGACCGCGCCGCATCCGGTCTGCGGCGAAGGCGCCCGCCCTGCCCCTGACGATCAGCACGCCGCCATTCATGCCGGCCAGTTCGCCGACGAGCGGAGCGCCAAGGTGATCGCCGGCATTACCTGTTATCTCCAGCCTGCCGCCGCGCATGCCAGAGCCGGCGTGCGGCCCCGCATTGCCTTCGATCGTCAGCTTGCCGCCGCGCATGGCGCGCCCGGCCTGCGCGCCAGTATTGCCGATCACGCGAACCGATCCACCTCCCATGCCTTGCGCCACCCGGTCGAGGCGCGCGCTTCCTCCTTCGAAGACGATGCTTAGCGGATCGCTGCCGGCGAGGCGAAAAATGTCGCCCACCTTCGATCCGTGCTTCGACATGCCGATCCGGATTTTTTCGATATCCCGTCTTTCGCTCCCAGCAAGCCGCTCCGGCGTCAGCGGCGACAGGTCGAGGCGCTCAGGCGGTTCGGCAACAAGAGTGAAGGTCAGCGCCTTCATGGCAACATATCCTTCAGCGAATAGATGAACTTACCGAGCTTGCCGCCGTAATTGCCGGCGCCGATGCGAACCGCGCCTTTCTTCGGTCCGATCTGGATGACGGCCTTGATGCCGGCCTTCATCGCCGCGGCAACGGCATCATTGGTCTCACCATCAATGACGATTTCCAGGACGGCGTTGATGTCGGGGCCGAGCTCACTGGCAACCACACCGCGCAGTGTCGGCGCGTAGGCTTCGTTGGCCGAGGCGATCATGCCCTTGTATTTGCCACCTATCTTGGAACCCGAACGGGCGATGCCGCCCGGGAACGGCACGATGGCACCGGGCACCATTCCGATCGCGGCGACCGCGGCCTCGGCCGCGACCAATGCGTTGGCGCTGCTTTCGGCCATGACAAAGAAATTGCCGCCGCCGACGGCTTCCTTCGTCAGTCCGGTTGTTGCCTCGCAGAGGAATTCACCATCCATGACGGGAATGCGCCAGAAATGCCTGTCGCCGATCTTCTTGGAGATTTGCCAGCCGTCGCCGAAATAACGCAGTGCCGAACCGAGCTTGAGCTTAGCGCTGCCCTCCAGCCCGGCAAAGCAGGCGGAGCCCGGCGAAGTCAAAACACACTGCCCGACGCGATTGAGCAGTTGCTTCTGCAATTCATCGGTTCCCATCGCGAAGATCATCACGCGGCAGCCGGGCCGGCCATCCGGGGTGGCTGACGGCGGCAGGTCGGCATCGATTGCCGCTTCGCAGCCGCAACCGATTACCGAGGTGGCGAAGCCGGTCATCGTGATCGCCGCCTGCCGTGCCCATTTCCGGTTCGGCGCGGTGATGATGATGGCGGTTGCCCGCATCCCAAAGGCTTCGGCAAAAGTATCGTCGATCGTTACGCCATTTACGCTCACGTTCGGCATGGCACCTCGCCGAATGGCTGTTCACGCGCAATCGCGGAATCCGGGAAATTGAACCAATCTAAGGACAGGCCGTAGCGCTGCTGGTGATAGTCCTCCAGACGCCGCACCATCGCCTTGTCCACAGGTGGATTAAGCCTGAGGGCCTTGCCCCAGCGGTAATGGATGATCTCCCCGTCCTGCACGACGAGATCGCCATCCTTGAAAACATATGCCGCCTGTCCGAGCATTTTCGCGATACTTTCGTTCCTGCGATAGACAGCAATATCGGCTATCGCGCCGGCGCCGAGATGGCCTCGATCCGTCAACCCAAGCAGCCTGGCCGGCGCTGCGCGCGTCATGATGGCTATTTCCTCGAACGTGTATTCGCGGTCGATTGCGGACAGGGTAGAGTGCGCTAAGGCGGATCGTGAAAGTCCAGCGGCCATTTCGGTGCGTGCTTCCCGCCTCATCAGCAGCTCGAACAGAGCCGGATAAGCGGTAAAGGGTGCACCGTTGGGGTGATCGGTGGTGAAGAACACACGCCAGGGATCGTCGATCAGGAGAAAAAGCTCGAGCCCGATCGCCCACTGCATCGTGCCATAAAAGTCCTTGCCATAGCTGTAGGGCACGATGCCGCCGCCATTGCCATCCCCGTCATGAATGACGGTCTTTTTCGGATGTGCGCTGCCCCGCGCCGAGAACTGCCGCATGACGTCGGAGGAGACCGTGACCGTCTGACCGAACATCACCTGACCGATATCGATGGTGACTTCCGGCGTCGTGTTGATAAGCTCGGCAAGCCGCGCGGCAGCGGAGGAAAATCTTCGCTTTCCTTCCGTGCCATAGCCATAGAACTGGAGGTGGGCGAGGTGCAGCGGCTGCCCATCCGCCGCCGCAATCGTCGCGGCCGCCGTGTCCGCAGATCCGGGAATGCCCAGATTGTTGCAATGGACATGCAAAGGATGCGGCAGGCCAAGATTGTCGACGGCGGCCTGCAGCGTCTTGACGATGTTGCGCGAGCTGACGCCGTAGGAAGGCACCACATCGTCCAGCGCGAACGTGCGTGCGTTTTCCTTGAAGGCGGCCGCTGCACCGGCATTGATCACCTTGACCCCGAGCGCTCGCGTCGAGGCGACCGTCCAGGCGACATAGTCCTCGATCATTTGAGGTGTGGCGGCGTCACGGATCATTGACAGCAGGAAGTCGTCGTTGCCGAGAATGGCGAGCGTCGCCTTGTCGATGATCGGGATGTCGGCCAGCTCGAGATGGGTGTGGAGTGCAGATCCCGGCGACATCGCCGGTTCGACGACCGTCGTGAAGCCCATCTTGGCGTAGAGACAGCCGGTCTGGAAGGTCGACCAGCCGGCATTGGAGAGCGGCGTGGTCGCCGGTCGGGCCTGATGGGCGGCATGCTGTTCGGGCAAGAGAAGCCGCGCGGTATTCACGTTACCGCCGCCAATGTGGGAGTGGATGTCGATGGCGCCCGCCATCACGATGCAGCCGGCGGCTTCGATGGTCCGGTCGGCCACCCCCTCAGCCGGCGCCGCGACGATCTTGCCGTCCTTGATCCACAGGTCGCCCTTGCCGAGACGGCTGTTGACGGGGTCGACGATGTCGCCGTTGGCAATTTTCGTCAGCATGGCAATGCCTCGGCGAAAACCCGACTGGCGACCAGGCGAATGATCGTCGCGGCGGAGGGCAATTTCGAAGCAGCGCGGGTATCAGTCGACTTCAGCGAGCCGGTACGGCTGGAATAGACAACCGCATCGTGATCGACTCCAGCTTCGCCAATGGCGATGGTGACCGCGGCGCCTGTGACCGGCTCTTCCGTTTTAGCCAGCGCAATCAGTGCCATGCGTCCCCTTTTTCTCGGGAGTTGGGCAACCGTGGCGGAGATCCGCAGGTGCAGGTCGGCTTCGCCGGCGGCGATCATGCGCGCCACATCGTAACGCCAGGGATCGAATTCCGGGAAGCCCCGCGCAAAGCCCGTGCGCAATGGAAAACCTGTCATCCAGGTCGAGGCGAGCACGCTTCCCCACCCGTTTTCGCTCGCGGGCAGATGAAGACCAGATGCACGTGATTTGCGATTGAGATCGGCGATCAGCCCCTGCAGCATCTCCAACGCCAACCCATCGGTCGCATGGCCTGAAAACAGGAACACGGGAAAATGCGCAGCCGCCAGAGCCTTGGCGAAATCGTTGAAGTTCGACACCGGTCGCGATGTTTGCCGCCCCTTGTACTGCGCCCTCAGCGCCGCCAGCGTGGCGCCGAGGCTAGCCTGGCCACAGGAAAGGAGCGTTGCCTTGCGCCCGTTTTTCAACGGCGGCGCGGACACCCCGTTCGATCCCACCAGGAAGAACTCGCGCTCAATCCCGGTCGAGAGATCGGGCCTGGTCGAGAGATCGGGAACCGTGCCAGCGAGTTCGGTAACAAGATCATGATGGGTTTGTGCGAGTTCGCCCACGATCACCACGATATCGGCACGCCGGCGCGTCTCCCCAGGGGCGACGGTCATCGCGCCCCTGTCGGTAAAAAGCATGGTCTCTCGGGCAAGTGCCGCGCCGTCGGTGTGATCGTATGCCGCGCCAAGCCGCTCGGCCAGCGCGATCGCCGCCCTCGTGCCGTGTATGTCCGTATCAAAGCTGAAAACCGGGCACCGGCTTGACGATAACAGCGACGCGGCATGCGCAGCCGCGCGCTCGACCAGCGCTTCCCGGTTGCCTATCCAAGCAACCGCCATTCGCTACACTACTTTCTGGTGCCGGCCCGATCCTAGACGAAACTGGATTGGCCGTGAACCCCGCTTGCCAGCAGATTAACGAATGTTTTCATACGCTATCAACAAACTCCGACCGCGCTTAATCATATTTGATGTAAGCGAAGCGTTGATCGGTCGCCGGAGTTCCCTCCAGCGCTCCGCCTTCCTTGGCCGGCTGCCACTGGACAACGTCCTCGATCTTTCTCGCCAACTCGAAGTCCTTGTCGGTGATACCCTTCGCCGCGTGATTCATCAGGCGTACCTCGACCCAGGCATAGGAAGCGGTGATATCGGGATGGTGCCACGCCGCCTCGGCGAGATGGCCAACCGTGTTGATGACCATCAGCGTCGACTTCCAGCTGTGGGTCTTGTATTTGCGCCGGATCCAGCCGTTTTCGTAGCGCCATTTCGGCAGCTCTTTCTCAAGCCGGTCGGCAATCTCGGCATCCGAATAGACCTTCTCCTTGACCGTTTCGCTCATCTCGACCTCCCCTAATTGCTCGGTCCGTCAACACGACAGGCCACGCAGAAACATGAATGCACTCTCTTTGGCTTGCTCCCTCGACGAAAACAGTTATCATCGTGTCGGGCACCTAAACTTCCATGATGCATCCATGATGCACCCATCGGGGGGCAGATGTCGAATTTTGTTACCGTACGAGTGCCCGCTCGCCTTCACCTTGGCTTCCTCGATCTCAATGGCGATGCCGGACGTCGCTTTGGCAGCGTTGGGCTTCCGTTGAGTGAACCCGAAACCGTTGTCACCCTGTCGCGGTCCGGCGAGACCATAGTCGAAGGTTCCGAGAGCGTTCGCGCCGGTGAGCACTTGTCGACGCTCTGCAGGCATCTCGGCATTCGCGGCCAGCACCATTTGGTGATCGAACAGTCGATCCCGAGTCACGCCGGCCTTGGGTCCGGCACGCAGATCGCCCTTGCCGTCGCCTCTGCATTGCGAACGCTCCACAACCTGCCTCTCGATGTCGCCGGCGACGCGACCCTGCTCGAACGAGGCGGCCGATCTGGAATCGGCATCGCAAGTTTCGAAGACGGCGGCGTGATTGTCGACGCGGGCAAGGACGAGCGTGGCGGACCGCCTCCGGTCGTGGCGCGGCTGCCGTTTCCCGAAGAATGGCGCGTCATCCTCATCCTCGACCATGCCGGGCATGGACTGCATGGCGAGGCCGAGGTCGCGGCGTTCCGTTCACTGCCACCCTTCCCGACGGCGGGCAGCGGCGAGATCTGCCGGAGGGTACTGATGGGTATCATGCCGGCCTTGGTCGAGCGCGATCTTGCGGCATTCGGCGCTGCCGTCACCGCGATACAGATGCTGATCGGCAGCCATTTCGCTCCGGCGCAGGGCGGTGTGTTCACCTCAAAGCGGGTCGAGATGGTCGCTCACCGTCTCAATAAAGCGGGCGCCGTCGGGATCGGCCAGAGTTCCTGGGGACCCACAGGGTTTGCCTTCGCGCCGTCGCATGACGCCGCGCTCAAATTCGTCGGCGCGGTTCAGAAGATAACCGTTGAAGACGGCCTTCAGATCAAGATCGTCAAAGGCAGGAACTCCGGCGCGAAGATCAGTTCGACCGGACTCGGTCTCGTCGGCAGCTGACGCTTCAGATTCCAAGCAGAAAGGCGAGAAATGGCCCGCAAACATATCCTGCATATGCTGACGCCGTTGAAGCACATGAGCCCGTTCGACGTGAACATGGCGCTCGACGCTGGCTTCGACAGCGTGGTCCCCTATGTCGATGTCGATCTTGGTGAGGTGACAGGCCTGGTTCAGGACGCGATCTTTTCGCGCCCGCCGGATGCGGGTGTCGATACCGGCATCTTTATCGCCGGGAAGGATGCTTCGTTGGCGCTCGACATGTTCGATGCCGCGAAGAAGGCGATGGTGCCGCCTTTCCAGGTTTCGGTATTTGCCGACCCGGCCGGCTCGTTCACCACGGCCGCGGCGATGGTGGCCAAGGTCGAGAAGGCGTTGGAGAAGAAATTCGAGCGCGGGCTGAAGGACACGAGGGTGGCTGTTTTCGGCGCCACCGGCGTGGTTGGCTTCTGCATCGCCGTCATCGCGGCAAGGGAGGGCGCCCGCGTCACGCTTGTCGGCCATGACGGCATCGAAAGGGTGAAGCAGATCGCTGCCGAGATCAAAAGCCGATTCAAGATCGGTGTCGATGCGGCTGACGGATCGACCGATGCCCGGAAAGCCGATCTGGTCGAAGCAAGTGAGGTCATACTGGCTTGTGCGAAAGCCGGCGTCCAGGTGGTTTCAAAGGCCCAGTTGAGAGGAAGCGGCTTGCTTATCGCCGCCGACGTCAACGCGGTCCCGCCCGCAGGCATCGAAGGATTGGCCGTCAATGCCAATGGCGACCCGCTAGAAGCGGCAAAGGTCGTCGGGATTGGCCCGCTTGCCATCGGCAACGTCAAATATAAGGTCGAGTCTGGCCTTTTCAAAAGAATGATCGAATCCGAAAAAACGATCGCGCTCGATTTCCAGGAAGCGTTTTCCCTTGCACGCGAGATTGCCAAATAGCGCCAGATCTCTGCTGATCGCGGCGATTTCAGGCCGGGCATTGGCCATGGCTGCGCGGCGTGCGGGCTACCGTCCGTTGGTCGCTGATTTCTTCTGCGATACCGATACGGTTGCGCTGGCAGAACGAACGACCAAGCTGCCGGGCAACCTACAGGACGGCATCGACGGCGAGCGCATCATCGAGACGCTTCGGGACCTGGTCGGCGAAGACCAGCCGGTCGCCGTCGTCCTGGGCTCGGGTTTTGAGCGGATGACGGAGACTGTCGACGCCGTCGCTCGCCATTTTCCGCTTGCCGGCAATCGCGGCGCGGCGATCAGCAGGATCAAGGACCCGCAATTGCTGGCCGCGGATTGTGCCGAACTCGGCATCCCACATCCGGAATTCCGGTGGGATCGACCGCCTGAGCCAGACAGCTGGGTGGCCAAGACCGTGGGCGGCGCCGGGGGTGGGCATATCAGACAGGCGGCCGGAGAAAGCCAGACCACCGGCCGCTATTTCCAGCGTTTCGTCGCCGGACGCAGCATCTCGGCCCTGTTCGTCGGCGACGGCCAGGCCGCGCGCATCGTCGGCTTCAGCCAACAATGGACTTCCCCCGTCTCCACGGCGCCCTACCGCTATGGCGGGGCCGTGCGGCTGAGACGCTTCGACCGCAAGCAGGCGGCGGTCATCGGCGGCTGGCTTTCAGCCCTGACGCGCCGTGCCGGCCTGGTTGGATTGTGCAGCGCCGATCTCATTCGCGGATCGGATGGCTACAAGCTCATCGAGATCAATCCGCGGCCAGGCGCCACGCTGGACATTTTTGACGAGGCCGACGCGCCGCTGATCGAAGCACATCTGCGAGCTGCAACCGGCGGAACTTACCGTTTGCCATGCTTCGTCGATTCGATGGCTTCAATGGTGACCTACGCCGCGACGCCAATCGCGCGGTTTCCGTCGATTGCGTGGCCCGAATGGACCGCTGACCATCAGTCGCCCGGCACCCCTCTGATTGCCGGCGACCCCGTCTGCACCGTCTTCGCGCGCGGTCCGAACGCCGATTTGACCAGGCGGCTCATCAAGGGGCAAGCCCGCCGGTTGCAACGCCAATGGGAAGGAGACCGGACATGAAAGACGGTTCGGCATTCCTGAACGACAATGCACAGCGCATCGCTGACGGCATGATCAGCGACGCCGAACGGCTGCGGATCGCCGCTTCCAAGGGAACCTTGGGCGAGCTCCTTATCGATGTCGGCGCCAAGGCGCCCGGCAGCGTCGAGGCCGGGCTGCGCATGGCGGAGGCGGCGATGGGCGGTCTCGGCAGCGTTTCGGTGTTTATGGACCGCACGGAGCGGAAATGGCCGTTCACCGTCGAGGTGCGCTCGTCGCAGCCGGTACTAGCCTGCCTAGGCAGTCAATATGCGGGCTGGAACCTGTCTGCCCAGGACTATTTCGCCATGGGATCGGGACCGGCGCGGGCACTCGCCCGCGTCGAACCCCTGTTCGACGCGCTTTCCTATCGAGACACCGCATCGTCCGCCGTGCTTATCCTGGAGACTGCCAAACCGCCTCCCCCAGCAATCGTCGAGAAAGTGAGCAAGGCAACCGGACTGGCAACCGACAAGCTCACCTTCCTCTACGCGCCGACGCAAAGCCTTGCCGGCAGCCTGCAGATCGTTGCGCGCGCGCTCGAGGTTGCCCTGCACAAGGCCAACGATCTCAAATTTCCGCTGGAGAACGTCGTCGACGGCATCGGAGCGGCGCCAATCCCCGCCCCCCACCCGGATTTCCTGACCGCCATGGGCAGAACGAACGATGCCATCATCTATGGCGGCAGCGTCCAGCTCTTCGTAAAAGGGTCGGCAAAAGAGGCCAGCAACCTCGCGGAGAAACTTCCGAGCCGCGCCTCACGGGACTACGGTCAACCCTTTGCCGAGATCTTCAAGCGGTTCAAGGGGGATTTCTATGCCATCGATCCACTGTTGTTCAGCCCGGCCGAAGTGATCGTGACGGCGATCGAAACCGGCGATACGTTTCGCGCTGGCCGGCGTGATCCAAAGATGCTCGAACGGAGCCTCGGTTAGCATGGCGGCGCAAAGAGACCCGTCCGTCATCCGCCATATCCGAGGCACCACATGATCCCTCGCATCCTGATCGTCAGCGACAATTCGGACACCGGCTCAAGTGGCCTCGCGGCAAGGCTTGGTCGACGGGGCGCTATTGTTGCAACCGTGCCGCTGGCGGCGATCGCGTTCGACACCGGCAGCCCGGGCGGACTTTCGATCCCCGGTTTCGGCGGTGCGCTGCCCGATGCCGTGCTCGTCCGTTCGATCGCCGCCGGATCGTTCGAAGCGATCACCCGGCGCCTCGGGGTACTGCACGCGCTGAGCCGGCTGTCGGTTCCCGTGTGGAATTCGGCGCAGGCGGTCGAACGCTGCGTCGACAAGTCGATGACGACTTTCCTCTTGAAAAATGCCGGTCTGGCAACGCCACCGACATTCGCCGTCGAAGGACTTGCCGCCGCCAAGGAGATCGCGGCGCAAGAGCTTCCGAAGGGACCGCTGGTGCTGAAACCATTGTTCGGGGCGCAAGGCCGCGGGATAAGGCTGATCCGTACGCTCTCCGACCTTCCCGCCGCAGACGAGGTGAACAGCGTCTACTATCTCCAGCATTATGTGTCGCGCGCCGGCCCGCCTTTCCGGGATTTCCGCGTTTTTGTCTGCGCCGGCGAAACCGTGGCGATGATGAGCCGCAGCAGCGACGACTGGATCACGAACGTCAACCGGGGTGGCGTGCCGGAGCCGGTTTCGGGACCTGGCAAGGCTGAGCTGGCATCGCTGGCTGTCGCCGCGTCGGCTGCCGTCGACGCGGATTTCGCCGGCGTGGACATCGTGCGAGCCGACGATGGCAGCTTGTTCGTACTCGAGGTGAACAGCATGCCCGCCTGGTCAGGACTGCAATCGGTGGTCGCTGTGAACATCGCCGAAGCGATCGCCGATGCCCTGCTGAAATTCCTGGCCGACCGCACCGAAGCGACCGCCGTGCCGCGGCCCTTCCGTTTCACCGCGCCGGCGAATTCGTAACGGAGCGGCGGCAGGATGACGTTATCGCGTGAACGCCTCCGGGCTAGCTACAAGGATGCCTGCCGGATGGAGATCGAAGCTCTGAAGCCGGGCAATGTCCACCTGTTCGCCGACGGACACGGCATGTCCGCCGCTCAGTTCATGATAAGTGCCGAGGTTTCGTCCGAGCCGCTGACCGATCCTCGCTTCTCGGCCGGGCGACGCATGCTGGAGGCGGTGCGTGCGACACGTGTGGCGGTAGCAACCAATACCAATCTCGGTATCATCCTCCTGGCGGGGCCTCTGATAGGCGCCGCCGAAATGAGGAGTGGCAGCTTGCAGGACAATCTCGACTCGCTGCTGCGCGCGTTGAGCATGGACGATACCAGGGCAGTGTTCGAGGCGATCGCCATGGCAGCGCCAGGCGGCCTGGGAGATGCCGCGAATGATGTGCGGCAGGAGCCGAAGGTTCATCTCTTGGAAGCAATGCGGGAGGCTGCCGACCGCGATATGATCGCCCGCCAGTATGACACCTGTTTCGGCGACGTGTTCGGGGTAGGGCTGGCCGCGCTGGTAGGGGCGCTAGCTCGCGGAGAAAGCGGCATGTGGCCGACCGTGTTCGCCTATATGGCGTTTCTCGCAGGCTTCCCCGACAGTCACGTGGTGCGCAATCACGGAATTGAAGTCGCAAATCAGGCGCGACAGGACGCTCTTTCCGTTCAGGCGACGCTCCATGCCAACGGCGACGAGCCGTCACGCATTCGCCTGCTCATGGAGTTCGACCGCCGGCTGAAGGCGGACAAAGTAAACCCCGGCACCTCGGCCGATCTGACCGTGGCTACTCTTTTAGTCCACACTCTAGGCACTCGCTTGCATAATCGCGGCGTTGGTGCTTGACTTCCAAAAGCGGGAGCTGTGCTTCCGCGGCTATCTAGCCAACCGGTCCGGGCAATCCGGGCGCTGCCAACAAGGATAGCTGTCCATCGAGCGCCTGCTCGGTTGCAGCGTCCGTGGACATCATAATTGTGTCTTGGAGGAAATTGGCATGGCAAAAATCTCGAAGGTAATGGTCGGTGAATCGCTGGTCGGGGACGGCAACGAAGTCGCGCATGTCGACCTGCTCATCGGGCCGCGAGGGAGCGCAGTCGAAACGGCATTTTGCAACGCGCTTACCAACAACAAGGACGGTTTTACCTCGCTTTTGGCGGTGATCGCGCCCAATCTTCAATGCAAGCCCAATACGGTGATGTTCAACAAGGTCACGATCAAGGGCGCCAAGCAGGCTGTACAGATGTTCGGCCCAGCGCAGCACGCCGTTGCAAAGGCAGTGCAGGACAGCGTCGCGGACGGGACAATTCCGGCAAACGAAGCGGACGACGTGTTCATTTGCGTTGGCGTATTCATCCATTGGGACGCGGCCGACGACGCCAAGATCCAGAAATACAACTATGAGGCGACAAAGGAGGCTATCCAGCGCGCTATCGCAGGAACCCCGACCGCCGCCGAAGCCACCGCTCAGCGCGACAACGTCAAGCATCCGTTCGCGGCCTAGACAAGAGACAGCCCCGCACAGGAAAAGCCATCTTCCGAAACGGATGGTCTGTTGCGCCGGCTGAAAAGGGTTCTGGGCTTTTGAAGCGACACTCCCGAAGGGCGCCCGCCTTTCGGGGGTAAGGAGCAACTGTGATCAGGCGCCGAGCGACGCCAGGTGACTAGGTGTGAGCGTGGCGTTGTGCAGTGAGGTTGCGACCAGCGCTGCGGCGATGCCCATCGCTGACAATGCGTGGATATCGCTGTCATCGCGGACGCCGCCGGCCGCGATGACCGCGCGACTTCCCGCCTTGGCTTTGACCTCCTCCAGCCGCCTGAAATCCGGGCCGGCGGCCGCACCGACTTTGGCCAGCGTCATGACGATCACCTTTTGCGGCCAAAGCTCGGGCTCAGCGAAAAGAGAACGCGGTCCGCAAAAATCATCGCCAAAGAAGTCAAGGGACAGGATGAGATCGGGATGATCGCGAAAATGCCGGAGCAGCACATCGTCCTGCTGCGATTCGGAGCCCAACACGGGGCACACCGAACGTTCAGCAAGCGCCGCCAAAAGCGTTTTCCTGTCTGCTGCGCCGGCATCGACCCAGAGCTCAGGCGGCTGCGTCATCGCCCTCAGCCGGGCAAGTGCGTCACTGTTTGGAGTACCGCCTCCAATGGCGTCCAGATCGGCGATGTAGAAGGTCGAAAAGGGATAAAGCGTGCGCAACCCTTCGGCGACGGCGAGGACATCGGAACTTCGGCTGAGCGGCGTAACGATCGGCCGGTAGCGATCGCGTTTTCCTTGCTGGGCGCGAACCACCTCGCCGCCTTTCAAGTCGAGAACCGGAATGATGCGCAACGCTTTTCTCGCCAACCAACTGCTGTCATGAAAGCTTGAAGTGTGGAAAAAAGAAAGAGCATCATTGCGGGCTTCGACATTGGCGGCGCGCATCTGAAGGTGACGCGCGCGCAAGGCGGCCGCATCGTCGGCGCGGTAACGATCGCCGCGCCGCTTTGGCAAGGGTTGCACAGCCTGACCTCGGCTCTCGACGAAACAGCCCCGATCTATGCGGAAGCCGATCTCAACGCGTTCACCATGACGGGCGAACTATCGGACATCTTTGCGTCCCGCGATATCGGCGTGACGACGCTGCTGGGTCAGATTTCCAACCGTTTTCCCACAGGCGAAAAGCTGATCTATGCCGGATCATCCGGCTTTGTCGAGGTCGAGCAGGCAGCGCGGCTGAGCACCGATGTCGCCTCCGCCAACTGGCACGCGACAGCCTCTTTGGTGGCAAAACTGGCCGGCGATGCCCTGTTCGTCGATATGGGCTCCACCACCACCGACATTATCGCCATCAAGAATGGCGCCGTCGTCAATGAGGGCTACACCGATGCCGGACGGCTTCTGACTGGTGAACTGGTCTATACCGGTTTTACCAGGACATTCCTGTTCGGTGTAGCCTCGTCTGCTCCTGTCCATCGAAGGCTGACGCCATTGATGAACGAATATTTCGCCTCGATCGCCGACGCGCACCGGATCCTGGGCGTGCTCGATGAGGAGGACGACATGCACCCTTCCGCCGACGGCAAGGAAAAGACCGTCCACGGCTCAATTGCGAGACTGGCGCGCATGATCGGGCGCGACGCCGCTGAACTTTCGCCGCTGGAATGGGGTGAAGTCGCACGCTGGTTCAGCGAGCAGCAATTGCGGAAAATCCACGACGCAGCATCCCTGGTTGCCTGGGGTCTTGCTCAAGATGTTCCGATCGTCGGCGCCGGAACGGGCCGCTGGCAGATCAGGCGGCTGGCCGAGCGCATGGAACGTCGCTTTGTCGATTTCGCCGACATCGTCCCCGCCCATGACGCTGTTCGCGGCGAGGCCAGCCGCGCCGCACCAGCATCGGCGGTGGCGCTGCTGGCTGGATATCGATCACAAGCAGCGTAGCGGCGCTCGCGCCGTCATGCTCACGCGTCCCCGCTGCTGGACCCTTTGGCGGCCAGGTGATCGCTGACACGCTGCATCAGCCAACCCCAGGCTTCCCGTTCGTCGGCGCCGGCTGTCTTTTCGATAGAGATCGAAAGATACGCGATCTCGGCCTCGATCTTGTCGCGGGATAGCATGCCGAGCCGGCTGACCAGGATGGCCAGTTCCAGAACAGCCGCCTTGGCGCGGTTAAGGCCGGTGAAGGGCGCATGCATTTCCTCTCGAACCACGCGGCAGAAATGGCGAGGGCGCACGCCATCATCGTCAACGCTCTCGACTTCGAGAACCGAATGCGCCAGCGCAGTCGCCAACCGGGGAACCAGAAAATCTTCAACGGGAACAGTCGGCCAGTCCTTGCGCCCGGTCAGGCATCCAGCGAAGACGCGCACGTCGTCGGTGTAGTTGGCGATGGCGAACGGCACCGCCGCCAGATTGTCGAGCGTAACCGAGGGACGAAACGGTGCGATGACCCAGCCGTCTTTTTCGGAGATTATGCCGATCGGCGCGATATGGACCTTTCCTGTCTTGTCGACAGTGGTGATGATTGTCTCGCGAATGTAAGGCACCTAGCCCTCCTTCTTCGCGCGAAGCGTTTCGCCCGGTTCGGCAAGACGGGTACGGTCGGTTTCGGGAGCCGGTGCGGCAACGCCCCATGCGAGCGGCTCGTCCTGAACATAGCGCTTGCCGAGGCGCCACGCGATCTCGGCCTTCGTCAGTTCCGCGCCCAGATAGAAAGCATGCGCACCGTCGGTCTCCACGCCAAGTGCGGCGAAGAATTCGAACGCACCCGTGGCAACCGCGTGCCCTTTGCCATTGAAAATATGGATGCCGTCCTCCGCTGCCGCGATACGGTAGTTGGCGTCGCGCACCTCGGCCGCCAATGCAGCGATATCATCGGTCGAGGCCGTGAAAGGCTTGCGATCGTGGATCTGCAGCAAGCCTGGGTGATAGCTTCGCGGCAGTGCACCGTCATTGCGGGCGGCAAACATCACGCGGCGGGCAATGTCGTGCTCCTCGATCGTCCGCACCGTGTGCGGGCTGACATGCACGGCTAGCACGTTTCGAACCCCGAGCTCCGAGCAGAGGCCCGTTAGAACGGCCGTAACGCCGGAACTGTCGGCATCGGTAAGCTCGGTGAGATTGCCGGTGCCCATCAGCAATTCGATCTCCGGCCAGCGGCGGCGCGCCTCGACGAAGCGGCCGAGCGATTGGGCAAAGCCGAAGTGGATCGGATCCAACACGGGATCGGCGATAAAGGAAATGCCAGCCCTTTGCGCCGCATCGATGGCGCGGCCAAGCGAATCCAGATCGCCGGGGGCGGACGGGATCAACACTGCCGTAGCCCCATGGCCGAAGACTAACGGCAGCGTGTTCTCGTCGAGGCTGAGAAGATAGTCCGCACCGGCGCGCGCACCGATCGACAGTTCGTCCGCGCTGGCCGAATCGACGCTGACCTGAAATCCTTGTGCCTTGAGCTCGCGCACAGCCTCCGACAGCAACGGAAATGGCGTTTCAGGCAGGCAGCCAAGATCGATGACATCGGCGCCGGCGGCAGTTAGCGTCCCCGCCCGCAGCATGAGCGCTTCGATCGACAGCATTGGCGCATCGACGATCTCGGCGAAGATGCGCATATCGTGTCGCGTAAGATCCGGCGGCTCGCCGACACGGCCGAGAAAGGCCGGCAGGTCCGCGATCTCGTCAGGACCGCGCGCAAAGGGCACGCCGAAATGGTTCGACAATTGCTCGATATCGCCGCGATAGCGCCCTGGCAGGATAAAGCGGTCAACGGCGTTGGGCGCGATGAGACGCCGCTTTATGATGTCTTCGGTCATCAGTGCGGCGACCTTGACACCTATGTCGACCACCTCCCACGAAAACTCCGTCTCGCCCAGACCGGATAGCAGCTTTTCCAACCGTGCCCTGGCCAGATGTCCCGTGAGAAAGACCAGCCGCTCAGCCATGGCCGGACAGCTCGGCCCGGCGTTGCTGAACCGCCGCGTTGAGGTCCGCGAGCGACTCGACGACCTGGGTTCGTTCGAACCCCTTCAGCCGCTCGGTGTTTTCCAGGTCAATCCTGCGCGGATAGACTTTGACCAGGCCATGCGGCGCCATGGTTTCGAGTTCGGGTGCGGTGTCGCAGGCAAAGACGATGATCGGCACGCGGCACTTTCCGGCTTGCGCAAAGACGTTGGTGGCAAGCGTATCGGATATACCCCAGACGCATTTGGCAACCGTGTTGGACGAGGCAGGCGCCACCACGACCGTGTGGTAGACGCCGTGGTAAAATTCGCCGACGGGAATGGCGCTCGCCGTCTTGTCGTGCAGCACGCGCGTCGTCTCCGGAAAATCGAGTTTGAGCTTGTACATGCGCAGCACTTCATTGGCGGCTTTCGACACGAAGACATCGCAATGTTCGAGTTGGCGAACAAGTGCGAAGCTCTCCGTGAAAAAATGCCCGGACCCCGTCAAAACCCACGCCCAGCGCGGCACGTGCAGCTTCACCATCGGCTATCCTGCCTTCTTTGCCGAGCGGGTCGAAGCCACAATCCCGATGCCGGGCAGCTTGCCCGATGCGAGTAGCGCGCCCGCCTCGGCGGCATCCTTCGGACCGGCGAGACGGAAATCGATGCCGTCGGGCAGCATGGCGGCAAAGCCTGGGTCGACAATGCCCCTGGCCTTCAGGCTGTCAGGGGTATCGTTGTCGAAGAATGCATCGGTCTGCTTGATAAGCAACAGCGCGTTCGCGCCAAGCTTCCCGGCAAGCCAGGCAGCCAGGGAATCGGAGGTAATGTCCCAAGAGGCCGGAACGTCCGGTGCCGGCAACGCAAGTGACGACGGCAGCCACACCGGAACCTTGCCTTCGTCCAATGCTCGCACAATCTCCTCCAGCGATCGTGCCGGCGTCAGTCTTTCGTCCCGATCGAGGATGACTTGGCCGAACTGCTCCATGGCGAGGATCGCCATGGCATGTGCGGCGGTGTCGGAAAAATCCATGCGGGTCTGCGTCTCGCGCACCTGGTCGGCAAACAGGCCGCCGCCGGGCACGATGACGATCGGTAGCCTGGAACCCGCCAGCGCCGCGATCCAGCTCGTCATTTCCGCCGCATGGGCAGTGCTGCCGCCAAGCTTGACGACGGCCCGCCCGAGGACGTCGGAGCCTTGCTGGCGCGGCCGGGAAACACTACCTCGGTCTTTTCGGCCGGCAGAGCCGGAGGCGACACCGCGTCCTGCCGATTGGCGCTTGCGTTCGATCTCGACGCCGACACCGCCAGGCCCGAGCTCGAGTTTTTCCACCCTTACCGTGACGCGCACGACGCGCTGGTTCTCCAGAACGTGCGCCGCCACTTGCTCGGCCAAAGCCTCGCTGAGCTGAATGTGCCCCCGCGCGACGATGGTGCGAATGCCATCCATGATGATGTCATAGGAGAACACATGGCGCATGTCCTCGGGATGGTCGGTGACTTGCAGCACGTCGGCGATCACATCAAAGCGCACCTTTTGAGTATGACCATGCTCGAAGCTGTAGGCACCGATCTGGACCGGCAGAACAAAATCCCGCACGAAAATCCTGTCCGTGCCCAGTGTCGGATCGGTGCCCGGCGAATAGCCTCTCGCTGCCAACAGGCGATAGTCGATGCTCGATTTACCGCCCGTCCCAGGCTCTGCCGGGACCAATTCGCGAATCTGCGAGACCGCCTCGGCGCTGATTGAACCCGCGCGGTCGGCATGGCCACACAGCGCGCCGCGAAAGCCGAGGAAATCGGGAGCGAAAGGCAATAGACGTGGAATATCCGGGGCTTCGAGCGATCCGCTCAGGCCAACCATCAGACCGAGCGACTTGGCTCGATCGACGAATCCCGGAATCCGCTCCGGTGGCAAATGGTCGAGCAGCCGGCCCTTTCCCTTCTGCGCGGTATCAACCATCACGCCGTGGAAGCGGTGCCTGCCGAATACCGGCAGGAGCTCGAAGTCCGGCGCCAGATCGGCAAAGAGCACAGCGATCAACTTCGTTCGCGCGGCCAGCGGTTCGAGCGCCTCCGCGCAGGCAGGGATGTGAGCCGATGGGAAAAACCCGATCTTGACATAATCGACGCCGGTCGCCGCGATCTCTTCAGCCTTGGCGCGGATCGTTTCGGGTTCCATCGGCAGGTCGCCGCAGACCGCGCTGACCGGAGCCCGACCAGCGATGAACGAAATCGTTCGGCGGATGGTTTCCGTGGGTACCGCGCCCAACGCTCCCGCCTTCGGATCCTTCAGATCGACGATGTCGGCGCCGCTCGAAAGAACGATCTCCGCCTCTTCGATGCCGGTGACGCTGGCCAGCATTCTGGTCATTTGAACAGTTTCTCCAGTTTGGAGGACAAGATCTTTTGTCCTTCGTCCGCTTGATTCTCGCGCACGTCGCGGATGACATAGCTGCGAACGACCTCGAAATCGAAGATGGCAATCTTTTCAGCCGCCATGGCATGTTTGTCAAAAAGACACCGAGCCAGGGCAGACGCGAAAAGTCGTCCGATAGGGTTTGATAAATTTTGCGGGTCGGCTAAGTTGACCATGGGCACCTGGACTTGGCGCTGCTCCGACACCCGTCGGACCTCAGCGCAAGAATGGGTAATTACTATCGATGACGAGCGCGGTGCCGGGCACTCTCGCCGCCTTTTTGTGCTTTTTTTCCCTGACCGTCAACGCTCCGGGCGCGATAGCCCAGGAAGCGGCGGCGAAGCCGGAAAAAAAGGTCACTGAAATCAAGATAGGGTATTTGCGGGCCTACGCGCCGCAATTGACGCTTTCCATGCTCGACCTGCCGCCGCGTGACGAAGGTGTCGCCGGCGCCACTGTGGCAATCGGCGATAACAACACCACCGGAAAATTCACCGACCAGAAATTCAGCCTCGACGTGACCGAGATCAAACCCGAAGCCGACGCGGTTCAGGCATTCGAGGACCTGATCGCCAAAGGTGACCACTATGTCGTCGCAGACCTCTCGGCCAAACAATTGCTGTCGATCGCCGATATAGCCCGCGACAAGGGCGTGCTGATCTTCAACATCGGTGCCACCGACGATAGCCTGCGCGAGGAGGACTGCCGCATCAATGTTTTTCATATCGCGCCGACGCGCAGCATGCTTGCCGATGCGCTGGCGCAGTATCTCATGGTGAAGAAGTGGCCGAATTGGGTGCTGCTCTACGGCTCGCATGAGCAGGACCATCTCTACGCCGACGCGTTGCGCCGCGCGGCAACCCGTTTCGGCGGCCAGATCGTCGCCGAGAAGGAATTCAAGGACACCGGCACGGCCAGGCGTACCGACACCGGCGCCACGCAGATACAGCAGCAGATTTCCGTATTCACGCAGGATCTGCCGGAGCACGACATTGTGCTTGTCGCCGACGAAAGCCAGGTGTTTGGCACCTACGTGCCCTACCGCACCTGGACGCCGCGGCTGGTCGCCGGCACGGCCGGGCTTGTTGCATCGTCGTGGCATCCCGCCAGCGAGCAATGGGGCGGCATCCAGATGCAGAGCCGCTTCCTGAAGACGACGGGCCGGCGGATGCTTTCCAAGGACATGTCGGCGTGGACAGCAGTGCGTGCCGTCGGCGAAGCCACCACGCGCACCAAAGGCGACGATGCCAAAAAGATCAGTGACTACATCCGGTCGGGCGATTTCTCGGTTGCCGCCTTCAAGGGACAGAAGCTCACTTTCCGCAAATGGAACCTCCAGCTTCGCCAGCCGATCCTGCTTGGCGACACCAAGTCGGTCGTGTCGACATCGCCGCAGGAGGGCTATCTCCACCAATTCTCCGAACTCGATACGCTTGGTATCGATCAGCCGGAAACGAAATGCGTTCTCAAGTAGGGCCAAAGGGGAGGAATTTGCGTGCAGACACGAGCTTGTGCATTGGCCATTCTCGCGGCCGGCCTCACGGCCAGCCCGGCATCGGCCTATACGGCCTACGTTTCCAACGAGAAGGACAACACGATGACGGTCGTCGACACGGCCACCATGCAAGTGGTGAAGACCGTCGAGGTCGGCCAGAGGCCACGCGGCATCACCATCTCGCATGACGGCAAATTCGTTTATCTTTGCGCCAGTGATGACGACACGGTCGAAATCATCGACACCGCGACGCTGCAAATCGTCGGCACGCTGCCATCTGGCCCCGATCCCGAATTGTTCGTGCTCTCGCCTGACGGCACGACGCTCTATGTCGCCAATGAGGACGACAACCTCGTCACCGCCATCGACGTCGAGAGCAAGCAGGTCATGGCCGAGATTCCAGTCGGCGTGGAACCGGAAGGCATGGGTATCAGCCCTGATGGCAAGACCATGGTCAACACCTCGGAAACCACCAGCATGGCGCATTTCATCGACACTGGCACCCACGATGTAACCGATAACGTGCTGGTCGACACGCGCCCGCGCTTTGCCGAATTCAAGCCGGACGGCTCGCAGGTCTGGGTCAGCGCCGAAGTGGGCGGCACCGTCAGCGTCATCGATAACGCCAAACGCGAAGTGGTGAAGAAGATCCAGTTCGCGATTCAGGGATTGCGGGCTGAGACCATCCAGCCGGTAGGCATCGCCATCAGCGCCGACGGCAAGAAAGCCTATGTCGCGCTCGGCCCGGCGAACCATGTCGCCGTGGTCAATACCGACACCTTCGAGGTCGAGAAATACATCCTCGTCGGCCAACGCGTCTGGCACCTGGCCTTCACACCCGACCAGAAAACGCTGATCACCACGAATGGCAACTCCAACGACATCACGTTCATCGATACGGCGACCGACGAGCCGGTCCAATCGCTCACCGTAGGCCAGCAGCCTTGGGGTGTGGCCATTTCGCCCAAATAGCAGACATTGATCATGGGGAGGATCGCGACATGAAATTTCGCCATAGGTTTATCTTCGCCGCGCTCGCCGGATTTGTGCTTGCTCCGATCGCCGCAAGCGCGGATGACGCAACGCCAAAACCATCGCGTGCCAGCAAGAACCTGCCGGAATTGATTATCGGCTCGGCCGATTCCACCTATGCCGTCAATCAGAAGGATTTCGAGCTGATCGCCGGCCAAGGCTATCGCTGGAAGATCACCTCCAAGGGCGGTTTCGAATACAAGTTCGTGACCGACCTGTTCCGCAATGTGTGGATGGACCAGATCGTCATCGACGATCTGGAGGTGCATATGGACGGCGGACCGGCCTGGCTGGAATTCGACGACGCGGGAACGATCCAGGTGCAATTCCACACAGTTCGCCCCGGCGAGTATACCTGGTCGGTTCCCGACCTCGCCGACAAGGGCCTGAAGGGCAAGATCACGATCAAGTGAGACCAAAGGCAATCAGGCGCGCTAGATAGCAGTGCGTCCTGCCAACGCGTCCTGAAGGAGCGATCCGGGCATGCAGCATGTGAGAACAAGCGGACCGGGAGACGAGGCGGCGGCACTCGACGTCAGTGCCGTCAGCCACTCCTATGGACCGAAGCGGGCACTCAAAGAGGTCTCGTTCTCGATCTTGCCGGCGACGTTCACCGTCCTGCTCGGCCTCAACGGGGCCGGCAAGACAACACTGTTCTCCCTGATCAGCCACCTCTATGACACGCGTCACGGCTCGATCCGCATCTTCGGCCACGACATCCGCAGCGCTTCGGGCGAAGCTCTCAGACGGGTCGGCATCGTGTTCCAGGCGCGCACGCTCGACCTCGATCTCAGCGTCTATCAGAATCTTTCCTACCATGCCTCGCTGCATGGCATTGGCGGACGCGAAGCCCGGCAGCGCATCGCCGCGCTGCTTGACACAGTCGACATGCAGGGCCGCCAGCATGACAAGGCACGCAGCCTCTCCGGCGGTCAGATGCGGCGCATCGAGATCGCCCGGGCGCTGCTTCACCGACCTTCCCTGCTCCTGCTTGACGAAGCGACCGTCGGCCTCGACATCGAGTCGCGTGCTGGCATCCTCGCCACCATCCGCAAGCTCGTCGAAACCGATGGTATCGGCGTGCTCTGGGCCACGCATCTGATCGATGAAGTCGACGATACCGATCATGTCGTCGTGCTGCGGCGGGGTGACCTGGTCGCCAGGGGCAAGGTGTCGGATGTCGTCCAGGCAAATGGAGGAAATTCCATTCGCGATGCCTTTTCGAAGCTCAGCCGCATCGACGCGGCAGGCATGGCGGAGACATCGTCATGAGCGCTCCTGCGATGCCCGGAAAAGTTGTCGGCATCAAACCGGTAGGGTCTGAACCATTCGGCCTCCGCCACTATCTCATTTGCCTGAAAGGCATCGTCCTGCGCGAGTGCCTGCGCTTCCTGCACCAACGCGAACGGTTCATTTCCTCACTGGTGCGGCCGCTCGTCTGGCTGTTCATCTTCGCCGCCGGCTTCCGCCAGGTGCTCGGCGTGTCGATCATCCCTCCTTACAAGACCTATGTGCTCTACGAGGTCTACATCACTCCGGGTCTGTGCGGCATGATCCTGCTGTTTTCCGGCATGCAGTCTTCACTGTCGATGGTCTACGACCGCGAGATGGGCAACATGCGCATCCTGCTGGTCAGCCCATTTCCGCGCTGGTTCCTGCTGGTGTCGAAGATGTTGGCCGGCGTGGCCGTATCGATCGTGCAAGTCTACGCATTTCTGATCGTCGCCTGGTTGTGGGGCGTCAGGGCGCCGCCGCTCGGCTATCTCTACGTGCTGCCGGCACTGTTTCTGTCGGGCATGATGCTTTGCGCGCTCGGCATGCTTTTGTCGTCCATGATCAAGCAACTCGAAAACTTCGCCGGCATCATGAACTTCGTCATCTTTCCAGGCTATTTCGCGTCTCCGGCGCTGTATCCTTTGTGGCGTATCCAGGAGGCAAGCCCCCTGCTCTACAAGATCTGCCTCGCCAATCCGTTCACCTATGCCGTCGAACTGATCCGCTTCGCCTTCTATGGGCAGATCGACTGGCTGTCGCTGGGCGTCGTCGCCGGTTGCACGCTGTTGTTTCTGGGCGGCGCCATCATTGCGTACGATCCTTCGCGCGGCCTGATGACCCGCAAACAGGACACGGGAGGAAACGGCTGATGGCGCGAATGAGACTTGTGCACACCCTGGTTCTGGTCGCCATGCTTGTCCCGATGGACGCCAGGGCGGCAAACACCGATCCCGACTGGCCTTGCATGCAGCGCAAGGTGCCGCAGCTCTCGCTCGGCCAGATCTGGAATGGGCCGGAGCTTCCCCCGGCGGCGAAGGATTGGTCGAAGGATTCGGGCGTCTCCGCGCTGGTCGAGGCGGTGGCGGCCCGACGGACGCCGATTGCCGAAGCCCAGAAGGAGATCAAGGACTTCGTGGCTTCTCTGCCGGCGGAGCAGGTCGCACCAAAGATGGCGATGCTGGTGCAGGGAATGTTCGATCACATGGACGCCGAGCGTTCGCACGTGATTTCCGGCATTTCCCGCTATGCCCACAAACAGCTCGAAATGGCGGCTGAATTGCGCAAGGAAGCATCCGACGTCGACGCCCTACGTGCCAAAGCCGACGCCGATCCGGACGAAGTCGAACGGCGAACCGACCAGTTGAATTTCGCGACGCGCATTTTCAACGAACGTGTCCAGTCGCTGACCTATGTCTGCGACGTGCCGACGATAATCGAGCAGCGGCTCTATCAATTGTCCAGGACCGTCTCGGAAACGCTCGGTCGGAAGAAATAGACCTTCAGTCGACCTTGCGACGGATTTCACGTCTCTTGGCAGGCGACACGTCCGGCGTCTCGCTCCGGTCGATTCCGAACGCCATCCGTCGGTCATCCCGCTCAGGAATCGGGATAAAGCTTACCGAACAGGGGCAGATACATCGCGCCCTTGCGCATCAGGAAATCGTTGAACGTAGCCATGGCCGGCGAGATTGCGTGATCGGTTCGTATCACCGAGAACCATTGTCGGCGGATCGGCATGCCGACAACGTCGAGGATGACGAGCCGGCCAGCTTCCGTTTCCGCGGCGATGGTGTGGGCAGAAATGAAGGCGATGCCCAGACCAGCCATCACCGCCTGCTTGATCGTTTCGTTCGAGCCCATCTCGACACCGAGTTCGTCGATGCGGCCAGGCACGTCGCTCAGGAATATTTCCAGCGAGATGCGGGTTCCGGAGCCGGGCTCGCGAATAAGGAAATGCTCCTCGGCAATGCGCTCTTTGGAGATATCGCGCGCCGCCGCCAGCGGGTGTTCGGGCGGCGCGATGATGACCAGCGGGTGGTCGCCGAAGACCGAAGCACGCACCGGTACCTCTTTCGCCGGGCGCCCCATCAGCGCGATGTCGATGTCGTGATTCTTGAGGTTGTCGATTGTCTGGGCACGATTGCCGATGGCAAGCCGCATGTCGATGTCGGGATGTTCCTTCATGAACGCAGCCATCAACCGCGGCGCGAAATACTTGGCGGTGGAAACGACGCCGAGCCTCAAGCTACCCGTACGAACGCCCTTGATGGCGTCGATCTTGTCTTCGAGCAGACCGAGATGCTCCTCGATAGCTTGCGCTGCCTCAACGACGGCCAAACCTGCGGCAGTGGGACGCATGCCGTCCGACGTCCGGTCGAACAGAGCCAGTTGGAATTCTTCCTCCATTTGCCGCAACTGAATTGTCAGTGCTGAAGGAGACAGACCTAACGCCTTGGCCGCACTCACAATTTTTCCGTGCCTGATGATGGCCTGGATGGTCTTGAAATGCTTGAGCGTGAGGTTTCTCATGTCTCATGCTAAATTATTTTTAGTACCAACGTAAAGTTATTGAATTTTACTTATCAAGTGTCGTTTGTTTTCATTCCCCCGATCCAGCCGATCCGAGGAGACGCGGCTGGATCGGGAGGTTACGATGCCAGCGGCAACGCTCGACGCTTTTCTGAACTCCTATCTCGGCCAGCCGGACGAACTTCGCTCCGCGGTCGTAACGACTGTCCGTCAGCTGACACAGGCCGCCAGCAAGATCCGCAATACCATCAATCAAGGTGTGCTCGGCGCCGCCTTTGCCGGGACCCGTGGCGCCAACGCCGACGGCGATGTCCAGAAGGATCTCGACGTCTTCTCCGACGACATCTTCCTCGACGCCATGCGCCACGCTCCGGTCGCGCTCTACGCTTCCGAGGAGCTGGAGCAGCCGGTCCTACTCGACAGGCAAGCACCACTCGCCATTGCCATCGACCCGCTCGACGGCTCTTCCAACATCGACACCAACGTGTCGATCGGAACGATCTTCTCGCTCCTGCCCGCAACTGGCGCGCCGGATGCCGATCCGGCCGCCTCTTTTTTGCAGGCGGGCGTGAATCAGCTAGGCGCCGGTTTCTTCATCTATGGGCCGCAGTTGGCGCTCGTCCTGTCGCTCGGCAGCGGTACGCATATCTTCGTCCTGTCGGCCAGGCTCGGCACCTTCGTCCAGGCATACGAGAGCCGGATCATTCCGCAACGCACCCAGGAGTTCGCCATCAACGCCGCCAACTACCGGCACTGGGACGAGGCCGTGCGGCTCTATGTCGACGACTGCCTGGAGGGCACCGAAGGACCGCGAGAGAAGGATTTCAACATGCGCTGGATCGCCTCCCTGGTCGCCGACTGCTACCGCATATTGATGCGCGGCGGCGTGTTTCTCTACCCCGGCGACCGGCGCAAGGGCTACGGTCAGGGACGGCTGCGCCTGGTCTACGAGGCCAACCCGATTGCCTATCTCATAGAACAGGCTGCCGGTGCGGCCACCGATACGATCAACCGCATCCTGGACATCGAACCCGACAGCCTGCACCAGCGCGTGCCGATGGTCTTCGGGTCGGCGCGGGAGGTCGCGCGCGTCACCCGCTACCACACCGAGCCGAGCAACATCGGCGAACGAGCGCCGCTGTTCAGCCGCCGTGGCCTCTTCAGAGCCTGAGCAGCACCATGTCAGCCAAGCACCCCATCATCACCATCACCGGCTCGTCGGGCGCCGGCACCACTTCGGTCAAGCGTATCTTCGAGCTGATCTTCCGGCGCGAGAACATCGAGGCCGCGTTCATCGAAGGCGACGCATTCCACCGCTACGACCGCGCCGCGATGAAGGCAAAGGTGGCCGAAGAGGAGAAGGCCGGCAATCCGAACTTCACCCACTTCCATGCCGCGGCCAACGAACTCGGGATTCTCGAAGAGGTGTTCGCGGAATACGGCCGCCGGGGATCCGGAAGAACCCGCACCTACATCCATGACGAGGAAGAGGAAAAGCAGTACGGCACGCCACCGGGAAGCTTTACCGAATGGCGAGAGTTCGGTCCCAGCGACCTGCTCTTCTACGAGGGGCTGCACGGCTGTGTCGTCACCGACACGATCAATTTGGCGAAGCATGCGGATCTCAAGATCGGCGTCGTGCCGGTCATCAATCTCGAATGGATCCAGAAGATCCATCGCGATCGTTCGACACGCGGCTATTCCACCGAGGCGGTGATGGACGTGATCCTGCGCCGGATGCCCGACTATGTCCGCTACATTGTCCCGCAATTCTCGCAGACCGCCATCAATTTCCAGCGCGTGCCGATTGTCGATACGTCCAACCCCTTCATCGCGCGCTGGATTCCGACGCCTGACGAATCGATGCTGGTTATCCGCTTCGCCAATCCACGCGGCATCGATTTTCCCTATCTGCTGTCGATGATCCACGACTCGTTCATGTCGCGGCCAAATTCCATCGTGGTGCCAGGCAACAAGCTCGACCTTGCCATGCAGCTGATCCTGACGCCGCTCATCCTGCAATTGATCGAACGCAAGAGCCGTGTGTCGTGAGGAGGACGCCATGACCAGCCAAACAGCACTAAAGCCTGCCGCCACCGCCGTCGTCTCGGAGCTCGACATGGCGAACGCCATTCGCGTGCTGGCGATGGACAGCGTCCAAAAAGCGAATTCGGGACACCCCGGCATGCCGATGGGCATGGCCGATGTCGCAACGGTGCTGTTCAACCGCTTCATCAATATCGATCCTTCCAGGCCGGGCTGGCCCGACCGTGACCGTTTCGTGCTTTCAGCCGGCCATGGCTCGATGCTGCAATACGCGCTGCACTATCTGCTCGGCTATGAAGACATGCAGATCGAGGAGTTGCAGCGGTTTCGGCAACTGGGCAGCCGCACGGCCGGACATCCCGAATATGGCCACGCGCTTGGTGTCGAGACCACCACCGGCCCGCTCGGACAAGGCATTTCCACGGCGGTCGGAATGGCGCTGGCGGAGCGCATGCTTGCTGCCCGCTACGGTGCCGATCTGGTCAACCATCATACCTATGTGATTGCAGGCGACGGCTGCCTGCAGGAAGGCATCAGCCACGAGGCGATCGACCTCGCCGGCCACCTGAAGCTTTCCCGCCTGATCGTGTTCTGGGACGACAATGCGATCTCCATTGACGGGCCAACCTCCCTGTCCACGTCGATGGACCAGCCGGCGCGCTTCAAAGCCGCCGGCTGGGATGTCCAAACGGTCTCCGGCCACGACATGGAAGCTGTCGCCGCGGCTATCGAGGCGGCGCGGCAGTCGGATCGACCGTCGCTGATTGCCTGCCGCACTGTAATCGGCAAGGGCGCCCCCAATCTCGGCGGTTCGGAGAAGACGCATGGCGCGCCGCTGGGCGAAGCAGAGATCGCCGCGACCCGCGAGAACATCGGCTGGACCTTCGCGCCGTTCGAGGTGCCGGACGACGTGCTTTTCGCCTGGCGCGAAATTGCCGGCCGCGGCGAAGCGATGCGGGGCGCGTGGGAGCAGCGGCTTGCCGCCTCGCCGCAGCGAGAGGCCCTCGAGAACGCGGTCGCCGCCAGACTGCCCGACGCGGTCTTCGAAGCGCTCGATGCCTTTCGCCGAGAGCATGTCGAGAAGGCAACCAAGGTGGCAACGCGAAAAGCTTCCGAAATGGCGCTGGAGGTCATCAACGGCGCCACGGAATTGACCGTCGGCGGCTCGGCCGATCTGACGCACTCGAATCTGACGATCACCAAGGGCATGAACCGCATTGCGCCGAGCGACTATGCCGGCCGCTACATTCACTACGGCATTCGTGAACACGGCATGGCCGCCGCCATGAACGGCATCGCATTGCATGGAGGCTTCGTGCCCTATGGCGGTACGTTCCTCTGCTTCGCGGACTATGCGCGTGGTGCGATACGGCTCTCCTCGCTCATGGGCCAGCGCGTCATCTACGTGATGACGCATGATTCCATCGGCCTCGGCGAGGATGGCCCGACGCATCAGCCGGTCGAGCACCTGGCGATGCTGCGTGCCACGCCGAACCTCAATGTCTTTCGCCCAGCGGATATCATCGAAACGGCGGAATGCTGGGAACTTGCGCTGAAGAGCAGGGATCGGCCGAGCGTGCTGGTGCTGTCGCGCCAGAACCTGCCGATGCTGCGTGAGGCGCACAGCGACGCGAACCGCTCCAGCCAGGGCGCATACATCCTGCGCGAGCCAGCCAGGCACCGTGCCGTCACCCTGATCGCAACCGGCTCGGAGGTCGAGATCGCGGTTGCCGCCGCCGAAAGGCTGGAGACCGAGCATGGCGTCGCCGCCGCGGTCGTCTCGATGCCATGCTGGGAGCTTTTCGAGGAGCAGGAAAGCGCCACCCGCAAGGCCGTTCTCGGCTCCGCGCCGCGCGTCGCGGTCGAAGCGGCGGCCCGGCTGGGCTGGGACCGCTGGGTCGGCGAGACGGGCGCTGTCGTCGGCATGGCCGGTTTCGGCGCCAGCGCCCCTGCCCCCGATCTGTACCGGCATTTCAACATAACGTCCGAAGCGGTTGCTGCGGCGGCGCTGAAGCTCATCATCTAGGAGGACCCACAATGGCCCGCATCACCCTTCGCCAGCTTCTCGACCATGCCGCCGAGCACGGCTACGGCGTCCCTGCATTCAACATCAACAACATGGAACAGGGCCTCGCAATCATGGAAGCGGCCAAAGCCTGCGACGCGCCTGTCATCATCCAGGCCTCACGTGGGGCCCGGTCCTACGCCAACGACGTCATGCTGGCCAAAATGATGGAGGCATTGACTGAAATGCATCCGACCATTCCGCTGTGCATCCATCAGGACCACGGCAACGACGAGGCCACCTGCCTTTCCGCGATCCGCCACGGCTTCACCTCGGTGATGATGGACGGATCCCTGATGGCAGATGCCAAGACGCCGGCAAGCTATGCCTACAACGTCGCCGTAACCGAACGAGTCACACGCATGGCGCATTGGGTCGGGGCTTCCGTCGAAGGCGAACTGGGCGTGCTCGGATCGCTGGAAACCGGCCAGGGCGAGGCCGAGGATGGCCACGGCGCCGAGGGCGCGCTCTCCCACGACCAACTCTTGACCGATCCCGATCAGGCGGTCGACTTCGTGGCCGCAACCCAGGTGGACGCGCTGGCGATCGCCTGCGGCACCTCGCACGGCGCTTACAAATTTACCCGCAAGCCGGACGGCGACATACTGGCCATGCAGGTGATCGAGGCGATCCACGAGAAGCTACCCAACACGCATCTGGTCATGCATGGCTCTTCCTCCGTGCCACAGGAACTGCAGGACATCATCAACAAATATGGCGGCGAGATGCCCCAGACCTTTGGCGTCCCGGTGGAGGAAATCGAGCGCGGCATCCGCTACGGCGTGCGCAAGGTCAACATCGACACCGATTGCCGCATGGCCATGGCCGGGCAGTTCCGCCGCGTCGCGACGGAGAATCCGCGCGAGTTCGATCCCCGAAAATTCCTGAAGCCCGCCATGGACGCCTTGCACGATCTTTGCCGAGACCGCTTCGAGCGTTTCGGCACGGCGTCCAACGCCTCGAAGATCAAGGTCATCGCCATGGACGAGATGGCCAAACGCTATGCCGCTGGAAAACTCGCGCCCCATATCGCAACCGCGAAAGCCGCCTGAGCAACAAACAGGAGACCTGTCATGAACAAGATCGATATGCTGCCAGCGGGTACGCTCAAGGAAGGCAAGGAACGCTACAAGTCAGGGGTCATCCCTTACAAGAAGATGGGCTACTGGGAGCCGGACTACAGGCCCAAGGAGACCGATCTGATCGCGATGTTCCGGATCACGCCGCAACCCGGCGTCGACCACGAGGAGGCAGCGGCCGCCATCGCCGGTGAATCCTCAACCGCGACTTGGACCGTGGTGTGGACCGACAGGCTGACAGCCTGCGAGCTCTACCGCGCCAAGGCGTTCAGATCCGAGCCGGTTCCAAACACCGGTCCCGGCACCAAGACCGAGCAACAGTACTTCGCCTACATCGCCTACGACCTCGACCTGTTCGAGCCGGGCTCGATCGCCAACCTGACCGCATCGATCATCGGCAACGTGTTCGGCTTCAAGGCGGTCAAGGCGCTGCGACTGGAAGACATGCGTATCCCGGTCGCGTATCTCAAAACCTTCCAGGGACCCGCAACCGGCATCGTGGTGGAGCGTGAGCGGCTCGACAAGTTTGGCCGTCCGCTGCTCGGCGCGACGACGAAGCCGAAGCTCGGCCTGTCAGGCCGCAACTATGGCCGCGTCGTTTACGAGGCGCTGAAGGGCGGCCTCGACTTCGTCAAGGACGACGAAAACATCAACTCGCAGCCCTTCATGCACTGGCGCGACCGCTTCCTCTACTGCATGGAGGCGGTGAACAAGGCTTCAGCTGCCACTGGCGAGGTCAAGGGCCACTATCTCAACGTCACCGCCGGCACGATGGAGGAGATGTACGAGCGCGCCGAATTCGCCAAACAGCTTGGCTCCTGCATCATCATGATCGATCTCGTCATCGGCTACACGGCGATCCAGTCGATGGCCAAGTGGGCACGCCGCAACGACATGATCCTGCACCTGCACCGCGCCGGCAATTCGACCTATTCGCGCCAGAAGAACCACGGCATGAATTTTCGCGTCATCTGCAAATGGATGCGCATGGCCGGCGTCGACCATATCCACGCCGGCACTGTGGTCGGCAAGCTGGAAGGCGACCCGCTCATGATCAAGGGGTTTTATGACACGCTGCGCGAGGAGCGCACGCCGCAGAATCTCGAGACCGGGCTGTTCTTCGATCAGGACTGGGCCTCGCTCAACAAGGTGATGCCCGTCGCCTCGGGCGGTATCCATGCCGGCCAGATGCACCAGTTGATCCATTATCTCGGCGAGGACGTCATCCTGCAGTTCGGTGGCGGCACGATCGGCCATCCCGACGGCATCCAGGCGGGCGCGACGGCCAATCGCGTTGCATTGGAAGCGATGATCCTGGCCCGCAACGAGGGACGCGATTATTTGCGCGAAGGGACCAAAATCCTCGAACAGGCGGCCAAATGGTGCACGCCGCTGAAGGCTGCCCTGGAGACCTGGAAGGATGTCACCTTCAACTATGAATCGACCGACACGGCCGATTTCGTGCCAACCGCAACGCCCAGCTTCTAGAAGAAAGGAACCGTCGCCATGATGACCAATCCGGGAAACAAGGTCACGCAGGGACAGTTCTCGTTCCTGCCCGACCTGACCGATGAGCAGATTTCGGCGCAGATCAAATATGCGCTGAAGAACCACTGGGCCGTCAGCGTCGAGTACACGGACGATCCGCATCCGCGAAACACCTATTGGGAAATGTACGGCAACCCGATGTTCGATTTGAGAGACCCGGCGGGCATCCTGCTCGAAGTCAACGCTTGCCGGAAAGCCTGTCCGAACATGTATGTCCGGGTAACCGCCTTCGATTCGACCAAGGGATGGGAAGCGCCGCGCATGTCGTTCATCGTCAACCGGCCACCCAGCGAACCCGGGTTCCGGCTGCTGCGCCAGGAGCGTGACGGCCGCAGCCAGGGTTATTCGATCGTGCCTTATGCGACCGACAGGCCCGAGGGCGAGCGGAGCTAGCTGAGCCATGCTGGACACGATAGCAAAGGGCGCTGGCGCTCAGGACGAATCGGTTGATCTGCAGGCCGAGTTCGAAGCGTCCAACATCGACGAGGTGATGGACAAGCTCGATCGCGAACTCATTGGCCTGAAGCCAATCAAGAACCGCATCCGCGAGATCGCGGCTCTTCTCCTGGTCGACCGGCTTCGCCGCAAGTTCGGGCTGACCTCGGGCGCACCGACGCTGCATATGAACTTTACGGGAAATCCGGGCACGGGCAAGACCACCGTGGCGCTGAGGATGGCCGAAATCCTGCATCGACTCGGCTATGTCCGCGAAGGCCACCTGGTCGCGGTGACGCGCGACGATCTCGTCGGCCAGTATGTGGGCCACACCGCACCCAAGACGCGCGACGTGATCAAGCGTGCCATGGGCGGCGTGCTTTTCATCGACGAGGCCTATTACCTCTACAAGCCCGAGAACGAACGCGACTACGGCCAGGAATCGATCGAGATCCTGCTGCAATGCATGGAAAATAATCGTGACGACCTGGTCGTGATCCTTGCCGGCTACAAGAACAAGATGGATCGTTTCTTCGACAGCAATCCCGGCATGCGTTCGCGCATCGCCCACCACCTCGATTTTCCCGACTACGGCGTCAGCGAGCTGAAATCGATCGCCGAGATCATGCTGGCGGAGCAGAATTATCGCCTCAGCGAGGCGGCCGCCCAGGCCCTCGAAGAGTATCTTCCGATCCGAATGAGGCTGCCGCATTTCTCCAACGCGCGCTCGGTGCGCAATGGGCTGGACCGGGCGCGGCTTCGCCAGGCCAATCGGCTTTTCGCATCGCGAAGCCGTGCCCTGACCAAGGCAGACCTTATTACCATCGAGGAATCCGATATCCGCGGCAGCCGCGTATTCGCGGAAGGGAAGCTCGAAGGCGAACCGGAGACGAAGACGCGCTGAGGGCGAAGCCGGCTGGCGGGCGGCGACCCGACACGGAAGACAGAAATTGGAGACGACGACCATGGTCACCAGGACAATCATCGCGCCCTCCGTGCTTTCCGCGGATTTCTCGCGGCTCGGCGACGAGGTCGAAGCTGTCGTTCAGGCGGGCGCCGACTGGATCCATCTCGACGTGATGGACGGGCATTTCGTGCCCAACATCACCTTCGGTCCGCCGGTCATCAAGGCGATCCGTGGTCGAACGGACAAGATCTTCGACTGCCATCTGATGATCGCGCCGGCCGACCCCTATCTGGCCGCCTTCGCCGATGCCGGTTGCGACATCATCACGGTGCATGCCGAGACTGGACCGCATCTCGACCGCTCATTGCAGGCGATCAGGAATCTTGGCAAGAAGGCCGGGGTGTCGCTCAATCCGTCGACGCCGGAGAGTGTCATCGAGTATGTGCTCGACCGGCTCGATCTGGTGCTGCTGATGACGGTCAATCCAGGCTTCGGCGGCCAGGCTTTCATTTCAGCGGTCGTCGAGAAAGTCAGACGGATCAAGGCTTTGGTTGGCCATCGCCCGATTGACATCGAGATCGACGGCGGAGTCACGGCCGAGACCGCCCCGCTGGTCACCGCGGCTGGCGCCAACGTACTGGTCGCCGGTTCGGCTGTATTCAAGGGAGGCACCGAGGCAGCCTATCGTGCCAATATCGGCGCCATCAGACAGGCGGCCGATGGCGCGATCCGGAAAGCCGCGTAAACCGTTGTCGGGGAGACGAACATGGCTGCGGTCCCACCTGTATGCGATTTCGGCTGGCCCGCCATCGATGCCGTTTTGCCCGGCGTCGACGGCACGTCGCATTCCATCTTCGGTCACGCCGGCCCGAATGGCCTGGTCGTGGCCTTCATCTGCAATCACTGCCCTTATGTGAAGGCCGTGATCTCTCGCATCGTGCGCGACGCCAATGACCTCAAGGCCGAAGGTATCGGCTTCGTCGCCATCAACTCCAACGATGCCGACACCTACCCGGACGATTCCTTCGACCACATGAAGCGCTTCGCCGTGACGAACGGCTTCAGCTTCCCTTACCTGCACGACGAGGCCCAGACTGTAGCGCGCGACTACTCAGCGGTGTGCACTCCCGATTTCTTCGGGTTCAACAGCGAACTGAGACTGCAATATCGCGGCCGGCTGGACGCGTCGCGACGCGAATCCGGACCGCTCGGGCTGCGACGCGATCTGTTCGAGGCGATGAAGCAGGTTGCTCGAACCGGCGATGGTCCGTTCGACCAGATCGCCTCGATCGGCTGCTCGATCAAGTGGAAGGATGCTGCATGAATGTCGGCGCAGGTAGGTCGCTTCGACCGCCGAAGGCGATCCTGTTCGACCTCGACGGCACACTGGTCGATTCGGCGCCTGATATAGCGGCCGCCGTCAACGAGTTGCTGGCCAGCCGCGATCTGCCGCCGTTGCGCCTGGACCAGGTCAAGGCCATGATCGGTGGCGGCGTCAGGAAATTGATCGAGCGGGCCTTCGCGGCGTCGGGAGCGCCGCTCGTCGGCAACGCGCTCGATGAGGCCAACCGCGTCATGGCGCCGATCTACAGCCGACATCTGACCGGCCTGACAAGACTGATGCCTGGCGTCAGGGAGGTTCTCACACACTTCTACGCGAAGGGAATGGCCATGGGCGTCGCGACCAACAAACCGCAGTTGGCGACTCGCGAGATCCTGCTGCATTTCGGACTGACGGAATATTTCCGTGCGATCATTGGCGGAGACGCGGTGACATGCCTGAAACCCGCGCCCGATGCTCTGCTGCTGGCGCTCGCCCAGCTTGGAGTCGACCCCTGTGACGCGCTGCTGGTCGGAGACAGTGGTGCCGATGCAGGCGCCGCGCGCGCCGCCGGCATGCCCGTCATTCTGCTGCGCGGCGGATACACCCATTTTCCGGTTGAAGAGCTTGGCGCCGACCAGGTTTGCGACAGCCTTTTCGACCTGCCTGCGGCGATGCAGGGGCTGCAAGCCGGTGCTTGATCGGGGCGAACGCCGGCCGGACGCAAGTTCGAACGGCCGGCGGCGCCGCTATTTCGAGAATTGCTTCAAATAGGCGATGACGTTGGCGATGTCTTGGTCCTGCTTGAGGCCGACGAACGCCATCTTCGTTCCTTTGACCATGGCCTTGGGATCGCGAAGGTAAGTCGTCAGCGTGGGTTCGTCCCATTTGACGCCGGACTTGCCTGCCGCGACCATCGCTTGGGAGTAACTGAACCCCGGGTGTGTGCCAGCCGTCCGGCCGATGACGCCGTTCAACGACGGGCCGACCTTGTTCTTGTCCTGGTCGGCGACATGGCAGACCTTGCATTTGGCGAAGACCTTCTCACCCGCCGCGGCATCCTGTGCCTGGGATTGGCTTGTGATGAAGGACACAGCAAACACGACTGCGAAAAATGCGATTGCGCGCATGGCATTTCCTCATGGATCGTCTGGGTGCCCTGGACGATTTTGCGCATGCCGATCTTTCATCCATTGACATGCACCTTACGCGGTGGAGTGGAGTATCCGCTTTCCCTTTGTGAAGCGGCGCCGCGCGAATCGAAAAGCTAGTTGGCGTGGGGTGAAAGTCAATCGTATAAAGGTATAGAGGCTTGGGTACCCAGGGTACCGGTATTCGTCTTTGTTGACGGCTATCGGGCGAATGCGTAGCTTCAAGACATCCGGTTTCTCCACTGGCACCTCGGGAATCCGGCAACTGGCGATTTTGTCCAGGCTCCTCATTGGGCCGGACCAGTCGAGACAGGCGTCCCGGAGCGCAAGAGGTGCTAAATGGATATGGTCGATCTCATATTAACGGTGTGCCTCAGCACCAATCCGGGCAATTGCCGAGACGAACACCTCTATTTCGAGAGCCGCGGCTCTCTGCTCCAATGCATGTTCCTTGCACCCAGCGAGATCGCGAAATGGTCTCAGGAACACCCGGCCCTCAAGGTCATGCGCTGGAAATGCGCCTTTCCGAGCAAGGAACGAGCGATCTGATTGACGTCCTGGAGCCCAGGGAGGAGGTGTCATGATGATTTCACGGCGCAACACGCTGCGTCTGGCGGTTCTCGGCACGGTCGCTGCTCTTGCCGCAAGGCCTGTCTTTGCAGCAGCCAGGATTCGCGTTGGTGTCCTGAAGTTTGGAACCGTGAGTTGGGAACTCGACACGTTGAGGCAACACAAATTCGATGTGGCGAACGGGATCGATCTGGAGATCATCGATTTCGCCGGGGAGGACGCGACCAACGTCGCCTTGCTGGCCGGTGCGATCGACATGATCGTCTCCGACTGGTTGTGGGTCTCGCGCCAACGGTCGGAAGGCGGCGACCTCACATTAGCCCCCTATTCGACCGCTGTGGGGGCGATCATGGTGAAGGAGGGGTCGCCGATCCGGACGGTCGCCGACCTCAAGCACAGGAAGATCGGCGTCGCCGGCGGCCCGCTCGACAAGAGCTGGCTCCTGATACAGGCTCTGACCAGACGCGACTACGGGGTCGACCTGTTGGCAACCAGCGACATCATCTTTGGCGCGCCACCGCTGATTTCGGAAAAGGCCATGCAGGGCGAACTCGATGCGGTGCTGAATTTCTGGCATTTTTGCGCCCGTCTCGAGGCCAACGGCTTTCGTCGATTGATGGGCGTGAACGATGCGGCGCGTGCGCTCGGCGCCTTGGGACCTGTGTCGGCACTCGGTTACGTCTTCCACGACCAATGGGCGAACGAGAACCCGGAGGCCGCCAGGGGCTTCGTCAGGGCCTCCGCGCAAGCCAAGGACCTGCTGGCCAGATCCGACGAGGAGTGGCTGCGCCTGGCGCCGATCATTCGCGCGGAAGGCAAAGAACTGGAAAAACTGCGCGACCGCTACCGCCAAGGCATCCCCAGGCGGGCGGTCGCCGAGGAAGCGGCCGACGCCGGCAAGCTCTATCACGTGCTGGCGGCGATCGGTGGCGCGAAGCTGGTCGGCAGCGCGCCCGAGATGGCGCCCGGCACATTCTGGCAGGACCGCACGGAATGACCGCACCGGAAACCAGCAACGGCACGCGAGGTGCCCCGACGAGCATGTCCGGGCGATCCAGCTTGGCGACAACGCTGATGCCCGCGCTGACCGTGGCGGTTTCCTTGCTCGGGCTTTGCCTGCTGTGGAGCCTTGCGGCGAGTGTCTGGCGGAGCCGTGCCCTCCCGGGGCCGGGACAGGTCTGGCAGGTGCTCCTCAGGGAGGCTGCGAGCGGCGACCTCTTCTATCATCTCGGCGCGACCCTCGGCCGGGTCGCCGCGGCATATATCGTCGCGATGATCATAGGATCGGTCATCGGCGTTTTGCTCGGCAGCTATCGTCGCGCCGACCGCTTTTTCAACCCATGGGTAATTCTGTTCCTCAACATCCCGGCGCTGGTGGTCATCGTCCTCGGCTACATCTGGTTCGGCCTCAACGAGGCGGCGGCGATCGGCGCGGTAGCGGTGAACAAAATCCCGAATGTCGTGGTGACGATGCGTGAGGGCGCCAGGGCGCTTGATCCGAGCTACGCCGAAATGGCCACTGTCTATCGCTTCGGTCCTCTCGATCGCATCCGCCACATCCTGCTGCCGCAATTGCAACCCTATCTTGCCGCCGCGTCACGATCCGGCATCGCCCTCATCTGGAAGATCGTCCTGGTCGTCGAACTGCTCGGCCGGTCGAACGGCGTCGGCTTCCAGATCCATCTCTATTTCCAGCTCTTCGACGTCGCCGCCATTCTTGCCTACACACTGGCTTTCGTGGCGGTGATGCTCGTCATCGAACTTCTTCTGGTGCAACCCGTTGAACGACATGCAACCCGTTGGCGCCGTCGTCCCGCTTAGGGTCGATATCGCTGAAAAGACTTTCAGGTCCGCGCAAGGCGTCTCGATCACGGCGCTTCAGGACCTTTCCTTCGAGGTCCGGCAAGGCGAATTCGCCTGCTTGCTGGGACCGTCGGGCTGCGGCAAAACCACGACGCTGCGTATCCTGCTTGGGTTGGACAAGGATTTTTCCGGATCCTTCCAGTTGCCGCAAGGAGGCTCCAACCGCATTGCGGCCGTGTTCCAGGAGCCGATCTTGCTGCCGTGGCGAACGGTGGAGCAGAATGTCAGGCTGGCCTTGCCGAAAAGCTTGAGAACGAAGAACCTCGACGATCTGTTTGAAACTCTCGGCCTCGCCGGCATGCGCTCGCTCTATCCTGCGGAACTGTCGCTCGGCCTTGCGCGCAGGGCAGCACTTGCCAGGGCCTTCGCTACCGAGCCGGCGATGCTTGTCCTGGACGAACCGTTTGTCTCGCTCGACCACCAGACCGCCGAGCGGCTTCGTCACCTGCTTCTGTCGGTGTGGTCGGCACGGCCTACGACCGCCTTAATGATAACGCACGATCTGCGCGAGGCGCTGATGCTGTCGGATCGCATCATCGTGCTCGCGCCGCGACCAGCACATGTGCTGGGCGTGTTCGACGTGCGGTTGCCTCGGCAACATCGCAATTCACAGGTGATGAGCGACCTTCTGCGGTCGTTCCGGCAAAGGTTCCCGGGCGTCACCTGAACGCCCTGATGGCGAATGCATATCGGAGGACCCCATGTCGATTGATCGGCTACGACGCAGGGTTGTGAGTGGGTTTGCCTGCACCGCCGTCAGTGCTGCCTTGCTGCCGTGCTGCCTCGGACGAGCCGCCTTGGCCGCGGCCGGCGGCCTGCGGTTCTCGGTCCGCCAAATCGCCGACGGCGTCTTCGCCTTCCAGGGCGTGGATGAATTGATGACTACAACCAACGACGGTGCGATCTGCAATCTGGGGGTCGTCGTCGGCACCGATGCAGTTGCCGTCGTCGACAGTGGCGGCAGCCTGACCGAGGCGCACGCCTTGCTCGCCGCGATCGGAAAGATAACCGCAAAACCGGTTCGCTTCCTGATCAACACCCACATGCATCCCGATCACATTTTCGGCAATGCGGCATTCCGGGAGATCGGCGCGACCATTGTTGGCCATCGCAATTTGCCGCGTGCCCTCGAGGCGCGTGGTGCGTTCTATCTGCACAATTATCGCGAACAGGTCGGCGAAGCGCTTATGAACGGAGTCGAGATCGTTTCGCCGGCGATGCTGGTCGATGATCGCCTGGAACTCGATCTCGGGGGGCGCATGCTCGAACTGCGGGCATGGAAGGCTGCGCACACCGACAACGACCTGACCGTCTTCGACCCCGAGACCAGCACGCTCTTTGCCGGCGATCTCGTGTTCATGGGCTCCTTGCCGACGCTCGACGGATCGCTGCTTGGCTGGCTCCGCCAGATGGATGCGCTCGCCGCGATCAGCGCCGCGCGCGTCGTTCCGGGTCATGGTCCGGTGCCGGCCGACTGGCCGCAGGCGCTGTCAGGAGAACGGCGCTATTTCGAGATTCTGGCGCGCGATATCCGCAAGGCGATCGCCGACGGGACGCCGCTCCGAGAGGCCGTCAAAACCGCCGCCGGAAGCGAACGGGGCAAATGGCACCTGTTCGACGACTACAATGAGCGCAACGCAACGGCTGCTTTTGCTGAACTCGAATGGGAATAGACCACACCGACATGCGCCAGAGATCATGAAGTGGGGCGATTTGCCAACGCGTCGTCAAAGGCATATTCTAAACGCCAGCCTGGGCACCACCTCTGTTGCATTGGTGGAGGCATCGAAATGCAAAATCACGCTTACGCGAGCAGGCAGTTCGCCTTGTCGCTTGCACCATTCTTGGCCGCAATCATCTTGACCATCGGTACGCTGTTCGGCGTCTCCTCAGCCGCCAACGCACAGCAAACAACGGCTTCTTCGGAGAAGATCTGGGAAGACTTGAAAGGCGACGTGTTCGGCGACCGAGCTATTCTGGTCGATACCGGCGTGGTCAGGATCGAAGCGCCAAAGCGGGCGCAAGATGCCGCCATCGTGCCTGTCGACATCTATGTCGACCCAGCCAAGGCGCCGGACGGCATCAAATCCGTGACCTTGATCATCGACGCCAATCCTGCGCCGGTGGCGGCAACGTTCCAGATCGGCAAGGACGCCGGGGTGACACATCTGTCGACACGCGTGCGCGTCAACGATTATTCCTATTTGCGTGCCATAGCGGAGACTCAAGGCGGCCAACTCCACATGGCTCAGACCTTCGTCAAGGCGTCAGGCGGCTGCTCCGCCCCTGCGGTCAAGAACCAGGACGAGGCCATGGCGACGATGGGGCAGATGAAGTTGCGCCAGTTCCCACCCCAAGAGACGATGAGCAAGGCAGAGGAGTTGCAGTTGATGATCCGCCACCCGAACAATTCGGGCCTGCAGCGGGATCCACTGACCCAGTATTTCATTCCCGCGCATTTTGTTCAGAAGCTGTCGATCTCGCAGGCCGGCCGGCCGATCCTCTCGATGGAAGGTGGAATATCGATTTCGGAAGACCCCAATTTCCGATTCGATTTCACGGCGCACGGCAATGGTGAAATCCAGGTCGAAGCGATCGACACGGATGGCAAGGTATTCCGCAATCAGTGGCCGCTGGAGAAAACGGGGCTCTGAAGTCTCGAAATACGGTATGCCGCACTGCCACCGCGATGGGCACGCTTGATCTTTAGAAGCAACGCACGTCGGCTTCAGACTGCGCACGCTTCAGCTCTGTACGGGCTGCCTTCGCCGGTGCGCTTTCCCGAAACAGCCCCGCGTTTTCCCCCGTCGTCAAAGACATGCTCTTGAAGGTCTCGGCCGTCTCATAGTGGTCGTAGGGAAGGATCGAGGCGATGACGTCGATCGAGCAGGAACAGCTTTCCAGCGCCTGACGCGTCTGGCCGTTCGTTCGCATGCAGCCGAGCACGTAGTCGACAACCGTTACTGTGGGATAGTCTCCCGCAGCACCTGCCGGGTTTGCGATGGCCAGTGTCGCGGTGAAGAGCAGCGGCAAGGTCGAGAATCCAACATATCTGATCATGAGAAACCTCCGGTTGGTCCGGGTTCGATGCGCCCGGACGAGATCGGCGTGCCAGTTGGCAACGCGCCGTAAAGCCAGTCAAGCACCCATGGGTTCCGTATACGACCAAAGGAGGAAAGGGCTGTCCACGAGCGATAGCTATGGATGACGACTTGATCACCGGCTCCGCGCCCAGGCTCCTACGACCGCTTCGCATCTCGCTCAATACCGGGCAACGGCGAGACTTTTTACATGCCATCCAAGATGGGCAGTGATAAACATTAGCAAATAACCCTGGTGTATATTAAAATCAAAAGATCGCCCGTAAGACTATCTTAATACCGTTCTCGGTCTCCACGGAGGCGTAAAACACTTCATATTAAGTTTGTAGTTCTGTTCATTTCTACATATTGCAGTGCATCATTTAGAATATTGCGGTGCAACAATGCACTAGGCCTTTTTTGCTTGCCTAGCCTTTTGGGATGACATAGCCTTTCCCTGTTTCCGGCTTCAAGGGCGTCACCGTCATTAGGGAGCGGCGACAGTCTTTCGTAGGCCAAAGTGAGATGGGCAGTAACGGTGCCCTCTGCACATCTGGCTTAGGTCGTGACACGCTGCCGGAAATATTTCCCCCCCGTGAATCGCTTGGGCGAGCCCTTGTGGGCCTGACAGTCGATTCATCACTGTGAACCCCGGGAGGAATTCGGATGCGTGTACTTACGAAAGCTACGTATATTCTAACCACTGCGGCGTTTCTGTCGCTCGGCGCGGCCTATACGGCGTCGGCCAACGAGGATCTTGCAAAGCTCGCTTCGGATGCGAAGAACTGGGCGATGCAGACGGGTGACTACGCCAACACCCGCTATTCCAAACTCAACCAGATTACTGCGGATAATGTGAAGAACCTGCAGGTCAAATGGACCTTTTCCACCGGCGTGCTGCGCGGGCATGAGGGTGGACCGCTGATCATCGGCGATGTGATGTATGTCCATACGCCCTTCCCAAACAATGTCTTTGCGCTCGACCTCAAGAATGACGGGAAGATCCTCTGGAAATACGAGCCCAAGCAGGATCCGAATGTCATTCCGATCATGTGTTGCGATACGGTCAATCGCGGTGTTGCCTATGGTGACGGCAAGATCATTCTCAATCAGGCCGACACCACGGTCGTCGCCCTCGATGCAAAGACCGGCAAGGTCGTCTGGTCGGTCAAGAATGGCGACATGACCGACGGCGGCAAAGGCGAATCCGGCACGGCTGCCCCCGTCGTGGTCAAGGATAAGGTACTCATCGGCGTGTCCGGCGCCGAATTCGGCGTTCGCGGCTGGCTGGCCGCCTACAATCTGAAAGACGGCAAACTTGCCTGGAAAGCCTATTCGGAAGGTCCCGACGCCGACACCCTGATCGATCCCGAGAAAACCACCCAGCTGGGCAAGCCGGTAGGCAAGGATTCCGGCACCAACACCTGGGAAGGCGAGCAATGGAAGACAGGCGGCGGCACGACATGGGGATGGTATTCCTATGATCCCAAGCTGAACCTGGTCTACTACGGCACCGGCAATCCCTCGACATGGAACCCGGTCCAACGGCCTGGCGACAACCGCTGGTCAATGACGATCATGGCCCGCGATGCCGATACCGGTGTTGCCAAATGGCTCTACCAGATGACCCCGCATGACGAATGGGACTATGACGGCATCAACGAGATGATCCTCGTCGACGGCATGGAGGTCAATGGCGCCAAACACGACGTGCTGGTGCATTTCGATCGTAATGGTTTCGCCTACACCATGGATCGCGCCACCGGCGAGCTTCTCGTCGCCAAGAAATACGATCCAGCGGTGAACTGGGCGACGGAAGTCGTCATGGACCCAAAGAGCGAACAGTATGGTCGCCCGCAGGTCGTGGCGAAATATTCGACCCAGCAGAACGGCGAAGACACCAACTCGACGGGTATTTGCCCGGCGGCGCTTGGAACGAAGGATCAACAGCCAGCTGCCTATTCGCCGAAAACCGGCCTGTTCTATGTTCCGACCAACCATGTCTGCATGGACTATGAGCCGTACAAGGTAAGCTACACCGCCGGTCAGCCTTATGTTGGCGCCACAGTGTCGATGTACCCGGCACCTGGCGGCGACGGCAGCATGGGCAACTTCATTGCCTGGGATGCGGCCAAGGGCGAGATCGTCTGGTCGAAGCCTGAGAAGTTCTCCGTGTGGTCGGGCGCGTTGGCGACAGATGGCGACGTCGTCTTCTACGGCACGCTCGAAGGCTACATCAAGGCGGTCGATAAGGACGGCAAGGAACTTTACAAGTTCAAGACCCCGTCCGGCATCATCGGCAACATCACCACGTACGAGCATGACGGCAAGCAGTACATCGCCGTTCTGTCCGGCGTCGGTGGGTGGGCAGGTATCGGTCTGGCAGGCGGTCTGCTTTCGCCTGACAACGCTGCTGCCTGGCATGGCGCCGTCGATCAGGGCCGTGCGCAAGGCGATCAGTCCGCGGTCGTTGGTACCGCTGGCCTGGGTGCCGTCGGCGGCTACGCGGCACTTGCGGACTATACGACGCTGGGCGGTCAGCTCACCGTCTTCGGTCTCCCGGACTGACGGGCGGGGAACCTTAAGCACGCCTCAGGTCTTGTTGGACCGGAGGTTTGAAAAACGAGAGCCCGGATCATCCGAAACCATGGCCGGGCTCTCGATGCGGTTGCACCCCCGACACACCGATCAATGCCGGCCACGGCAGCAAAACCGTGTCCACGGCAAATGAAGGAAGCGTTTGAATGTCCGTTCGCATTGTAATTTCGGCTTTCGTCCTGGCTCTGCTGCCTCTGGCAAGCTCAGGCGTGGCGTGGGCCGAGGACAGCATGGAAAAAGCCAAGGCGGTGAAGCAAGAAGGCGGCAAGTATTTGGATGCGGATGGAAATCCGACCTACAAGATCGAGAACGGAACCGTCGACTGGTACACGTTCAGCGGCTACCGCCGGTATCACTCCGATTGCCATGTCTGTCACGGACAGGATGCGACAGGTTCGAGCTACGCGCCGGCCCTGGTCAACAGCTTGAAAACCATGGACTACGCCACGTTCCTCTCGATCGTCGCCGAGGGCCGCAAGAATGTCGGCGGCGGCAAGGAAAACGTCATGCCTGCCTTTGGCGACAACAAGAACGTCTATTGCTACCTGGACGATCTCTATGTCTACCTGCGCGCGCGCGCCGATGGTGCGGCGCCACGCGGCAGGCCGCCCAAGCACGAAGACAAGCCGCAGGCGGCGAAGGATGCCGAAGCATCCTGCATGGGCGGATGACATGAACGGCTGCGGTGCATTGAAGCTGCGCGTCGTTCTGCCGATTCTCGGCGCACTGGCCTTGTTGCCATCGAACGCGCAGGCGCAAGGCGCCGGCCTCGGCGCGGCGGGAGAACTGGTCGATCCCGACATTCTGCGCGTCTGCGCCGATCCTTCGAATATGCCCTTCACCGACAAGAGCGGCGAAGGCTTCGAAAACAAACTCGCCGAACTGGTAGCCGCGAAAACCGGACGGAAGTCCGTCGCCTATACCTGGTTTCCACTTGTCACCGGCTTCGTTCGCAACACGCTGGGAGCGAACCGATGCGACATCATCATGGGCTATGCCCAAGGCGATGAACTGGTGCAGAACACCAACGCCTATTATCGCTCCACATATGTGCTGGTCTACCCGAAGGGCAACGATATGGAGGGCGTCGAAACGATCGAGGATCCCAAACTCACGGGCAAGACGATCGGGGTTGTCGAGCGCACGCCGCCAACCGCCAACATGGCCGCCAACAAGCTTCTGCGGACCGCCAAGATCTATCCGCTTGCGGTGGATACGCGTGTCACCCCCTCCATGGGGGAGGTCATGATCAAGGACATGCTGGCCCACAAGATCGACGCGGCGGTCCTGTGGGGACCGATGGCAGGCTACTATGCCAAGCAACTTGGAGCCGATGTGGCGATTGTTCCGCTGGTAAAGGAAAAAACCGGCTCGCGCATGTCCTACCGCATCACCATGGGCGTACGTCCGTCCGACCAGGAATGGAAGCGGACGCTCAACCGGGTGATCAGGGAAAACCAGGCGGAGATCAACAGGCTCCTGCTGAGTTACAACGTGCCGCTGATCGATGAACACGACAATCCGATCACCCAATGAAGGGAAAGGAGGCTGTTTTTTTGCTGGTCGCTGCGAGCCTTATGGGTCTGGCCGAACCGACGCGGGCTGGCGAGATCGCCGAACCCAGGGGGTACCGGATGGACGACTATCGGGCGCCGGTGCCGCCGACGCTGCAAGGCGCCAGGGTGGTGACGACGGCGGAAGCTGAAGCGCTGTGGCGAGCGAAGAAAGCAGTCTTCTTCGACGTGATGCCGAACACGCCCAAGCCGACCAATTTGCCGGCAGGAACGATATGGAGAGACAAGGTTAGAAAGGACATTCCAGGCAGTACATGGCTGGCCAACGTGGGATACGGCGCTATTTCGCAAGAGACCACCAGCTATTTTCGCCAAGGCCTCGAAGCCAAGGCCGGCACGGACAAATCGCGAGCGATTCTGTTCTATTGCATGACGAATTGCTGGATGTCCTGGAATGCCGCCAAACGGGCGATCGAGTGGGGCTACAGTTCGGTAATCTGGTATCCACTCGGCGCTGATGGGTGGGAAGGTGCAAATCTTCCGCTGGAGGTGAAAAGACCATATGAAACGAGCAATTGAAGGAAGGTTTTGCTATTATTCCCGGTAGTTTTGCTTTTCGATTTTTCAAAACCTACTTTTTCGTTTGTCCATTTTGAGACGTGATGGACGAGCCATTGCTTCGGTGCCCTGCAATGGTTGGCTAACAACAGGGATCGGTCCCTTCGGACTGGTATAAGAGGAGAAATGTCATGAAGAAGAACTGGAAAAAACCGACCATGTGCCAGGTTGCTGCGGGCATGGAAATTTCTCGGTATCTGCCTGCCGAAATTACTCCCAAGAGGTAGGCCGCAGAGGTGCGTGTCCCTGGCAACAGGGGCACGCATCCCCGCAAGGGTTTTGGCGAAAGGTTTTGACGCGTGTAGGGCGCGCGCGGCACTTTTCAGGGCTGCAAATTGCCTGCTGGTCAGAGAAGCCGCGGGGCGGGCGTTTTCATGCATTTGAGGATCATCGGATCGGCGGCAGGCGGCGGCTTTCCGCAATGGAATTGTAATTATCGTCTCAGTCGTGCGGCCCGCTCCGGGATGGCTGGCGTGCATTCACGAACCCAATCAAGTGTCATCGCTTCGACGGATGGCGTCGGCTGGGTTCTTTTCAATGCCTCACCCGACATTCGCCAGCAGATCGCGGCAACGCCAGAGTTGCAACCTGCGCGCGACGCGCCGCTGCGTTCGACGCCTATCCGCGCGGTGGTGCTGACCAATGCCGATGTCGATCATATCGCCGGACTGCTCAGCCTGCGCGAGCGGCAGCCTTTCGCCATCTATGCAACGGCGCAGGTTCTGGCGACGCTGGAGGCGAATTCGATTTTCAACGTTCTCGATCCGGCGGTCGTGCCGCGGCGCATCCTGCCGACAGCGAAAGAATTGGTCATCTGCGATGCGGAAGGCAGCGAGACCGGCGTGATGATCGAGAGCTTTCCGGTGCCTGGAAAGATAGCACTCTATCTGGAGGACAAAGACCATCCGGATGCCAATTTCAGCTCCGACGCCGGTGACACGATTGGAGTCCGAATTGCGGGTATCGGCAGCCGCGATTCTGTCTTCTACATCCCGGGCTGCGCGCGCATCGATGCGACGCTGCGCGCGCGTCTTTGCGATGCAGCCTGTCTTCTGTTCGACGGCACTGTCTACACCGACGACGAGATGATCGTCGCCGGCGTCGGTCAGAAAACCGGCGCGCGCATGGGGCATCTGGCGATTTCGGGAGACGCGGGTTCGATCGCCAGCCTGGCCGATGTGAGGCTGGGCCGCCGCGTCTTCGTCCATATCAACAACACCAATCCGATCCTTGACGAGAATTCGGCCGAACACGCGGCGGTCAAGGCGGCAGGCTGGGAAGTCGCAGGCGACGGCATGGAGATGGAATTTTGAACGATTTCCGCGATGCGGCCAAAGGCGGCCTGTCCACGAGCGATCTCGAAGCCGTGCTGAGGCAGGTCGGCGCCGAGCGCTACCACAATCATCATCCCTTCCATCACAGGATGACCAGCGGCGCGCTGTCGAAGGCCGAGATGAAGGCCTGGGCGCTGAACCGTTATTGCTACCAGGCTGTCATCCCGCGCAAGGATGCCATGATCCTCGCACATGCCGAGGATCCGGCGTTTCGCGCCGCCTGGCGCAAACGTATCGAAGACCATGATGGCGAGGACGGCTGGAGCGGCGGTATCGCGCGCTGGCTGCATCTGGCAACCTCACTCGGTCTGGACGCCGAGGCCGTGAAGAGCGAAAGGCTGGCACTGCCGGCGACACGGTTCGCCGTGGGGGCCTACCTCTCCTTTTGCACCAACCGGACGCTGTTCGAGGCGGTCGCGTCGTCGCTGACCGAGATGTTCTCACCGCTTATCATCGGCGAGCGCGTACCGGCGATGCTGGCCAAATACGATTATATCACCGAGGATACGCTGGCCTATTTCAAGCAACGGCCCGAACAAGCCTCGCGCGACGCCGACTTCGCCCTCACCTACGTGCTCAGCCATGCTGATACGGCGGAACGCCAGCAGCAGGCAATAGATGCGCTGGTGTTCAAATGCGATATACTCTGGGCCATGCTTGATGCGCTTCAACACGCCTATGGCGAGCCGGGAAACATACCGCCCGGCGCCTTCCGCCCCGAGGCAGCCCCATGATGCTGCGCGAAAGAGCCTTGGTGTCGCTGCGATCGATACCCTTCCTGCCGAAGCACGTGCGCATACAGTACGATTCCGTGCGGCAGGCGTTCGCCGTGCTTTCACCGGAGAGAATATTCTGGCCGAACGATATCAGCCTCGACATATTGCGGCGCTGCGACGGACGGTCCACGGTCGGCGAAATCATCGCCGGCCTTGCCACGGATTATGAGGCCGAGGAGGAGGCCGTGGCGGCCGACGTCATCGCCTTCCTGCAAGAGTGGTCGGACAAGCTGCTGGTGAAGCTATGAACACGCCCCTCCTCCCTCCTATCGGCATGCTGGCGGAACTGACACATCGCTGCCCGCTGCAATGTCCTTATTGCTCCAACCCGCTCGAATTGCAGAAGGCCAATCGCGAACTCGACACACAGACCTGGCTCAGCCTGTTCTCGGAGGCCGCCGATCTCGGTGTTCTGCAGGTGCATCTGTCAGGCGGTGAGCCGACGCTGCGCCGCGACCTCGAGCAATTGATCGCCGGACTTTCAGCGCGCGGCGTCTATACAAATCTGATTACCGCGGGCGTCGGCATCGCCGAAGGCCGCATCGAAGCATTTGCCGAAGCCGGGCTCGACCATCTGCAATTGAGCTTTCAGGGCGCACGGCCTGAGACCACCGAACGCATCGGCAACCACAAAGGCAGCCACGACAAGAAGCTGGAGACGGCACGCCGCGCGCGAGCTGCCGGCTTGCCTCTCACCATCAACGCGCCGATCCATCGCCATAACATCGAGGAGGTACCGGAGTTCATCGATCTTGCCCTTTCGCTGGACGCGGAGAGGCTCGAGATCGCCAACGTCCAGTACGCTGGCTGGGCTTTGATCAATCGCGATCAGCTGATGCCCGAGCGTGCAGCAGTCGACCGGCAGGCGGAAATCGTTGCGGAAGCACGCGAGCGGCTGGCCGGCATTATCAACATCGATTTCGTGACACCGGATTATTTCGCCATCTACCCCAAACCGTGCATGGGTGGCTGGGCGCGTGACGCGTTCATGGTGGCGCCTGACGGCACCGTGCTGCCGTGCCATGCCGCGCAGACGATCCCGTCGCTCAGCTTCGAGCGTTTCAAACCACACACCCTCTCCTCGATCTGGGCCGATTCGCCGGCGTTCAATGCCTTCCGCGGCACGGACTGGATGCAGGAACCCTGTCGCGGCTGTGAACGACGCGAGATCGACTGGGGCGGTTGCCGCTGCCAGGCGATGGTGATCGCCGGCGATGCCGCCGCAACGGATCCGGCTTGCGCGAAGTCGCCGATCCACGCGCGCATGGCGATGCTGATCGACGAAGCCAAGCGTACCGCGACAGTTCCTTCGGAGGACGAACCATTCACCTACCGGCGTATCGGCGTCGTGACCGAGCCCGCCTGACAGGTTCTTTCATTCCGCCGTATTCTCGCGCTCGCGCACTGCGTCGGCGAAAGCCAGGGCATCGCGATTGATCCCGACATTGTGCACACGAAAAATCGAAGCACCCTTCAACCGCAGGATGACGCTGGTTGCAGCTGTGCCAACGTCCCGCCCTTCGTCGCTGTCGCCGACCAGGTGATGGGCAAGCCGCTTGCGCGAGGTGCCGACGAGCCATGGAAAACCAAGAGCGCGCAGTTCGCCGAAGCGAGCCATGAGTTCAAGGTTCTCCTCTCCGCTCTTGGCGAAAGCGAAGCCTGGGTCCAGCACGATGCAGTCGTCCGGAATGCCGGCGTTGCGAGCGATCTCCAGCGATCTGTTCAGAAACAGGAACTGGTCGGCGATTACATCGGCCAATTTTTCCCGGTCGCGCCCGGTGTGCATGATGACGAGGCCAGCGCCGGCTTCCGCTGCGACGTGCGCAATGTCGGGTTCGCGCTGCAGGCCGTGTACGTCGTTGACGATATGTGCACCCGCCGCGACCGCGAGACGCGCCGTCTCGGCCCGATAGGTGTCAACCGAAACGATGCAGTCGCCGTCCGACGACAGCGCCTCGATGATCGGGAGGATACGCGATTGTTCCTCAAGCGCCGAAACGCTGCCGGCGCCGGGCCTGGTGGACTCACCCCCGACATCAATGATCGCCGCGCCCTCGCCGATCATACGCCGTGCCTGTTCGAGTGCCCGCTCCGGCCGATCGAATTCTCCACCGTCGGAAAAACTGTCCGGCGTAACGTTCAAGATCCCCATCAGTAACGATCTCGCACCAAGATCGAGATACCGTCCATGAGCAAGTTGCCAACGGTTCATCGGGCGAGCGCGGCGAGCATCGACGCCACGCCTCCCTGGTGATCGCTCGGACATAGTCTGCCGGGTGCATTCTCGCGAGGGATGCTGAGCTCCATGCCACGCAATACCGCAGTTGGTGTCGTGGTCATCGTCATTGTGGAATTCGCGTCGTATTCGATCTTTCGGTCGCCCAGGCTATCATAACCCCACAGTGCGAGAAGCGAATGTTCGGGCGCCGCAGGGTGTGCGAAAGCCGCCGAGGAAGGAACCACGGAGATGGCAATGGCAATTTCGATTTTCGGCTGGTGTCGTCAGTTCGGGCCAGAGATTAACGGAGCCATCGCTGCATAGGCGTCTGCCTCAATGAGTATGGACGGATTCACTCATGCGCAATATGTATGAGGATTAAGCCTGCCGTGGCGCTCACATTTTTGCCCGCGTCGCTAAGGCAAGTAATGCTCGTTCAATGACGCTGCTAACGCCGCCCGCCTAAGTGTCGATATCAGGGGATCTGGTCAATGACCGACAACAAGTCAGACGTTACCAAGGATTGGCAAGCGACGCAGGGCCAGAAGTCCTCCGCCACGCGTCTTCGTCTTTTCGCCGCACTCTCGTGGATCGTCGCCATTGGCGGCGAAATCTACGGGATTATGCTGCTTCGCCAGAACAAATTCGATCAGGCACACCTGCCGCTGATCATCGGCCTTCTGGTCGGCATCGCGATTTTCGCAATCGCCGGCAACTTGCTGTGGAAGGCGGCGAACAGGCATGATCCGGCCCGTGCATCCGACACGGCCAGGTTCTTCTTCCAAAACCAGCTCGGCGCAATCATCACGCTGATTGCCTTTCTCCCGCTGGTTTTCCTCATCCTCACCGACAAAAACATGGACCCGCGGACCAAGAAGGTTGCCGGCGGCGTCGGCGCTGCGCTGGCCGTGCTCGCGACGGTCATGGGAATCAGCTTCAAAACCCCGTCGGTCGAACAATACACCCAGGATATGAACGCATGCGCAGCCCAGATCAAGTCGGGGCAGCCCACCACTGCCTGTTCGCCCGACGTCGCCGCTCAGGCGCAGGCGATCGCCACGGACACCGCCGCGGTGGCGGCGGCGACGCGAGACGCGAGCCACCCCGCAGGTCAGGACGTCGTCTACTGGATCGCGCCCGAAAACGGAGCCGCGAAGTCCACCGAGCCGCATGTTTTCCACCTCTGCGCAGGCGTGAGTCCGCTGAAGGACAAGACCGTGAATAGTGGCTCCGTGACGGAAGCCTACGCACAGAACGCCGTCCGCATCACGAAGCAGATCGATATGGAACAGAAGCAGTGCGGGTTCACTGCCACAACCAGCACCAACTGAACCTGGCTGCGCTCGATCGCGTCCAGCCGTTGGTCTTGTCGAGAGAGGCGCGCAAGCGCAGGTCAGTATCGACTCGCCGGAGCAACGCTATTTGCCATGGCTCAGAGCCCTAGCAGTCCGGCATGGCGTTGCTTGCCAACAGTGACGGCCCGATGTCTCGGTCGAGCGTAAAGCGCTCGCAACGCTCGCCGTCGGACTCGTCGATGAAGCTTTCGACATGTTTGAATCCAAGCTTCGCAAATATCCGCACCGAGGCAAAATTGCGCGCCGCCGCTTCGCCCGTCACCCGTTCAAGCGCCAGAGTTTCGAAAGCGTAGCGGAGAACTTCGCGCGCCGCCTCGCTGCCCAGTCCGTGCCCCCAATGCGCACGCGCGAGCACAAATCCCAATGCGGCTGCCTTGGCGTCGGTTGCGCCGAAGGACAGGGTTATTGTCCCGATCGCTTCCGAAACTCCTACTTGATCTATGGACCACTGGATCGCCGTACCGTCAGCGAAACGCTGACGCGAACGGGCGAACCATCGCTCGCCCGCGCTTATGTCGTCGGGAACAGGATCGCCGGCAAGAGAGGCGGATTCGACATCCGTCGCGCGCGCAAACCATGCCGGGATATCCCGTTTTCTCGGCGCCCGAAGCACGAGCCTTGGTGTCGTGAGCTTGGGAAATCGCACAGTTTCCATCGAAGCATTTTCCACCTGAGGCGGCGCCAATGATAGCCGGAAAGCGGCGATCATAAGCAGCCGGCAAGCCCCCCCGGAAAGCCGTCGGCAAGGCAGGCCGTCAACCCGCCAGGCGTCAGTCGCGCGATATGGAAAGTCCCGCGAGAAGCGGAGCGTACGCGGCGAGCCTGCGGGATACGAATTCCGTGAAGAGCCGCACGCGCTTCGTCTTGCGTGTCTCCCCCTGCGTGAGAAGCCAGAGCGTTCCGTACATGTGCAGGTCGGTACCCGGCACCCTCACCAGCAGGGGGTCGGCATCTCCGACGAAGCACGGCAGTGTCGTGATCCCGAGCCCTTGCCGTACCGCAACGATCTGTGCCTCGGCGTCCGTGGTCCTGAATGGAACCTCCGTGGTGCGAACCTCGCCCTCGCGAGCCCAGTCCGGAATTCCATGAATGCTTATGACGATCCACCGGACGGGATCGGGCGCGCCCGCATGCCAGGCGGCAAGTCGATCGCGGGACATATAGACGCCGCCGAACAACTCTGGCCCCTTCAGGCCGTGAAGATTGAGCGGCAGGGTTTTGCGGTCATAGACGACGCGGATCGCCACGTCGGCCTCTCGGTTGGTCAGATTTGCCAGCTCCCCGGACGACAAGACGTCCATCTCGATGTCCGGATGCAGACGCGCGAACTCGGCGAAATCAGGCATGAGCAGGTGTGTCGCAAGGGTCGGAGCCAATGTCACCCGCAGAAGCCCGCGCACGCTCTGGTCGCGCCCGAAGACGCGTGTCTCCAACTGGTGCGACGACGCTTCCATCTGGTTCGCGAGCTCGAGCACCTCCTCGCCCGCAGCCGTCAGGCGGTAGCCCGAAGGCAGCTTTTCGAACATCTGCGCCCCAAGGCGTTCCTCGAGCTGTGCAACGCGTCGCAGCACGGTCGAGTGGTTCACACCGAGGCGCTCGCCGGCGGCCCGCACCGAGCCTCCGCGCGCCACGGCCAGAAAATAGCGAACATCATCCCAGTCGATCATGGCGCGATCCCGCACCGCGCGGTGCGCTTTCCAAAGCCCGTATCCAACGCAGTCGTACAGCAGTGTGGGCGGTTATCATAGCTTATGTCGACGAGCGCGGCCCAATTCCGAACGACGGACACCGATTCGTCGCGGCTGGCGGCAGTCGTCCGACCGGATCGATTTTGCACCACCGATGTGCGCACTTCCGCACTCAAAGCCTGACCCCTGCAGACTTATTTCCAGGCTCTCGGGGTTCTTCCCGAACGATCAAAGGCAGAGCCTGGAAGGAAAAGTCATGGGAAAGCTAAACGGGAAGGTTGCAGTCATCACCGGCGGCGCTACCGGCATCGGCCGCGCCGCGGCAAAGCGCTTCATCGAGGAGGGCGCCTTCGTCTTCATCTTCGGCCGCCGGCAGGAAACGCTCGACGCGGCTCTGGCCGAGCTCGGGCCCAATGCCCGCGCGGTGACGGGCTCGGTCTCGGATGAGGCCGACCTCAACCGACTCTACGCGACGGTGAAGGCCGAGCGCGGAACCCTCGACATCGTCTTCGCCAATGCCGGGGCGGGAAGCCAGCTTGCGCTCGGCGAGATCACCGCCGAGCACATCGACCAAACCTTCGACACCAATGTGAAGGGTACGATCTTCACTGTCCAGAAGGCGCTGCCGCTGATGGGCCAGGGCGGTTCGATAATCCTGACCGGATCGAGCGCCGGCACCACAGGCGCCGCGGCAATGAGCGCCTACAGCGCGAGCAAGGCGGCAGTGCGCAACCTCGCGCGGACCTGGGCAGAGGACCTGAAGGGCACCGGCATCCGGGTCAACGTGCTATCGCCCGGGGCGACCGCCACCGAACTCGCGAAGGAAGCGCTGGGCGAGGAGGGCCAGAAGGTCTTCGCCGCGATGACGCCGCTCCAGCGAATGGCCGATCCGGCGGAGATCGGCGCCGTCGCCGCCTTTCTCGCGTCGTCGGACAGCAGCTTCATGACCGCCAGCGAGGTCGCCGTCGACGGTGGCCTTGCGCAACTCTGACGCGCCACGCCCGGCCGGCACTCCATTCAACTAACCAGCGCCGTTGAGGGCCGGGAATCGACATCAACACGGATCGGAGAAGTATTATGAGCTATGCAATTGTAGGATTCGGCAAGATAGGCCAGGCCCTCGCCCAGGCCTTCGCCCGTAAGAACATCAAGGTGGCCGTCGCGAGCCGCCGGCCGCCCGAGGCATTGGCGTCGCAGGCTCGGGCGATTGGACCCACGGTCATCGCCAAGTCGCTGCGGGATGCGCTCGAGGCCGACACAATCATCTTGGCGGTCCCGTTCTGGGAGCATCGCGAGGTCGCGAAGGCCCTGCCAAACTGGGAAGGCAAGACGGTCATCGACGCGATGAACACTTTTGGAGTTCTCCCCGAAGAGCTGGACGGTCTCCCGTCCTCGGCCTTCGTCGCGAAGGCGTTCACCGGCGCCAAGCTCGTCAAAGGGTTCAATCACCTGGCTGCGGCCACCCTGGCTGCCGATCCGATCGTCGAGGGCGGCCACCGCGTGGTTTTCCTGTCGAGCGACGACGAGGACACGACCGCTCCCGTGGCGGCCTTGGCCAAACAACTCGGGTTCGCACCCGTCAAGCTGGGAAAACTCGACGAGGGTGGCGCGCTGGTGCACGCACGCGGCCGCACTTGGGGCCATCTCATCTTCCAGGATTTGTTCAAGAAGGAGCAGTAATCGATCTACGACCGCGTGATCGACGCCGAGAACTGGTCGCGCGCTAACTTCTTCGAGCAGCGCGCGACCGAATATTTGAAGACCACAAGGTCGCGAAGGCTGGCGTGGGATTGACGGCGTATGGGCGCCGTTCGAAGAGCGGGGAGCGGCCAAGCGTGCGCCATGCGGCGGCCGCAATTGGTCGTAGAGCTTTGGGCTGCGGACTGACCGATTGCGCCGGCAGCAATGCCATGCGGCGGCGCGAAAAGGCACTTGGTTGCTGGGCAACGCCCTAAAAGGGCGGAAGTACCGCGGTCAGTCTAATGATCCCTGACCAGTTGCATGAAAGCCTCTATCGGACGTAGCGTTTGGCGAACCTTCAGACACGCCGCGAAGGATTGCGTGAACGGCTTGTGATCCGAGATCGAAAGCGCCGTCAAACGATCGTCCGGGAAGGTACTCGGTCCTGGAAACAATACCGGCGCCAAGGCGGCTATGGCACGGTCCACGGGCGGGCCCATCGGCGCTTCACGGTTCGGCCACAGCACGATGCCATCATATTGCTTAGCGATCCACGTATCGATCACCTGGCCCATCTTGTTGTCGTCGAACTCGGCGTCGATCACCTCCAGTTCGATATTCGGATGGCGCTTGGCTTCCCAGGCGGCGGTGTCGGCGAGGCTGATCAGCCAGGGATGGTTGAAGCCATGGAAGACCAGGCCGATGCGATATTTCTTGCTGGCGTCGAGCACCGGACCTTCAGGCAACGGCAGATAATCCGTGAAAGGCGCCTTGATCTGCAGCTTGCTGTAAGGGCCGACGAAGCTGGCGCCCATGCCCGGCTTCCAGACGAATCCGCCGGCGAGGTCCCCGACCGGATAGACGTCGAGATAGTCCCGGAAACCGTCCTTTTCGAACAGCGCACTGACGTCGGCATTCGATATGCCCGCCTTGGCTTCGTCGGAGTATTTCTTGATCAGGCCATTGAGAACGGCGTGGACGGAGTCTTCGGCGAAGGCCGGAACTGTCGTCAGCGGTGCAGCAGCGAGAACGGAAAGCGCCGCGGCTGTCTTCAGCAGATGGCGACGTGATAATTTCAGCATTTTAGGTCTCCTCCCATATTTTGGTTTCAGCCCGGGATATATCCCGACAAGTTCAAGTCACTCCTCCTTCCACCAGGATGTGGACGTGGCCGTCCGACACCTTGGTTTCGTAGGTCTTCAGCCGCTCGGTGACGGGCGGTGAAAGCGGTATGCCGGTGGGGATGTGGAACAGTCCCTGATGCAAAGGACACTCCACCGTCTGGCCGTCGATATAGCCTTCCGAAAGGAAGGCGTGGGCGTGCGTGCAAATGCCTGAAGTGGCGTAGAACTTGCCGGCAAGATTAAAGATGGCGATACATACCCCCTGGTGCTCGATGCGCGTCGCATCGTCGACAGGAAGACTGTCGGCACGGACCGCCTGGATCCACTGCCTGCTTTCTGGATTAGTCTGCGCGTCCATGCGCCTCCCCATATCCGTTTGTTTCGTTTATTTTCGTTCTCTTCCTTCGCTCGCAAATTCATTGTGGGAATAGAGATATCGATGAACCCCATGCCGAGTGATCGACCACAGGCAAGCAATCGCCGAAAATACGGCTGCATGGCAGCCGGACGCGGCGATATGTCAGGCACGGAGATCTATCGGAGGGTTCGAACCGGTCGTGCCCGAGACAATGCGCGAAGCGCCAATCTGGTGATCAGAAACAATGCCCTCACGTCCATCGCGATGCGAACGGCCGGAGGGGCCTGCAATTCGTGCACGGAACGCTTCCAAAGGAGCCGGAAACGCGAACTTGGAAGCGGGCTGCCAAGGCAGCATCAAGCCGGCAATTGGCGACGATAGTGACTTGCTAGCTCGCTTCGAGATGGAAAAATCGTCTGGGGCAGATGTACCAAAACACTGATCCCGTATGCCGAAGATCGTGGACCGTGAATGGCTCTAGCGGTAACCTTCCTTCTTCGCCCGAACGCTTCCTCGGAGATGGAGTCAGCGGGAAGCGTCATCAGAAACGTCCGTAGTCGATCACGCTGCTCTGGCTGCGCGAGCTTGCGATCGAGATATTCCACCCGCTGTTCTTCGAGCTTGGCCAGCCGCCTGCTCGGCACGCCGCTGGCGGGCAATCTCCACGAGCCGTGCCCGCTCGTGGGTGAAGCGGAACACGCTTGTTCGTTCAGATCGCGGCGAGCGCGATCTTTCGCAAATCGTCGGCGTAGAGTTCCGGCGTTTCCCAGGCCGGAAAATGCCCGCCACGCGGAAAGACGGTGTAACTCCGCACATTGTAGAGCCGCTCGGCCCGCTCGCGCGGCGCGAGCGCCAGATCATGTGGCCACATCGCGACGGCGGTGGGAACATGCACGAAGTCATCTGCCCGCAACGGCGGCCGCAGCCGGGCGGTATCGTAATAGTAGCGGACAGACGACCCGATCGTGTTGGTCATCCAGTAGATCATCAGGGTGTCAATCAAGGCTTCGAGGGGCCAGACAGAGAAGACGTCGCCATCGCAGTCCGTCCAGGCCCGGAATTTCTCGACAATCCACGAGGCTAGGCCAACAGGACTGTCGGCAAGCCCAAAGGCGAGCGTTTGTGGCCTCGAGCTCTGGATCGCCTGATAGCCCCCTTCCTCCCGGCTCCACAGTTGGAGGCGCTCGTCATAGTCGATCTCGGCTTTCGACAGGGGCGACGCATCTTCTGGAATCGGCTTCGGCGCGACCGCCGAGACATGGAGAGCCAGCAAACGCGCCGGATGCCGAAGCGCCATTCGCGTGGCAAGGCCGGAGCCGATGTCAGTCCCAGCCACGACGAACCGCCTATAGCCCAGCATCGTCATTAGCTTCGGATAAAGGTCGCTGGGCTCCGCCTCGTAGGGCCGGGTTGGCCTGTCCGAGTAGCCGAAGCCGGGCATGGTGGGGATCACGACATCGAATGCCGGCGTTCCCTGGGTAAGCAGCGGTGCTATACGCTGAAACTCCACGAAGCTTGACGGCCAGCCGTTCATCAGCAGTAGCGGGATCGATCCCCTTTGGCCGCTGCGAAAATGCAGAAAGTGTATGCCATGGCCGTCGACCGTCGTCCGGAAATGGGGAAGCTGGTTAAGCCGGTCTCGTCGCTGCGCCCAGTCATAGCCGTCACGCCAGAAATCGATGAACTGGTTGAGGACGCCGCGCTCGGTTCCCATGGTCCAGTCGTCAGTTACCGCGTCGGCCCAACGCGTCCGTGCGAGGCGGCTACGAAGGTCAGCGGCCTGGTCCGCATCATAGGGAATCTGGAAGGGAGTGATCATGATCGATTCCTTGGCTGTAGTGCAGCGGAGGGCTGATGTCGGTGATTTAGCCGATATCGACGTTCATGGCGAAGTCCCAGGTGCCGGCGCCGTTTTTGGCGAGGCCAATCATCATTAAACCGAGCGCCTCCAGCGTCTGGGCCATGTGCAAGCCGCCCACGTCGAGCGGACGCAGCCCGAGACTTTCGAGAAACGTCGAGACGCGCGCTTTCGCCTCCGCATCGTCGGCTGCGATGAACGCGTCGAGGCGTCCGCCCTTCGCAAGCACGTGACCAAAGATCGTGTTGAATGCCTTCACAACATGCGCGCCGGCGGGGAGGCCCTTTGCGGTCTCCTGCGCGCCGGAACTGCCGTGGGGCGTGACGAGGCCTGAGAGGTCGGGGGCAACCGGGTTGGCGATGTCGACGATCACCTTGCCATCGAGCGCTTTCCCAAAGTCGGCTACCGCCGCCGCGGCACCGCTGTACGGCACGGCGAGGATGACGATGTCGCCCGCGGGGGCGGCGCCGTATGTCCCGGTGGTCGCTCCGACTCCAAGTTGGTCGACGAGCACCCGCGCCTTGGCGGGGTCGCGGCTGACAACCTCGACGGTATGTCCGGCCTTGGCGGCACGGCCCGCGATCGCGGCGGCCATGGCTCCTGAGCCGATGATGCTGATAGTGCTCATGTGTTGTCTCCTTGTGAGTTGGGTGGACGGATCACGGGATCGCGATACGATCCGCCGGGAAGTAATGGCCGTTGTCGAGGTCCTCGAGCAGGCCCGGCTGAGCTGGCTCCCAGCCGAGCGTCTGGCGGGTGATGGCGTTGGACGCCGGAAGGTCCAGCGTGACCAAGTTCGCGAGAAAGCCGAAGAAGCCCGGCAACATCAGTACGTCCGCAGGGATGGGCACAGCAGGCATGCCCATACGGCTGCCAATGGCCTCAGCGATCTCGCGGAACCGGATGCCCTCGCCCTCAATCCCGTGCCAATATTTGCCAGCCGGCCCCTTCTCCAGCGCCAGGCGGAACAGGGAGGCCAGGTCGCGGGCATGCACAGCCGGCCAGAGGTTCGCGCCGTCTCCGGGGTAACCGATTACGCCCTTCTCCTTCGCGAGACCGATCAGCAGCTGGAGGAAGCCGGCATCGGTCGTGCTGTGCGCGATGGGAGGAATTCGGACGACCGAAGACCGCACGCCCCGTCCCGCTAAGCCGATCACGGCGAGTTCCACGGCGTTGCGAACCCGCAGGGTGCCCTTGTATGCTTCGCCGCCGGGAAGAGCCGGATCTTCCTCGGTGGCTGGCCGGCCCAGGCCTTCCCACCTCGGCGAGCCGATGCTCCCTGAGACGACGAGCGGCTTTCCGGTCCCCGCCAGCGCCTCGCCGTAGGCGAGCATGATCTGGAGCTCCGCGGCTGCCACGGCGTCGATCCCGCCGGAGGGCAGCAGGTCTTGCCGGTGCGCGACGTGGATGACGCCGTCGGACTCGCCGCCGCGACCTTGAGCCCATCGAGGTCGGTGATATCCCCGCGACGTACCTTGGCGCCGAGTGCCGATACCGCAGTCGCGGACGTGTCCGACCGGGCCAGGCCAATGACCTCATGTCCGGCCGCGATGAGCTCGGGGATGACATACGAACCGATATGGCCGGTCCCGCCAGTAACGAAAACGCGCATGCTGCTGCTCCTTGGGTAATGTGATGCGAGACGTGGTGCCGCGGGCTCAGCCGAGGAGGCTGACGCGGATTGAGAAGTTGGTGTGTTTGACGGAGTGGGTCATGAGGCCCAGCCACAGCATGCAGGCGTGCTCCAGCGTTCGGGCCATAATCAGCCGCCCGGTATCCATCGGACGTAGTCCGAGGCTGTCGATGAACGCCGAGACGCGCGCCTTCGCTTGAGAGTCGTCCCCGGCGATGAACACGTCCAATGGATGGCCCCCGATTGGACCGGCAGCCAAGACCCGGGCGTTCTGGGTGTTGAACGCCTTGACGATAGTGGCATTGGCAGGAGCAACCTTGGCGATCTCCTGCGCGCCGAAACTGTCTTCAGGAGTCAAGAAACCCGTGAAGTCGGATTTGATGGGGTTGGTGATGTCGACAATGAGCTTGCCTGCCAGCTTTTCGCCGTACTGCTTCACCACGTCGAGAACGGCCGAATAGGGAACCGCCAGGATGACAATGTCCCCGACCGGAGCGGCGCCAAACGTTCCGGTCGTCGCGCCGGCTCCGACCTGCTCGGCCAGCGCCCGCGACTTGGCACCGTCGCGGCTCATCACCTCGACGGTGTGTCCGGCCTTGGCGGCAAGGTCGCCGATCGCTGCGGTCATACCGCCTGACCCGATGATGCTGATAGTGCTCATGTTCATTTTCCTTGCGGGGCGGGCGGCGCCTTTGTTGCCATTTGTGCAGACGCACTCTATTTAGTGGTTCACCGATCCGCTTAGTAACCGGATCATCGATCCACATATACGGATCACTGATCCGCTTATCAAGGCATCTCATGCGAGCCGACGCAAAAAAAAATTACAGCCATATCCTCGCGGTCGCGCGTGACGTCGTCGCCGAGCACGGTATCAATGCGTCCATGCGCGATATCGCCCGTCGGGCCGAGGTCGGGTTAGCCACGCTGCTTCGTCATTTCCCGACGCGAGAAGCCCTGTTCGAGGCGCTGCTGTGTACGAATCTGGACGCACTGACTCAGAGGGCAGATGAACTCGAAACCTCGGATTCGCCTGACGAAGCGCTCATCTCCTGGTTCCAGGAGTGGTTGGCGTTCGCCCAAAGCTATAGGGGCGTCGTCGCCATGATGGCCGCCGCCCACACGAATCCGAACTCCGCTCTTTACGCTTCATGCGCAGCGGTGCACTCGGCGAGCGCGCGACTGCTGCTCCGCGCACAGGCCGAAGGCGCGGCGCGGCTCGACATGAATGGGGATGACCTGTTCGCCCTGATGACGGCGCTCGGCTGGGCGGTCGACCAACCCTCATTCGCGCCGCGGGCCGATCATCTCTTTCGCATCATTACGGGCGCCATCCTGGCGAACCCGTCGACCGGATCGGCTTCTGCTGCGGTCGACCGTCAAAACTAAGTATTCATCATACTGCTGACGAGAGGCGGAGCACTTCATCGTTTGCTTCCAAGCATCACCTCGGCCGCACGCATCGGATAGTGCTCGATCCGATGCGTGCATCGTGTCCCTGCCGGTGGGGACGTCATGTTCATCATTTGACCAGGTCCTTGAAGACCAGCCGGCCCCAGTTGTTCCTGCGCGCCTGCACGAGCAGTCGCCTTCGGAAAGCCCGCCTAGCTTTATCGGCGCAAAGCCGAGATTTTCCGCGAGCGTACCAATCTGCGCCGCGGCGTCTTCATCATCGCTCGCCAGGAATATGACTCTCCTGCCGCCCCCTTTACGGCCGGATCCTGGTCAAGGATGGCAGCGATCAAATGATTGAAACCCTTGACCAGTTTGCACCTGAGAAGGCCTGCTCAATGAACTTGGAAGACGGCTGTCAGAGTTGGGCTAGGCCGCCGTCGACCGCTACCTCGCTGTCATGAAGCTGCTGTCCGATGAGGCGAGGAAGGGTGCCGCCGCCCCGAGCTCTGCCGGATCGCCCATGCGCTGAAACGCAGTCATTGAGCCGTAAGCCTTCCAGCCGTCCTCTCCGAGCGCTTCGGTCGCGAGTTCGGTCGCGATGCAAGCGGGAATAACTGCAAAGTCCAAGCTGAAACGTGAGTGTACCGCTTCTCAGGCCGCATACGGAACGGCCGGTTTCGGAATCGCCGTGCACACTCCTGACCGACGACAATGGGGCTGCCGGCTTGCGAGTTGAGCCGCCTCTCCTTAGGGCCGCCATCTGTCAGGTTACGATCACCAGAAGGCGCAAGCGAACAGAGTGATTGAAAAGGAACTCGATTTCCTGTCGCGAACGAACTCGGTCGCCTCGCGCGCCAATTTGCTGTCCGGGATCTTGATCCTGGAAATCACGTTACCATTCATTATTCTGCTCCATCAATCTCGAGAACGGCCTGGGGCGTATTCCGAAAGCTGATGGCCATTCGGTTGTAGCTGTTCATCAGGCTGATCGCGATCGTCAGGTCGACGAGCTGCTTTTCATCGAAGACGGCACGCACGGCTTCATAGGCGGCGTCCGGAACCCCGGTCTGTGCAACATTGGTCACGCTCTCGGCCCAGCGAAGCGCGGCGCGCTCTCTCTCGCTGAACAGGCTGCCGCCTTCCTGCCAGGCTTGCACCAGCGCGATCTTCTCGATCTTCACGCCCTTCTTGACGAGGTCACGCGTGTGCATGTCAAGGCAATAGGCGCAGTTGTTGATCTGGGAGACCCGCAGATAGACGAGCTCGACCAGTTCGGCAGGCAAGCCGCTCTGGAGAACATAGCCGTAGACGGTGCCGAGCGCCTTGGCGCCGCTCGGGGCGATCTGGTTGTAGTCGAGCCTCTTGGCCATCGTTCCGATCCGTTCAATTGAGGGGAGTAGTGAGGGCCTTGTCGTCGGAATCGACGACGAAGACCGCAAGCAGCTTCGCCGGCCTGGTCTTGCTGGCGTTGCGGCTAACCGAATGGGTTGCGTTGGGCAGCTCCGACCAACTCTCGCCCGCTTTGTAAATGCGGGTCTCGCCATCGTTCACCTTGGACTCGATCTCGCCCGAGACGACATAGGCGAAGATAAAGGCGGACCTGGCATGCCGGTGCGGCTGGGAAGCGGCGCCCGGCGCATAATCGACCTCGACCACGGCCATCGATTTGCCGGGGATGTTCGGGATCACCTGCTCGAACTTCGGCGTGACCGTCTCCGATTGGTCGTCCCGCGCCCAGGCCGGCCCGACGATGGCAATCGCGGCGCAGGCGGCGGTGAAAATGGCACGAATTCGCATTGGCATCTCCTTGCCCGGATAGATGCCGGCGAATCGGGCCAGGAAAAAGCACCAACAACGCAAAAAAATCGTGTACTGAGGCTTCATGAGCAAGCCGCTGGACCTGGATTTGGACCGCGCCGCCAAGACTTCCCTTGCGGAGCAAATTCGCAAGGGCGTGGCCGTCGCAATCGAGGAAGGCGTTCTGGAATCAGGCGCACGGTTGCCCTCATGACAGGACCTGGCGGCGCAGCTGGGTGTCGCGCGCGGCACCGTCCGGACCGCCTATGAGAAGCTCGCGGCCGCCCAGTTGATCGAGGCAACGCCAGCCGAGGGAACGCGCGTCGCAAAGCGCCCCCGCGCCGTCGCGAGATCCGAGCCGGTGCCGGACGAAGGCTCCTTCATGCGGATTTATCAGGAGATGACGCAGGGTCCCGGCATCTTCCAGATGGGCATCCCCGCAAGCGATATCTTCCCCGCCACCTTGTTCGCGCGGATGCGCGCGCACGCCATCCGCGCCGAAGCCGCTGCCGCCCCCTCTACCCCGATCCTCGCGGCGAACTCGAGTTGAGGCGGGAAATCGCTGGCTACCTCGCCGTAGCACGGGGCATCATCTGTCTGCCGTCGCAGGTCATTATCACTGGAGGTTTCGGTGCGGGGCTCGGCCTGGCGCTATCCGTTCTGAAGCTGGCGGGGGAGACCGCCTGGATCGAGGAGCCCAGTTTCCCATGGACCCGAAAGGGGCTCGAACTCGCCGGTTTGTCTCTCGCTCCGGTCCCGGTCGATTGCAACGGCATCGATCTCGATGACGCACTGTGCCAGCATCCGACCGCGAAGCTTGCCCTGGTCACACCGGGTCAACATGCGCCGCTCGGCTCGACCTTGTCGCTCGAGCGGCGCCTGCGCCTGCTCGAATGGGCAGCTTCGACCCAGGCCTGGGTGATCAAAGACGATTATCTGAGCGAGCTTCAGCTGACCGGCAGGGCCGCGCCGGCGCTCGCGTCGCTCGACCGCGACGGGCGCGTCATTCACATCGGGTCCTTCAGCAAGACAATCAGCCCGACCCTTCGGCTGGGTTTCGCGATCGTGCCGGCCAGCCTCGTATGCGCTTTCGCTGAAGTCGCGGCGTGCTTAGCGCCCGCCCCGGGACCGGCAGTGCAGCTCGCGACCGCCGAATTCATGCGGGAGGGCCACTATATTCGCCATCTCCGCCGCACGAAGCGGGCCTATGTCGCAAGGCGCGCGACGTTGCTCGAGCAGCTTTGGGCGAATGTGAATGCCGACCAGATTGCAACGCCGGGCCTGGCCGTGCTGCTGAAGCTGCCGAGGGAAATATCGGACATTGCCGTGGCGCGCGAGGTTTCGGCCTTCGGGATGTCGCCCGCACCGCTCTCCGCGTGGTATGCGTCGCCCGCCACTGCCGAATCCGGCCTCTTGCTCGGGGTCGCCACCACGCCGGGCAAGAACCTGGCAAAATCCTGTGATCGGCTCTTCGAGGCGATTAGGCGGATCGACGGCGGACAGCCGATTGAGACTGCTCCAAGTAAGACGTTGCTAGGCAGCGACACTCGTTGAAACAAGCGACCACTGAACGAGGCCGTCTATGGTAACGCGAATCTTCGCCGGCAGCGCCTTTGTCTGCGGCCACAGGACGCTGATCGGCAGTTCGCCGCCTGACAGGCCCTCCAGGACAATCTGAAGGGCCCCGTCTTGAAGATCGCCTTCCACCATCCATGACGGAAGTTGCGTCAGACCGTGTCCTGCCTTAGCGGCCATTAGCACCGTCTCGAAATCCTGCAGTTCATGCTTGACGGGGACGGCCTGCCGCGCTGTCGAGCCGTCGGGTTGCTTCATCAGCCAGGCGATGCGGTTGCCTTGCCGTCGTCCGACGATGCAATCGTGTCCGGCAAGATCGCTCCAGGATCGCGGAACGCCCCGCCGTGCGAGATAGCCAGGTGCTCCGACTATCACCGTCTGCTGGACCCCAATCTGTCGCGCGACGAGGTCGGTCGAATCCTCAAGATTGCCGATACGCACGGCGAGGTCGATGTTTTCGCCGATCAGGTCGACCCGCCGGTCGGTGAAGCTGACATTGAGGTTCAGCGCTGGATAGCGTTTCGCAACCCCTAACAGTACGGGCATGACGTGCAGTCGACCGAACGCCGTCGGGAGATCGATGCGGACTTCGCCGCCAGGCGTGTCCCGCGCGAGCGCGAGGGCGCTCTCGCCACGCTCAAGTTCGTCGAGTGCCGCGACGCAGTGCTCCAGCCAGGCCTCTCCGGCAGGCGTCAAGGTCAGGCGGCGGGTCGTCCGGTGGAGCAGCTTGGAGCCCAAGCGCGCCTCCAGACGCGACACCGCCCGGCCGATCGCGGACTTGGCCATGCCCATTTCCGCCGCAACCGCGGTGAAACTACCGAGCCGAATAACGGCTACGAATTCGGCGATGCCATCGAAACGCGAGTTCATCCGCCTATTGTAGCTTCAGACGCAATAGTGAGTCCACCAGGCCGGCACTAATCTGCTGAGGAGTATCCCTTTATATCTTCTGGAGCTTTAATTCTCCACAGGAGCCGCCCCATGCCCTCTCTATTCGATTCCTTCGATCTAGGTCCCGTCCACCTCACGGGCCGCATCGTCATGCCGCCGATGACGCGCACCCGCACCTCCGAGGGTGCTCTTCCGACAGATGGCGACCTCCCGAACGAACTGACCGTCAAATATTACGGTCAGCGAGCTAGCGCCGGCCTGATCATCTCCGAAGTCAACGACGTGGATCAGTCCAGCCACGGCTACGCGCGGATTCCCGGGATTCACTCCGAAGCCCAGAAGCAGGCCTGGCGCCCGGTGACCGAAGAGGTTCATCGTCAGGGCGGCACCATCTTCATGCAGCTGTGGCATGTCGGCCGACTGGCGCATTCCTCGCTTCTGCCGAACGGCCAGGCGCCAGTGGGCGTGACCGCGGAACAGGCCGTCGGCTCAGAGGTGTTCGCCCATGGCCCGGACGGCCGGTTGCGCTTCATGGCGGCAGAGACGCCGAGGCCGCTCAGCACCGAGGAAGTGACGGCCATGGTGGGAACCTTCGCCAAAGCCGCCGCCAATGCGCGGGAGGTCGGGTTTGACGGCATCGAGATCCATGCCGCCAACGGCTATCTGATCGAGCAGTTCATGAACTCGGTGCTCAACACCCGTACCGACCGCTACGGCGGCGGCAGCATGGAAGATCGTGCGCGCTTCCTGATGGAAGTCGTCGACGCGGTCGTGGCGGAATTCGGCGCGGGACGCGTGGGGGTTCGCCTCTCACCGTTCGGCAAATATGGTTCAATGCCCGCTGATCCGCTCGTCGAGGAGACGTTCCTGTACATCGTCGAGCAGCTCGGGCGCCGTGGCGTGGCCTATGTCCATCTGCTCTACGAACTGCTGCCCGACGGCAACATGGAATCGGCCACATTCGAGGCGCGGCATCTCGACCACGACATGCTCGCCAAGGCGCGAGCGTCGTTCCCCGGCGCGTTCATCTGGTGCGGCGGCTTCAATGATGTCGAGCGCGCCCAGGCAGCGCTCGATACCGGGCTGGTGGACCTGATTGCCTTCGGCAGGCCGTATATCGCGAACCCGGATCTCGTCGAGCGTCTTCGGAGCGGCTGGCCATTGGCCGTAGCGGACCGGTCCGTCTATTACACCCGCAATGGCGAGGTGGGGTACACGGACTTCCCCACCTATTCGAAGAATGGCGCCGCAAGCAGGGCCGCCTGACACGACGATAGGCCGAGCAGGAGTCCGGCGCAGCGCCACGCACTCCTGCCGGTCGAGACGACCTCCATAGGTTCCGGCGGAGTCGCCCTGTGCCCGCGCAGATCCTGGATCTGGGTGCGCCTGACCGCCCTTCTTTCACTACAGGCAGAAACATGATGACAAAGCGAACATTTCTCGTCACCGCCGCCAGCAAGGGCATCGGCCGCGCGCTCTCGGCGCGGCTCGCCGCCGACGGTCATCACGTTGTCGGCATCGCTCGTGGCGATGATCCAGCGGACGAGCTTGGCGTGAAGGCCATCGCGAAATGGAAGAGCAGCCCGCCTCGAGGCCATTGGCAGGAGGCGGGCGTGAGGATTAAATATTCGCTTGTGCTAATATAAAAATGACGTAACGTAATGTCCGGCATCTTGAGGATGCGCAACCGTGGGGGAGTACGATGAGAGTTGCTATATTTTGCGCGGCTATCATGATCGCTGCGACTGGTGGCACCATTGCCAAGGAAAAGAAAGTGGTGGTCGGTGATGCTGCGGCCCTGTGCTCTACGAAGCATTCGACCAAGAAGCAGGTGAGAGATCTGGACTGCGGTTTGACTGGCACGGCCAAAATGCCGGATGGAGCAACCCCGGAAAAGCCGCGCCTCGGATACGACACCGATCCGTGGATGGTCATTGGCTTTTAAAGCTGGCTGCAGATAGCCGCCAACTTGCGGCGTGGCCGATGGTCGCCAGGTACTTGGAATGACACTCGTATCAAATTCCAGCACGACCAAACGAATTACCGCAATCCACCAGCAATCCCCAATTGCCGTGAGCCCATCGGGCGCTTGGCGAATTGGGACGTGGTTTCGGCACGACTACCTGCCGACGAAGTAGCTATCTGCGTGCCGATTGTCGCTGATTATCTATGGAATTTTTTTACTTTTGTTTTCAGTATGTTGCGCCGCAGATTGACGTATTTTCGGCGGCGTTTGAGTGGGGGGCAGTAATGATCGGGTAGTGGGCCGAACTCGACAATCCTGCCACGATGCATGACAGAGAACCGCTCGCCAAAATGGGCGACGACGGCAACATGGCATGGTGCACCGGCTGCATACGATCTGAGGCGTCACGTTTGCACTCACAAAAAGCTCCATCTCGGCCCTGCGATATTCATGGATGAGGCGTAAGTGTGATGGTTGTGGTAAGGGAATGACGCTTTCTTTTCATGGAGATTGCGATGAGGGAGAGAACGATTGAAAGCGGCCTCAGCCCGCAAATGCAGGAGGCCATTCCGATAATTCGACGCGTTTTCAGACAACATGCGCCGAGGCCGCTTGAGCTTGAGCTTACTGCTGGAAAAGAGTGGTATAATCATTCCCGCTGGTCCCTGCATCATTCCGGCAATGCGGTTGATATTAGGACGAAAAAGCTGGCGGATCGCGGGACCGGTATGTTGTCAATCCTTTTAGGATACTTTTTGCAGCAGGAACTTAACTCTGAACTTGGCAAGGCCAAGTATTTAGTCCTGGTGAACGATCAAGGGCCTATGTTTCCGCATATTCACGTTCAGTATAATCCAGGGGCCAGAATGAGCACACCTGGGGACTATGACGGCAAGCGACGGCGAGAGGTCTAGCCGCCCAAAGGAACTCATTTGCGTGCTTGGTTGCCTTTTGCACGCTAGCGCGGACAAAAGCCTCGCCGCGCTCTTGCGCCATGCCGTGGAAGGCATCCTTCAATCCACCGCGCGGATGCAAAGCCGTTTGATGCGCCGGTACCATCCGCCCAAATTACTCGAAGAAATAAGTAAAGCCCCCGTCGGAGGTTCCAACGGTCACCTTCGTCATCTTTTCACCGTCAAGCGACCGGTTGAGCACGCCGCGGCTTAATTCCGGCAGAAGCGTGTTGGTTAGGATGGCATCGATCATCCGCCCGCCGGATTCGATTTCCGTGCAGCGTGCCCTGACCAGATCGATGACGCCGTCGCCGATCACCAGTTCCGCGCCACTGGTTGCACGCAGCCGGCGAGCGATCCTGGCGAACTGATGACGGGTGATCGCCTCGATCATCGAATCCGACAGCGGGTAGTAAGGAATGGTTACCACCCGTCCAAGAAACGCCGCCGGAAAAACCTTCAGCAACGGCCGGCGCAAGGCCGTATCCAGATCTTCGAGGCCGGTCCGAACCGTGCCGTTCCTCGTCCGGTCCATGATGACTTCGGAGCCGACGTTCGAGGTGAGCAGGATCAATGTGTTCTTGAAATCGATGCGCCGCCCTTCGCTGTCGTCCATCATGCCCTTGTCGAAAACCTGGAAGAAGATTTCGTGGACGTCCGGATGCGCCTTCTCGACCTCGTCGAGCAGGATCACCGAATAGGGTTTGCGCCGAACCGCCTCTGTCAGGATGCCACCCTTGCCGTAGCCGACATAGCCGGGGGGCGCTCCCTTTAAAGTCGAGACAGTATGCGCCTCCTGAAACTCCGACATGTTGATCGAGATCAGGTTCTGTTCGCCACCATAAAGCGTCTCCGCCAAGGCCAGCGCGGTTTCGGTCTTGCCGACGCCGGAGGGGCCACAAAGCAGGAACACCCCCACCGGCTTTTCCGGCGCGCCGAGCCCGGCGCGGCTGGTCTGCACACGCTTGGCGATCATCTCCATGGCATGCTCTTGGCCAACCACGCGCTCGCACAGAGTGGCCGCGAGCCGGAGGGCTTTTTCGGTCTGGCTCGACAGCATGCGCCCCGTGGGGATGCCGGTCCAGTCCTGGACCACCGCGGCCACGGCATTTCGATCAACCGAGGGCAGGATCAGCGGCGCCTCGCCTTGCGCCTCGGCCAGTTCAGCCATGCGTTCGCGCAACCGGGTAAGATCGGCGACCGGATCAGGTGGAAGTCCATCGGCAACAGCCGTTTTCACTTTGGGATCGGATGCCTTGTCCTTGGGCGTTTGGATCTCAGGCAACTCAGACTCAGAGGCGTTGGCATCCGCTGGCGTTTCCATCGCATCGAGCGGCATACCGTCGCCGCGCAGCCGGGCACGCAATTCGAGTATCTCGGCAACTAAAACTCTTTCGCGGTCCCAACGTTGTTGCGCGGCAGCCAGCGCGACCCCTGTTTCGGCAAGTCCGGTGTCGACCCGTGCCTGCCGTTCGGTCACCTCGATCCCGATCGCCGCCTCACGATCGATGATGCCGCGCTCGACCTCCAGCGCCTGGCGACGCCGTATGATATCCTCGAGCTCGGCCGGCGTGGCATGCTGCGAGATTGCGACCCGGGCGCAAGCGGTGTCGAGAAGGCTCACCGCCTTGTCGGGTAGTTGCCGCGCCGGGATATAGCGGTGTGACAGGCCCACTGCCGCCTCGATCGCCTCATCCAGTATCTGCACCCGGTGGTGCTGCTCGAGAACTCCGGCCACCCCGCGCAACATGAGAACGGCCACAGCTTCGGAAGGCTCGTCGATCTTTACCACCTGAAACCGACGGGTCAGCGCCGGGTCTTTTTCTATGTGCTGCTTGTATTCAGCCCAGGTCGTTGCCGCGACGGTACGCAGTTCACCGCGTGCCAGCGCCGGCTTCAGGAGATTGGCCGCGTCGCCGGTTCCAGCAGGGCCGCCTGCGCCGATCAAGGTGTGAGCTTCATCGATAAAAAGGATAACCGGTGTTTCGGACGACTGCACCTCGTCGATTACAGCCTTAAGCCGTTTTTCGAACTCGCCCTTTACGCTTGCCCCGGCCTGCATCAAACCGACATCGAGCATGCGCACGCTGACGCCCTGTAGCATCGGTGGTACATCGCCCTGGGCAATACGCAAGGCGAAGCCCTCGACGACCGCGGTCTTGCCTACCCCGGCTTCGCCCGTCAGGATCGGGTTGTTCTGCCGCCGCCGCATCAGGACATCAACGATCTGCCTGATCTCGGGGTCGCGGCCGACGACGGGATCGATCTTGCCGTCGCGGGCGCGCTGGGTCAGGTCGGTGGCGTATTTCGCCAGCGCCGAATCCCCACCCGGAGCCCGCCGTGGCATCTCCGTTGCGGAGACCGTGGTCGAGGTGCCAGCTTCGAGTGAGCCCTCCATGACATCGGCGAACCGCGCGATCACCGCGTCGGCGTCGATCTCGTCGAATGCGCCGCTGATCTTCGACAGCAGGCCTTCTAGGACCGGGGTCTTCAGGCAAGCGAGCAGAATATGCGCGCTGCGGACTTCCTCGACGCTGAACTCAAGCGTCGCCAAGTTCCAGGCCTCCTGGATGGCATGAAAGATGTGGTCGGAAAATTCCTCGATCGATGTGGCGCCGTATGGCAGCTTGTCCACGGCGCGGGTCATATCGGCCGTGAGCCGGCTGGCATCCACTCCCGCATCGGCGATGATCATTTGCACGTCCGAGCGATCGGAAAGCACCAGTTGCTCGATGAAGTGGACGAGTTCGACGTAAGGGTTGCCGCGCAGCTTGGCGGTGTCCGCGGCTGCCTTGAAGGCGCGCACGCCGACAGGATTGAGCTTGCCGACCAGTTCCTTACGCTTGAAGCTCTGTGACGACCGGCGCTGTTCCATCGAACCTGCTCCTGCAATCTGCCAGTCGACAACCTGCCACATAAGCCGTCGCTTGACAAAGCGCCTGATGGACGGCGTCGCCAAGGCCGTTCGCGGGGCCGTCAGCCTTTGGAAACCCTAACCACTGGCGGCAGAAGAATTCGCGCATCCGTGTGGTGTATTTTGCCGACTGGGTTCGGCAGTCTCGCCAAGCCATCCCATAGCGAACACGCGGTGGTCAGCTTTCGTTAGCTTTTAAGCAGCGGCTTTAATTGGCGTACGGCACATCAGTGTGGTAACCTTGGGTCAGGTGCCGTTGAGGGCCGGTCGCTGGGGGTCTGTGTGATTGATGTCGCACTTTGGCTTACTCCGCTCGACGGTGAAAATCCGTCAGGGGAGGATTTGCGCAACGACCCGGCCTTTCATGAGCTGGAGCGACTGACGGAACAGCAGAAGAAAGTCGAGTTCCAAGGCAGCAAAAACACTGAAGTCGACGTTCCGATAGACTGGCCTACCGTGCTTACCAGGGCTGAAGAGTTGCGGTCTCACGGCCGGGACCTGCGCCTTCTCGTCATTGTTACGCGTGGACTGGCCAACGAGCATGGGTTGGCCGGCCTGGCTGCCGGCCTGACCCTCATCGCGCAAACTGTCGATCAGCATTGGACGACCATGCATCCGGCCCTGCGGTCCGGTGCCACGCCGCGCGAAGCAGCCTTGCGCCGCATCAATGCGCTTACCGACCTTCAGAACAGCCAGGACGGTCTACTCAAAGATTTGCGGAAAATGACATTCTTTGCGCCGCGCGCCATTGGGCCGATCCTGGGCGCGGATCTGGAGAAGGGTTCGCTTGACGAGCGGGTCATGCTGCAGGAGGCTGCTTCGGGACTGAATGCGGCCGAGAAGGCGAAGCTGGCAAGCGAGCACAGCCAACTGGTGAACCGGGTGCGTAGCGCATGCGCGGCGCTGATTGATCAGGCCGGGCCAGAAATGACGTTGCTCATAGCCGACGCCCGCGCCGCGATCGCCGCTCTCGAGAGCGCCGAAGCCGCCTTTAACTCCCGCCTCGAAGGCGCTGGCGCCACGCTTCCCGAGTTAAAGCGGTTTCTGCAGCGTCTGCTGACGACCCTCGAACGAAACGCGACCGGTGCCACTGCCGCGAACGGCCTCGCAAAGCCGGTCGCGACGCCAGCAGAACCGGCAGCACGTGTTCGCAACGGCGATGGAGCCGATACGATGGCAAGCGTGGCAAGCTACGCAAAATCCGGCGACAGCGGCCTGCCCGACCGGATCTCCTCGCGCGACGACGTCGTCAAATGCCTCGATCTCGTCGTCGCCTTCTATGACAGCACCGAACCGTCCAGCCCGATCCCGCACCTGGCAAGGCGCGTGCGCCGAATGGTGCATATGGATTTCGTTGAACTGATGGAAGATCTCGCCCCGTCGGGACTGAAGGAATTTCGGCTTCTTGCCGGCGTTCCCGATATCAAGAAGACGGCACAGAAAGATGAAAGGTAAGACACATGCCAGCCGAAAGCAAAGCCAAGGTCATCGAACGAAATCGCGCGCCACGGGTGCAGATCGCCTATGACGTGGAAACCTACGGCAGCCCGACGACGATCGAACTGCCGTTTGTCATGGGCGTGATGGCCGACCTTTCCGGTGCTTCGCAAACCAAGGAAGCGTCAAAGTCGGTTCTGGACCGCTCCTTTGTCGAGACCGACGCGAACCGCTTCCCCAAGTTCATGGAGGCGCTCGGACCCCGCGTCAAAGCGCGGGTGAAGAACACGCTGCCGCAGGCCGAAGGCCAAGAGCGCGACGAGGAACTGGCACTCGATCTCACCTTCACCAAAATGGGCGATTTCGCCCCCGACAAGATCGCCGAGCAGGTTCCGCAACTGGCCGAGATCCTCAAGATGCGTCGTCAACTCGAGGAATTGCTGGGCTTCATGGATGGCCGCGTAGACGCCGAAAAACGTATCGCGCAGTTGCTGAACAACGAGCCACTTCTTGGCAAGATCGCCAGCCAGGCGCTGGCTGACGACGACAAGACGGGAGAATAACCATGGCCGAACAGCAAAAGACCGCCACCCTCGCCGCCGAGGCCGAAGCCATAGACCTTGGAGAATTCAGTGGACTCCTCGAGAAGGATTTCAAGGTCAAGAAAGACGACAGCGAGAAGCTGCAGCAACTCGTGCGCAATCTCGCGCTCGCAGCGCAGTCCCGTTCCGACACCACAACCATCTCGTCCAATGCCATCAAGTCGATCAAGTCGCTGATCGCCGGTATAGACAAGATGCTGACGGCTCAGGTCAACGAGATCCTGCACGCACCGGAAGTGCGCGAAATGGAAGGCACATGGCGCGGCCTGTGGTACCTCGTCAACAACACCGAGACCGACCAGAAGCTTAAAATCCGGGTGATGAACATTTCCAAGGAACAGCTGGCCGACACGCTCGAAGACTACGAAGGCCAGATGTGGGATCAGAGTCCGATCTTCAAGAAAGTCTACACAGACGAATATTCGATGCTTGGCGGCGAGCCGATCGGCTGCGTGATCGGCGCCTACGAATTTTCCAACCACCCGCGCGACGTCGGTCTGCTACGCAACATCTCCGGCATCTGCGCTTCTGCGCACACGCCTTTTATCGCGGCCGCCTCGCCTCGACTGTTTCGTATGGATAGCTGGCAGGAATTGCCGAACCCTCAGGATCTGCAGCAGATCGTTTCCAACCCGGCCTATGCCTCCTGGCAGTCGCTGCGGGAAAGCGAGGATGCTCGCTACATCGGGCTGACCATGCCCCGCGTCCTGGCCCGGCTGCCATATGGCACGGACACCGTTCCGGTGAAGGGCTTCACCTTCGAGGAAGAGGTGCAGGGCGATCACAACAAGTATGTCTGGATGAACGCCGCCTTCCCGATGGGCGTCAACATCAACCGCAGCCACAAGTTGTTTGGCTGGGGTACCCAGATCCGCGGCGTCGAGAACGGCGGAACGGTGCTTAATTTGCCGGTGCACAGCTTCCCGACCGATGATGGGTCGATAGCGATGAAATGCCCCACGGAAGTCGCCATTGATGACCGGCGTGAGGCGGAACTCGCCAAGCTTGGCCTGATGCCGATCCTGCACCGGAAGAACACGGATCTTGCGGCTTTCATCGGTGCCCATTCGTTACAGGACGACGAAACGCGCGCCGGCCGACTGGTGGACCCCGATGCGCAGTCTAATGAGCGGCTGAGCGCCAACCTGCCCTACTTGTTCCCGGTTTCGCGCTTTGCGCACTATCTCAAAGCCATAGCGCGAGACAAGGTCGGGTCGTTTAAGGAACGCTCCGACATGCAGATCTGGTTGACCGAGTGGATCAACCGCTACGTGCTGGCCAACCCGGCCTTTGCCGACGACAAGGCGCGCGCCAAGCGCCCGCTCGCCGCCGCCGAGGTCCAAGTGGACAGCGTGGAGGGGCGGCCGGGCTACTACAACGCCCGCTTCTATCTGCGCCCGCATTACCAGTTGGAGGGCATCAATGCCTCGCTTCGACTGGTGTCGGAACTGCCGTCCGTTAAGACTTGATTGCAGCAACAACAATCTTTTTTTTGACAATGGTGGAGAGAGACAATGCCAGTAAAGATTGATGGTTTTCTGAAGGTTCCCGATATCAAGGGCCCCAGCACCCGCGACGGCCACGATGATGAGATCGAAATCCATGGCGTCGACTACAAGATGGTCGCACCCTATGACCCGAATTCGCTCTCACGTCGGGGCCGCGTGTCCATGGGCATGATCAAATTCATCAAACACTACGACAAATCTTCGCCCTATCTCAAGAAAGCCTTGTTCGAGAACAAGGCCCTCGATGAAGTGGTGTTCTCGGCACGTCGGACGATCGATGGCGAGACTAAGGATTATCTGGTCGTCACCCTCACCGACGCCTCGATCATGGAATACGACATGTCGCAGGCCGAGGATGAGGAAGACCTGATCCAGGAAGAGGTCAGCTTCGCCTACAAGAAGATCAAGTTCGTCTATGACGGCAATGATGAAGCCGAAATGGATGTCTATGTCGGCAAGTGAGGGTCGGCGACCCGACGCTGGCAAGCAGCAGAGTACCGGCAGCTTGCGGGCAAAAAGCGAGGCCGTCCAGCCGTCGCTTTGGGATCGCCTCGTCAATGACCTGCCTGGTCTGACCTCGGAGATAGACGAGCTGCGCCATGTCTTGCTCGACGAGCTTGGCGCCGACCGTGTCGACGCCCTCGTTGGCGCCAGCGCGCGGGCCATCGACGCTGATGCCGAACTCACAGCCGAGCAAAAACGGCGTCTGCATCGATTGGCCTTTCAGACCCAGCATCGGGTCGAGATCGAAAGTCGCGGCGTTGTGGTGTCAGCCCGCGTCCTCAGAGAAGCAGTGCGGCGTGACGTCGAGGCGCTCTTCAACACCGAGCGCTTCGAGGCCACGCCGCTCCTGTCCGATCTGGAAAATGAACAGGTATCGGACAACCCACCATCGCTCGCAGATTTCCCGGAGGTGCGCCGGAGCGTGGTCAATTACGGCGTCCCCTCCTTCTCGGGCAGGTCTTCGCGCGACTTTGATCGCGATGTGCTGGCGCGTGAGATCCGTGCGGTGCTCGCCACCTTCGAGCCCCGCCTCAAGGAAAGCGCAACAAAGGTCACAGTGACGCTTGGCGACAAGACCGCGGGCCTCAAGATCGAGATTGACGGTGTGCTGATCTTAACCCCGACACCGGAACGCATGCGCCTGCGCACTACGATCAATCTCGATAACGGCGCGGCGCGGACCGAAATCAGGGACGCCTGAGATGGATCGGGTCTTCGTCGAATATTACGAGGAGGAGTTGACCCACATCCGCGGCCTTGCGGCCGAATTTGCCGATATGCATCCAGCGGTCGCGCGCAACCTCTCCCTCGATACGGTCCCCTGTCCGGACCCCTATGTTGAGCGGCTGCTGGATGGCGTGGCTTTCCTCGCGGCGCGCACCCGGCTAAAGGTCGACGCCGAGCGTTCGCGATTTTCGCGCAGTGTGCTCGACGTTCTTTATCCCGATCTGGTCACCCCGGCGCCGGCAACGGCGATGGTGGTGCTCAAACCAGGCCAGCAGGTCCAGACCATGCTCGACGGCCACGTCGTCAGGCGCAACACCCGGCTGGTTTCCAGCCTGCGGCCCGGCCTTTCGACGCGCTGCACTTTCTCGACCGCGCAAGAGACGACCCTGTGGCCGATAGCAATCACTTCGGTCAGCTATTTTCAGGACCGCAGCGCGTTGGCGGCGGCCGGGATGGCCACGGTCGGCGGTGTGCGCGGCGAGGCGGCGCTCCGCATCACGCTGGCCCCGACCGGAAAAGGCAAGCTCCACGAATTGACGCTCGACCGGCTCGATATTTATTTTGCCGGGCGAACCAAGGCGCCGCTGCTATTCGACGCGATCTTCGGCACTTGCTCAACCGTTGGCGCACGCGCTGAGGGCAAGACCAACCCGTTGTCGCCCTTGCCAGCGCCCGAAATGGTTGGCATCAGCGACGACGAAGCCTTGATGCCGCGTACCCGCCCGACATTCGAAGGATATCGCCTCCTGCGAGAATACTTCATAATGCCCGAGCGCTTCCACTATGTGCGGGTTTCGGGGCTACAGCCTGTCGTGCGTCGATGCGACGGAGGGCTTGAGATCGTCTTCCAATTCAGGCGTCCGGTGCCAGAGTTGGCCGATCTGACATCGGCCGACTTCGAACTTTTCGCAACGCCGATCATCAATCTTTTCGAACGTGAGTGCAACGTCGTCGAGATCGATGCGCGTAAGACACGCCAGGTTTTGCATGCAGACCGCACGCGGGCGCGCGACTTTGAAATCTATCGGATCATTCGTGTTGAGGACGCCGACACCGAAGGCAACGACGCCGAAATTCCGGAACTGTTCAGCCTGGGGCAGAACAGCGGCAGTGGGTGGGTCTACTCAACCGAGCGGCGCCCTCGGCGCGCGACCGAAGACGAACGGCGCGACGGTCTAACGCGCACGTCATACACCGGCGACGACGTTTTCCTGGCCGTATCGCGACCGCTCGCTAGCCCGGCGTACCGACCTCTGAAGCGTCTCGACGTCGTAGCACTGTGCACCAATCGTGACCTGCCGATCCTCGATGACAATCCCACATTGACGCTTGAGGCCGGCGACCCGGTCGAAATCGTCAGGCTCCTTGGAGCCCTGCGTCCACCGCATCCGGCGATCCCCGCAGCACTGCCCACAGGGGCCGAGGGTGAATCGCGCGCCGACGATCTCGCCTGGCGGCTGGTGGCACAGCTCATGCTCAACTTTCTCAGCCTTGCCAAGGAGGGCCGCGGCGTCGACCCGTTGCATGCGCTTCTCGATATCTATGCCGACCGAGGCGATCCCAGCCTGGCTCGCAATGTACATTCGATCGCCCGCATCGACTCGCGGCCGGTCGTGGAGCGGCTTCAGATCGAGGGGCCGATGTGCTTCGGACGCGGCACCGAGGTTACGTTGCATGTCGATGAATCCATCCTGGCTGGCCAAAGCACTTTGCTGCTTTCGGCTTTGCTGGCGCGGCTGTTCGCCCGATATGCCGGAATAAACGGTTTCGTGCGGACCCGCACGCGGCTGCTGCAGAAGCAGGAGGATGTGCCATGGCCGATGACGCCCGGCAATCGCTCCCTGATCTAGACAAGCCCAGCCCAAACCCCGCTGAAGGTCTGTCCGAAGGGTTCGACTTTTTCGAATTGCTGCGCCGTCTCGAACAGCAAAATGCCGTGTTCGGCCATTCCGGCCGTCCCGACCGTGAGCCGGCAAGGCTTGGCCAGCATGTGCGCCTCGCCTTCTCGGCCAGGGACCTGGTCCATTTCCGCGAAGCCGACAACGGCAAGCCGGCCCGGGTCACGATTGCAAATCTGGGTCTCTTGGGCCCCGAGGGTCCAATGCCGCTGCATCTGACGCGCTGGGTGCTCGACCGGCTGTCGCAGCGGTGGTTCGCCGGGGCCAACGCACAGCTGACCAGCGACACTACTTTCGTCGATTTCGTCAACATTCTGCAGCACCGCATGATCGCCCTTTACTATCGGGCGTGGGCGGATGCGAATCCGGCCGTTCAGGTTGAACGCGCGGTCGGTGGCCGGGTTCGCGCCATGCTTGCGGCCATGGCCGGTATCGGACTTCCCGGCACCCGAAACATCGATCTCGACATGGTGAAGCTTCGCCAGGCGGCTTCGCTCGCCAGCCAGGTCGAGGGCCCGGAACGACTGACACTGTTCCTGGCGGAAGCCTTCAAGGTGCCGGTAAAGATCAAGGAATTCGTCGCCGCCTGGACAATCATACCAGCAGGCCTCCAGACCCGCCTCGCAAAATCCTTTGCTGTGCTCGGTCGGGGGGCGACGATCGGCCCACGCGTTTTCACCCGCCAAAGCAGGATCGAACTGCGGGTCGGCCCTTTGAAGTATGATGATTTCAAGACATTCCTGCCGGGCAGCCAGCGGCTCAAACTGTTCCAGCACGCGGTTCGCGACATGGTCGGAGAATCTCTCGATGTCGATCTGCGTATCGTGCTTGCGCGTGAGGCAGTGCCGCCGCCCCGTATTGGAGCGGTGCAGCTCGGCCGAACCGCCTGGCTTGCGCGACCCGCTGAAAGGGGAGATGCTGATGATATGCGGCTGCGCACAATCGTCGGATGGCGGCCGGAAATGGCGGGGGGCGCGGCATGAGTCTGCTGCTAACGCTAGAGCAAGGGCCACGCACCCAGGCGGTGCGGCAAACTCGCCTGGACGAAGGTGAGCTGGTGATCGGCCGCAGCGCCGATGCAGGCTGGCAGATCGATGATCCCGACATGTTCGTTTCACGCGCTCACTGCAAAATCTCTGGCGGGCGAGATGGATATTTCGTCACCGACACATCGAGCAGCGGTTTGTTCATAAACGATTCCGATAGCCCGCTTGGTCCAGGCAAGTCCGCACGCCTTCAAAGCGGCATGCGGCTCAGGCTGGGCGATTACGTCGTCTGTGTCGACCTGCAGATCGCGGCCGCTCAAGCGCCCGCAGTCATCCAGCCGGTACCAGAACGTCTGCCAGCGGCATCGCGGGCGCCGGTAAGCATCGGCCGCGATGACTTCTTTTCCGCCAAGGTCGAAGAAGCGCCGCAACGGCCTCGACCTGCTGATCTGCCGAACCCATTCGAGCAGCCGATCCCAGGGGCGTTCGAGCGCGCGTCTTCCGGCCAGCGCAACTCGCCTGCTTTCGACGACCCGTTCAGCCTCGATCCGGTTTCAACGCCGGTGTCGAAAAACGCCGCCGTTTATGTCGAGCAGGGCGGGGTGGGCAGCCGGGCGGATCCATTCAGCCTCGACCGGCCCCCCCCTCCCAGCCACGGAGCTGAATCCGCAGCGGGAAAGCTGTCCGACTTCAACGATGATTTTGGTTTCGGACCGGTCTCCTCGCCCAGTTCGACAAATAACTCGGCCTCGACCGGCCAGCGCGAGCGCATTGCCCAACGGCCACCATCCGCCAATCCCTGGGATATTCCCGCGCAACCGGCCGATGTCCTGCCTCCAGCGCGCATGGGTGCTGCTTCCAAACCTGCCCGCCCGCCGGCAAGCGCGCAGCCCGCCGAGATGGCGCTCCGCGCCGCCTTCTTGCGCGGCATGGGCGTCGAGGAAGCCGATTTCCCCGGGCGCGACAGCATCGTGGAAATGGAGAAGTTCGGCCGCGAATACCGGCTGATGATGGAAGGGCTGATGCAGCTTCTGCGCAAGCGGGCCGAGGAGAAAGGAAATGCTCGCGTCGCCCAGACAATGGTCGGTGCCTCCGAAGTCAATCCGCTCAAATTTCTGCCGTCGGTCGACGACGCCATCGTGACGCTGATCGCCGAGCGCAGCCCCGGATTTCTCGCCGGGGAGGCGGCCATCGCCGATGCAGTTCGCGATCTCGCGCAACATCACGTGCGCGCTTGGCGAGGCATACAGGCCGCTTTGCGACGGATGATCGATCGTTTCGATCCCGCAGCGATCGAGGACGAGCTGAAATCGAATTCGGCGATCGGCACCCTGCTTTCGGGCGGGCGCGGCGCCAAGCTGTGGGAGCTCTATCAAAAACGCCATCGCGAAATCGCCGAAAGCGCGGAAAAAAGCTTCCTTGGCGAAATCGGCACTGATTTTCGAGATGCATATGAGGAGGAGTAAGCCATGATCGACCGACGTGAATTGATGATTGCCCTGGGCGCGACCGGGCTGGTTGCAGCGTGCCAGAGCGGTCCGCCAAAGCCGTCGGTGATCACCGTCAACGTGACCGGCGGGGCCGGCATGAATCCGGGGCCAGGTGGCGGCGACCGGCCGGTGACGGTTCTCGTGATGCGGTTAAAAAGCACCGGCAAATTCAATTCCGCCGACTATTTTGCGCTGCAGGGGGATGCCGGCAGCGCACTCGCAGGAGATCTTATCGGTTCCGACCAGATCGCCGTCGGGCCCGGAAAATCCGCATCCAAGACCATCACTGTCGAGCCGGACGCGACGGCTCTGGGCTTCGTTGCACTGATCCGCGAACCTGGCGGCAGGAACTGGCGGACAACCAAGTCGGTGTCGCCGGGATCAAAGTTCACCATCAATGTCACGTTGGGCAGCGGCGGCATCTCCGCCTAGCAGCCAAGGTAAGGGAGCTCAATGCAGAGAGTAGCGGCATGAGCGATGCAAACAGGGTGCTATGGTCCGAAGGACTTTTCCTGCGAACCCAGCATTTCCAGCAGCAGGATCGTTTCTTCGAGGCGACGGTGCGCGGCGCGTTGCAGGCCGGACAACTGCATACGTTCGGCTTTCGACAGCTGACGCTGGACCAGGCATTGCTGGAATCCGGCCAGGTCGCGATCCTGTCGGCCCGGGGCATCTTCCCGGATGGGACACCTTTTTCCATTCCGGATTGGATGGACGCGCCGCGACCGCTGCCGGTCACCCCCGAGACGAGCGCAGGGCCGGTGCTGGTCGCCTTGCCGCTGGAGCCTCCCGGTGGTGTCGGCTTCGATCCGGCACACGCCGCCGCCTCTGGAGCGCGATATCACGGGCGGATCGTTTCGGTGCGCGACGCTGTCCAGGGCGGTTCGGATCCTGAAGAAATAGAAATCGCCCGTCCGCAGGCGCTGCTGCTTGCACCTGGCAAGTCGGTTGGTGGCTACACCGCCTTGCCGATAGCCGACCTCAACGGAGTTCGAGCCGATGGCGGCGTCTCTCTGGACGAGAGCTTCCTGCCACCGGCACTGGTTACCGGCGCGGTGGCCTGGTATCGGCAATTGCTTCTGGAAGTTGTCACCGGCCTCGACCAGATCGCCGAGGCGCATGGCAAGATGGTCATGGGCGGGCCTGGGCGCAGCGTCGAAGATCTGTTGATGCTCAATCTCGCCAATGCGGCGCGTCCGCGTCTGGCTCACATGCTGGCGCAGGATGTCTTCCATCCGGCCGAGCTTTACCTGGAACTCGCCGGGCTCGCCGGTTCGATGGCAACTTACGGATCGAGCGCGCGGCGGCTGGGCGAGTTGCCCGCTTACGATCACATGGCGCCCGGCCCTGCCTATTCGGCGCTGGCGGACGCGCTGCGCTCGCTCATTCTCAGCCTTCGTTACATCGAGCCGAAATCGCGTGCGCTGCCTGTCATGCGGCACTCGACCAATGTCTGGAAAATTCGCATCGACAACCCAAAGCTGCTGGTGGCCAGCCGCATCGTCATCCGGGTCGGCTCGGAGCTGTCGGAGGATGCCCTGCGCAAGATCTTCGTCAATCAGGCGACCGTCGGCTCGGCCGACGAGTTCGAGGGCCTGTGGAAATCGCGCTTGCCCGGCATTCCGCTAAAACCGCTTCATTCCCAGCCACGCGAAATCCCTTACGACGGCGATCGACTGTGCCTCGAATTGGATCAGAAAAGCGAACACTGGGCCTCGCTGCTCGACGCACCAGGCTTCGTCATCGGTGTTTCGGGCGTGTTGCCAAGCGAGCCGCAGGTGGACTGCTATTCGGTGAACAGGTGAGATCATGAGCCGCGATGATCCTTTCGGACTGTCGGAGGATCGCGAACGCACTCGCATACGATTGAGCGGCGCGCCGATGCCAAGGCCCATGGCGCCACTTTCGCCGGGCGCACTGGTAAAACGCTCTCGCACCCACCCGAACGCGCTTGTCAACGCCTTTGCGCCCTTGCTCGAGTTCGCCCCCGAGCTCGAAAGCGCAATGCCGCCAGACAATCCGGAAGTCTTGCGCACCCGTTTGCTCGAAGAACTGGTTCGGGCACGCGACACGGCTATGTCGACGGGGTCCTCGATGGAGCGAGCCGACCAGGCAGCCTGGGTGGTGGCTGCGTTGCTCGACGATCTGGCCCTGAACACGCCTTGGGGCGGGGCCAGCGCCTGGCCGCGGCAGCCGCTCGTCGTCATGCTGCGCGGCGATGTCGATGCCGGCACGCAATTCTTCACGCGACTCGACGAACTGGAACGACATCCTAACCGGGACCGAGAATTGCTCGAACTGCAGTACCATTGCCTGGCGCTCGGCTTCCGTGGCAAATATCGCGTGCCCGGCCGCTCAGGCGACCGCTCGCTCAATGCGGTTCGCGTGGCGGCGGCCCGCTTCCTGCGCAATGCCGACGCCGAAGGCGCGCCTTTAGCGCCAAACTGGAAAGGTGTCATCGCCTCCGACCAGCCGCAGCGCTTCATCGTGCCGATCTGGGTCATGGCGCTCGGTGCTGCGGTTGCAGCCGCGGCGATCCATATCGGGCTGTCGATGGGACTGAGCAGCCAGGCGGTCGAGCTTTCCGCACTTGTTCGTGCCCTGCCACCGCCTGCCCGCGGCGACATCACCCGCGCGTCGCCCAAAGTCGACGCCCCGCCACCGGAAAAAGTGGATTTTGCGCTGTTGCCGGAATTCCAGGCGGGGGCGCCGGCCGAGCTCAAATCTGCTCTCAGCGGCACGGAGAGCGTTTCACTGGCCAAGCTGATCATCCAGGCCTCCAACCCCGAACTATTCCAGTCATCGCGGCCACAATTGACCGATGGTTTCGAACCCTTGATCGGTTCGATCGCCAAGGTGATCCTCGCCAATCAGGAGCTGATCGGAAACATCACGGTGGTCGGCCATACTGACAGCGTTCCTTTGCAAAAGACCAACCCGCTGTCGACCAACCAGCGACTATCCGAGGCTCGCGCCCGGACGATTGCCGACATGCTGGTTCAAAACGGAGTGCCGCAGGATCGCGTCCATTCGGAGGGCCGGGCTGCCACCGATCCTGTGGCCAGCGACAGCACGCGCGAGGGGCGAGCCTTGAATCGCCGCGTCGAGGTGCTCGTCGAAAAGAGGCTGTGAGATGTTCATCCTGCGCTTCCTCTGGGCGGTCCTGACATCGCGCTGGCTGTGGACGCTGATCGGCCTGACGCTGCTATCCCTGGTTATCTGGATCTTCGGTCCGATCGTCAGGGTCGGTCCCTACGACCCCTTCGCCTCCGAAAATGTGCGCATCGTCATCATCGCGCTGCTGGTCATCTTCTGGCTGGTCTGGCTGATCGTTGCCCAGCGCCGGGCGATCCGCGCCAACCGCATGTTCGTCGCCGAGATTGCCGCGCCAGCGGTGGAAAAGCCGCTCAGCCCAGGCGAAGAGAACGTCGCCGCCGTGGGCGCCAAGTTTGCCGAGGTGATGACCGAACTGAGGCGCCGCAAGCTGGGCGGGCGCAAGTTCCTGCGCGAGATGCCTTGGTATGTGATCGTCGGGCCGCCGGCCACCGGCAAGACCACCGCCTTGCGGCAGTCCGGACTGAATTTTCCGATCGACCTCACAGACGACTTGCAGGGGGTCGGTGGCACGCGCAACTGTGACTGGTTCTTTTCCGAAAACGCGGTTCTAATCGACACCGCCGGCCGCTATGTCCAGCAGGAGAGCCAGCCGGATGTCGACGCGGCCGAATGGCTCGGTTTCCTCGACCTCTTGAAGAAACATCGCGGCCGCCGTGCGCTGAACGGCGTGATCGTCGCGCTTTCGATCGACGTCCTTTCCGAGGGCGACGAGGCCATCAAGGCGCACGGGCGCAAGATCCGCCGCCGGTTGGCCGAGCTCAACGACCGGCTTGAAATCCGCCTGCCGGTCTATCTGATGCTGACCAAGGCCGACCTGATCAAGGGCTTCGAGCCCTTCTTCGGCGGCCTGTCGACCGCCTCGCGCGAACAGGTGTGGGGGACGACGTTCGCGCTGGATGCGCGCGTGGATGGCAAGACCATCGAACGAGAAATCGCGACGCTGGCGACCGAACTCGAGCGGCGCCTGGTGACGCGCCTGGAGGACGAGGACAAACTCGCCGCCCGTGCCGAAATCTTCAGGTTTCCCGCCCAACTGACAAGCTTGTCCGAACCGATTCAGGTGCTGGTCGAAGCCATGTTCGGCGAAAGCCGGTATGAGGAGGCTGCCTGGCTGCGCGGCCTCTACCTGACATCGGCGACGCAGGAAGGGGCGCCTATCGACCGGCTGACCGCCGCGCTGTCTTCCTCCTTCGGTCTTCCACCGCGGCGCGCCCTGCCCGCATCTCGGGTCGAGAAACGCAGCTTCTTCCTGAAGAACCTCCTCACTGAAGTCATCTTCAAGGAAGCAGGCCTCGGTACATTTGACCCACTGGCGCAACGCCGCCGAGCCTGGATCTGGCGCGGCGCCGCTGCCGCATGCGCTGCGGCGGCGTTGCTGGCAGGCGGCCTGTTCACCTGGTCCTATTTTGACAACCGCCATGCGATCTCGGCGCAGGCAGGCCAGTTCGAAGCGCTGCAAACGCCGCTGACCTCCGCTGCCGCAACCCCGGCATCGGTGGAGCGGCCTGCCATGGACGGCGCGCTCGAGGCGATGGACGCGGTCGCAAATGCCCGGACAGCACCGCCGGGCGCTGCCCACGATCTGCTTGGCCCATCGGCCTCGGCGGAACTGGTCAGGGCACAGGCCGACACTTATGACCACGCCCTCCGCAACGTGCTCGAGCCCCGGATGGTGGCCCTGCTCGAGGCGACGATGTGGCGCCAGATCCGCGATCCCGACTTCATGCTCGGTGCGCTCAAGACCTATCGCATGATGACGGGCCTGTCGCAGATGGATCCAGACTACGCCCAGAACTGGTGGGTGAACAGTCTGCCCGAATTCGCGGCCGCGGCGCCATTTCCGACAGCCGACGCCGAAGAGCATCAGCTTGCCGCGATCCGCCGGATGACGGTCGACGAAAGCTATGTCGCGCCGGACCAGGCCCTGGTTGCCGAAGCTCTGAAAACGGTCTGCACGATTTCGTTGCCGGCGCGTGGCTACAAGCAGTTGTTGGCCGATCCGGCAGTGGCCGGGCTGAAGGAGTGGATACCGGCCAATTTCGCCGGCCCAAACGGCGGCAAGGTGTTTGCACGGCGTTCGGGCAAGACATTACGCGTCGGCATTTCGGGCGCTTTCACCTATTCCGGCTTTCACGACGTCATTCTCGACCGCATCGACGATGTCGCCGCCCAGGCGGCGCTCGATCGTGCGGTTTTCGCCGGCGGTTGCTCGGAAAATGCCGAGACATCCGTCTCGGCGCTGTCCGAGGATATTCTGAAGCTCTACTACGACGACTACATCGCGCAATGGGATAGCTTCCTGCGCGACATGAGGCTTGCACCATTGACCGATCTCAATGTCGCCGGCGAAAACCTGAAAGACCTCTCAAGTGCGGATTCAGCGCTGAAGCGGCTGCTTACGGCGGTCGTTCAGGAGACAGAACTGACCCGTTCCGACGAAGCGCCTGCCGACGACAAGGCGGCAGCCAAGGGCGCTTCGAAACTGCTCGGCAAGCTGGGCAAGCTGGGCAAACTGGCGACGTCGGGTGCGAAACTACTTCCCCGCGCCGGATCCGCCAGTGAGGTGGACCTGACCGGCAATCTGGTGGCCGAACATTTCAAACCGCTGAAGAGCACCATCGCAGAGGTCGACGGCCAGCCACCGGCGCTGGATGCTGCCGTTGTCGCACTGACCGCGCTTTCGAACGTCCTGCAAACGGTCACCGCGAACCCCAATCCACAGGACGCCATCAAGAAACAGGGGGGCCTTGCCGAACTGACGGGCGCGGTGGCAAGGCAGGCCCAGATCCTGCCCGATCCCATCAACAGCTGGTTGGGCGGGATAGCCGGCGACACCAGCAATTTGACTCAAAAGGCGGTCACTTCGGAACTCAACGCCATCTGGCGGGCCGACATACTGCCTTTCTGCCAAGCGGCGCTGAACAATCGCTATCCCTTCAGCGAAGCCAGTGCGGTCGACGTCAACGTGCACGATTTCGCCCGCCTGTTCGGGCCGGCCGGGCTGATCGACGGTTTCATCAACGACCACCTGATCAATTATGTCGACACGACCGGCGAGCCTTGGAAGTGGCGCGCCGATTTCGGCCTCGACCCTTCGGCGCTGGCGGCGTTCGAGCAGGCCAGGCACATCCGCGACGATCTTTTCCCCGGGGGTGCCGGACCGGTGATGAGCTTCACGCTCGAACCGAAGGATCTGTCTCCCAACCTCACGCGCGTCACGCTCAATCTCGATGGCCAGAGCCTCGTCTACTATAACAACGCAACGCGGCCGCAACCGATGACCTGGCCCGGCAAGGACGGCACCGGGGTCATTTCGCTCGCCTTCCAGCCGATCGACGGATCGCCCGAAATCATGCTCAACGAGACCGGCAGCTGGGCATGGCTGAGGATGTTGCGCAGCGGCCGATTCACCGGAACCTCGCTTTCGGATGTCTACAGTCTGCGCCTGGGCACGAAAGGCATGTACGCCGATTTCGAGCTCAAGGCCGCCAGCGTCGAAAACCCCTACAACCTCGAAATGTTCAAGAAGTTCACATGTCCCGCGCAGATATGAACGCGCCCGGCTTCTACGGCAAGATCCCGGCGACGGGGGATTTCGTCGCTTGGAACCTGCCGCGGACTTTTATCGACCGCTGGGACCGCTGGATGTCGATGGAATTGCGCGCGCGGCCGGATGAAGGTGAGGACCTCGACAACCGAGTCTGGCGCTTCGTCGTTCAGGACGCGATCTTTGGCGACCAACCCTGTGCTGGCGCCTGGCGCATGAGCCAGGACCGTATCGGCCGCCGCTATCCGTTCGTGGTGACGGGGTTGGGTGCGACGCCCGATGCATCCGATCCTTGGTTTGAGGGTGTGGCTCGGATCGCTAAGTTGACTGTTGAGCACTATTGGGAGCAGGAACGTGTCGCCATAACGTTGCAGGCTCTCGATCCACCCACCTCGTTCTCCACGGTCAAACGCATTGCATTTTGGACTGATGATTGGGAGGTGCAAGAATTCGCCTTCGCCGACATCCATGATCTCGCGAACAACGCCCTACCGGCCATGCGCGCCGCGCGTGCCATGCCGAGGGGATTCTGATCATGGCACTCAGCGTCTACGCAGAGAAAATGGGCTTCTTTCACAAGGGCAGCAACGGCCAAGGTATCGCACCAGGCGATGTCTGTCTCTCGCCGCCATCCCCACCCGCAGGCCCGGTTCCGGTACCATACGTCAATATGCTGTCGTCGTCGGATCTGACTAAGGGCACCAAGAGTGTCAAGATCGATGGCGAGCCGACGGCTATCGAGAATGCATCGGAGATCTCGACCAGTACCGGCGACGAACCCGCCACGCAAGGCCTCGGCGCAGGGGTCGTGACCCACAAGATAAAGGGAAAGGGCGTCTTCAAGTTGTGGTCCTTCACGGTAAAGGCGGAAGGCAAGGGCGTCGACCGTCATGGCGATATGATGGACCAGAACACCGCGAGCGACCCGCCGCCCAATTGCGTCAACGTCGCTGCGTTCAACAAATTCCTCGCGTTTCTATTGGACAATTTCATTTTGGGTCCATGCCCACCAAATCCGAAGTTTGAGCGGACCGAAAAGCGAACGGCTGCCCAGCGCGACAAGGTGAACGGACAGGAATGTTGGCAGTGTAAGCAGGACAGTGGAACGAGCAACACTACTTGGAAAGCCTCAGAGCCCGGGAAGGTAGAGCCGACAGGGCCGGGCAAGCCGTTGAAAGACAAGCCGTACATGACCCATGACCATCAGCCGCCGCAGGTCTTGGCTTGGCACATGGGTGGTTGTCACATGGGACTGGAAAAATTTCAGGAGCACTTCGACACCGCTGATTCGGTCATGCCTCACTGCAATAAGTGTTCGAACAGCCAAGGCTCGAAAGCCCGTAAATACGCGAAGAACTTCAACGGCAGTGCAGCAGCTCTGTAAGGGACGCCACAATGACCGACATTGTCGATATTCGTAACCGCTACATCGAAGAACTTCGCCGGGTGCTGCCCGCGCTGCAGGCATGGTGGGACAAGATGGAAGCCGATGAAGGCGAAGTGGTCTGGAAGCGTTGGCCAACCGGCCTGGCCGGGCACCCGCGGGTGCTGGGGATCTTCCGCAAATATTATCTCCAGATTGACGACATGAATCGCGAACAATCAATGCCGGAAGAGGAGCCGGCTGAGAAATGGGGCATCGATAGCATGGGTGAGGAAATTGGGTTCGTGCGTCCCGCCGATGTCCTTCTTTTCGATCTCCCGTCATTCGCGCCTGATCTCACCGACGTCACGGAAGGCATCTGCTTTCTGCCGATCGCGCTCAACGAGAAAGACGAGGTGGTCTGATGGCTCCGCTGATTACGCTTTACGACAACGATCTCGGCACGCGCCGTTTGCTGACGCAACCGCGTTATGTCGCGCCAGTTGGGGATATTCGTGTGGCCCGCGGGCTGGACGAAGCAAGCACCATGCATCAGACCTTGTTCGGCGAGTATTTGTCGGATCTTAAGGACGCCTACGACATCGCCACGTCATGGTGGGCAGGCATCATCGTCTCGGAGGAAGAGCGTCACGGTAGCCGCGAAAAGGCACTGGAAGAAGCTTTCAACGCTCGCGTCGCTGGAGCGGCCTCCAACCCACACGTCGTCTGGGTCGTGCGTCGCTACTGGCTGAAATGCGTGACGGTGAATGTCAAGGCCGGAGAAGCCGAAGGGGTCGCGGCAGAGACCTTTTTGCTGCAATGGTTGATCGATGCTGGCGAGACGAATCCAGCAAAGCTGATCGCCTGCATGCCTTATTGGCCGATCGGCCTGGACGAGAACGGGGCCTGGTGCTGATCCATGACATTCGCTGTCTGGATCGAGAATCGCACGCCGTTCGTTGCCGGTACGTTTGTGCAAACGAATGCCGATGGCAATGAGGTGTTCCTCGCCGTTTTCTCGGCCAGCTTTGATATGCTAAAAAACGCGACGCAGTTTCAGCCGGCATCGGAGCAATTGCCGGTAAGCTTTGGCGACGTGCCGTTCGGGGATCCTGCCTATTCGTCAACCCGCTATGAGGGGGAAATCGCGTGGACGAAGCCGGGGGTCGACGTGATCTTGAATGGCCAGGCACATGCGCCGCGCGATGGGCGCGTCCATGAAATGCAGGTCGGGTTGAGGTTCGCCAATATCCGCAAGGTGCTCAACGTGACTGGCGATCGCCTGTATGACGCGGGCGGCTATAGTCAACCACATCCCTTCGCCAAGATGCCGATAATCTACGAACGCGCGTATGGGGGGACCGATGACAACGGCAAGACCGACACCCGCAACCCGCTTGGCGTCGGCTACCATCATGCCCGCTCCGCGGACAAGGCCGTGAAGACGCATGCACCCAACGTCACCTATGCGAGTGAGCGGTTCCTTAGCCCATCCGATCGGCCAAGCCCGGCTGGGTTTGGGGTGGTCGGCCGTGGCTGGCATCCGAGGCTACAGTTTGCAGGTACTTACGATCAGGCGTGGATCGACAATCAGTGGCCTCTTCCGCCAAGGGATTTTGATCCGCGTCACAATCTCTGTGCGCCCGCCGACCAGCAGTTGCAGCGGCTGAACGAAGGCGAGGGAGTCAGCGTCATCGGCATGACGCCGGAGGGCCGCTGGAACTTTCGCATACCGCGTGTCGTGGCTCCGATCCGCCTTCTTTACGATGACCGCGCGGAGGATCATCCGTTCCACATTGACACCGTCGTCATTGAGCCGGATTTGCGCCGCCTCACGCTGAAATCGCGTTTGTTCCTAGTGACCAGGCGCAACACGCCAGCGCTCAGGGAGATCGTTTTCGGCCATGTGACGCCGGCCTTCCTCCTCGCGCGGCGCAAACGCAAGGTCTATCTGAACCCGCGCGGCGGCAGCGGCGTCATTGCAGAGAGGGCGACATGGCTAGCCTAAGGGCGCCGATCTACGTCGTGGGTGGCGGTGCCGTGACGCCAGCCGGCCTCAATGCACGCCAGACACTGGCGGCAATCCGGGCCAGCCTCTCCGCCTTCGAGCAGCGTACCCTCACGGATCCCTTCGGCGCGGAACAGACCGTCTCCCGCATTCCATCGCACTATTCGCTGCGCCACACGGAGAAAGTCTGGCTCACCAGCATGGCCACACGAGCGGTCGCTGAGGCGCTGGAGACAGGCGGCCTTGCCGCCAGCGCAAGTGCGCTGCTCTTGGTAGCGCCCGAGGCTTTTCGCGAGCACCCCGCCTTCGCGGAGACCCCGGCCACGGAGTTCCTGACCGGCCTGCAGGACGCGCTGGGCGAAACCTTCCATGCCACCTCGCGCATTGTCGACGGAGGCGCGGCAGCGTGCATAGGGCTGCTGGATCGGGCGGCTAACCTGCTCGTCACGCCAGGAGTCGAACAAGTGCTGCTGGGTGGCGTCGACAGCCTGGTGAACGACAAGGACCTCGCTCGCCTGAAGGCGGCCAACCGCCTGAAAGCGGAGGACAACGCGCAAGGCCTTGTGCCAGGCGAAGGCGCCGTCGTCGTCTGCCTGCGCCGCGCGCCAAGCCCCGACGTGCAGACGCAATGCACCATTCACGGCGTCGGCGTTGCATTGGAGGAAAACTCCGTGCTAGCGGAAAACTACAGTCAGGGCAGAGCATTGGTCGCTGCCTGCCGTGCGGCGATTGAGGGTGAAGGCGCCACTGAGTCTGGCATCAAGTTCATTGTTAGCAACGACAACGGCGAGCGTTATAGTGCCTGGGAGGGACTAATCGGCCGCTCCCGCTTTTACCGGACGCGCCGCGAGATCCTTCCAATGGCTCTTCCCGCGATGACGGTGGGCGACATCGGTGCCGGTGCCGGCGCACTCACACTGCTTATTGCCGCCGACAGCTTCACCAAAGGCTATGCGCCGGGCCGCGTCGCTATGTGCGAAGCCAGATCGGAAGCCGGGATGCGCGCCGCTGCGCTTGTGAGTGAGGTCATCAGAGCTTAACCGCGTGTCTTTGCGTCGTGGACGGAGTCTTCACATCCACGCCGGAATTGAGCGTGAACGCCTCCAGTTGGTCAGGGCGATCTCCGCGTTGGCGAGCGCGCCCCTCATAGCGTCCAGTCTCAGCCGTCGCATCGATTGGAATTTGCCGAACTTCGCTGGCCCCCTCCCATTGTCCCACCAAGTCTGTACCCGCGAAGCGCAAGGTAGCGGCGTCGCCTCTATAATCTCGAACTTCGGCCCGAGTTTGGCTGGGTCCGTGACGAACACGTCGGTGTCATTAAAGTCAATCTCAATCAGGTCGCGCAGCGCGAGCCCCGCCGCATAAGCGAGTTCCGGCGACCGCATCCTCTCGATCAACCAAGGCATAATCGCCATGTCACCCGCCAGTCCGCTCGCCGCGACAGCCGCCTCGCGCGTTGCGGCGGTGGATACGAAATGCTCCCACCACGTCCGCGCCGCAGTCGACGGCGTGGTGAGCAACCGAATTTCGAATACGGCTCCCGCAAGCTCCGGGTTACGAGCCACCATCTTGTCGAGCATGGGATGGACCCGCGGCGCCTCCCCCAGCAGACAGGCCGCCACTGCCGCCTCCAGCCGCTCCTCCGCGCTGGGTGCCTCCAGGCATACCCAAACCTTGGCGATCACATCTCTACGCCGCAGCGCTCCTGCGAGCTTGAGCGCTCTGCGGCGTACCTCAGCGTCGCCATCAGAGAGCAATCCCGTCAGCCTGGGCCCTGGATTGCCCCCATGGTGGTGGAGCGCGCCGACTCCCAACGCACGCTCCATTGCGACCGTCGAATCTAGCCAGCGCGCCACGAAGGGCTTCAACTTACCCGGCGAACTGCGGGCAACAGAGCCAGACAGCGCTGACAGTCCGGACTTCCCGAGCCGGCCCGCGCTCTCCAACGCGAACTTGATCGCTGACGCGGATTGCCATTCAAACGCTAGGGCCCCAAGCAGAAACAGTTCGGGCGGCTCCTGGTAGTCGGCGAAGCGCGCCGACGCCAGGTCCCAAGCCGTCTGGCCTGCCGCGAAGAGCCCATCGAGATTAGCGTCGAGCCGCTGGTCGATGCGGCCGATGTCGAAGGCGCCCATGATAGGGCCGTCGATCTCGCGCGAACGACGGTGCCACAGGAACGCGGCGTCCTCGACATGCTGCTCGATAATCGCCGGGATTGTCGCAATCCGCTGCATGGACTTCTCAGTTGAGGTGAACAGCCGCGCCCCGCACGCGATTGACGCCGCTTGCCTGGCTGCTCAACTGGCTGCCGCGGATCGAAATGCGGCCGTTCTTCTCCAGAATGATGGAAGCCAGGCCGCAGCGCAGCTCGATGCGTTCCTTGGCGGTCAGCGTTACGGTTTCACCGTCGCGGATCACCTGCACTTGTTCGCGCGTGTGAGCTGGGTCCACAATGCGTCCGATAACGAGCGGGCGGCCCGGATCGCCACCTTCGAAAAGCAGCGCTACCTCCGCGCCCACAGCCGAGGAGTCAAGTCTCGCCAGGCTGCGCGCCTTGAGTGCCGTCTCGCCGGGATTGCCTACGAACACCACTAGCGGTGCACCCTCCTCAAAGCCGATCAACAGCCCGATGACAACCCCGTCGATACCTTCAACCGATTCGTTGCATCCAGTTAGTTCAGTTGTTGAAGACATTGCTACCCTTGATCTTGACGTCGCCGTCAGCTTTGACCTGGACATCGCCGCTGCCCTGGATGCGGATTTCCTTGCCCTTAATAGAAATCGAGCCATCCTTCTTCATGTTGATCGTCGCATCGCCGCATTTCAGCGTGATCTCGTCGCCGGCATCAATCACAAGCTTTTTGCCGACCTTGATCGAACTGTCTTCGGTAATGTCGATGCCGCTGCTCTTGCCGACTTTGAGCGCGTGAGCCCCATCGATTTGGGTGCCATCGTCCGCGGTGATCTTGGCGGTCCGTCCCTTGCCGATCGTCGAAGCATGATCGCCGTCTACATTGAATGTCTGATTTCCATTAATTTTCACCGTCTGGTCGGATTTGATGGTCCAACTGTCGGAAGCCCCGATGTCGTGGCTCTGCCCCAGCACCACGCTGACAGAACGGGTCGCGCCGATGCTGTTGATCTGAAAACCGCCGACGCTACGGGTCTCCGCGGCGCCGACGGTGTCGAAACGCGCCGCCTTCACCGTAATCGTCTGTACAATCCCCACTGTCTGAGAATGATTGGCGTCGATGTTTTCCGTCGAGTTCGACACGACATGAATGGTCTCGTTGGCCATGACTGTCAGCGAGCGGTTGGCGCCCACTGTCTCGGTGTCGTTCGAGCCGATGTTGGTGGTCTGGTCGACGCCGATCTTGACCGTCTTGTTGTTGCCGACGTCCTCGTCGAGGTTGTGGCCGACGGAGTGTTTGGCGTCGTGGTCAATGCGGTCGGACTGATCGTGCTGGACCAGCTTTGTGCGGTCATGCTTGATCAGAAGGTTGTGATCCTTCTGCGCCTGGAAATTGACCAGTTCGGAGCCGGCCTTATCCTCGAACATCAGTTCGTTGTAGCCGCCACCGCCTTTGGAAGAATCCGACTTCCAGCCCGATTGTGTGGCGTTGCCAGGCAGGCCGTAGGGCGGCATCTGCGAGGCATTGTAGACCCGGCCGGTGATGATCGGCAGGTCCGGGTCGCCTTCGATGAAGTCGACGATGACCTCCTGGCCGATGCGCGGTATCTGGATGAACCCCCAGCCACTGCCGGCCCAGCTCTGCGACACCCGTACGAAACAGGAACTGTTCTGGTCCTTCTTGCCGACGCGGTCCCAATGAAACTGGACCTTCACCCGCGCATATTTGTCGGTGAATATCTCCTCGCCGGATGGACCGACCACCGTCGCCGTCTGCGGGCCGCGCATGATCGGTCGTGGCGTGGTCCGCGGCGGGCGATAGGGCAAGGCTGTCGGCGCCACACCGAGGACCACTTTGAAACTCTCGCTTTCGACGTCGGCCTGGGCTCTATAGCCGGGATCAAACAGCCTGTATTCGGCGCTGACCACCAGATATTCCTGGTTCTGGTCTTCGCGCGGAAAACCGTCCAGCTTGAACGTGCAGCCGGAATACAAGCCGCGCACGGTGCCGGCCGCGGCGATGCGCTGGTGCAAGGCCTGGATCTCCTCGCGCCGGATCGAAGCCAGGCTGTCGCCCCGGCTTACTTCGAGATGCGCGCCCGGCTGGCGGTAGTTCTCACCCGCGGACAGTTTGTGACTGAACGGCTGGGCCGACTTGGCCATGAGGTCGGCGCCCGGCTTCTTGAAATCATAATCGGTGTGGGCATAGGCGCCTGGGCGCACCGAGCTGCCCGGTATCCATTCGGTGATGTATTCGACGTCGCGCCGGGAGCCCTGACCTTCAAAGTTATAGAGCACTTTCTCGTAGCCCGGCGCAGGCTTCAGCTTGCTCATCGCATCGGCCAGGACAAGCGTATGCTTGCCGTCATCGTGCTCGAAGAAATAGAAGATACCTTCGTGCTCCAGCAGCCGCTGCACAAAGTCCAGATCGGTCTCGTCGTATTGCACGCAGTATTCACGCGCCGGATAGGACCCTTGCAGGCGTAGATCGAATTCGGAAATACCGTATTTCTTGAAGACATCCTTGACGATGTCGACGACGCTCTTGTTCTGGAAAATATAGCAATCTGTGGTGTTGCCGAGAAACCAGAGCCACGGCCTCATGACGGCCTCGTAGTAGGCTAGCCGGTCCTCCATGCGGGTGAGCCGAAACTCCGATACGATTCCACTGAGCCAGCGCTTTGGATCGGATTCACCTTCGATCGAGACAGGCCCGCCCAGCATCTTCAACGGGTCGATATCGGAGTCTGTGCTCACGAACCCGACCGTGTAGGCAAAGCAACGGCTGATCTCATCGCGTCCGACAAGATGCGTGAAGGTCAGCAAATCGGAGCCAACCGGTGTGCGGACAACGGTGGCACGTTCATTCGGCATGGGTCGAGCCCCCTCCTGGACGCGGCCGCCAATGTGATGGATTTGAAGTTCCCGCTATATCAACGGTGTCATTAGCGGTGTTACGTTCAGGAACTTTCCAAATCCGCCACGCCAGGCCATGTTTAGCCTACCACATGTTTTCCCGCTGACCAAAGAGGACAGGCGGGCGACAGAATCTTATCCGTCGACTCGTCGGCTTGAAACGCCGCTGTCCTGTTTTGCCTGCAAGCTGCTAGAATGTTGGAGTATCGATCAACGATCGACGGCGATCTTGGATGTACATCAGTCTGCGGATCAACAATGTCGACGCCCTGCTCGCTGGCACCTCGACCAGCTACGTGGCGCGTGATAGCGGCTTCGAAATCGGGCGCGATGCTTGTGACTGGACCTTGCCCGACCCCGACAAGTTCATCTCGGGTCGGCACTGCGAGGTTCGATACGAGGCGGGCGCGTTCTGGCTGTACGACATCTCGCGCAACGGGACCTTCATCAATGGATCGAGCCAGCGCATGAGCGGCCCGCATCGGCTGGTCGATGGCGACCGGATGCTGATCGGCCGCTATGTCGTCTTGGTATCGGTCGAAGAAGAGCGCGCCACGGCAGACCACCCCAGCCGCGATTCGACACAGCGGGAAACGCCGGTCGCGACAGGCCGGCCGCTGGAATTCGGAGATGGGCCTTTCTTCGAGCCCGCGCAGCAACGGTCCGCACAGCGCAGTTCCGCGCCGACATTCTCGTCGCCTGCCCTTCCCTCAACCAGGGACGAGGTGCTGCGGGAGATCGCGATCGCAGCCGGCATTTCGCCGGAATTGCTTCAATCGCGCGACCCCCATGAAGTTGCCGCCGAAATCGGCGCGGTCTTGCGGGACGTGGTCGAGGAGCTGACCCTGCTGCTGAAAGCACGCGCGGCCGCGAAAATGTTGGCCAAAAGCACACAGCGAACGATGATCAGCGCCGCCGACAACAATCCGATGAAGTTCGTTCCAGGAACCGACGACATCCTGGAAATCATGTTCGCCCGGCGCAGGACCGGCTATCTTGATGCCAGGCGCAGCATCGAAGATGCATTCCGCGATCTCAAGACTCACGAGTTTGCCACTTATACCGCGATGCAAACCGCGCTCTCCCGGCTGCTTGACGACCTGTCGCCCGAGGCGATCGGCAGGAAACTCCCGCCTACCTCGTTTACGAAGAAGAAGAGCCAAGCCTGGGACGTCTATGTCGCGACATGGCGGACCATGGAGGAGGCACATGAAAACGGCATGCTTGATATATTCCTGGCCTATTTCAGCGAGGCCTACGCCAAGGCCGGCAAGCAGAAATAGGAGGTCCCAGGAAGGCACGGCCCCGGGAAACGTATGGCCAAAAAGCATATGGCCAAAAATGCATGGCACGGCAGTCGGCGAAGAAAAGTCTCGCTGACGCCCGGCGTCCGGTTCCAATCGACGATTTCTGAGATTACGATCGCATAAGACAGTTCGCCAAGCGGGTAAGACTCATTGAGCTGAGGGTCTGCGGCAAATGTCATGTCACTGCGTGATAGCATCTTCTAGCCATTGCCACGGCCGGCAGCGGCTGCCTTTCCTTTACCTGGCCGGAAACCGTTCTGCGCCCATCTCACCCCATCGCCGGCGCCCCGCCTGCACGGACGATCTGCGATGAGTTCGAAGGACGACCCCTTCGGCCCGGCGGGCAAGACGGTCATTCGCGCAAATCCGCGGAGCAAGCAAAAATCGACGCTAATTCCCGAGCTGCCCGTCGCGGACAGAGGCCAGTCCTCTCCAATCAAGGATTCGACGGTGTTCGATCCAGGCGGCGGGCGGTCGCCAGGCTGGGCATCCGGAACCATGATTTATCAAGGTGGCCCCGGCGATGTTGGTGCGCCGACAGGCTCTGCTGGGACTGCGCCGAGGACAGGCATCGAGCAGGAAAGCCTATTCAACGCCGGGAGCGGCATCAAATACGCCGCGGCAAACCCCATTCTCGCCGCGGCGGCACCTTTGCTGATGCTGCTCGGACAGCTCAGGCTCTTGCCCGTTGAAAGACAGGCGGCGCCATTGGCGCAACATATCACCGAGGCGATTGAGAAATTCGACCGGATAGTTGAGAAGTCAGGCGTTGCCGAAGAGGATGCCCGGATTGCGAAATTCGCCCTCTGCGAAACCGCCGACGATCTCATCGGTAACCTGCCCTGGCCCAGGAATGACGCCTGGGCGCCACACGGGATGCTGCGGCAATTCTTTCACCTCGAGCCCACCGGCACCGGCTTCTACGAAGCGCTGAACAAGATCCTGGCCAGTCCCGAAAAACACTACGATCTGCTCGAACTGATGCATGCCTGCCTGTCGCTGGGTTTCGAAGGCCAGTATCGAGGCGTGACGCGACAAGACAACAATCTCGAACGCGTTCGTCGCGACGTTTACGAGACGCTTCGCTATTTCAGGCCGCGTTCCGGTGGAGACATCTCGCCGCATTGGCAGGGCCTAGCGGCGACGATGGCGCAGTCCTCCGCCCGCCTGCCGCTTTGGGTCGTCGCGGCAGCGGCGACCGCGTTGCTGACAGCGGCGTTCTTCGCATTGCGGGTCTTCATCACCAATGAAGGCGAGGCGGTCGCGGGTGAATTACTGGCGCTCGACCCATCAACACCAGTCGTCATAGAACGCGCCAGCGTGGCGCCGTTGGCTGAGCCGGCGAAAGTCACCCCACCAGCGGCCACCGCGCAGATTGATCGTATTCGTGCGGCATTGGCCAAGGATCTCGAAGGCGGCGGGCTGACCATCGGCACCAAGGGCGACTTCATCGTCGTGGAGATCAACAATCTCCTGCTGTTTCAGTCCGGCAGGGCCGAGGCGAGGCCGGAATTCCAGCCCATTGCCACCGACATCGCCGCGGCTCTGGAACACGAGCCTGGACCAATCCGGATCGTCGGCCACACGGACAATGTGAAACCACGAAAGTCGAGCGCGTTCAAATCCAACTTCGACCTTTCCGTCGCCCGGGCGAAGGCAGTCGAAGTGTTGATGGCAGTGAAATTCACCGATCCCTCGCGACTGACGGTCGAGGGTAAGGGCGAGGACGAGCCGATCGCCGACAATGCGACACCGGATGGCCGCGCCAAGAACCGCCGTGTCGATGTGATGATCCCCAGGGAGGAAACACTGTGAGCACGGCCCGCTGGAACCACCCATGACGCGTTGGCTGTTGCGGATATTCAGCGTGATCGCGCTGGTCGGCTTCGTCGCGGCAGTGTGGTTTGCCGGGCCATTGATCCGCTTCGCCGACATCCGGCCGCTCGGACCTGGGTGGCTGCGCGCGACGATCATTGGTGTGATCCTCGCGCTGCTGGCGCTTTTTTACGCGCTGCGTTTCTGGAAAGCGAGGAAGGCGCAAAAAGCGCTCGAAGCCGTCGTTGCGCACAATGCCGACCGCGATGACGATTCTCGGGTGCTCGAAGCGCGGATGAATGAGGCCGTGGCGGCGCTCAAACGGTCGAGCGGCAAGCGCAACTTTCTCTATGAGATCCCCTGGTACGTTGTCATCGGCCCGCCGGGTGCCGGCAAGACGACCGCTCTGGTCAATTCAGGCCTGAATTTTCCGCTTGCCGGTTCGGGGGACGCCCAACCGGTGGCCGGTGTTGGCGGAACACGTGCCTGCGACTGGTGGTTTACCGATCAGGCCGTGCTGATCGACACCGCAGGTCGTTATACGACGCAGGACTCCAATCCCGAGATTGACAAGAAGAGCTGGCTCGCATTCCTGTCACTGCTCAAGAGGTACCGCACCAGACAACCGATAAACGGCGTCATCCTGGCCATCAGCCTTGCCGATGTGATGAGCTTCGATGATCAGCAGCTTGATGCCCACATCGTCGAGATACGCAGCCGCCTGAGAGAAATTCACGAGACGCTGAAGATCCAGTTTCCCGTCTATCTGCTTTTCACCAAGGCCGATCTGGTTTCAGGGTTCACGGATTATTTCGGCGGTTTCGACGAGGCGCGCAGACGCAAGGTATGGGGCACGACATTCCAGACGGGGGAGCGCGATAGGAACATGGCCGCCGCGGCTCCTGCCGAACTCGATGGGCTGGCGGAACGACTGGCGGACGAGATGGCCGACCGCCTCCAGGAAGAGGCTGATCCGGTCACGCGCATCTCCATCTTCGGCTTTCCGGCTCAGTTCGGCGCGCTGAGGGCTCGCATTACCAGTTTTGTCGCCGGTCTATTCGACCCGTCCCGCAGCCAGGTGAAAGCCAGCCTGCGTGGACTCTATTTTTCGTCAGGCACGCAAGAGGGAACGCCCATCGATCAGGTGCTGGGCGCAATCGGCCGCAATTTCGGGGGCAATTCCCGCCCGCACCTTTCCGGAACCGGCAAAAGCTTCTTTTTGCATGATCTGCTGACGGACGTCATTTTTGCCGAATCGGGATGGGTTTCGTATGACAAATCAGCTGCGAGGCGGGCGGCGGTGGCCAGATTTGGCGGCCTCGGTACGATAGCGCTGATCGCTGCTGCCGCACTCGGTACGCTCGCTCTGAGCTTCGCGGCCAACCGCTCGCTGATCGCGTCCGCAACGGTTGCTATGGGCCAGTATCGCGCGACGGCGGAAACGCTGCTCAAGGCGGCCACAGTTACCGATGTGGACCTTGAAAACGTCATCGGCCCGCTCGACCAGTTGCGCGACCTGCCGGCCGGGTTCGAAGCCGCTGAGCTAGCGACACCGATCGGGGAGACGTTCGGCCTCAGTCAGCGGGAAAGACTTCTTTCCGCGTCCCGGACCGCTTATCGGAAAGGCCTGGAACGCATGTTGCGCTCGCGCCTGCTGATCCAGGCCGAGCGAACGATCCAAGCCAAGATGGGCGATCCCGCCGCACTCTACGAGCCGTTGAAAATCTACCTCATGCTTGGTGGCAAGGCGCCGAAGGTCGATGACGCGCTGATCGTTTCCTGGATGAAGCAAGATTGGGAACAGAACCGATACCCGGGCGAAAACAACCGCGAGGGACGAGCGCACCTCGAAAAGCACCTGCGCGCCATGCTCGCCTTGGACGACGCCTATGACCCCGTTTTCGAACTGAACCAGCCCCTTGTTGAAGCCGCACAACGCTCTCTCGAGCGCATGAGCCTTGCCGATCGAGCGACCGCTTTGATCAAGTCGGCGATCTACGCGGCGGCGCTGGATGACTTCTCCGTTTCCCAGCAAGGTGGTCCCGAAGCCCAACTGCTGTTCGAACGTATCGATGGCAGCGAGCTGGCGGACCTTCGTGTTCCCGGTCTCTACACCAGTTCCGGCTTCAACAGGTTCTACCTTGCCCAACTCTCGCGCATTGCGCAGATGCTCGTCGACGAGCAGTGGGTTCTCGGTGGTGGCGGAGAGCAAGGCGACATCGATCAGCAATTGCTCAGGCTCGGCCCGGAACTTCTCGATCGCTACGGCAAGGCGTTCGCCGCGGCGTGGAACAGCGTTCTCGACCAGTTGAAATTCAAGGCGATGCTGACAGACAAGCCGCACTATACCGCGCTTTCAGCCGCTGCCTCCCCCAGTTCGCCGATAAAGCGGCTGTTTTCGGCGATCGCCAACGAGACGGCGCTGACACGGGACCCAGGTGACGGTCCTGGCGCCGAGACAGAATCCGCGGCTCAAAACCAGCAACGCAGCGCCGCAGAATTAGCCAAGGGCTTAGCCCGTATCGGCATACACATAGCCAACGGCAAATCGCAAATCCGCGCCGGCGCACAGCCCGCTGACGTACAGAACTTGAATCCGGGCGCGAACATTGAAGCGCGATTCAAATCATTCCAGGTCCTGGTGAACGGGCCCGCCGGACATCGCCCGATCGACGCACTAACCCAGAACTTCAGCGACATCTATCAAAGCCTGCGACTGGCCACCGAAGTTCCTTCGCAGGTGGAGCGGCTCAACGGTAATCTGCAGCTACAGATTGCCACCCTTCGCGCCAATGTCTCGCGTCTGCCCAAGCAACTCGGCCGGATGGTCAACACGACGGCAGATGAGTTCGAAGGTAACGTCGCCGAAACCTCGGTGACAAACTTGAACCAGATACTCGACCAGACGGTCACAGCCCCCTGCGAGGCAGCGATCAACGGCCGTTACCCCTTCGACGGGAGCAGCACCGAGGACGTCGCCATGGCCGATTTCGCGAAGCTGTTCGCCCCAGGCGGACTGATGGACCGGTTCTTTGCACAAAATCTGGCCTCGCTGATCGACATGACCGGCCAGGACTGGCGTTGGAAACAGGATACGCGCTTTGGACGCAACTTGTCGAAATCGACCTTGAAGGACTTCCAGTTGGCTGCGGAAATCCGCATTGCCTTTTTTCCATCGGGCGCTTCAGTACCCTCCGTCAGCGTCACCTTTACACCCTTCTCGCTGCATGGCGATGCCGACATGGCCGTACTTGATGTCGATGGCCAGACCGTTCAGAGCAATCAGACCGGAAATGGGCCGAGCACGGTGACTTGGCCGACCGGTACGGCTACCCCATCCGCGAGCCTCAGCCTGACGCCAGAAATGCCAGGGCGCCAGTCCGCCATCACGTTCGAAGGGCCGTGGGCCTTGACGCGGCTTCTGAGCAAGGCGGCTATCACGGGCAACGAGGGCAGCATGCAGGCCCGCTTCGTGATCGGCGGGCGCGACGTCACCTACACGATCCAGACAGGGTCCGGCACCAACCCCTTCCTGCTCCCTGCCCTTTCCGGGTTCACCTGTCCCAAGGCGTTCTGAGATTGAGATGATCCTGGGCAGTAAGCCAGAAGCGCAAAACCAGGCACACACATATTTTAGTTTTCGATACTCTAATGTTTGAGCCTGTGGCAAAGTGGCACGGACGCGCCCGAAGGTGCGCCGCGGAGGACGCTGGGTGAAGCGTTTGGTGGCAAATTGAACAATGTCGCCCTTCCCATTGAAAGCTTCGGCGTGAGCCACAGAGGCTGTGTGCGGGAGCTCAATGAAGACAACTACCTGGTCGAGCCCCAGGCTGGCCTGTGGTTGGTCGCCGACGGGATGGGTGGTCACGACGCCGGAGAAGTCGCTTCAGCCAGTATCGTCAATCATCTGGCAACGATCGGGATTGCCAGCTCCGCACCGGATCTTCGGGCGCGCTTCGAAGACAGGCTGAGCAGGGCTAATGCCGAGATCCGCCGCATATCCCAGTCTCGCGGGATAACAATCGGCTCAACTTTTGCCGCCCTGCTTGCCATAGACGGGCGGTTCGCCTGCCTCTGGGCTGGTGACAGCCGCGTGTATCTGATCCGCGAGGCCTCGATCTCGCAAATATCGAAGGACCATACTGAGGTTCAGGAACTCATCGATAAAGGCATGCTCACCGAAGCCGAAGCGCTCACCTGGCCGCGCCGCAATGTCATTACGCAGGCAGTCGGCGTCAGCGACGAGATTGTCATCGATTTCCAGCAAGGTGAAATCCTGCCGGGGGACATCTTTGTGCTGAGCACCGATGGCCTGACGGCGCATGTCACCGATGCCGAGATCAAGGCTGCGACAGTGTCCGCGACACCTCAGTCGGCGTGTGAAAACCTGCTGGAAACGGTTCTGGCGCGTGGCGGAACAGACAATGTGACCATCGTGCTTGTCAGGGTCGCGGGCGGATACGATAGCCAGTCGCCCCGTCCAGCTCTGTACAAAGCGCGGGGGCGGGGCTGATGAGCGCCGACGACAAGACGCGGATATCGCCAGGCGCGGCCAACACTGCCGTGGGCACGCAACTGAGCGGTATCTACGAACTTGACGAGCGGATCGCATTCGGGGGCATGGGCGAAGTCTACCGGGGCCACAACATCCAGACCGGCGACCATGTCGCGATCAAGATCGTTTTGCCGGAATTCGCGCGCGACCAAACGATCTTGTCCCTGTTTCGCAAAGAGGCAACTATCCTGAACCACCTGTCGCATGACGCGGTGGTGCGTTATCACGTCTTCACGATCGATCCGGGGATCGGTCGTCCCTACCTCGCCATGGAATTCGTCGATGGAGCGTCGTTGTTCGACATCATGCGACGTGGGGCGATGCCGACGGGAGAGGTACGAAAGCTGTGCCATCGCCTCGCCTCCGGTCTAAGCGCCGTGCACCAGGCCGGAGCAATACACCGCGACCTCTCACCGGATAACATTATTCTGCCGGGGGACCGGGTTGACCGTGCGAAGATCATCGATTTCGGCATCGCACGCTCGGCGACGGTGGGCGGAGAGACCCTGATAGGCGGAAGGTTCGCGGGAAAGTACAACTATGTTTCGCCCGAACAACTCGGGCTCTACAGCGGCGACGTCAGAGAGCAGTCCGACATCTACAGCCTTGGGCTGGTATTGGTTGCCGCCTTGCGCGGCAAGCCGGTCGATATGAGCGGCTCGCAGTTCGAAGTCATCGAAAAGCGCCGGACCGTGCCTAATCTCTCCGATATCGATGACGATTTTCGCGGCATTGTCGAAGCCATGCTTCAACCGGATCCGCGAGACCGGCCCGTCAGCATGGCCGAAATCGCCAGGATGACACGTGACGACAACGAGGAGACAATCCCGCCGACTTCCCTGGCGCCCCGCGCTCGGCCGGGTTTGCCGCCGATAGGGCAAGCCGCTGCTCCAGCCAGCAAGAATGAGGTCGAGCGGCACGACGACGCAGACGCGACGGGTTCAGGTAGGCCGCGCTTCGTCCAGCATGTGCGGCCCGCGCATTTGTCTGGACCGCCGCGCCCGGCCCCCCTCGGCGCTGCACGTACGGCCATGGCCGAGGTGCCTGGCAAATCCACAAGGACCCGAACGATCGCGCTCTGTGCCTTGGCGGCGCTAGCCGTGGCCTCTGGAGGCGGCCTTTATCTGGGCGGCGTCATGACGCCCGCGACGCCGACTGTCGGCAAGACGTCGCTTTCCGCGGCAGAGCCAGCAAAGCCCACGCCCCAAACGTCACAGCCCGCCGCTACGCAGGATGTAGCGAACGCGCCCGAGCCGCCAAAGGTTGTTCCGCCGGCGCAGCCGGAAACGCAGGCCGGCACACCGCCCGCCGAGGATAAGCCACATGCTGTGGCAGCTCAAAGACTGCCGTCGGCCAAGCCCGTCGACATACCTCTACGAACCGAGGCGCCGCCGAAGCCAATCGCGACGAACGCGCCGCCGCCCGAAAGGGCATCGCCGGCAATCCAGCCCGACACGACGGCCGGCGATAGGCAAAAGCCGACTTCGCCCGCTACGACCGCTCCAACCCCGCCAGAAGCCGAAACGGTCCAAACTCCGCCGCCGGCTGAGACGGAGGTTGTCGAGACCAAAAAGCCCGAACCACGGGCCAGCCCGCCGGCGGCCCCAATCCCGGAACTGAAATCGAATGCAGGTCCAGCGGTGGATGCCAACGCCAACAGCCAGATTTCTGCGTTGCCGACAGGCAAGCAGCCGAACCAACGCGTTGTAGCGTTGAACGTGCCCAAACCAGCGATCCCCCCGGCGGTCGACGATATCGGTCAACGCGTCGCCTGGGTTCGCGCCTTCGGCGGCGGCGACTGTTTCTATGCCGCCGTCACGTCTGCTACCGACAAGGCCGCCGCAATCGAAGGATTTGGCACGGCCGTCCAGCCATTCGAACGCATGCTCGGCGATTTCCAGGCAAAATTCCATGTCGAGCCAGACATCAGCGTCCGCCTCATTGAGCCAAGCCAATGCGAGGTAACCAATTTTCTGCGCTTTCTGGGACAGACCGCGGCCGACCAGCCGCAGCTTGTTCTCGACCGAACATCTGTGCCGAACGGTACGCCGATTAGCGGTACATTGGTAACGCGCAGAGGGCTCATCTCCAGCGTTCTGCTGATCGACCACAAAGGCATGGTGTTCAATCTCGACGACCGCATCGTCACGGGGTCGGACAAGGCGACCTTCAGGATCCCGATTGGTCTCGGCGCGGCCGATAAGGCTGCTGGAAAGTCCGTGCCGCAGATAATACTGGTGATCACGGGCCCTCGCGACATTCAGTCGGCTGCCTTCTCCGATCCCACGCCAGCTTCGGCGCTGTTGCCCAAAATCATCGAGGAAGTCGAGACCGACGGATCTCGGTTCTCAGCCACTGCCAAGTATTTCCGGCTCGGCGGATAGCGTGGGCCTAGCATGGAACGCCGCCGCTGGTGTTTGACCACTTGGTCTGCCCTGCCCGAAAAGCAGCAGGTCCGGTTCCAGCCCTATCTGCCCCGAGGGCGCGCATGAAACTCGCGATCATTTTGGGCGCTCCCCTCGCCCTGCTGTTGTCCAGCCAAGCGCGAGCCGAGTTCACGGTCTGCAATCAGACACTCGATGTCGTCAATCTCGCCGTCGGCCAGAAGGTCGACAATGCGGACCAGACCGATGGATGGTGGACCATCGGCGCAAACCAATGCGTGAACGTTATCCGGGAGGAACTGACCAACCGCTACGTCTACATCTATGCAACTGACGTGTTTGGTCATGCCATCCTCGCCGGATTGACCGAAATGTGCATCGAACGGCGACGTTTCTCGATCCGCGGCAGTGACGAATGCTGGCAGCGCGGCCACATCACCGCCCGGTTTCTGGAAGTCGACACCCTCGAACAGGTGCGGTGGACCTTCTTCCTGACCGCAAGCAATCCGTGACACACCATATCGACACGAGCTTCAGACAGAAGAAGCAGGCGCGCGCCGCCCTTCGCAGGCGCACGCTATGGCGTAGATTGATGGTGGGTTTGACCTCGGCTGTGCTGCTTTGCGTGGCCGCCGGTTTTTACCTGACCGCGGACTATTGGTCATTCGGCGACGAAGACGAGGAGTTGCATGCGGTCGAGGGGGCGGACGATGTGCCGGCCGACGCATCCGTCTACGTGCCAGCGCTGATCGATCTGGCGGGGGACCCGATGTGGATCACCCTTGCGCCAGATGCCGGCGCCGCAACCAAAGGCCGAGTGGTCCCGCGTCCGGCAGAACTCGATCAGGCCGACGTTTCTCCCCAGCTCGAAGTCCTGTCAGACGTCATGCTGAGCGCCAGCGAAAAATTCATGACGACGATACCGTCGACGCAGGAGGATTTCGCATTCTTCCAAGCGCAACGAAAAACCGCTGCCGCGCCATCGGGCGATCTGGAGAACGATCTTCAACCCTCGCCTCCCGCCAGGGAACTTGAAGCGGCTTCCGGTCAGAAAGCCGACAGCGACGATCCCGAAGCCGGATGGGGTGAGACGATCGATGCAGGCGATGCAGCCCTGCCGGCATTCCAGAAGACCGAGATCGAGAACAACACGAGCGTCGTAGCCGTCACCAATGAGTACCAGCGATTCGCGGCGACCGAAGACACGTTCGTAAAGGTTCTCAATGATCGCAGTCTGGACAGCGTAGCGTTGGATGCGCACTTCTCCGCGCAGGATGCCAAGCTGGCAGGCGAGGCCCTGAGCGCGCTTTTCCACCGGGACGGCCTGGCAGCGGGTCACGTCGTTGCGATGCGAGGGTTCAGGCCGACGCGCGACACGAGCGCAATGTCCCTGATGCAGGTTTCGATCTACGCCAAGAACCTGTTCGTCGGCACGCTGACGCGCAACGGCGCGGGCGCCTTCGTGTCGGGTGTTGATCCCTGGGTTCGCGAAGATCTGTTCAACTATTCGGGCGCACAGGAAGAAGGTACGCATAAACGACAGTATCGTCTGCTCGACGCCATCTATTCGACGGCAGCCCGCAACAATGTTCCAACCGGCGTGATCGGCGAGGCGATCATGTATCTTTCGAGAGGACAGGATCTGGACGCCTTTGCAAGCGAGGACCAGCGTCTGGTGATGATCTATTCACAGACGCCCAGGGGCAAGGACGAGGGCGCGGGACGGGTTCTGTATGTGGGCGTGCAGGGGAGCGAGAAAAGCCTCGACTGTTTTGTCTTCCAGCAAAGCGACGGCCAGTTTGCGTGTGTTACAGGTGACGATCAGGTACGCTCGCTGACAGTCACCAACGGCATGGTCACGCCGGTGAATGGCGTCATGACCTCCACCTTCGGACCACGAAAGCACCCCATTCTGGGGACCGTGCGCATCCATAAGGGCGTCGATTGGGCGGCACCCGTCGGCACGCCGATCGCAGCCGCCTTCGATGGCGAGATCACCTTCCAGGGCGATGGGGGAAGCTACGGCAATCTGGTCAAGATCTTGCACAAAAACGGCCGCGAGACGCGTTATGCGCACATGCAGAAATTTGCAATCGAAGCCGGCGTCGGCACCAAGGTCAAGGCAGGCGACGTCATCGGCTATATCGGCACCACCGGATTATCGACCGGCCCTCACCTGCATTTCGAGCTTTACCAAAACGGCGAGGCGATCGACCCCTTGGGCACGGTTACCGCGGTCGCATCGAACGATTCCGCGGTCGAAACGCTCACCGAGCGCATCGTTCACGTCGAAAGTGGCGGTAGTGCTCGCGCCAAGAATCCTAATTCTTCCGCGACGGGCGCCGGCCAGTTCATAACCAAGACCTGGATCAGGATGATGAATACCTACCGCCCGGAGCTTGCACGCACGCTGTCGACCGAGGACCTACTCGCCCTGCGCTACGACGCCACGATCTCGCGAGAGATGGTGCGCAACCTGGCGCGCGAAGGCGAGGCCTACCTGCGCCAGCGCGGCCACCAAATCACGGCCGGCCGGCTCTATCTCTGTCATTTCCTTGGAATGGAAGGCGCGCATCAGGTTCTGTCGGCATCAGGTTCGGCGCAGCTGAGCGCTGTCCTGGGGTCGGCCGTCATCCAGGCCAACCCGTTCCTCACCGGCAAGACAGCCAGCTACGTGGTGGACTGGGCCGAAAGAAAAATGGGCCAGAAGCTGACTCATCTGGCAACCGACGCCGGGTCACAGACAACGACCACCGAAATCCGTCAGACGTCGCCGGAGTTCGAAAAATACAAACAGGCCATCACTGCTCTCATGGGCTCGATCCCAAATACGCTCTGAGCGTCAGGTCTGGCATGAGTTTCTTGCGCAGAAGGGTTCCCCCTCGGTTTGCCGCGCAGTTTCGACGGTTATTGCGTTTTTATCCGCATTTCCACGCGGCGGTTGGCAGGATCGTACGGGTTGGCGTTGCGAGGGTTCTTCTCGCCCATGCCGACGGCGTTGATGCGCGCGGCCTCGACACCGCTGGCCGTCAGGAAAGCTGCCACCGATTTCGCTCTTCGTTGTGACAGACCTTCGTTGTAGCGCAGCGTGCCCGTCGCATCGGTGTAGCCTTCGACGACGAAGTTGAACGTGCTCAGCCGGTTGTCTTTCAAAGCCTTGGCAAACTCTTCGAGCTCAGCGCGCGCGGTTGCGTCGAGTTGGGCCGAATCCAGCCCGAAATTGATCAGCATGTCGAGGTTGGATCTGCCTTCCTGCTGCCCATTGGTGTTGCTCTTGTTGCACTCCTCTTCGGAACCGACACAAATTCCTCGAGATTTGCCAAGATCGGCTGCGCCGGCAAAAAACTTCACGATGTCTTCTGATTTCCGAGCCGGATCGGCGGAAGCATGGTTCGAGAAAAACACGACCGCCAACACAAAGGCTGAACGACTCCACTGCATAGCGCTCCTCCTGTTTGAGTATCCGATTTTGATCGACCGCGAACATATCAAATTCCAGCGCAATTGTCTGTGGCCAAACGTTGGAGGTGCGATCATCGCGACTGTTTTGGCCGTGGCACGGCTTGAGACTTGACCCGCGCCGTGCCTGAGGCTTGAGTGGCCAAAGTTCCTCGATGAAAGCGCGGCGTTCATGGCCCATGGGCTCCGATTCAAAACGGCACGGGATCTTTTCGCAGCTTGTCCCGCTATCACCAGGGACATGCGCACTCCTCCGACCGAACAGCACTCGATCGCGTTTTGCCGCGACCTCCTCGCCGGGCGCATTCCTGAGGAAGCGATTACATTTTGCGCCTACCTGCTTCCCGAGCGGGCCGCAGTCTGGTGGGCCCACGAATGCCTAAGCCATCTGAGCGACCTCTTCGATGAGACCGATCACCGGTTGCTCGGTCTTGTCCGCGACTGGGTGAGCGAACCCGACAGCCCCCGCCATCGAACAGACGTCAGAGCCGCCGCGGCAAAATCGCCAACAACCCCGGTCGGCTGGATTATCCTAGCTGCGGGATCGCGTGAAGATCGGTCAGCCGTGGCCGCGATGCCGGCACTGGATTTGCAGCATTCTCCTGCTGCCTATGCAATCAATGCCGGAATTCTGGCCGGTCTGGCACGCGTGGCGCTCGTGGACCGTTTCTCGGTGCTGTCGGCGTTCGTCGAAATCGGTATCCAGATGGCCGAGATCGAGGCCCTCCACCAGTCAACGGATGCATCTTAGGGGCACTCGCCCACACGACCGGCACCCACAGAACTGGAGGACGCCCTCCGTCCCGCCTACTTGCAACCCCCTTGAGCCCATTTGGCGAGCGCCACCTTGAAGCGTGTCCCAAGCGGATGCTGCAAGCGCAGAACGGAGACATCGTTGGCGGCGAAATTCTTCGCCTGATCACACAGTCGGGTCTCGTTCCACTCATGGCAGCCGTCGCAGTGCTTGCCCTGCCATACCGAATTGTCGAGGCCCTCCACCGGACTGAAGCGTGGCTCGCCTTTTATGAGCTCCGCAATACTCTTCCCATCGATTTCGGGGTCGCCGAAATCGATCGGAACGTCGAAAAAGATCGGGTCGTCAGAGGCGAGTTTTGGGATTTTCTGACGGAGCACATTGAGTGCGAGTTGGGCGTCATTGGCGGAGCTCGACGGATTAGCAGTGGCATTGCGCGTATCCGAGTCGCCTTGCGGTCCGGGAACGCCCGCCTCACCGACGATCAGCGGTGCGTTGAGATCAACCTTGTGCAGGACGACCTCGGTGGTCAGCGAGACGTTGCTCCAGGGGCGCTGCTTGCTAGCGGTTGCCTTGAACACATCGGCGGTAACACGGTTCATCGCCTCAGTGATGGACACATTTGTCTCGCCAATGTGCGCAAGCAACGCCGAGGTGAACGGCGAATGTTTGCCGGATCCGTCGTAGGCGACCTGATTTGGACTGGTGGCGAACGCGACAAGCGTACCGGCACCGCCATTCTCGATCGAGATTTCCGCAAGGCCGCTTTTTGCTCCCCTGACGCCGGCGGTCTTTGCCAGCACCTCGGCTAGAGGATTGTCGCGACAGGCGTCGAGGAAAATAAGCCTTATGCTGGTCTCGCGAGACATCTGTCGCAGAACGAAATCGACAGGCACCGCCTCGAAGTCGAGCGAAGTCTCGTCCTCCAGGGCGGCATCGATCGGAAGAAGATAGTTGCTGCCTGAAACCTGCAAGCCATGGCCCGCATAGAAGAAAAGCGCGATGTCCGCCCCGCGCACCTGCTTTGCGAACTGCGCTATTGTCGTCTGGGTCTGCAACTTGGTCAGATCGAAGCCGGAAACGACTTCAAAACCAAGATCTTTCAGGCTTTCGGCGATGGCTTTGGCGTCGCGCACCGGATTGGCGAGTGCCGGGGCGTGCAGATATTGGGAGTTGCCAAGTACCAGCGCTGTACGGCGCTCGGCATCGGCTGCCGTCAAAGTGAAAAGCAGCGCAACTGCCGCGAGCCCGATTGCGCGCAGAAGGCTACTGCGACGGGCGATCAGATCGAAACCCACCGGGACAACAGATCCTTCCTCAGTTGACGAGCTTGGTGGCGGAAAACTCGATCCGCCGATTGAGCGCCTTGTTCTTCGGCGTGTCGTTGCCGGCGACTGGGCGTTCCTCGCCGTAGCCGGTCGCCGTAATCTGCGTGCGCGGAATGCCCGCTCCAACAATGGCGTCGGCCACTGCCTGGGCCCTGCGCTCCGATAAGCGCTTGTTCTCTGCAACCGGTCCATCGGCATCGGTGTGTCCGGAAACTTCGACCTTTAGGCCTGGGCATTTGCTGACGACACCGACGACCTCAGCGAGGAGCGGGCGGCTTTGGGCATCGAGCCGCGCGCTCGCGGGGCGAAAATAGATCGCCCCGGTACGGGACAGCACCGCAAACCTGTTGAGGCATTCCTCATCGTTGAAGTTGGTCTTCGTCGCATCGGTGGCGACGGGCCCGACCTCGGTGCTTGCCGCAACGGTCTGGGCGGGGGGCGGCTTGCTTCCGTCGGCCGTGAACACGAAATCGAACGACACCGATGCGGTAGGAACAATGTTGGTCACACTGGCCGCCTGTTGGAGTTTGTCGACATTGGGCAATAGACCGAAGTCTTCCACATGCACCGCGACAGGGGCCTCCGAGGCGACCGACACCATGGTGTCGCTGACCATGGTCACCACGACATTGGCCTCAAGATCCTTGTCGACCCCATGCAGGTTGAGACGGAATGGAAGAACCGCCTTCATACGTCGCTTGGTGGCGAGGTCGGCAAATGCCGCCGGATCCACTTTCGCTGTCAGTTCGGCGGTTGGAAACTTGTAGGTCTCAAAGAAGAGGAACCGCATCCGGACATTGCGCAGGTCGACCCCGGTATCGACTGAGTTGAGGTCAAAGGAGACCTTGGCGTCGCCGGTCGAAGTGAGGCTGCCGGAAATATTCCTGATCTTGTTGGTTTCGACGATCGTGTTCTTCTTGACCGACTGATAGGTGAGGACCGAAGCGGTCGGATCGAGCGCCCAGTTCGTCTGCGCGTTCGCCGTTCCCAGTCCGGGCAAAAACAACACGAACAACGAAACGATCAAGCCAAGCGTCTTCGCGGCGACTCTGCTTCTTGACCGTGCTTTGCGCCAGACTCCGAGAACTTCGAACATGGCTCCCCCTGCCTACGACAACAGAACCCCGTATCGACATCACGACCATGCGGTGTCTCCACAGAGCATAGAGCACTTGCTGCCAATTGGCGAGCATCCCGGTTGGTGTGCTTGGCCAGCCCGCGATCCCGGCATCGCGATACCGCACCTTGCCTGAGTGCGGGGGGATTTGAAGGTCCTGCTATTCCCATCCCAGACACGTCAGGAACTCAGCGCGGGCGCGGATGATCCGCGGATCGAGGAACCGCTAGAAAGCTATCTTAAGTCCGAGCTTGGCGCCAATAGTGGAGCTATCCGACGACGCCTTACCACGGACTTCGCCGTTGACGGTCGTCAACTCCGAGACTTTCAGGTTGAACCCCGCCGATAGCGCCACGGAAAAATCCGCATCGTCGAAGGCGATCGTCCTGGTACCGATCTCGGTCGTGTTCTTGTAACCGAAACGCTGCTGCAATTCGCCACGCGCATAGGGGCTGAACACCATACCGTTGCTCAGCGTGTAATCGCCATAAATGCCAGGCTCGAACTTGATGGCGCCAAATGAAAGCCGGCTCTTGCCGAACTGATTGCCACCGCTGTCAGTGTAGGGATCGCCGCGGAATGAAACACCAAGCAGGCCGCCACGCAGATCGAAACGGGTGCGTTCGCCCAGCGCGAAGATGTGGCCGACAGATCCCGTGACCGCGTAGCCCTCGGTGTCATAGCTGCCGGTGGTGTCAAGCACCCCGTTCATCACGTCGCTTCGGCCGAAGAAACCGGAGGCCGAGACCAGCGCGTAATTGTAGTCCTTGCGCAACAGTGCGTAGCCGCCGAACAGTCCGGCCTTGTTGTTACCTTCCCCTATGGCATCAAATCCCTGGAAGGCCCCGAGATTGACGTCAGTCGAGGCGTAGCCGGCGAATACACCGATGTTCAGGCCATACTCATTGTCGAACTGGAAATGCTTGGCGGCATTGAAGTCCAGGCTGATGGCGGCCGAAAAATCATTGGCATCGAAGCTCGGGCCCGGGCCATTCAAGCCGCCGCCACTGATGTTATAGCCGTCATGCTCGGTATGAGCGAACTGGCCGGAAGCAAAGACCCCGAAACTCGAAGAAACCGGTACCATTCCAGATCCGGATGCAGGCGAAAGGTGGAGGTCAGCATCTATCGCGTCGCGGTTTATGCCGTAGAGAGCGTCGAGTGCCACCTCGACCGCGCCCGCGTTGGTCGCGCTGGTCGGCGCCGCCGCAATGCCGAAACTGGCCGGCGTGGCACGCAGGAACAAGCCGCCATTCGGGCCGTTTACGATCTCATAGCTGAAAAGCGAACCGGGCGTGCCGGAAATACTTCCGAGACGGAAGGTGCCGGCAACCGGTCCGCTGGCCGAGACGATGATCGGGATATTGGTCACTTGGGCGAATTGGGGGGTGCCCAGCAGATTGACAATAATGGTGCTGGTGCCGGCGGCCGAAAACGCATTGGCAACGAGTTGATCCGACCGTAGCGTCTGTTGGTTGATGTCGAGGCCGATGGCGGCGCTGTTGAGGGCGAGGCCGCCGAGCATCAACACGTCGTCGACGACACCGTCCATTATGTTGATCAGGGAATTTGTCGCGATGATCGAACCCGGCATAGTGACGTTGCCGTTGATGAACAGCGTTGAACCGTTACCGAGGTTGAGTTGGTTTATGCCCTGCGTGCCACCGCTGAAGCGAAGGGTCGAATGGTCGGCCGAAAAATTGTCGAAGCCGGCAAAGTTCTGGCTCTTGCCGCCGGCGGCAAGGTCGGTGTCGACGACTGTGCCGTTGGCGCCTGTACCGCTGAATAGCACCCCGTCGCTAAGGATGAGCGGCTCGACGGCGCCGATATGATCGATGGTTAGCGTGTTGGGTCCAAGGCCGGTAATGTCACCCTCGATCGTGCCACCCGACAAATGGACATGTTCGGCGTCGATGCGGCCCTTTATGTCGCCGCCGACGACCGAGACGCTGTCGAAGCCTAGGCCGCCGGTGATGTTGCCGCCTGTCGTGGCGCCTATGGTTCCGCCGTTTATGTTGACGGTGTCGTCGCCGTCATTGCCGAATATGCTGCCGCCAATGGTGGCGTTGCCAGCGACCATTATCGTGTCGTTTCCGCCCGCTCCGTCGAGGTCGAGGTCGACCGCGGCACTGCCGCTGACGCTGACCCGGTCATTGCCAGCCCCGGCATCCAGGGCATCAACTGTGCCCCCCGCAATGATGATGGTATCATTGCCATCGCCCCCGGAGAGAACGCCGACGGTCGGCGCACTGAAAAAAATTCCCTCCTCGGTAGTGAGGATGCCGATCGATAACAGGTCGTCACCACTGCCGCCGGTCACATTGCCAACCTGTGTACCGTCGCCGAATATCACGACGCTGTCGGCACCATCTCCAAGGTCAATGTCCTGAATACTGCCGCTCTGGATGACGACCAGGTCATCCCCCGCCCCGGTATTGAGATTGGCCGCGACGGTTGGGGCGTACGGAACCCCCAAGAAATCCCCATAGAACATCTCAAACCGGTCGTTGCCGCCGAGGAGTTCGATTGTACCGTCCGCCGGCTGCAAGGAGGTCGACCCTCCCGCAGGCAGGCCGCCTACACCGGGTGTTGTCGCCGCTTTATCGGTCAGGAGGCCGCCAAAAATTCTCACGACGTCGTCGCCATTGCCGTCGTAGTCGTTGACGATGACTTCCGACGAGTTCTCGAACCCGCTAAATCGGGTGGTGAATACGCCATCGACGTCCTGAAAATCCCCGGTCGTCGTGCAGTTCACGGTAACCGATGTTGCCTGGAAGGGAGTGCCGCCGCCGTTTGCAGTAGCGGAGCAGGCCGCCGCGCCAGACACTTGGAACGTGGACGCCGCCGCTAAGGCGAGCAACGAGACTCCCGTCAATTGATAGGCCTCGCGCGACACTCTCATTCGACCCCACCTTACGAGAAATCGATACCGTCACAAATCAAGGCAATTAAATAGATCAACGATCCATCTCATGGGATCGTTGACTGCTTAACCGGCACTGTACGCGTCGCGTTGCTGGGCGGCAATGGTTTGGCGTTCGTTCTCAGGAGACTATAAGGCTATCTGTGGCGACAAGGACACTATCGTAAACTTAAATGAGCCTGTCAAAAGCAGTGGCCAAACTTCAAAGGCATCTTTAAAGATCAGAATAGGCCGCCGAAACAGTCAGATCTCCCGCATGTGCAATCTTGCGATGGTAGCTTGCCCATATTTCGCCACCACACTGCTCAACCCAGCGGTGACAGAACGAGAAGTCGGTAGGGAGGTCCAGTTCCGGCGTCACAATCTTCGCAAACGGCGTCAGGAAATTCTCGAACTGAGCGGTGTACTTGCTCTTTCTGTAACGAGACCGGTCCACCGTCTCGGGTAACTTCTCGATTATGGCCGTCACGCAGTCGCGGGAGACCAGAAAGATGCCCGTGCCGCATGACGTTACCCGGACAAAGCCTTCTTGCTCTTGCCGAGGTTCGACGACGGTTCCGATGAACTCCAGGCTTTGCGCAAAGGCTTTGTCGAAGGGCAGTGTCGAGAGGGAATGGAGTTTGCGCAGATCGATCCGGCGCCGCGGATACAGGGTGCCGACGACTTGCTTGTCCAGCGCCAGCATCGCCGCGATAAGATCAGGTGAAAAGCCCATGTCACTGTCGATCATCAGAATGTGGCTGCAATCCGGTTTATTGTAGTAGAAATTCGTGAGCAGATAGTTCCGCGAAAATGGAATATCCGTGTACTCGATTTCCGACAGCGTGAAGGCGTAGTTGGACAGGCTCTTATGAGTTAAGGCCGCGAACAAGCTGCGAACGAACACGCTTTTGTAGGCTGCTCCATAAACCGGCAGCGCAAGATTGATCTTGGTCGGCATCTTGTCCTCCACAGTCCAATGACTGATCGCATACAAATCCCTTTTCCCTATCTTTGACAGGATTCTTGGTATAAATTTTGGTGACCTTCGCCGGTATGGGGCAGGCGCTCAGGCTGATTGCGGTTGCGTCGTGGTGCGTTGGGAAGTTGCTGGACCAAGATTGAGGCAGGCCGGAGCGAGCGTGCTGACATGACCCACTGCAACGGACTTCTGTTTCGTGTCCCACTGTTTCTCATTTTCCTGCTTCTTGGCTCAGCTGGTGCTCGCGCCGCGGTCGAGCCGACCGCGGCGCCGCAGCCACGCAACCGGCTAGCGATCGTCATCGGGAATTCGAACTATCAAAGCAGCCGACTTGAGCATCTCCCCAATGCCGCAAATGATGCCGCAAAGCTCTCAGAGAGCTTGAAGCGGCTAAATTTTGAGGTCCTGACGGGCACCGATCTTTCGACCCAAGATTTTTCCAGAATCTTTCGAGAAGCTGATGCAAGGCTGCCTACCGTCAGCGCAGTTTTGATTATCTACGCCGGTCATGGCGTGCAGTTGAACGGCGAAAACTACCTGCTCCCGGTCGATACGCCCGATCCTGAAAGCCTGGAAAAACTCACCGCCACGGCCATCAAGCTGAATGATGTGATCGCGCGATTCGCGCGCCGCGACCGCCAGACGTTCATATTCCTGGACGCGTGCCGCAACAATCCGCTCGGTGCCGGTGCCGGCAATGGTCTGGCGCAAGTTGAAGTCGGTGAAAACACGTTCGTTGCCTTTGCCACCCAGCCAGGCAATGTCACGGCCGATGGCGGCGGCGAAAACAGCCCGTTCACTATTGCGCTGCTGAAGAATCTCGAGATCCCCGGGCTCAGCATTTCGGATATGATGATCCGCGTCCGCAACGAAACCGAAGCGTTGACGGTTGGCCGTCAAGTGCCGTGGGATCAATCGAACCTGCGTGAGCAGTTCTATTTCACGGAGCAACAGGTACTCGATCCGGGACAGTTGAGCGCAAGCCTTTCACGCATCCTTGCGGACCCCGCGGCAAAGAAGAGATTGCAAGTCGAGCTTGCCTCCAATGACCTGCAGACCGCCGTGCTAATCGTCGGACAGACGTTGCGGTCGGTCGAGATTCCGGCACCGTCCGCCAGTTCACCGGAGCCGGTTGGCACACAGGTCGCCAATCTGTCTCCGACCGAAAGGGTTGAGGACGCTCGCCAAAGCGTCGTCTCCGGTCTCGAAACGCTCATTGTCGGCGCATCTATGGGCGAGGCGGACAAAGACAAGACAGCCGATCTTGCGCGCAACGTTCAGACCGAACTTCGTCGCTTGGGTTGCTACCGGATGCAGATTGATGGAGATTGGGGCACGGGTTCAATCCGTGCTCTCACCGACTACTACAAGAATACCAAGCAAGTCGCGGCGACGACGGAGCCGAGCGTCGGACTGCTGGGCGATCTCTTTTTGCGCTCAGGCAGAATCTGCAAGCAGCCGGTCATCGTGAAGGCCAAGCCGGCTAAGATAGCGTCGGACGCCGCCCCTTCACGAAACGGCTCCGTACGGACGACTGCGAAACGCTCGCAGGCCGCCCCGAGACGTCCCGCGCCTCCCCCACCGGACATCAGTGGCGGCATAGGCATTGGTGGTGTGTTTTAGGTTGGACCACGTCGCGTCAGTCCATCGCGGCCGCAGCTTGCGTTGACGGCGGCAGAGGTGCGCTGAAGTTTCCGGCTCTACGTCTACCGGGTATGGACGATAGCGAGCCGGTCAACAATGGGCGGCGCTCGAGTTCCAGATCAGGTGCTGCAGCCCAATAAGATGCGCCATCCTAGGATATGCTGACGTAATTGTTCATTCATATTCGGTGGCTCAGTACAAGGTAGATAGCGGGGACTAACATCAACCAGCCCCCCATTCCTAATACCACCAAAATCGCCACGCGCTCGGTTCGCCTGACAAGGTCGGCAATGTTTTCCTCGTTCGTCAAAGAAACAGCGTCCAGTAGCGCAGGCGCATGATCATCGTTGTCATTTGCCGGTTGGTTTGCGTTGCCACTCTCATTGGTTCTCTGGATCGATGTCATTGTCTTTTGCTCACCAAACATACTGAAAATAGAGGGCCCGCCAGCCACCGAGGCGGCTTGCGGGCCCTATCAGCACAGGAAGGGACGTAAGCTGTGCCGATCCACGACATGTCAGCCAAGGAATATGCCGATCACCAAAAATGTGACGGCTGCCGCGAAAGTTGGCGCGAGCAACCAACGCGCTTGGCCAATGCTTTTATCCATCTGCTTTCTCCTGATTTGGAGAAGCAACTACGCTAGCCCTAAGGCGTTCCGCCTAGTCTCAAGAGGTAAGACCATTGCGTTTTGTGATCGGTCTTTGGTCTGGTCAGGATTCCGACTGAAGCCTGATCGAGGAACGTTTGGTGTGCGGACATATTCAGTTGGCTGGCGCGCAGAAGACTTGTGCTGTCGCCGGAACAACAGGAGAAAAACCATGAGGATCCACCTTACCAGCACCGCTGCGGCGCTATTGCTTTTGGCTGGCGCCGGCGCAGTTGCGGCACAGGAAGTTGTCATCACACCGGAACAGGACACCGTCGTGCGCAAATACGTGAAGAAGCAACCGCTGGCTTCCGTGAACCTTCTCGGACTTGAGCTGAATGTCGGCACGGCTCTGCCGGACACGGTCGAGCTCCATGAGGTCCCCAATGTCAAATACCGGTATGTGGTGATCGACAACCGCACAGTTTTGGTGGACCCGGGCACCCGCAAGATCGTCAAAGTCTACGACTGAGACCTAGAACGAACCCGACCTCCGCCATAGCTGGCGGCGGGTTGGGTATGTCAAATCGCCATTCGGACAGTTGAGATAAACTCCTGAAGTCGAGACGTCGCAACCCCCTCGTGGCGCGCCTGGTGGATCTCTAGAACACGCGCTCAACTCGACTTGGCACAAGGTACTTACTTCCTGGTGATCCAATCCAGCAAGCCAACTTCGACCTGATCGCACCCGGCGTATTCGAGTACCAGGGTCTTAGCCAGATCGCGCCATCGACATTTGGGCGCGTATGTTCCCAACACCAAATCTTTGAACACTGCCCGGAGAACATCGGCATCGAACGCTGAGATAGCGAAGGGAACCGGGTCTGCATCCTCCCAAGCTCGGGAGGTGTCATCGCCATGGCTTTGGCGCAGGCGTTTCAGAAGCTCGCGTGATGCCGCGAGCACGCGTCGGGAGTGATCAATATCGCGCGGAAATGCGGCGCGACGTGGCAGGAAGGTGGCTTCAATAGCCGCCCGCGCAATGTCTGTATGGGTATCGAGCATCGCTGCCTCCCTTAAGCAGCTATCGGGGCTGCACCTTCTTAGGTGCTGAGCTGCGAATCTCAGTCATCAGCCCTTGCTCTCGGAGCCGAGCTGTCTTCGCATCCCGTGCCGCCCGCTCGACCTCGATCGACTCGCGCACAACATCCGAGGTGCGCTCTTTTCTCTCGTGCCTTTTTTGTCGGTGAACCGTTGCCTTCTCCGCATCGTCGCCCCGATCTGACGGTCCCGCGGTGTTGTCGCACAGAACGATTGTGGCCAGATGCGGGCGACCTGGGAGGTGTTTCACCTGCCGAGCCAGCAGCCGCTGCCGCTCGGGCTGCGACTGTTTTGCGAACCGTCTAAAAGGTTGGACATCATGGCCAGGCCAATCATCCACTTTGAAATAATAGGGCGTGATCCTGCGAACCTGCGCCGCTTTACGCGGAACTCTTCGGATGGGAATTCGAGATCGGCGGATCGGTGTCGCCGCTTGTTCCCGACGCAACTATGGCTTCCTTGCCCCGCCTCCGGGGCTCAATCGGTAGCAGGGGCGTTGGAGGCGGGAGGAATTTTGATCCGGATGTAGTCCCGCTTCTCGGACGTGGTGCGCTTTTCAGAGCCCCCTTTAGAAACTCAATTTCCAAGGCCTGCCGGCCTACCAGCCGCTCCAGCGCTGCAATCCGCGCCTCATAGGTCTGCATCGTGTCGGCCGCCGCCACGTCTTCGTCGAAGGAGCCGGCCTCGTATTTCTGAACCCAGATGCGGATCAGGTTACGCGGCAGTTCGTGCCGCTTGGCGAGACCATGCAGCGTCTCGCCGGACAGGAACTCCTGCACTACCTGACGTTTGAACTCGATGCTGTGCGTGCGATAAGTCACCATAGGCTTCCATCCTTCGAAAGCCCGGCTTCCAAGTCAATTCTGCTTGTTCATCCTGTCCGGTCCGAGGGGCGCACTCCACACATGGGTCTCATTTAGCCGGCATTTGCACCGTTCATGACGCAGAGAAGCTCGAACAGGAGGGTGGCACCGGTTAGCGCGGTGACGCCCGAAGGATCGAGCGGCGGCGAGACTTCGACCAGATCGGCGCCGATGATGTCGACGCCGGCCAGCGCTCGGATCATCTTCTGGGCCTCGCGCGTCGTTATGCCGCCGATCTCAGGGGTGCCGGTGCCGGGGGCAAAAGACGGATCGAGCGCGTCGATGTCGAAGGAGACGTAGGTCGGCGCGTCGCCGACGATCGAGCGCGCCTCGGCCATCACCGTGTCCACGCCGCGCTCCATGAATTCCTCGATGAAGATGATCCGGATGCCGGCCTCGCGGGCGAAATCGTAGTTTTCCACATCGGAGATCGCTCCTCGGATGCCGATCTGGACCATGCGCTTGGGATCGAGCAGGCCTTCCTCGACGGCGCGGCGGAACGGGGTGCCGTGATTATAGCGGTTGCCGAAGAACTCGTCATAGGTGTCGGAATGGGCATCGAAGTGAATGAGGCCGGCCGGTTCCTTGGCGATGCCGCGCAGGATGGGCAGCGTGATCAGATGATCGCCGCCGACGACCAGAGACCGGGCGCCGGAGTGGTGGACGTTTTCGAAGAAGGCGCTGATCGTGTCCAGCGAGCCGGGCAGGTCGAGCGGGTTTACAATCACGTCGCCGCAGTCGCCGGCACGCACCTGTTCGAAAGGCGAGACGCCCGTGACATGGTGGACGCGCCGCACCAGGCTGGATTGGTTGCGGATTTCGCGCGGTCCATGGCGCGCGCCCGGCCGGTTGGTGGTGCCGCCGTCGAAGGGGACGCCGATCAGCGCGATGTCGACCTGCTCGGGGGTAGCCATGGGCAGGCGCATGAAGGTTGAAGGGCCGGCAAAACGCGGAACGCTGCCGGAATCGAGTGGCTGGAAATTTGTAATGCTCATGGTCTTGTGTCCTGTTGGCGCATCGGGTCGCTTGACCGCGAGGCGCACTCCGAAGGTGGTGCTATTTCTGTTGGAAGTCGGACCTGTGGGCGTCGCGCCAGGCGTTCTGCTTGCCGGCGCGCTTGGCCGCGAGGCAGAACAGGGCCTCGGCCAGCAGCCGGCCGGCCAGGACGCTGGTGGTGCCGCTGGAAGCATCGAAGTCCGGCGATACCTCCACGAGGTCGAACCCAGCAAAGCCGTCGCGGGCCACTATTCTTACGCCGCGAATGATCTCGCGCGAGGTAAGGCCGCCTGGTTCGGGGCTGTTGGTTGCAGGGGCAAAGGCTGGATCGACGCCGTCGATGTCGAGGCTGATATAGAGGCGCGCGCCGTCGGCGCTGGCGATGGCGCGTGCGCGTTCGGCAACCGTTTCGATGCCGAGGCGCTCGACTTCCTCCATGGAAAACACGGTGATGCCGAGCTTGCGGTAGAGCGGGGTCCATTCGAGCAGGTTGCGGGGGCCGCGCGCGCCGATGACAACGATGCGGCGGGGGGCCACCTTGTCGAGTTCGGCAATGCGCAGCAGGGGCGAGGCGCGGGTGAGGCGGTCGCCACCGAAGGATTCGCTGAGATCGAGATGGGTGTCGAAGACGATGAGCCCGACCGGGGTGTCGCCGGCGTCGGAGACCGCGCGTACCGCCGGATAGCTGATGCCGTGATCGCCGCCGATGGTCAGCGGCACCGCCCCGTTGACCAGCACCGCGGCAAGCCGCGCTTCGAGGCGGGCGTAGCTGGCGGCATTGTCGCCCGGCACTACATCGATGTCGCCGGCATCGGCGACGGTGATATGGGCCAGCATGTCGAGGTCCCAGTCGAAGCTGTAGCTGCCGTAAAGAAGCGAGTATTTGCGGATTTCCTGCGGGGCGCGGCGGGTCGCGCCGCCGCGAAAGGTGGCGATGCCGTCATAGGGCATGCCCACCACCACAGCGTCGGCGGAAAGACCTGCCAGATCGCGCACATAGGGAAATGCCATGAAGGGTGGCACGTCGCCATACATGCGGGGAACACCTGCCGGGCTCAAACCTTCGCTCATGGTACGGTCCTCCGTCTTGTCGTGTCGATTGTGCCGCTGCCCTACTGGCCGGCGGTGGGCTCGCTCTGGAACAGCATGTTGCGCTGTCTCCAAGTGTCGAGGAATTCACGCAAGCGCGGGCTTTGCGGATCGTTGAAGAGTTTGGCGGGCGGGCCCTGTTCGATCACCTTGCCGCGGTCCATGAAGACGACACGGTCGGCGACCTGGGCGGCAAAGCCCATCTCGTGCGTCACCACCACCATGGTAATGCCCTCGACGGCCAGTTGCTTCATGGTGTCGAGAACCTCGCCAACGAGCTGGGGATCGAGCGCCGAGGTCGGTTCGTCGAACAGGATCACATGCGGCTCCATCGCGACCGCCCGGGCGATGCCGACGCGCTGCTGCTGGCCGCCGGAAAGCTGCGAGGGGTAGCGCTCGGCGAAATCCGCGAGGCCGACCTTGGCCAGCGCACGGCGCCCGCTTTCCTTCGCCTTGGCGGCGGGAGCGCGCTTGGAAAGACGCAATCCCAGCGTCACGTTATCCAGCACTGTCATATGCGGCCATAGGTTGAAGTGCTGGAACACCATGCCGACGTTGCGGCGCACGGAATCGATGTTCTGGTCGCTTTCTCGTACCAGTCCTTCGGCACCGCGCTTGTAGCCGAGCAACCGGCCCTCGATCTCGATCTCGCCGCTCGTATATTCCTCGAGGAAGCTCGCGCAACGCAGCAACGTGCTCTTGCCCGACCCCGAGGGTCCGATGATGCAGACGACCTCGGAGAGGTTGATGTCGAGCGAGATCCCGGACAGGGCCGCGAATGTGCCGAAATCCTTGGTCAGATTCCGGATCTTGATGACGGGCTCGGTGGTTTCAGTGGCCATCGTTTATTCCCAAATTGGTGGTTGAGCGGCCTAGAACCGCACCCGGCGCTCAACATATTTGCCGAGCTGCGCGACTGCCTCGACCAGCAGCCAGTACAGTAGGGCGGCGGCGAGATAAGGTTCGATGACCGCGTAGGTCTCGTTGACGAATTGCGTCGTGTTCTTGGTCAGCTCGGCAACGGTGATGATGGACAGCACCGCGGATTCCTTGATGAGGATGATGATCTGGTTGACCATCGGTGGCGTGATCATGACCAGCATCTGCGGCAGCTTGATATGGCGGATGATCTGCGTGCCTGAGAGCCCGGCCATGCGCGCCGCCTCGATCTGGCCTTTGGAGATCGACTGGAAACCGGAGCGGAAGATTTCGGCGAAATAGGCGGCACCATAGAAGCCGAGGCCGAAAACACCCACCGCTTCGGCACTCAGCCGGAGGCCTATGCTCGGGCCGCCATAATAGAGCACGAACAGCAGGATCAGGATCGGCAGGCCGCGCATGATCTCGATATAGGCACGAACGGCCCAGCGCAGTGGCGTGAACGGCGTGCTCTCGAGGCAGGCGAGCAACAGGCCGATCGCCAGTCCGAGGGCTGTGGCAAGTGCGCAGATCCAGGCCGTCGTCGCCAGGCCGGCCAGCATCAGCGGTCCGTATTGCACCCATAGGTCGAAGAATTGCGCCATGGCTCAGGCCCTCCGCGCCAGCCGTTGCTCGGCCATGCGGCCGATTAGCGACAGAAGGAAATTGATGACGATATAGATGACGGCGGCGGTGATGTAGATTTCGAACGGGCGATAGGTGGTCGCGACGATCTGCTGGCTTACCCGCATCAGTTCCGTCACCGCGATAACGGAGACCAGCGATGAGTTTTTCAGGATGCTGATGGTCTCATTGACCAGCGACGGGATGACGAGGCGCAATATCTGGGGCACGAGTATATGCTGGCGCCCCGCCCATTTGCGTATGCCTACCATGCGCGCCGCCTCCAGTTGCCCTGGTGGAATGGCCAAAAGTCCGCCGCGAAATATCTCGGCCTGGAAGGCGATCGTGTTCAGGGTCAGCGCGAGGATGGCCGCGAGGATGGGCGCTACATTGATGCCGATGAGCGGCAGCAGATAATAGATAATCAGCAACTGCACGAGGATGGGCGTGCCGCGCCACACGCTTTGATAGATGCGCGAAAAGTAGCGCAGCCACGTCTTCTTCGAGGTGACGCCGAAGCACAGGACGAGGCCGAGCGGCATGCCGAGGATGATGGCGACGCCCGACACCAGGATGGTCATGCCCGCGCCCCAGAGCATGATGGGCAGGTTGTTCTGGATGAGGGCGAACATTGCCAAGTCGTCAGACCTTATGGACTTGAGGCCAGGCTTGCAGCCTGTGCGTTGTTAGGCAGGCGAGGCTGGAAAGCCTCACCTTTATCCGGGCGTTGGATGCCGACTCGTCAGCTCTTGGGTTCGGGCAGAGCGTCCGTCGGCAGTTTCATGGTGAAGCCGAACCACTTTTCCTGAAGTTTGGCCATGGTTCCATCGGCGGCGAGCTTGCGGAACTGGTCATCGATGAAGTCGGCAAGCGCCTTGCTGTCGTCGTCCTTGCGGAAGGCCCAGCTGAAATAGGTCGGGTCCCCGAACGTTGTGCGGATGGTTTCGAAGACGTCGCCGCGCTGCGTCTGCAGGTAGAGCAGATTGGGCAGGGAATTCACGACGGCATCCGTGCGCCCGGCAGCGAGATCGGCATAGGCTTCATTGAAGTCGACATAGGTCTGGATGTTGGCGATCGGCGCTAGGCCTTTTGCCTTTAAATCCTCGGAAAAGGCCTCGGTGCCCTTGAGCTGTGCCGAGCCGGCCTGCGTGCCGACATTTTTGCCGCTCAGGTCTTCGGGCGTGTTCAAGGCGGTGTCGCCTTTGCGCTTGACGTAGGAGAACGACGCGTCGGCGATTGGCAGAGACAGCCTGTAGGTATCATAGCGCTGTTTGTTAACGGTGACGGACGTTATGATGGCATCGAACTTCTCCGTCTGCAAACCGGGCAGCAAGCCCTGGAACGGCAGGTCGAGCCGGTTCACCTTCACGTCCGGCAGCGCCTTCATGACTTCTTCGAAGAGGTCAACTCCGTAGCCTACGATCTTGCCGTTTTCGACATATTCGAACGGCGGGTAGCGGGCCTCGGACGCGATGGTGATTTCCCCCTTTGCCTTGATCCGATCCAGAAGATCGGAGGCGGTGGCAATGCTCGCCACGGCGAGCGAGAGCGACGCGGCCAACAGCGTCGAAGTGCACAGTTTCAAAGCGGATCGCATAACTTCCTCCAGTTTCGTATGTTCCCGTTTATTATGGATTATTTGGAGTCCGAGGCTTCTGTACGCGCTCAGGAATCTCGCATGCGTGACGAGCCTTAAACCTCCAGGTCGTCAGCCGGCTGCAATGCCGGCCCGATTGTTTGCTTCCCCAGTGGCATGACGGCACGGCACCATCTGGTAGGGCAGCATGGCAGGATTGAATCTTTGATAAACATGGAAGGAATAGACTATACATCGAAGTTGACGATGTAAGGCTGATACCCAACACCGTCTGAGAGGCTCAAGGAGGAGTGTCAGAATGCGTCTGTCGGTTGCCGACATTCGTGCGCTCAGGGTTTTCCGCTCGGTGGTCGAGCATGGCGGATTTACCGGAGCACAGCTTGCTTTGGCGATGAGCCAATCGACGATCAGTTTCCAAATCAACGCGTTGGAGGAACGGCTGGGGTTTTCGCTATGCCAACGCGGCAGGCGCGGCTTCGAACTGACCGATAGGGGTACCGCGGTCTATGAATATTCCCATTCGCTGACTTCAGCGCTGTCGGCGTTCGAGATGCAGCTGGGCGAACTGCGCTCCAAGGCGACGGGTGTGCTACGCGTCGGAATCGTCGATGCCACCGTTACCGATTCAGCCCTGGGCCTCGATGACGTCATTCATCAGTTCATCAAGAAAGCCAGCGAAGTCGATCTGCGCATCACCATCGGCTCGCCTGAACAGCTTATCGCGGAAACCGCCAAGGGTGGAATCGACTTCGCGATCTCCCCCCGCATCAAATTGCTGCCCGGCTATTCGCAGACCGAGTTCCATTATGAAATCAACTCGCTCTACTGCAGCGAGCGCCACCCGCTGTTTTCCCGCAAGCTGGTGACAAAGGCTGATGTGGAAGCATCGCAGATGGTGGTGCGCCCTTATGCCAACAAGTCGGAATTGCAGCATTTCCCCAACGCGCATGTCGGCGCCTATGCTTCGAATATAGAGGCGCAGGCGATGTATATCCTGAGCGGCCACTTCGTCGGCTATCTGCCGGATCACATGACCGTCACGTTTAGACAGAACAACCGGCTTAAGGCGCTGCTTATTCCCGAGGCGCAGATCCGCTCGCCCTTCGTCATCATCGCGCCAAAGCACAAGAAAGCCTCGCTGTCGCAGAGGATTTTTTTTCAGGAACTGCGCAAAAGGGTGGGGAGCGCCGAAAAATCGACCGGAAAAGGGCAAGCCGCCGACGCAAAAAACAAGATGCCCAAGGTACGCGGCATGTAAAAATTCCGTTATGCATTGATCCCGAAAAGCGAGAGCCGCCTTTCGGGATCAATGGTCTGGATGCAGGGCTGCGCTTTAAAGGCGCGGCGCCTTGGCGTCGATCCGATAATGCGCTTCGGTTGGAACGCAGCCTTGACCGTTTACCGGAATGAGGTCCTGCGGGCAGGCTGAGAACGCGACGATCAAATCCATTTCCGCGCACATCGACACATAGGAGCCCGGTCCCGCCACCGGTGCCTCGAAGGTGACCGAACCGTCTTCGCCGACGGGAATGTTCATGAACAGGTTGAGCGGCGAAGGGGTTTCGGGTGGCGTCAGCCCGACCGCGCCGAGGGCCGTCGCCAGATTGTCGGTGCAGTTGTCATGGTGCCCGACATGGCCCAACTGCTGGTAGCGATAGCGGTCGCAGGCGGCGATCAGCGTATCGTGCACGCCACCCGACGTGTCCTGTATCAGAGTCAGCATCGGACGCCGCCTGTTGCTGCACAGCGTGTCGCCGTTCTGCGGGTTCACCTTGAGCATGGCTCCACGACTGTGCTCCATCGACATGAATTCCGCGATATCGTCGGCGCAGAAGGCCCAGGTGTCCACCACCTGGGTGCCGTGGGTGTTGATGACGGTGATCACCTGGCCTTGGGCAACGCGCGTCGCCACGCCCTGGCGGGCAGGAATGACGTGAACCTGACCGTTACTTGCGTTTGTTGGCATCGTTGAATTCCTTTCGTTCAGCGTCCGCGCGCTTCGTGTTCGACGAAGATATAGCCGAGAAAGTTCAGGAGTACCTGTGCTGCGAGAAAGCCGGTGATGCCCGAAGGGTCGTAGGCCGGGGCCACCTCGACGAGGTCGATGCCGACGACGTCGCCGCGCTTCACAAGGCCCCGGAGCATTTCCATTACTTCATAATACAGGAAGCCGCCATGGCTAGGCGTGCCAGTGCCCGGCGCAATCGACGGATCGAAACCGTCGATGTCGATCGTCACATAGTAGCGTACGCCTTCCGGAATGGTCGCCAGAACACCTTCGACCCCGAGCTTGCGCGCCTGGCGGACGGAAAGGATCGTCGAGCCGCGTTGGCGCGCATCCTCGTAACCGTCGCGGGCGGTCGAAGAGACGTTGCGGATGCCGATCTGGCTGAGACCGCTGACATGCGACTGTTCGGCCGCGCGGCGCATCGGATTGCCGTGTCCTTCGCGCACGCCATGACGCACGTCGACAAAGTCGAGATGCGCATCGATCTGCACGATGTGAATGGGGCCATGTTCGCTGAACGCCCTGACGCAGGGAATGTTGATGGCATGGTCGCCGCCCAGAACGACGGGCAGCGCTCCGCGTTCAAGAATCTTGCGGACCGCCATTTCCGTATTCGCGTGGCTGGCCACGGTATCGGTATGCACGATATCCGCGTCGCCTATATCGACGATCCGCACCTTGTCGAGCGGCAGATAGATCTGGTCGTCCTCATGGTCGTAAGCGCCGGCATGACCGAAGGAAAACAGCGTCGAGGCCTCGCGGATGGCGCGGGGGCCGAAACGTGCACCGGAGCGGTACTGGGTCCCCATGTCGAAGGGCACACCCAGCACGGCGACATCCGCGTCGATCTTGTCCCAATCAAGGCAGATCGGCCGTTTACCGAAGGTGCTAAGCCCAACGAAGGGGAGATCGAGCCGCCCACCCTCATACCCGTGTCCAGACATCGAAACTCTCCCTTTCGGATAACCCTCACGCCATCCGGCAGCGACCTTCGATATGAGCCGAAGCGCTTAAGCTGGAGTGAAGCACGACAGGCCTGCGGTCTGTCTGCCTCGTGGCTAGCATGGTCCCGCCACTCCTATCCATCACGAGTATCGGGCGTTCATATCGATTTATCCGGAAATTGGCCCTATTAGGGTTAGAACAAGAGCAGCCCGAAATCGATGGAAGGAAGACTCCCGCTCCGCCGGTGAGCGCTGTCGTTCGAGCTTGCTGTGCCCGAGCAGCACCTGGATGACGCTGATGTCGACATCCTGCTCAAGCAGGTGAGTGGCGAAGCTGTGCCGGAGAGTATGCGGGCTGAGAACGTTCTCACCGCTCCCAAAGCAATATCTCTTGTCAGCCGAGATTTGACGGCCGCGTCTCGCTATTGACGCACAGCTGAAGCAGGCCTACTGGTACATATACCGGACCACTAGACCTCTTCGGATGTAAGGACGGATGGACTTACGAGCGATTCTGACCGACGACGGGAGTGCGCTTGGCGGCGTGCCGAAGCATTCGATGAAGGACTTCGTCGTCCAGAAGATCGCGACATTCATTGCGACCGGCATTCTTGACGTGGGGGACCCGTTGCCAAGCGAGCGTGAACTTGCGGGCGCTTTGTCGGTAAGCCGCGAGACGGTGCGCGGCGCGATCCTGATCCTTTCCACAAAGGGCATCCTTTCCGTCGCCCAGGGCACGCGGACAGTGGTGGCCTCGACGGAAGTCGGGGAACTCGCGGTTCAATCGGCCCGCTATCGCGACATTTCCAGATACAGTCTTGACGACGTGCATGAGGCGCGGTTGCTGATCGAAGATCAGGTGGCGCGGGCCGCGGCCGTCCGGGTTGAAGCCGCGACGCTCGAGACCCTGCAAAAGTCGATCGAGGCGCAGGAAGCGGCGATCGACGATCCCGTTCGCTTCCTCATTTGCGATCGCGAATTTCACACGGCCATCTATCGGGCGGGCGGCAATGCCGCGCTGGCGGATATCGCCGCCGATCTCTATTCCTACCTTCTCGACCATCGGCGGCGAGCAGTCGCCCAGCCTTCAAGCATCGCAACGAGCATCGCCGATCACCGTGCCATTCTTGCGGGACTTGAGGCGCGCGATTCCGAGGCGGCCGCAAGGGCCTTCGCGATCCACGAAACACGCATCTACACCACGACCAAGCAGCTTTTAACGCAATCCGCTCGAAAGGGATAAGAATAGGGGCGGATTGCCGGGCAACCATGCAGCACAACAGGAGGAGTTCCCATGCTGACAAGACGCCTTTTTGCCACCGCAGCCCTCGCGGGCGTTGTCGCGCTGACCGGCATTGCCGGGACGGCGACCGCCGCTCTCGCCGAATCCAAGGAGTTGGTCTATCTGACTCCAGGCCTTGATCTTGCCTTCTGGCGATACCTCTCCAAGGGCATCGAGAATGTCGCAACCAAGGGAGGCTACACCTATCAGGCGCTGGATTCGGGCAACAATGCCCAGACCCAGCTTAAAAATGCCAAGGACGCGATCGCCCGCGGCGTCGCCGGGATTATCATCTCTCCGACAGACAGTTCAACCGCGCCGGCCGTGCTCGATCTCGCCAAGCAGGCGAACATTCCCGTGGTCATCGCCGACATCGGCACGGACAGCGGCGACTATGTGTCCTTCATCATCTCTGACAATTATCAGGGCGCGAACGGCGTCGGCAAAGCGCTGGCCGAGGCAATGAAGGCCGCCGGCAAGCAGGACGGCAGCGTGGGCATTGTCGGCATCAGCCAGGCCCGCCTCAACGGCCAGGCCCGCACCAAGGGCTTCAAGGACGCGATGACAGAGGCTGGCATCACCAAGGAAGCCGGGCTGCAGCAGATGCAGACCTACACCGCGGACGAAACCTTCAAGTTCACGCAGGATATGACGACCGCGAATCCGGACATGAAGGGCCTCTTCGTCCAGACCGACGGCCCGACGCTGGGCGCCTTGCAGGCAATCAAGGCGGCCCGCCTCACCGGCGACGTGCTGGTTGCCGGTTTCGACGGCGTGCCGGAATTCGTGCCGTTGCTGCAGTCGGGCGAACTGGTCGTTTCGGGCATGCAGCAGCCGTATCTGATGGGCCAGGAATCGGGACGCGCGATGGTCGACCATCTCGGCGGCAAGACTCCCGAAAAGAAAATCCTCGTGCCGATCAAGATCGTGACCAGCAAGAACATCGAGCAGGAGCTTCCAACCATCAAGGAAACGGTCTTCGCCAACGAGATGTAATCGGGGCCTGGCCGACATAGGCCGTCCGGGGGCACCCTCCCCCGGACGCTTTATTCGTACCACTTGGAGTGTGTCCTCGGATGGTAGACAGCAGCAAGATTCCCGAGCCGCTTCTCGTGGCTCGTGGCGTCACCCGCCTGTTTGGGAACGCCTACGCGCTCAGCAACGCGTCGATAGCGCTCTGCCGGTACGAGATCTGCGGATTGCTGGGCGCGAACGGCGCGGGAAAATCGACGCTGTCACGGATCGTTTGCGGACACCTGCCGCCTTCATCGGGCGAGATACTCTTCAAGGGTGCTCCCTTGACCGTCGGATCCGCGCGCGACGCGCTGCGTTCCGGCATTGCCCTCGTGGCACAGGAAACCAGTCTGGCGCCCGACATGAGCGTGCTGGAGAATATCTTCCTACCCAGCTACGCGATGCCGGGCCGTCTGTCTTTCAGCCAGTTGCGACACAGGGCGCAGACCATCCTGTCGGAACTTGGCCACCACCACGTACTGCCACTCGACATCGAGGTGCGCCGGCTCTCGGCAGCGCAACGCCAACTCGTCGAAATAGCCAAGGCGTTGGCCCTCAACGCCGATCTTGTCATCTTCGACGAGCCGACGGCCTCCCTCTCGCCGATCGAGGTTGACCGGCTGTTCGAGATCATGGGACGGCTGAAAAACAGCGGGAAGGCACTCGCCTTCGTGTCGCATCGGCTCGAGGAGGTCTTCGCAGTCACCGATCGCGTCACAATCCTGCGCGAGGGCAAGACCGTGGCCGAAAGCGTGCCTACGGCGGGGCTCACGCAGGCCGACGTCATCCGCCACATGGTGGGACGCGACATCGGAAATGTGTATCGAAAGGCCGTCTCGCGAGTGACCACTAACGAGCAGCCGGTGGCTCTGGAGGTAATTGGGCTCAAAGCCCCGCCTTTCGTGCGTGACGTCTCGTTCACGGTGCGCAGGGGTGAAATTCTCGGCCTCGGCGGGCTTGTCGGAGCTGGACGCTCGGAGAGCGCCGAAGCGATATTCGGACTGCGCCACCGCAGCCGCGGGCGCGTCCTTGTCGGCGGCAAGGAGATTGCCCCCAACAGCCCTATCGCGGCAATCCGCGCCGGTCTCGGAATGGTCGCCGAGGACCGGCGGGCCCAGAACATCGTGCCCGACATGACGGTCGGCGAAAATCTCTTCCTCGCCCAGATGGGCAAGCACAGGGGTTTCGGGCGAGGCCATTCGGCGCGCCGCAAGCAGGCCAGCGAGCTGATTTCGCGTCTCGACCTTCCGACCGACCGCATGGATGCAAACCTTCTGCACTTCTCCGGCGGCATGCAGCAGAAGATCATTATCGCGCGCTGGCTGCTGATCGAGCCCGAAGTGCTCATCCTCGACGAGCCTACGAAAGGCGTCGACATAGGGACACGCCAGGCAATCTACGAGCTGCTGCGCGAGGTGGCCGAAAGGGGGATAGCCGTAGTCGTGATCTCCTCGGATTTCCAGGAATTACTGGGGATCTGCGAGCGGGTCGTCGTGGTGAGTGACGGCTATACCATCGCCGACCTGCCCGCCTCGCGACTGAGCGAAGAGAGCCTGACGCTGCTCGCCGCGCCCCGAAGCTCAGCCGAGCGCAACACGGCATTCCTGCGCGATCTTGTCGCCAGCCATGGCGGCACGGCATTTTGGGGATTGATCGACGACGACCGGTTCGTCTGCCTCGCCCTCGCCGAGGGCACGCCGGGTGCAACGATGGGACTCGCGGCCGGGCATGTCTATCTTGCGCAGGAGACGGCAATCCCCCTCGCGCTTGGAAGGCGTCAACCCGGCATCGTGACCGAGAATGACGGCCGCTCTACCTTGCTTGCACCACTGTCCAATCGCCGAGGGCACGATCTGGGATGGATCGGGCTCAGCCTGCCGGCCGGCTCCAGGCTGCCGGACGCCGGGGCCCTGTCGGCCCGGATCGCCGGCCTGTTCGATACACCTCAAGACGAAAAGATCGACGCATGAACGCGCCCACACGATCCTTTGCGATGCCCAGATTCGCCAGCACGCTTGAGTTCCGGATGCTCTGCCTCGCCATGGTGCTTGCGGTGATCCTGTCGTTCATCTCGCCGCACTTCTTCACCGAGCGGAACATGTTCAACATACTCGACCAATCGGTGGTGCTTGGCATAGTTGCCGTCGGCATGACCCTGGTGATCCTGACTGGCGGCATCGACCTTTCCGTCGGGTCGGTCGCGGGCGTGACCGGCATCATCCTCGCCCTACTCCTGAAGGAATTCCCCATTCCGGTGGCGATCGCGCTCGCCATAGGTTGCGGCGCCCTGATCGGGCTTTTCTCCGGCGTTCTCATCGCAGTGTTCGGCCTGGCGCCCTTCGTGGTGACGCTCGGGGTCATGGCGATGGGGCGCAGTCTCGCCTACATCGTGTCGGGACAGCGCTCGATTTCGGGACTGCCCATGGGGCTGCAGAATATCGTCTACACGAACCTGCTGGGCATCCCCGCCAACGTCATCTTCCTCATCGCGCTCTACCTCGCCACCTGGGCGTGGCTGACATATTCCAAGGGCGGGCGAACCATCTACGCGGTCGGCTCGAACATCGAAGCCGCCCGGGCGGCCGGCCTCAACACCCTCTTCTACTCGATCTTTCCCTACGTGGCGTCCGGTGCCCTTTCGGCGACGGCGATGACCTTTTCGCTGGCGCAGATCATGTCGGCTGACCCGATCGGGGGGAACCAGCTTGAACTCGACGCCATCGCGGCCGTGGTCATCGGTGGCGCGAGCCTCTACGGCGGACGAGGCACGATATTCGGCACGCTGATGGGGGTTCTGATCATGGTGATGATCCGCAATGGCCTCAACCTGCTCGGCGTCTCGCCGTTCTGGCAGGGGACCGCCATCGGCGCCATCATCATCCTCGCCTTGCTGGCCGAGCGCCTCATCACCTGGAAATCGCGCCGCGTTTGAGACCGGGAGAATCCTATGACACAGTCCGATCCTTCCCGCGCCGTCCGCCTCTACGGCACCGAAGAACTACCGGCAGAGGAGCGGCTACTGAGCGCCGGGCCCCTCAGCGTGCTTTTCGACGGCGCGAACCTGCGCGACTGCCGCATGCATGGCGAAGAGGTGATCCGCGCAATCTCGTTCGTGGTCCGCGACAAGGACTGGGCGACGCTCATTCCGAAGATCACCGACCTGGTCGTCGAAAAGGACGACGATCGCTTTCGTGTGGCCTATCGCGCAAGCGTTGCCAGCAAAGGCGAGACCTTCGGCTATGACGTGGGCATCGCTGGTACCGCGGCAGGCGTTCTGACCTATTCGGCTCGCGGAACCACGCCGACCGGGCTTCTCACGAACCGGACCGGCTTTGTCGTCCTGCATCCCATAGAGGGCATAAGCGGCGCGGCCGCCACGATCACGCACACAAGCGGCGAGAGGGTCGAGACACGGTTTCCTGTGGAGATCGATCCGGTGCAGCCGATGATGGATCTGCGTGAAATCTCGCACCGTACTCCCGGCGGGCTGGAGGTCAGCTGCCTTATGGAGGGCGACGCGTTCGAGATGGAGGACCAGCGGAACTGGACCGACGCCTCCTACAAGACCTATGTTCGTCCCCTCGCTCTGCCCTGGCCATACAGGATCGAGCCCGGCGAGGTCGTCGAACAGAAGATCACCCTGACCGTCAAGGGCTCTCCCAAGGGTCCGTCGCGTCAGGCGGGAGGCATCGCCGCCCTGACGCTCGGCGAGGCGGCGGACGCGATTCCACCTCTCGGCGTCGGATTGCATCCCGATGACGCTTCGGCCGCATTGCGGCATGTCGAGACGCTTGCCCAGCTCGGCGTCGCCCATGTCATCTGCCATTACGATCCGCGGCTCGGCCATGATGCCGAAACGCTGGCGAGGCAGGTCGAGATCGCCATCGCAATGGGCGCCCAACCCTGGCTCGAAGCAGTGGTCGAGCATGCCGACGATGCTGGCGCCGCGGCGGAAATCGACTCCCTGGGCAAGGTGGCCGCGAGGCTCGATCATCGCTTCACGACGGTTCTGGTGTCGCCCGCACCCGATCTTAAATGCACGCTGCCCGGCAGCATCTGGCCGCCAGCGCCGGATGCGGCGAAGCTCTATACGGCCGCGCGCGCGGCCTTCCCCGGATCTCGCATCGGCGGAGGCATGTTCAGCTTCTTCACCGAGCTCAACCGCAAACGTCCCCCGGCCGAGGCGATAGACCTCGTGACATTCACGACGGCGGCGATCTTCCACGCTGGTGACGACCGCTCCTTGATGGAGACGCTCGAATGCCTGCCGCATATTGCCAGGACCGTGCCGGCGATCGCCAAGGGCCGCCCATATTCCGTTGGGCCGTCCGCAATCGGGTTGCGCGACAATCCCTATGGTGAAGCGCCGGTCGCCAATCCCGCCAACATCCGGCAGGCGGTCAATTTCAATGATCCGCGCCAGCGGGGCGTCATGGGAGCGGCCTGGAACCTCGGCTACTTCGCCGCCTTCGCGGAAGGCGGCGCGGCGGCCATCGCGCTCGGCGCCGCGGTCGGCCCGTTCGGCGTCCTCTCCGTGCCGACGTCATTTCCGCAGCCCTGGTTCGAAGGCAAGGGCGAGCTCTATCCTGTCTGGCACATCGTGCGAGGCCTGGCGAAGCTCAAAGGCTGCCCGCTCCGTCCGCTGCGATCGTCGGTCCCTGGCGCAGTGCGAGGAATCGCGGCGGTTACCGAAAAAGGCACCGAGCTGTGGTTATGCAACCCCTCGCCCAACGCGCTGGAGGTGCGCCTCCCCGAAGGCTTCGCGCGCGCTGCAATTCTTGACGCCTCATCTTTCGTCGCGGCATCGCGCCAACCGGATCTGCTCGATCGGCTGACGCATGACGGAACGCAAACCCTGTCGCTCGAAGCCTACGCAGTCGTGCGCGCGCTCAGGCCGGTCTGAAGCGGCATCACAAACCAGTCCCGGAAGAGAACGGAGCATCCATGCATATACTCATCATTGGCGCTGGTGGAATGATCGGCCGCAAACTCGCGGCCGAGCTTTCGCGGACAGCATCGCTTGGAGATCGAAAGATCGACCGGATGACGCTGGCGGACGTGACGAAGCCGCCGGTGCCAACCGGTGACATAGGTTTTGTCGAAGCCATTGCCGCCGATATTTCCGCTCCCGGCGCAGCGCAGGATCTGGCCGCGCGCCGCGCGGATGTGATCTTCCATCTCGCGGCCATCGTGTCCGGCGAAGCGGAACGCGATTTCGAGAAGGGCTATCGCATCAATATGGACGGCACGCGCGCTCTTTTCGAGGCGATCCGGCTGGAAGGAACCCGGCGGAAATATATCCCCAGGCTGGTGTTCACCTCCTCGGTTGCTGTCTATGGCGCGCCTCTGCCCGACCCTATTCCCGACGACTACATCCTTGCCCCGCTGACCAGCTACGGCACCCAGAAGGCGATATCCGAGCTGTTGCTGGCCGACTACTCGCGCCGCGGCTTCCTCGACGGCGTCGGGATACGCCTGCCGACGATCGTCATTCGGCCCGGCACTCCCAACGCGGCAGCCTCGGGCTTCTTCTCCGGCATCCTGCGCGAGCCACTCGCCGGGCAGCGCTCCGTGCTGCCGGTGAAGGAGACCGTCAAGCATTGGCTGGCGAGCCCGCGCTCGGCGGTAGCCTTCCTCATCCATGCCGCGATGCTCGATACATCCGCGCTGGGCGCCCGGCGCACGCTGAACATGCCGGGTGTCGCGGCCACGGTCTCCGACCAGATTGCCGCGCTCCGCCGCGTGGCAGGGGCCGAAGCCGAGGCGTTGATAGACCGCACGCCGGACGAGGCGATCGAGGCCATTATTGCCGGGTGGCCGAAATCCTTCACGCCCAGGCTGGCCACCAGTCTGGGCTTTGTGGCCGAAAGCACGGTCGACGAACTGATCGCGGTTTACCTGGCGGACGACGCCCCGAAGACCATCCCTTAACCGTTAGGGCATGGTCGCCAAAGTTCCGTGAAAGTTGAAACTGGGAAATTCCGATGCTTCTGGGCTGCATAGGCGATGATTTCACCGGGTCTTCCGACCTGGCCAACACGCTTGCCAAGGGGGGCATGCGCACGGTCCAGTACAACGGCGTTCCCAACACCGCCTCCGACCGCTCGGTCGACGCGGGCGTCGTTGCCCTGAAGACCAGAACGATATCCGCCTCGGAGGCGGTGAAGCAGTCGCTCGCGGCGTTGGAGTGGCTTCGACGCCAAGGCTGCCGCCAATATCTGTTCAAGTACTGCTCGACATTCGACTCGACGCCCGAAGGCAATATCGGTCCCGTGCTGGACGCTCTTGGCGACGCGTTGGGAGCGGCACGCGCGATCGTCTGTCCGGCGTTTCCCGCAACCGGCCGGTCGATCTACCAGGGGCATCTTTTCGTCAACGATCGGCTGTTGAGCGAATCCGGCATGGAGAAGCATCCGCTTACGCCGATGACGGATCCCGATCTGAGACGTTGGCTCGCACGACAGACCAGGCGCGCGATCGGTCATGTCCCCTACAGCGTCGTGGCGGAAGGAAGCGGCCCGATCAGGGATGCTCTGAAGGCGGCATCTGCCAGCGGCTCTCGCTACGTCGTGGTCGATGCCATTCTGGACAAGGATCTTGTCGCCATTGGCGAGGCTGCCGAAGCGGATATCCTGCTCAGCGGCGGTTCGGGAATCGCCCTTGGACTTCCGGCCAACTTTCGTCGGGCCGGGTTGATCGGCACGGCGGCCACGCATTGGATGGGAATACAGGGGCCGGCGGCCGCGCTTTGCGGTTCGTGCTCGACCATGAGCCGGCGCCAGATTGCCGAGCACCGGAAAAGCCATCCGACGCGCGTTGTGGAGGTGGATGCAGTCGTGGACGGCACGGCCAATCCTGTTGAATATGCCGAGTGGGCGATCGACCGCCAGCACCACGGCTTGCCACTGGTGTTCTCGTCGGCCGAGCCCGAAGCCGTCGCCGCCGCACAGAACCGCTACGGGAAGGAGCGCGTCGCGACGGCGGTTGAAGGTTTTTTCGGCGAACTGGCGCGTCAGCTTTCGGCGCGTGGCGTACGCCGGCTGGTTACGGCGGGCGGCGAGACATCGGGGGCCGTCGTATCGGCGCTCAACATTTCGTCATTCGAGATCGGACCCGAGATCGACCCCGGTGTTCCGGCGTTGAAGGCCCGTGACCCGGATATGGTGCTCGCCCTTAAATCGGGCAATTTCGGTTCGGCCGGGTTCTTCGAAAAGGCAGCCGACGTCCTTACGGGAGGCGTTCTACGATGAGCGATGAAACAAGACTCAGGGATCAGATGTGCAGCATCGCTGCGTCCATGTTCGCGCGGGGCCTCACTGCGGGAAGCTCGGGGAACATCTCCGCCCGCCTCGGCGACGGTCGGCTGCTCGTCACGCCGACAGGATCGTCCTTTGGCGCGCTCGACCCCGCCCGCCTGTCGCTCTTCGACGCCGAGGGACGGTTCCTGGACGGCGACAAGCCGACGAAGGAGATGCCGCTGCATCAGGCGTTCTACGAGACACGCGGCGCGCGCACCGGAGCGGTCGTCCATCTTCATTCGACCCATTCCGTCGCGGTTTCGCTTCTGCCCGACATCGATCCCGACAGCGTCTTCAAGCCGCTGACGGCCTATTCGATCATGCGGCTGGGAAAGGTGAAACTGCTGCCCTACATCCGGCCCGGCGACCCGGCGATGGGAGACGCCGTGCGCGGACTCGCCGGGAAACGGTCGGCCGTATTGCTGGCCCACCACGGACCCGTCGTCGCCGGCAAGGATCTCGAAGCCGCCGCCTACGCGATGGAGGAACTTGAGGAAACGGCCAAGCTCACGCTTCTCACCCAGGGCTTGCGGCCCAAGATCCTCGCGGCTCCGCAAATTCGCGAGTTGGTGGAACACTTTGACGTGGAGTGGGACGACTGATGCAACTTTCGGCCAATCTGGGATTTCTCTTTCGTAACCTAGCGCTTCCGGATGCGATCCGCGCGGCCAAGCGGCGCGGTTTCGCGGCGGTCGAGATGCATTGGCCGTACGATACCGACGCATCGGTGGTCGCGGCGCTGCTCGCCGAAACCGGTCTTCCGCTGCTTGGCATCAACACGGCCCGGGGGGATGTCGGGGCGGGCGATTTCGGCCTCTCCGCGCTGCCGGGCCGTGAAACGGAAGCGCGCGCGGCGATCGACCAGGCGATTGAATGGGCAGCCGTAACAGGCTGTCGCAACATCCATGTGATGGCAGGAAAGGCAATCGGTGACGAAGCCTTCGCGACGTTCACCGGCAATTTGCGGTACGCTTCGAAGGCGGCGGCACGGCACAACATCGGCATATTGATCGAGCCCCTGAACCCGCGCGATGCGCCGGGCTATTTCCTCTCCGACCTTTCCACCGCATTGCGTGTGATCGATGCGACAGACGGTGCGGTAAAGGTAATGTTCGACTGCTATCACATGCAGATCATTCAAGGCGATTTGCTTAACTCGGTAAGGCAATTTTCCGACAAGATCGGCCATATCCAATTCGCCGCCGTACCGGATCGTAGCGAGCCCGATCACGGCGAGGTGGACTATGGCTGGCTCCTGCGCGCAATCGCGGACGCCGGCTATGATGGTGCATTCGGCGCCGAATATCGCCCCGTCACCGATTCGTTCGGATGGATGAAGCGTTTCGACCACTAGAGGCCTGAGTGCGCGTGCTTGGCGCGGCACGCTTTCGGCCCCGGCGGAGCCGATATCCACGCCAGACAGGAGGCGCGAGAACACCCGGTCGATAGCGGATCTGCCGCGTTCGGGATGACCTAGGCTACTCGCCAAAACTCTTGGCGTCGTTCAGGCGGCGCCTGTAATCAAGCCGAAATGAGATCGCCCCACCGGGCATGACCCGGACATATAGGCCATCTCGGCCAGCAATCTTGTAGATATTCTGTGGTTCCAGCGCCTTAAGGGCGGCATCCGTCAACAACCCTACTGCGTCCTGAAAAGTACCGTCAGTACAATTTGGAGGCTCGTGGCAGGAAATTCCTTTTTCCTCTATGCCTTAGGCAAAAAACACCGTCACGAGCCTCATTGCTCCGACGTACTTAAGTCGCGGATTGGCGTATTTTCGGCGGCGTTTGAGTGGGCCTGAATCATTCCCACTCGATTGTTTCTAGCCCAGCTAGGTCATTGATCTAGCTGGGCTTTTTCCTTCTTGCTGCCCTCGAAAGCCGACGCATGGTCCGTCAAAAAGTTACGCTTTTGATTTTAAAGGGAAAATCGCCGCAAAAAATATTTTGAGGTTTCACCAACTATCGAGACCAATCGGGCGTTTTCTGCACTTTGCGGCGTTCGATTGCGCACCCAAGTCGTCCCGAAAAGTACCGTCACCGGTCCAACTAGGGCATTTTTTCGACGCAAAATCAATGGTCATGGTGGGCCCGGAGGATGTATGGAAAAGAAGCTAAATCAAGCAGTTAGGAAATAGTGGGACAGCAAACCATTCAAATCTGCTCCAATGTTTTTCGATGTTCTTGTCCCACCTACAACGCTGCATTTCGGACGAACGCCTCACTCGCCCTATCACGCGAAGAAGGATCGTGACGGTATTCAGTCTCTCATTGGAAAGTCGCGATAGCACCATTAACGACGTTCTTCGACGAGCAAGGAGCGTCTCGATTGGGGCCGACTGCCGACCTTCACCTTGTCGGGCTATGATGCTCGAAACGAAAGCTGCCGCGTAGCTCCTGCGGCTCGGATCGCTATCGACGCTGTAACTGGCCGGCCCGCTATGTAGCCTTCGGGCAGAGCGAGGTCGGAGCATCGCTCGACACGGTCTCTCAGGGTGAGCGCAAAGACCATCCTCCCTTCTCAACCTTTGCAATCTATGATCCGCTCCCGCCACAGGAGGATCGCATGGCATTGTCTGTTATCGGGGGTGGGTTCGGCCGCACCGGCACGCACACTCTGAACTTGGCGCTTGAAATGCTCGGGTTTGGGCCGTGCCATCACATGGAGGACGTCAACTCTAACCCCGAGCACCGCGACCTGATCCGCGCGGCCGGGCGCGGCGAGCCGGTGGATTGGGACCTCGTCTATCTCGGTTACAAGTCGGCAGTCGACTGGCCGACGGCCTATTTCTGGCGCGAACTCGCCGAGTATTTCCCCGACGCCAAGCTAATCCTCACCGTTCGCAACCCCGAGGACTGGTACAGGAGCGCACGCGCCACGATCTTCAACACCATGGGCGAGACCTCCGACCCGCAAAGTTTTGGCCGCGTCGTCATAGAGACGAAAATTTTCGGCGGTCGGCTCGACGACGAAACCCATGCTATCGAAGTGCTCGCAGCCCACAACGCCGAAGTGGTCTCGGCTTTCCCGCCGTCGCGCCTGCTGGTCTATCAGGTGGCCGAAGGCTGGCCGAACCTGTGCGCCTTTCTCAGCGTGCCGATCCCGGCCGAAACCTTCCCTCACAGCAACACCACTACCGAATTCCGAAGCCGTTTCGCCAAATAAGCCCGCATCGAGTTCGAGGCTCGCAGCTCGGCTAACGCGCGTAGCAGTCTGTCCCGCCCGCTCCGATGCTTGTAACCAATAGAAGCGGGTGCACCATCAAGAGGTGGGTCGCCGCTGTTGGGCGGGAAGGTGCCATTGCGGCTAGCCGCTCGGATGTCCGCTTCTGGACGGCGGACATGGTAAGTTCAATGACCAACTTGCGGTGCAAAACAGTCATCTCGTCTGGGTTAACATGGAACACTCGTGGGCCTTCTCTAGATGGCGCCGCCGCGGCCTCAGCGCCACGGCTAGGATGCCACCTAGAAGTAGCCGAGGATGGATTTGATCTCGAGATACTCCAACATACCCTCGATCCCATATTCGCGTCCGTTTCCAGATTGCTTGAAACCGCCAAACGGGGCATGCGGATCCCAGGCCGGGTAGTTGAGGTGAACCTGACCGGAACGAATGCACGACCCGACGTCCCTGACGACCTCCAAGTCCTCACCCTGCACATGGGCCCCCAAGCCGTACACCGTGTCGTTGGCGATGGTGACGGCCTCCTCGACTGTATCATAGGGGATGATGCAGAGGACTGGCCCAAAAACTTCTTCCTGGGCAATGCGCATGTGGGTGCGCACGTCCGAAAAGATCGTCGGCTTCACATAGAGGCCGACGTTCAGATCGTGTGCACGACCCGGTCCGCCGATGATGAGCCTGGCGCCTTCCGATATGCCGACGTCGATCATGGTTTGAATGCGATCGAATTGGGCACGATTGGCGATCGCACCGTGAGTGGTGGCCTCCGAAAGAGGATCGCCGACGACGATCTGGGCCGCGACTCTCTTGGCGATTGCCTCGATCTCGGACAGCCGCTCGCGTGGCACGATCATGCGCGTCGGGGCGCTGCATGACTGGCCGAGATTGCGGAAGGCGGCGGCTATGCCCAGGGAAACGGCGCGGTCGAGATCGGCGTCCGGCAGGATCACGTTCGGGGACTTGCCGCCGAGTTCCTGCGCCACACGCTTGACCGTCGGCGCTGCCGCCTGGGCCACCGCGATGCCCGCCCGGGTGGACCCGGTAATCGAGATCATATCGACAGCCGGATGGGATGCGAGACCAGCACCCACGCATGCACCATCACCTTGAATCAGATTGAACACCCCGGCAGGAAAGCCGGCTTCCTCGATCGCTTCGGCGAACAGCAGGGCGTCCAGGGGAGAAAGCTCGCTCGGCTTCAACACGACCGTGCAGCCTGCCGCGAGCGCCGGCGAAACCTTGGCGGTGATCTGGTAAAGTGGCCAGTTCCACGGAGTGATCAAGGCGCAGACACCGATCGGTTCGTGGGTGACGGCAGTTTGCCCCCGCTGCTTGACGAACGGAAAGGCTGTCAGCACATCGCGAGCGACCTTGATATGCGCGATCGCCAGCGGCACCTGCGCGCTTCGTGCATAGCCGATCGCCGCACCCATTTCGAGGGTGAGGCATTGAGCCAGGAGTTCACCGCGCGCCTCGAGCAGCGCCTGGAGGCGATCGAGCAGACCGGCACGGTATTCCGGCGTGGTCCGGCTCCAGGCGGCGAATGCATGGCGGGCCGCAGCAACGGCCACATCCACGTCAAGGCTGTTTCCGAGCGGAAACCGAGCGACAACTTCTTCGGTAGAGGGGTTCACCACGACGCCCTTGGCGGTGCCGCTCGGCTCGACCCATTGACCGTCGATGAAGAACTTGTCCAGGTGGCCGCTGCGCGACAGATGTTCGAGGGGCGTCATCACGCGACAAGATCCTTTATGCGGTAGTAGGCACCCAGAATCGGCAGGAACCGGGGGCGCCCGAAATAGCCGGGGATCGCCTGCCAGTCGAAATCCTTCCAGGGATTCAAGTCGGGGCGCCCATCCATGACATCAGTCAAGGTGCGGCCTATCAGCGTCGACATATCCAGCCCGTAAGAGGTAAACTTCATTTTCTGGACCACCAATGCTGATTTGACTGGGGCGGCATGCAAGGCATAGTTGCGCGCCTACCAGCCGCGCATCCGCTCCCAACGCGCTTCAATCCTGGGGCTGTCCCCGTTAACGACGGTATAGAAATCATGCTGGGCGGCCATCGCACATGCGTGGTTGGGCAAGATCCGCACCCGAGAGCCGAGCGGCAAGTCGGGCATGGACTTTCCAGAACCGGCACGAATGGCGAGGATACCGTGTTCCTGACTGGCCTGGACCACGATCACATCTTCCAGCACCCGCCCCTTTTCGTCGCAGACCACGCCGTAACCCTGGTCGATCTGCTGGTTTGCGGTGCCCCGATCGCGCGAAAGCGCCATCCACCCGGCGTCGACCAGCACCCATCCCTTTTCCGGCTTCGAGCCGATCACCGTGGCCAATACGGAAATCGCGATGTCGTCGCGGTTGCAGACGCCAACCCCGTGCTGAACGAGATCGAAGAACATGTAGACCCCGGCGCGCAATTCCGTGACACCCTCGAGATTCTGGGCGAAATGCGCGGTTGGCGTCGAGCCGACGCTGACGATCGGACAGGCATGGCCATGGGCGCGCAGGATTTCAGCAGCGCGCGCGGTGGCCGAACGCTCGTTCTCCGCTGCCCTGACCAGCGCATCGGGCGTGTTCAAGCCATAGGATTCGCCTGCATGAGCGAGAACCCCGACGAGCTTGGCACCGGCAGCGACGACCCTGCTGGCCACGTCGGGCAATCCCGGGTCGTCCGGCTTCAATCCGCCGCGATGGTCATCGCAGTCCAGTTCGATGAAGACCGACGGCGTCATGCCGGTGGTTTGGCGCGCGTCGGCCAAGACATCGGCCTGCTCCACAGTATCGAGCAACAGCTTCACATCAGCGCCGGTACGGCGACAGAGCTCCATGGCGCGCCTTGCCGAAGCCGGCGAGAGGCCAACCGCATAGGTGATGTCGCGAAAGCCGTGGTCCGCGAAATATTCCGCCTCGGCGATCGTCGAGACCGTGATCGGACCGGGCTCGCGAGGGAAAGCGTATCGGGCGGCGTCGATGCTTTTGGCCGTCTTCATATGCGGGCGCAGCACCACGCCAAGCTTCTTGGCACGCTCAGCCAGCCGTTGAATGTTGCGCTCGAGCCGTCCGCGATCCAAAAGCAGCGCTGGGGTAATCAAGGCGTCGATCGTCTCAGTCGTCTCGCTCGCTGCCAGGTTTGCCGCCATCTTGTTCATCATCTCGTTTCCTAGGTGAACGACTGGTTTGCCAGCGCGTACATATGGGCTGAGCCCTCGGAGACAGGCCGCTGCCCCTTGACCATGGCGGTCGCCGAGCTGACCTGCTGAAGGCCGAGGCTCTCGAGCCAATCGCCCAATCCATCTTCGGCATAGATATCGATGCGAACGAATTGATCATGAAGCTTAGAAAGCTGCGCCAAGATCAAAAGCCGCGCATCCTGGTCACTCTCGGCCGCACAGGGGCCGATGACATAGCCACGGCCGAACCTCCTGCTGATGGCGTAGCCGGCAATCCGCCCGTCGCGTTCGACTACGACGACCTTGCCCACATCGGCGAGTGCCGCGACCATCGATGGTCGCGGCATGCCCGTGGCCCGTTCATCGAACGCCTGGATCGCGGCGAGGTCGGAGATCGTCGCCTGACGCACACCGTCACCGGTCCCCCGCGTCACCGCAGTGGTCAGCAGGCCTTGGTGCTGGAGCACCGTGCCCCAGGCAGTGAAGCCGCGGCGCTTGTAAAGCGCGAGCCCCTCTTCGGTGGACGTGAGCAACACGTTGCGACCCTGCGCCGCCTCAAGCAATCCATCAAACAGCCGCGAACCGTTGCCACCGCCTTGCGCAGGGCCAGTGACGATGATCATGCCGACGGTGGCAAAAGCCTTGCCGTAAATCCACGACATGGCGGTGCCAATCACCTGCCCTGCCTGCTCGAGAACCAGCCCCCTGCCGACAGTGGCGGCGAATTCCCAATCCTCCAGGCGATAGGGCCAGCCCATCTCCTGCGACAGCTTCAGCGCGCCCGGCAAATGACGGGTTTCCAATTTCATCAGTTCGCTAGGGATGACGATGTCTCGCTCGAGTTGGGGGGCCATGGGAGGTGCCGTCTCTTGATCACTGTCGAATTGAAGTCGGACCTTAGAATTGCGCTCCAACAGCAGATTTCTCTGCTGTTTTGCCCTTTCAAATAAGCGAGATCATTCGTTTTCGGCAGTTCCTCGGCACGCAAAGTTGCACAAATCGGGCGAAGAATATCGGGCAGCTTGAGTCCCCGTTTGTGATTACCCTCGCTCGGCGTGTCCTCCGCACCCATCCAAACGGATGCGTTCTCAGCCTCCACGATGGCATAGCCGCGACACGTCTCAGCGATGAGCACTTGATGCTCAGAAGGAATTTCGGATGATCTACATCAGCGAAGACGAGTCAGCCGCCCTTGTCACGCATGAACTTGCCTTCGAGGCGGCGCGGGAGGCGCTCGTGGCAGCAGCATCGGGGCAGAGCTGGGTCTTCCCTGCTGTCATCGGGCGCACGCAGGAGGCGAGCAATACCTTCTCTATCAAATCCGGCTCGTCGGATGACCTGACCGGAGTGAAAATCGGCTCCTTCTGGTCGGGCAACCCGGCACGTGGCCTTCCCCGCCACAACTCCACCATCGTGCTGCTTGATCAGAATACAGGACGGCTCCGCGCCGTAATCGAGGCCGGAAAGGTGAACGCCTACAGGACGGCCGCAGCCGACGCGGTTGCAGCTGATCTTCTTGCGCGCAAGCAGGCCAAGGTTCTGGCGATATTCGGCGCCGGCAACCAGGCGGGCTTCGAAGTGAGAGCGCTGGCACGCATCCGCGCAATCGAAAGCGTGTTGGTGGTGGCCCCGCCTTCGCCGCGGCGCGACGCTTTTGTCGATCAGATCGGCGAATTGGGCCTGCAGGCGCGCGCTGTCATGCCCGAAGAAGCCGTGCGTGCGGCCGACATCGTGGTCACGGCGACACCCTCACGCGAACCGCTTTTCGATGCCGCTTGGGTGGGACCCGGAACCCATATCGTCAGCATGGGGTCGGACGCTCCAGGCAAGCGCGAATTGCCGAGCGCACTATTTCCCAACGCACATCTGTTTTGTGATCTGCTTTCCCAGTCCGTTCAGATCGGCGAGTTCCAACACGTGCGCGACGAGATCGACGCCGGCGTGCTTGCAGTAACACCAATCGGCGACGTCATTGCCAAGCGTGTGTCCGGACGCCTCTCCGACACCGAAATCACTGTCTTCGACAGCTCCGGTATCTCCCTCCAGGACCTCTACATGGCTGACGCGCTGATCCGCGCCAAGACGCCCCACCGCTGATCAGTTTCGCAGCGACAAGTCCCCGCCGCGATGGTGCGGCTGCACTGGAACAAACGGCGGAGCTCTGCGGCCCCGCATGAGCGCAAGTCCGCCAGCCTACCGCCAACCACACACGGCAGCCCCTGGGTGGGAAAGCGACATCATCATCCACCTCAGGAATCGGAAACCGCGTTGCCCCGGAAGTTCATGCCGTAGATCGCGCCTCTCGAGGCTAGTCCCGACCGCCGCCTACCAGTCCATCACCACCTTACCCGAACTACCGCTGCGCATCGCATCAAACCCCACCTGAAAATCGTCGATCCCAATGCGGTGTGTGATCAGACCCGACACATCCAGCGGACCCTGTACCAAAGCGATCATCTTGTACCAGGTCTCGAACATCTCACGGCCATAGATGCCCTTCAAGTGCAGCATCTTGAAGATGACCTTGTTCCAGTCGATCTCGAAGCCGGTCGGCGCGATGCCTAAAATGGCGATCTTGCCGCCATTGTTCATGGCGTCGATCATGTCGCGGAAGGCGGGGGCTGCGCCTGACATTTCGAGACCGACGTCAAAACCCTCGGTCATGCCCAACGCCGGTATGACATCGCGCAGCTTTTCCTTCGACGCATCGACGACATGCTGGACGCCGAGCTTTTTGGCCAGCGCCAGCCGCACCGGGTTGATGTCGGTGATGACGACCTTTCGCGCACCCACACATTGGGCGACGAGCGCGCCCATGATGCCGATCGGCCCCGCGCCGGTGACCAGAACGTCCTCGCCGACAAGGTCGAAGGACAGAGCGGTGTGGACGGCATTGCCCAGGGGATCGAAGATTGCGGCGATCTCGTCGGGCACATCGTCGGGGATCGGCACGACATTGTGTTGCGGTATCGCCAGATATTCACCGAAGGCGCCGGGACGGTTGACGCCGACGCCGAGCGTGTTGCGGCAGAGATGCCCTCGCCCAGCGCGGCAATTGCGGCAATGGCCGCAGACGATGTGGCCTTCGCCGGAAACACGCTGGCCGACCTTGTATTCGGTCACCGCCGCACCGAAATCGGCGACCGTGCCGACAAATTCGTGACCGGTGACCATCGGCACCGGCACCGTCTTCTGCGCCCACTGATCCCAATTGTAGATGTGGACGTCTGTGCCGCAGATCGCCGTCTTCTTGATCTTGATCAGCACGTCGTTGGGGCCGATCTCCGGCACCGGCACCTCTTCCATCCAGATACCGGGTTCGGCGCGAGTTTTGACGAGTGCGCGCATCATGTTGGACATCAGCCAATCACTCCGAGTTCGAGGCCGACCTCACCGAACGCTGCAATTGCCCGGTCGATATCGGCTGTCGAATGGGCGGCCGACATCTGCGTCCTGATCCGCGCTTGGCCTTTCGGCACCACCGGGAAGGAAAAGCCGATCACATAGATGCCGCGCTCAAGCAGCATGTCGGCCATCTGCGAAGCCAGCGCGGCATCGCCGATCATCACCGGAATGATCGGGTGGTCAGCTCCGGCCAATGTGAAGCCGAGCTTTTCCATGCCGGAGCGGAAGCGCTGCGCGTTCTCGTAGAGACTTTCACGCAGCCCGTCGCCCCTCTCGATGATGTCGAACACCTTGAGCGATGCTGCCGCGATCGCTGGCATCAGTGTGTTGGAGAAGAGGTAAGGCCGCGATCGCTGGCGCAGCCAGTCAACCACCGGCCTGCTCGCCGCCGTATAGCCACCCGAGGCACCCCCCAGCGCCTTGCCCAGCGTGCCACGGCCATGCTCACCGACGAAGCCGACAGCGTGGCTGTCGTCCACCATCACCATTGCATCATATTTTTCCGCGAGGTCGCAGACGCCCACCAAATTCGCGATGATGCCGTCCATCGAGAAGACGCCGTCGGTGGCGATGAGCTTGAAGCGGCTGCCTTCAGTCTTTTTCAGTTCTTCCTCGAGGCTCTCCATGTTGTTGTTGGCATAGCGGAAGCGTTTCGCTTTGGAGAGCCGCACGCCGTCGATGATCGAGGCATGGTTGAGTGCGTCGGAGATGATCGCATCCTCTTCGGAAAGCAGCGTCTCGAACAGGCCGCCATTGGCGTCGAAGCAGGAACCGTAGAGGATCGCGTCTTCCATGCCCAGGAAGCTCGATATCTTTGCCTCGAGCTGCTTGTGTTCCTCTTGTGTACCGCAGATGAAGCGCACCGAGGCCATGCCGTAGCCGTATTGGTCGAGCGCCGCCTTCGCCGCCTCACGCAGCTCTTCGCTGTCGGCGAGGCCGAGATAGTTGTTGGCACAGAAATTGAGCAGCTTGCGGCCGCCAACCTCGATCTCGGACGACTGGGGCGAGGTGATGACGCGCTCGCGTTTGTACAGGCCCTCCGTCTCGATCTGCGAAAGCAGCTCGCGAACGTGGTTGTTGAGAGACGATGCCATCCTGTCTTCGCTTCCACTGATGATCTTCGCAGCCTTGCTCATACGATTTCTCCCCTGTGCACGCATAACATGCGCTCGAAGTGGCTTGGATCGTGCGCTTTGAGGATTGCAGCCTCCCGAGGCTGGTACAGATCCCACAGACGCGATAGCCAAAAGCGAAATGCTCCAGCGCGTTGCATCGCGGGAAGCAATATGCGTTCGGCTGGAGTAAGCACTCGAACGGACTCATAAGCGCCTAAGAAAGCGGCTGCTCGCTCACTGTCTTGGCGGCCGGTGCAGTCATCGACACACCAGTCGTTGAGGCACACGGCAATATCGAAAAGGAAGGCGTCGCATCCGGCGAAGTAGAAATCAAAGACGCCGGTCAGATGACTGCCGGCAAACAACACATTGTCACGAAAGAGATCGGCGTGCACCGGCCCGCTGGGGAGTTGTTCGTAGGTGGAAGACACAGCAATTTGGTTTTGAAAGGTCAGTTCGCTGGTGAGCAGCGACCGTTGTCCATCGGACACGTATTGGCCGACCACCGGCACCACCTCGTTCCACCATTCGAGCCCCCGCGGATTGGCTTGTCGCCGTGGGTAGTCACTTCCGGCCAAGTGCAATCGGGCCAAAATCGCCCCAATGGCGCGACAGTGCTCCGCAGAAGGCGCTGTCACGCTCTCGCCCGGGAGCCGGTTGACGACCACCGCAGGTCGATCTTTCAGCGAATGAAGGATTTCGCCTTTGACGTTGGCAACCGGATCCGGGACCGGCATTCGCCGCGTCGCAAGGTGCTTTATGAAATGGAGGTAGAAAGGCAATTGTTCGAATGTGAGGCGCTCAAACAAGGTGAGCACATACTCTCCGGTTTCGGTATCTACGAAGTAGTTCGTGTTCTCAATTCCGGTCGTGATGCCGCGAACAGAACGCGGCCAGCCTAGACCCAGCGCTCCAAAGAACGCTGCGACTTCGTCGACTGATAGCTCCGTATATACAGCCATGGCGAAAATAACGGTCTCCGACTGCTGAAGCAGCTCTTCAGCAGGCCGCACCCTGCACGATTTCGGCGACGTGGGTCTTTACGGTCTGTGCATCGGCGGGAAGGACTTTAAATCGTCTCGGCAAATCTTCTATTCCATCGAACCGTTCTGGGCGATCTGGCTCGCGGCCCAAAGCCTCCCTGATGGTCTCAGCAAATTTGACCGGCAGGGCCGTCTCGAGCACGATCATCGGCATCTCCGGAACGGAGTGCCTGCGTGCGACCGTGATGCCGTCAGCTGTGTGTGGGTCGACCAGCGTGTTGAAGCGGCGCCAAGTGTCACGGATCGTTTCCAACCGGTCGGCGTGCGTGCTCTTGCCGCTGCAGAAGCCAAAACGAGCGGCCACCTGAGCGAAGGCGGAATCGCCGCTGAGATCGAACGATCCTCGTTCCCTGAGTTGGTCGTCGAACATTGATTTCGTCCGGCCCGCATCGCGACCGAGCAGGTCGAAGACGAAACGCTCGAGATTGGAGGCCTTGGAAATGTCCATCGATGGGCTTGATGTTTCATGCGTGTCCGCTCGGCCCCGCACGCGATAGACGCCGGTGCGGAAAAACTCATCGAGCACGTCGTTCTCGTTGGTTGCAATGACGAGACGGGATACGGGAAGTCCCATCATGCGCGCAACGTGACCAGCACAGATGTTTCCGAAGTTCCCCGAAGGAACAGTGAAGTCGACCTCTGATGTGTTCCCCGCGGTGACCTGGAAGTAGGCGGAGAAGTAGTAGACGACCTGAGCCACCAGCCGGGCCCAGTTGATCGAATTGACGGCGCCTATCCGGTGGCGCCTCTTGAAATCACCATCGCTGGACACGGCTTTCACGATGTCCTGGCAATCGTCAAAGACCCCTTCGATGGCGATGTTATGGATGTTTTCGTCCTGCAGGCTGAACATCTGGGCTTGCTGAAAGGTGCTCATGCGTCCGTGCGGCGACATCATGAAGACCCGCACCCCCTTCTTGCCGCGCATGGCATATTCCGCCGCGCTGCCCGTGTCGCCACTGGTGGCCCCGAGGATGTTCAGTTCCTCACCCCGCCGCGCCAGTTCATACCCTAGGAGATTGCCAAGCAACTGCATCGCCATGTCCTTGAACGCCAGCGTGGGGCCGTTCGACAGTTCCGCAACGTGGAGACAAGTCTCAAGCGCGCGCACCGGCGCGATCCTGGCGGTCCCGAAAACCTCGGGCGTATAGGTCTTCGCGCAGATGGTCTTAAGATCGGCGGGCGGAATATCGTCGATGTAGAGCGACAGGATCTCGAAGGCGAGGTCCGGATAGGACAGCCTCCGCCACCGATCCAGCATGGCGTCATCCACGAGCGGGTACGTCTCGGGCACATAGAGCCCGCCATCCGGCGCCAGACCTTCAAGCAGTATCTCGCAAAACTTCCTGCGTTCGGGGTGGCCGCGCGTCGAGATGTAGTGCATGTGATGCTCCTCCTTATCGGCGCGCTCGTTCAGCCGGGGCCGCAGCGCTGCATGGTCAATGGGCCGCCACCCTCAGCCGTCAGCGTCGGGCCGGCCACCAGGCGATCTTGTCCTGCAGGCCATAGCGGCGATTGTTGGTGCGCGTCACGCCTGACTTCCGGCTGATCTTCAGATAGCGGCGATGTCCAGCTTCGAGCCGTCGACCAGACGCGACAGGCGGAGCGGTGTAGGATCGACGCAAGGCGTGTCGTTTACGACAAGCTCTGCGGCCAGATAACCAAGCCCCGGGCCCAAACCGAAGCCGTGGCCCGAGCAGCCCGCCGCGAGGACGAGGCCTTTTACCCCGTCCACCTGCGACACCACAGGCACTGCGTCCGGCGTGCAATCGACGAAGCCGCCCCAGGCACTATCGATCTCTATATCGCCGAGTTGGGGGAAGGTCTTCCGGACACTCTCCACCACTTGGCTTACCAGCCATTTTAAGGGTGGAGGATCCAGCACCCGATTCTGTTCGAAGATCCGATCGTCGCTGGTCAGCAGCGCCGGCATAGAATCCGGCCCCGAAAGGAACGATTGGCCGATGCCGAGCCTGACGTTCTTTAGGCGACGCAAGAATTGCGGCATGAATTCGCGGCTATACCGGATAGCCTGGGGCGTGATTTCGAGGTTCGCCTTGCCACTGATCGCAAGCGTATAGCTGCCGTCCAGTCGGCGCGTGATCGTGCAGTAGGGTGTGGAGATCGCCTCGCCTATGTTGATTGTGGGGGTGGAACGCAGCGCGGTCTGCCGGATGCTCGCTTGGGGGAAACTGATCCCGAGCGGCCTAAGGAAGCGCGAGGACCAGGCGCCAGCGGCGCACAGCACCGCGCTGGTTCTGATGTAGCCCTTCTCCGTGTGTACGCCCGCAATCTTGCCATTGGCCAAGTCGAGCGCCCGCGCGGCGCATTCCTGGTGGATGGTGGCGCCCAGAGCTCTGGCCCCCTCGGCGATAGCCGGCGCGGCGAGCGCAGGTTCGGCCTTGCCATCCCGGCCCGAATAGGTCCCGCCGACCCATTTGTCGCGCGCTTCGGGGACGCGCTCGGCCACCTCCGCCCGGCTCAGCATGCGGGTGTCGACCTCGTACTCCCTGGCGACCTCGCGCCACCTTTCCCAACCGGCGAGCACAGCCTCGTCGTGAGTCGCAGAGACGAGACCGCAGCGTCGAAATCCAAGGTCGCGATTGATATCGCGCGTCAGCTCGTCCCACAGTCGCATGGAGATCACCGAGAGCGCCAGTTCGCGCCGATCGCGGTTCTGCTGGCGGCACCAACCCCAGTTTCGGCTCGATTGTTCACAGGCGACGTGGCCCTTCTCGAGCAGAGCCACAGAGAGGCCACGCTTCGCCAGGAAATAGGCGGCCGTAGAGCCGAGGATGCCGCCGCCGACGATGACGACGTCGACTTCGGCCGGGAGACGCTCATCGCTGTGAATACGTTCGACTCGGGGCGACATGTTCCAACCAACCTCGGCTGCCAAGAATGCGGAAGCAAAGTTCCGATCAGCCCTTCATCGCATCGTGCGCTCGAAAGAATGTGCCGAAATCATCTAGGACTTCGCCAGATGTGCGGGTTTTTGATCCCTTGATCGATACGAACTGCTCAAGCCCGACCGAGTTCCAGTTCGGCGCAGAGCGGCGTAACCTGCTCGCGAGTCCGTTGGATCGCGCTTGAGGGTCTTGAGCCTGCGTGCGAAGTGGTAGGTGGCAACGAAGTCGACGAGGTGTTACCCGAGCTGATCGTGGCTCTCGTAGACAAGCGTTTGACGGAGGCGTCCTTGATCGTGCGGTACATCCTCTCGACCTGTCCATTGGTCCGATGATGCTTGGCCCCACTCGTACGGTGCTCGATGTCGTTCGTGGCGCAGGCATATTCGAAGGCGTGCGCCCCGTCACCTTTGCCGGTCAGCGGCTGGCGCGCCAGAAGGCGATGCGGTCCTGCAACCGATAGCCCTGGATAATCGCCGGCATGAACCAAGGATTGCCGCGATAGAGCGGGATGGCCGAGGGCGGTCGAAAGTCGAACGCCGTGCGCGACTGCTCCCCATGCCCCATCAATTTGTGGGCCGCACGCATTCCGATCCATGGCGCCCAGACCACGCCTGAACCGCAGAAGCCGGTGGCATAGACCACACCACCCTTCTCGAAGATGCGGGGCAGCATGTCGCGGTTCATCGCGACGTTGCCGAACCAGCAATGCGAGAGGCGCACGTTTTCCAATTCCGGGAAAAGGTTCACGAGGCCCTTGCGCAGGAGAAGTTTCGGGGCAATCGGATCGCCGACGCGAGAACTGTCGCGCCCTCCCAGCAGAATGCGTTTTCCGTCGGGCGATGGACGATAATAGAAACCGAGTTGCCGGCCCTCGGTGATCGTCATCAGCCTCGGCATCAGTCGCGCCATGACATCGGGCGCGAGTTCCTCTGTCACGATGATCCGGCTGCGGACCGGAACCAGGCGGCGGCGCAGAAAGGGAGCGGCGCCGTCGGTATATCCATTGGTACAGACCAGAACCTGCCGTGCATCCACCGTCCCTGCCGAAGTCACGACACGAAACCCCGAACCATTCCTCTCGATCGACTTGACCGCCGTATGCGAATGGACCGTCAATCCGGATGCGAGCGCCACCCGCAGGAGTTCAGCGTGGAACTTTGCCGGGTGTAGCCCGCCAATGTCCGTCCGAACGGTTCCGCCGCGGTAGAAATCGGTGCCGATATAGTTCCGCTGCTCGGCATGCGGAACGGCGTAGGACTCAATCCCCAGTTTCTTCGCCAGCCTCTCGGCGCCGCGCGCCATCTTCTCATACTGTTCATATCCGAAAGCGCCTTTGAACTGGCCGACCAGGCGGAAGTCGCAGTCGAGCCCTTCGGTCTTGATGAATTCGTAGAGGAATTCGCGCGCAACCTTGCCCTCGGCCTCGATCGCCATGGCCTTCTCTTCACCGAAGCGCCTGGTGATCGTGGCAGAATCCGGCCGAATGCTCCCGCTGGTAATCCCGCCGTTGCGCGTTGAAGCACCCTCGCCCGGATGCATCGCATCAAAAGCGGCAACCGAGCGCCCCTCGCGCGCCAGCACAAGCCCGGCCGAAAGCCCGGCATAGCCGGCGCCGACAATCACCACGTCGAGCTTCTTTGCCAGCGGCTGCCGCGACAGCGGCATGACGGGCGCCGCTTCCCACCAGTAGGGCGTGTTCTTTTCGGCGACTTCGGGCTCTTGCACGTGACTGACTTCTCTTGATGTTCCAGCGTTTAGGAATGTGACGGGTCGCGGTATTCAAATATGGTCATCTCGCACATCCAGAGCGTCACGCAGTCCGTCGCCGATGAAATTGAAACTGGTCACCGCGATGGTGATTGCCGCTCCGGGAATGATTGCCAGCCATGGTGCGGTGCCCAGATATTGCTGGGCGCCATTGAGCATGTTCCCCCAGCTGGGCAGTGGCGGCTGGATCCCGTAGCCGACGAAGCTGATATAGGCTTCCATGAGAATGGCACGCGCGACGGTCAAGGTCGAAGCAACGATGATTGGACCGATGGCGTTGGGAAGGATCTCCCGAAACATGATATGTGTGCCGCTCAGCCCCAGCATTCGCCCGGCCTGGACGAATTCGCGCTCGCGGAGCGAGCGGACCTCGGCCTCTACAATTCGGGCTACTTCCATCCAGCTGGTCGCAGCGATGACGACGGTAATCATTATCGGGCTGGGTTTCAGCGCTGCGGCAAGGGCCAGCACAAGGAAGATAGACGGGAAGGCCAGAAAGCCGTCTACCATGCGCATCAGCGACGCTCCTATCCAGCCGCCGCGGTATCCAGCAATTACCCCGACGAGCGTGCCGATCAGCGTCGACAACACCATTGCGAAAAAGCCTACCAGCAACGAGATTCGTCCCGCCATCAAGAGCCTTGCCGCAAGATCCCGACCCAGCGGATCTGTGCCCAGAAAGTGGTGCCCCGTAAGCGGGGGGGCAAAGCGGGCCCGCAGATCGATATACAGTGAGTCATAAGGCAGGAGGTGCGGGCCGACGACGCAAGCGAGGCAGAGGAAAATGATCATCGCCAAGCCGAGCAGCGCCAGGCGATGCCGCATGAAACGAAGCGCCGCGCGGTTGTTTATCCATCGGCTTGGAGCTGCATTTGCGGTGAGAGCGGTCATATCGGCTGTCTCCTGTCGGGGAAGTTGCGCGCTCAAGCCAGACGAATACGCGGATCGACGATAGCGACGACAATGTCGGCGATCAGGTTTCCAAGCAGAACGAGGATGGCCGAGAACATCAGCAACCCCATCACAACCGGATAGTCGCTGTAACCAAGGCTATCGAGAAACAAACGTCCCATTCCTGGCCAGGTAAAGACAGTTTCGGTCACCAGCGCGCCGGTCAGGACGCTAGGAAGCTGCATCCCGGCCAAGGTAATCATCGGCAAAAGAGCGTTGCCCACGACATGCTTCATCAAAATCCGGCGTTCACTCAAGCCCTTGGCCCGAGCCGTCTTGACGAAGTCCTGGCTGATGGCGTCGAGGGTCGCCGTTCGCATGTAGCGGCTCCAGATCGCGACATGGACCAGCGACAGCACGATGCTTGGCAGGATCAGATGATGGAGATAGCCCAGGATCGAGCTATCGCCGATCTCGGACATATTGCCAGCCGGCAGCCAGCCCAACTTCAGGGAAAAGATGTAGATGCCGACGAGTCCGAACCAGAAGGTAGGAACCGACAACGCGACCATGGCGCCAACGGTTGCGAGATAGTCGAACAGCGAGTAGCGGCGTGTGGCGCCGCGGATTCCAATCCAGGCGCCGATGGAGATCGCAATCACGGTTGAGGATCCCATCAGCAGCAGCGTGGCGAACACATGGCTGCCAATGATCTGCAATACCGGCGCTCCGTCGCGGAAGGAGTGACCCCAGTCGCCCCGCAGCAGCCGCCATGCCCAGTCCAGATATTGGACCCATATAGGGCGATCAAGGCCCAGCAGCCCCTTGAGACGCTCGATATCCTGCTGGGTCATGCCGGGATCGAGCCCGAATTGTGCCATCGGGCCACCGGGCAGAAGATTCAGAATGCCGAAGCCGATGATCGAAACGATCACAAGCAGCACCAGGCTCTGCGAGAGGCGATTGAGCAGGAAGCCGCGCATTCTGAGTCCTCCGTTGTAGGTTGACGATTTCAGTTTGTTGCCGCCGCCGTGGTGAAACTGGGCGGCGGCAACGGCGTGGATTTAGGCCTTCCACTGCCAGACTGCAGCATGCCACGACGCGGTGCGCGTGTTGGGATTGGGCTCGAAGCCGCCCAGCCCCTTCTTGCGCCCGAGGACGTTTGTGTAGGCGAACAGCGGCAGGAAGGGCAGATCATGGCGCACCATCTCCTGCACGCGATTGTAGATCCCACGCCGCTCTTCCGGATCGAAGCTGCGAGCACCCTTGTCGAGCAGGGCATCGACCTCAGGATTGGAATATTGCGCCGTGTTCGAACCGTGTCCGCCTTGAGCCGCGATTGCCTTCGTATGCAGCCGGTTTGTGGCGTCGGGGTCCGCGGCAATCAAATAGGTGACGCCCGACATGGCGGTGTCGAATTGCGACTTCAGCCAGAAATCCCCCCACATGACGGCAGCCGGCAAGTTTGAGATCGTCATCTCGACGCCGATCTCGGCAAACGTCTGCTGCATGAACTGCTGAGTCTGCTCGCGCAGGTTGTTGCCAGAAGTTGTCGAGTTGGAGAAGGCCAGCCGCACTCCATCCTTGGCGCGGATTCCATCCGGCCCCGGCTTCCAGCCGGCCTCATCGAGGATTTGGCGCGCCCGGTCCAGATTGAACTCCTGAGCCGGCAGGTTCGGGTCGTAATAGAAGGACTCCTTCGGCATGAAACTCTCGGTGAGAGTGCCCACGCCGTAGTAGATCGTGTCGACAATCGCTTTCCTGTCCAGGGCCGCGTAGAGCGCCTGGCGCACGGCCACGTCCTTGAACTGCGGGCGGCCCAAATTCAGGAAGAACGACTCCAGGGACGACCCGGTCTCGAGTGTCACCAAACGGTCGGGCAGTTCGTGGGCTTCAGTGTAGTGGTCGGGAGTGATGTACGACTGATCGACCAGGTCAACGTCGCCGCTCTTGAACTGAGTGTAGAGCACCGTCATATCGGGAATGTATTTGAAGATGAGCTGTTCGATATACGGACCTTCGCCGGCATACTCAGGATTGGCGACTAGTTCGATATGATCGCCCGCGACGCGCTGGCTCCATTTGAATGCGCCGGTGCCGACCGGCGCCTGGTTGAACCCGGCTGCATTCGGATCGGCCTCTTTCCCCAGAATGTGCTTGGGCACCATGAAGGTCTCGGCCAGGAACGAAAGATAGGGCGCAAAAGCCTCCTTCATCCGCCATGTGATCTCGGTGGGTGAAACCACTGTGATGTCCTGGACGAGCGTGTGACCGCTCGTGCGCCAAGCGCGAAACTTCGGGTTCGTGATGAGTTCCAGGGTGTACTTCACGTCCTCGGCCGTGAAGGGCTCGCCGTCGTGCCAGCGTACATCGTCACGCAACCGGATGCGCCAGTTGAGACCGTCCGGCGAAATGCCGCCGTTCTTCTGGCTTGGCACCTCGGCCGCTAGATTCGGCTGAAAGACTCCCTTGGCGTCCATCCGGACCAGCGCATCGAAAACCGAGAAATGGACCGCGTCATCGACTTCGATGTGCGCCATCAACGGATTGAACACGGTCGGCTCTTGTGAAAGACCGACGACGACGCGACCGGCCGGACCTCCGGCAGGGATCTTGGCAAAAGCGGGCTTGCCCAGCAGATTGGGCGCGATCAAGCCTGCAGCTCCACCTAGCGCCATCAGCCGCAGCGCCTGGCGTCTCGAGTAGTTGGATGTAGTCGTTGAATCTTTGGTCATGGTAGTTCCTCTCTTGTTATTTTTCATGCGTTTGCTGCAATTGGACGGGCATTGCCCGGCCTCTCTCCTGGAATTGCCGCCACGAGTTGGCGCGTGTAGGCCGCTTGCGGGTTCAGGAATATCTGCGAGGGCGGTCCGCGCTCGACGATCCGGCCTTTCTGCATCACAGCGATTTCGTCGCAGATCTGGCTGGCGACACGCAAATCGTGCGTGATGAAGACCATCGACACGCCGGTCTCTCGCTGGATCTGATCCAGGAGCTGCAGGATCTGCGCCTGGATCGACACGTCGAGCGCGGAGACCGCCTCGTCGGCAATCAAAAGCTTCGGCTTGAACATCAAAGCCCGAGCGATACCGATTCGCTGGCGTTGCCCACCAGAAAACTCGTGCGGATAGCGGTCGAAGGCGCCGGCATCGAGACCGACATGGGCCAGAAGCGTCCGCGCTTCTTCGCGCGCCTGGGCATAAGGCATCCCGTGTGCCACCGGGCCTACCGTGATGATGTGGCCGACCGTTGAGCGTGGGTTCAGGGACGCGAAGGGATCCTGGAAGATCATCTGGATCCGTGGTCTTAGCGGGCGGAACTTCGCTTCGGAAAGCTTGGCGATGTCAGATCCCTCGAACAAAATCTCGCCGCCGTCGCTGTCTAGCAATTTGATCAGAAGCCGGCCCAGCGAGGATTTTCCCGAACCGCTCTCGCCTACGACCCCCAGCGTTCGGCCAGGCGCCAGTTCGAACGAAACCTCGTTCACAGCTTTCACAATTCGCTGCGCGCCGAACAGCGCGCCGCCGCCATGATAGGTCTTCACTAGACCCTCGACCTTCAGGATTGGCTCCTTGCTGGCAGGCTCCGCACGAGGGCGATCCTCGCCGATCAGATGTGGTACGGCCGCGATCAGGCGCTGGGTGTAAGGATGCTTGGGCGCCTTCAACACCTGTTCGGCGCTGCCCTGCTCGACGATGTGACCCTTTTCCATCACCACGACACTGTCGGCGATCTCGGCCACCACGCCAAAATCGTGGGTGATGAACATCACGCTCATCCCCTTGCGGCGCTGAATGTCTCTGATCAGTTCCAGGATCTGTGCCTGGGTGGTGACGTCGAGGGCGGTGGTCGGCTCATCGGCGATCAGCACCGTTGGCTCAAGCGCCAAGGCCATGGCGATCATTACGCGCTGCCGCTGCCCGCCCGAAAGCCGGAAAGGATATTGGTGATACATGAGTTCGGGATCTGGCAACCCCACTTCGGTGAGCAACTCGATGGCGCGGTTTCGACAGGCTTGTGACGTGCCGAAGCCATGCGCGGCCATGACCTCGTCGATCTGCGCGCCCACCGTCATCAGGGGGTTGAGCGCCGAGAGTGGGTCCTGAAAGATCATCGACACGACCCGACCACGCAGGTTGCGCAGCTTGTCGGGCGACATCCCGACGATGTTCATTCCCTCCAGCTGGATCACACCCGAGGAGACGCGGATCACCTTTGGCAGAAGGCCCATGATCGCGTTTGCCGTCACCGACTTACCCGATCCGGACTCGCCAATGATGCACAGGATCTGGCCGCGTTTCAGATCGAAGGAAATGTTCTCGACCGCATAGGTTCGCTCCATGCCTTTCGGCAAATTCACCGTGAGGTCGCGCACCGAAAGCGCCACATCGTGAGAGGCTACAGCCTGGATGCTTGCGACCATCTGGATCACCTCCCATTCCATCGAAGCGGATCCACCCTGTTGCGGATCCCATCATCGCTCCTTGAGCAGCAACGCGTGACCCTAGCTTCCGTAGCCTGGCCATTTCGGCGCTTCGCGCCCTGAGGCTGCAAGAGACGGATACTACTCATCCTGGCGGCTCCCTTTTGAAGTCCGGTCCCCGTACCGGACATTGTTCCCCTTTCTTGGAGAACCCTCCAAACGGGCAAGCTCTGCCTATCGGAGGTCCTCTGGAGCTTGCCTGCCGTAAGGAAGGGTGCCCCGTTCTTCCAGCCAGTTTGACTGTTCTGTTTCCGCAGAGTCTTCGAAAGTTGAGCCTCGGGCGGCAGGAACTTCTGAAAAGAACGGCTCAATTGGCATTTCACTCTGTTTGGCCTGCTGATGATAGCGTGGGATAGGTGAGAGTCTGAGAGTGATTGCCCGAAAATGAATGAGCGATGACGCCAGCGGCCGTGCCGACCTGTCCAAGGCGGGCACGGCATTCCTTGCCACAGGAAATTTGCACGATCCGCCGCGCCGGAATTTTCTGCATTTGAAATGGATCGCGCCCATCCAGGTGTTGAAGGCAGGTAACAACCGGCGTCACCTGCACGAAGCCCGTGATGCGCCCATGCGATGCCTCATCTGGATGCCTATAAAAGCTAGTGCGGAAGCAAGCACGGCAAACTGTGCCGCTTATCGAGGAACTCTACCCTGCCCATCAATGCCCAGTTGCTGCTTTTCGACGCCGGGTCGGCCACATTCAGCTAGGCGAAGCTCGCAGGGCGCTCTTTCAAAGGTGATTTGGGCCCAAGCGGCTGAACTGCGCTTGGAGCCACTCTGCGAGTTCAAACTCCACACCTTGGAGTTCACTCGACCCCAACCATATCAACCCATATTGACTACCGTCAGGGTCAAAGCCAGCAGGTGCCTCCAGGCTTCCTCGTTCCACATCGTCAATCGCGAGGACGAGCGGACTGAGGGCTACACCCAGGCCTGCAGATGCAGCTTCGACAATCAGGGCGTGATTGTCGAAGTACCGGATTTCTGTGGGTCGACGCGCCGACGGATGGGTCTTCAGCCATTGCGCCCACGCGTCAGGTCGGGTCTTCGACCCGAGAGCGAGATAGTCGCCACGCCCGAAAGCTGGCACTAGTTCCGGCCTCATGACAGGCCCAACCTTTTCGGGAAAAAGGGGCCGGACGTTCCACGTCTCAGGCACAGCGAAGTCCAGCCGTCGAATAGCGAGATCGACCTCTTTCTTACGAAAGTCCACAAGCCCTCCACCTACGGAAAGGTGGAGGGCCATGTTCGGATGCGCCACTTGAAGCGCCCCCAGCCGCGGAATGAGCCAACGCATGGCAACGGAAGGCTCGCAGGAGAGCACCAGAGCACTCCTCCCGGCATTGGCAGCACGCAGGCTTTGTACCGTGGCGGCCAACTCACCGAAGAACCTGCTGAGGGTGAGGTTGAGTGTCTCGCCGGCCGGGGTGAGCCGCAGGCCTCGCCCATTCTTTTCAAACAACCTGACCCCGATGTCGTTGGCGAGCTTGGTGATACGGCGACTGACGGCGCCGTGCGTGAGCGCAAGCGAGTCTGCTGCAAGCCGGACCGAGCCTAGCCGCGCTGTTGCTTCGAACGCTCGCAGGTCGTCGAGCGATGGTATGTCTGAGCGATCCATCCGTGACAATCTATCACCGATTTTGTCAGAAACTATCGCTATTCATTCTTGGTGAGGTTTTGTTAGTTGATGCATGCGCACCAATCATCAACCCAGTATAGCGGTCCTCGCCGATGACCTCACCAGCGCGGCAGATGGTGCAGCACCTTTCGTCGCCAGTGGCTTGACTGCGTCAATCGGCAGGGGCCAGCTTCCGCGCCAAGCGGAAGCGGCAGCGATAATTGCAATCGATAGCGGTTCGCGGTCTGCGACTCGGTCGCAAGCGTTCGAGGCGGTCGCTCGATTAACCGCCCGACTTGCCGGCCATACCGTGCTCTATAAAACGGTGGACTCCACACTTCGCGGTCACATAACGGCGGAGCTTGAAGCATGTTTTGCGGCGAGCGGCCGCAGAGCACTGGTGTTTGCACCGGCGTTCCCGGAGGCCGGTCGTACGACAGTGAGGGGCATTCAGCTTGTTGACGGCATTCCGGTCTCGGAAAGTTCGTATGGCCATGACCCTGTGCATCCCGCGCGGCATTCGGCACTAGTCGACCTGGTCCCGAGCTGCATCAAGAATGTCACGCTGCTTGATGCAGTAACGCAGGAAGAACTCGACTCGCAGATTGCTGCCATCGAGGATCCAGCGTCGATCCTTTGGGTTGGCTCTCCTGGAATGGCTACAGCGCTATCGCGGCATTTTGTGCCGGCGAAGGCCCTACCGCCATTGCTCGATGGCATCAGTAGCGATGTCTTGGTGGTTATTGGGAGCGCAAATATGTGCAGTCATCAGCAAGCAGATCAACTCCAGGAGGTCAGCGGCGTCATGCTGCTGCGCGGACCAAGGGCGCGCGAGCGGGACTCGGCAGCAGTGCTGCGCCGCATCGCACAAGACGCAGCGCGAGAGCTTCAAAGCCCACGCTTCGGCGCTTTGATCGCTACCGGCGGCGACACGATGGAAGCGATCCTGGACCTTCTCAACGTCCGTGAGTTCGAGATCCTGCAAGAACTCGATCCCGGATTCCCGCTTGGTCTCGCCAGGCTTGGCGATGGGCGCTCGCTCTTGCTCGCTATGAAGGCGGGTGGCTTTGGCAGTGACGACGCCCTGGAGCGCGCCGTCGCGCGGATACGTGGAGCAACCCAATGAAGAACATTCCCCCGCTTGCTCTCACAATGGGCGACGCCTCCGGCATTGGGCCGGAGATCGTGGCGAAGCTGCTTGCGAAGGGCGGCGAACGCGTCGTCGTGTTCGGCAGCTATGTTGTCATGCAGGACATCGTGCGGCGGCTCGGGTTGAACGTCGAGGTGCGACGCATCAATGCGGCCCATGCAGCTCAGTTTCAGCCGCAGGCAATTGAAGTCATCGACACCACCCGGATTACTGAGCCTCCTCCAATCGGGCGTATCAGCGCGATCTCTGGACAGGCGGCCTTCGACGCCATCGTTGCGGCGATCGCAGCTGCGAAGTCCGGAGAAGTGAGCGGCATCGTCACGGCGCCGATCAATAAAGAGGCGATGGCCAGCGCGGGAATCGGCTACCCCGGCCATACCGAAATTCTGGCCGACTACGGCGGCGCCAAGCGCGTGGCGATGATGCTTGCGAACGATGACATCCGCACGGTGCTCGTCACGATCCACACGTCGCTGAGCAAGGCGATCGAACAAGGTGATTTCGACGCTCAGCTATCCGCCATCCGGCTTGCCCATGAGGGTGGAAAGGCTCTCGGCTTCGCGACCCCGCGTATCGCCGTAGCGGGTCTCAACCCGCATGCAGGTGAAGGTGGCATCTTCGGCGACGAGGAGATCCGGATCATACGACCTGCAATCGACGCATGCCGTGCTGAGGGGATCGATGCCACTGGTCCCTATCCGGGCGACACCGTTTTCATGCAAGCACGTCAAGGCCGATTCGATGTTGTGGTAGCTCAATACCACGACCAGGGGCTGATCCCTGTGAAGTATCTCGGGCTGGAAAAGGGCGTGAACATCACGCTTGGCCTGCCGTTCGTCCGTACCAGCCCAGATCACGGCACGGCGTTCGACATCGCGGGCCGGGGGATTGCAGACCAGGCCAGCTTGGAAACAGCACTTGCCTACGCCAAGCGCCTTGTGGCGGCACAAACCAAGACGAACTAGATACGAAAGGTACCACACCAATGGGGCTACGCTTCATCTTCATGCTCACGCGCAACGACCGAACGGTTTCGGACGCCTCGCAGCAACTTCAAACCGCGCTCGGCCTCGGCGTGCGGCACATCGGGTTCAAGGACATCGGCTTGCCGCTGGAACAGCTGAAAGGCCTCAATGCAGCTATCAGGACGGGCGGTGCAACTTCCTATCTGGAAGTCGTGTCATTGGACCGCGAAAGCGAAATTGCTTCGGCAAAGGCAGCTGCCGCAATCGGCGTTGACGTTCTTCTTGGTGGCACGCGGGTCGACGATGTGCTGCCTATCCTCAGGGACACCGGCATCCAGTACTTCCCGTTCCCGGGTCGGATTGCCGGTCATCCGAGCGTGCTTGAAGGCGCCATCGACGAAATTGTCGAAAGTGCCAAGACGATTGCAGAGCGAGATGGGGTCCATGGCCTGGACCTGTTGGCATACCGTTCGGCGGAGAACGTGCCCGAGTTGATGAAGGCCGTCTGCGCTGCAGTCAACAAGCCTGTCTACATTGCAGGTTCGATCGACACCCCAGAACGAATTGCAGTCGTCCAAAGCGCCGGCGCAGCTGGTTTTACGATTGGGACTGCGGCTTTGGATGGCAAGTACCCGGCCAATGGGCATGACCTACCAAGCCAACTCAATGCAATCATTCGCGACGTCGCTGCGCTGAACAAGCACCTTTCCCCAGTTCACAAGAAGAATTTGTCAATTGAGTTTGCCGGGCTGCACGCGCCTTGGGAGCCTAAAGTCGAGGTGCATGTCAACAACATGCAAATCCAGGTCGCCCTGTTCAAGGGAGCCTCTAACTGGTCATTTCGGCAGCACGACGATCAACTGTTCTTTGTTCACCGCGGACGCCTGCTCATGAAATTTCGTGACCGTGAAGAGATCATCGAACCCGGAGAGTTCATCGTCGTGCCATATGGCGTTGAGCACAGTGCGGTGGCCTTGGGCGAGGAAGGATGTGAAGTGTTGCTGGCGACGTCAACCGCTCTACCCTCCTACCCACCCGCGGGAACTGATCTCGCTCACTCTGAGCGATCCCGGTTGACTGCCTGGAGCGACGGTGCCGTCCGCTAGGTTTTTCAGTAAAATCATGGCGCAACGCGCAGGAGCAATCATGACCGCGCTCGACGCCGACTTCAGGCCGTCTGCTTCGCTGCCGGCCGAAGCCTTGCTTGGCCCGGCCCCGCAATGCCGCAGCGACAACGTCTTCTTTTCCGGGCACGGCTTCGGGATTGGCCCCGGCGCCGGCCACCTGATCGCGGATCTTGCCACCGGAGCCGAACCGATCGTCGACCCCGTTCCGTATAGACCGGAACGCTTCAACAACTCGGCATGGAGCAAGGTCGCTGAGTTTTAGGCCGCACACGCAACGCAACGCCCCTTCACATGAGATGGCTTTGAAGCTTCAGCCTACCTCCCCTCTGTGGGTAGGATGCCAGCGAACTTTTCACGCAACAATTGCATATCCTAAGGGCCGCTAACCGCAGGATATTCCGTCCAGGCACGCAACTCCGCAGCCTGTCTATTCTCGGCGCGGGTTAGAATGCTTCAAAGTTACCGGAGTTCCGCAGATGCGCGCGCCGCTAATGCACATCGAGTGCAGCCCTTCCCTGCCCCGCGAGGCGGAGGTCGTCGTCATCGGCGGCGGCGTCGTGGGAGTGTTCACGGCGTATTATCTCGCGCGCCGCGGCGTCAGCGTCGCCCTGGTCGAGAAAGGGCGGGTGGCCGCCGAGCAGTCCAGTCGAAACTGGGGCTGGTGCCGCCAGCAGAATCGCGATGCGCGCGAGTTGCCTATGGCAACCAAGAGCCTCGATCTCTGGGAGAAGGTGGCGCAGGAGACTGGCGGGGATACTGGATTTCGCCGTTGCGGGCTCCTCTATCTCTCACAGGACGAAAATGAGCTGGCGGGCTGGGCGAAATGGCGTGACTTCGCCACGACGGCGGGCGTTACGACGCATGTTCTGAGCGCAGAGGAAGCCACCGAGAAGGGCAAGGCGACCGGGCGCAAATGGAAGGGCGGCGTTTTCTCACCGACTGACGGAACGGCGGATCCCTCCAAGGCAGTGCCGGTTGCCGCGCGCGGTATCATGGCGGCGGGCGGTACCGTGCATCAGCATTGCGCGGCGCGTGGACTGGAGTTGAGCGCCGGCAGGGTCAGCGGCGTCGTGACGGAAGCGGGAACCATCCGTACGAAGACCGTGGTCATGGCCGGAGGCGCGTGGGCTTCCTCCTTCTGCAACCAGCTTGGTATGCGCTTCCCGCAAGCTGCCGTGCGTCAGTCCATTCTAGCCGTGGCGCCAGGCGCAAGCGGCCTGCCCGATGCCCTGCATACCGCGAACGTCTCGCTGACGCGGCGCAGCAACGGTGGATACACGCTGGCGATCAGCGGGCGGGCTCGCGTTGACCTGACGCCGCAGCAGTTCAGGTTCAGCCGCGAGTTTATACCGATGTTCGCCCGCCGCTGGCGCAATCTCGCCCCGGGCGCCTTCGAGGGCTGGCGTCAGGGCCATGAAAGCCTGCGCAAATGGGGCCTTGACGATATTACGCCAATGGAACGGAACCGGATTCTCGACCCGAAGCCCGACATGGGACAGATTCGGCTGACATATCGAAGAGCCTGCGAATTGATCCCCGAACTCCAGCGCGTCGCGATCTCCGATGCCTGGGCGGGTTATATCGACAGCACGCCCGACGGCATTCCCGCGATCGGCGAAGTGGAGGGGATTCCGGGCTTCATCCTGGCGGCGGGATTCAGTGGTCATGGCTTCGGGATTGGCCCCGGCGCGGGGCATATGATCGCCGACATCATCACAGGCAGCGAGCCTATTGTCGATCCGCGTCCTTATAGGCCCGAACGCCTGAAGACCGCTGCGTGGGGCAAGGTCGCTGAATTCTGAGAAAATCGGCTTGCCAACGCACAATCGGTCGCACACGAGATTGAGGCTCGAGCAGCCAGTGCTGAAAACAGAGAAGTGACGATGCGCGAATACGAGATTGCCGCCATTCCTGCCGACGGGATCGGCCCAGAGGTGATCGCCGCCGGTCTCCAGGCGCTTGAGGCGCTGCAGCAGCGCTGCGGCGACTTCAAGCTGCGCGTCCAGCACTTCGACTGGGGCTCGGACTACTACAAGGCCAATGGTCGGATGATGCCCGAAGATGGAGTAGCGCAACTGAAGCGCTTCGATGCCATCTTCTTCGGTGCGGTCGGCGCTCCCGATGTGCCCGACGACATCACGCTCTGGGGTCTCCGGCTGCCGATCTGCCAAGGCTTTGATCAATACGCGAACGTGCGGCCGACCAGGATTTTGCCCGGCATCGTTTCGCCGCTGGCGGGCGTTGGGCCCGGCGATCTGGATTGGGTGATCGTGAGGGAGAATTCAGAGGGTGAGTATTCCGGCCATGGCGGCCGCGCCCACCGCGGTCTCCCCGAGGAGGTCGGAACCGAAGTCGCGATCTTCACGCGCGTCGGTGTCACCCGCATCATGCGCTATGCATTCCGGCTGGCGCGGTCACGGCCGCGAAAGCTCCTGACTGTCGTTACGAAATCCAACGCGCAGCGTCACGGCATGGTAATGTGGGATGAAATCGCAGCCGAGGTGGCGCAAGAGTTCCCTGACGTCGCGTGGGACAAGATGCTGGTTGATGCTATGACGGTGCGCATGACACTGAAACCTCGCAGCCTCGATACGATCGTAGCCACCAATCTTCACGCCGATATTTTGTCGGACCTTGCAGGCGCGCTGGCGGGCAGTCTCGGCGTTGCACCGACCGCCAACATTGATCCCGAGCGGCGCTATCCCTCGATGTTCGAGCCAATTCACGGATCGGCTTTCGACATTGCCGGCAAGGGTATCGCCAACCCTGTCGCGACCTTCTGGACCGCGGCCCAGATGCTCGAACATCTGGGCGAAAGCGCAGCCGCCCTCCGGTTGATGAGCGCTGTGGAAGCGGTTACGAGTGAAGGCGTGCTGATGCCGGACGTGGGTGGCAGAGCGACCACGCAGGACGTGACGGACGCCGTCTGCCGGACGATCCGCGGTTCGAACGTGTGACAGGTTTCCAATGAAGCTCGACAAGATCGACATCAAGATCTTATCCCAACTGCAAAAGAACGGGCGGGTTACCAACGTCGAGCTTGCCGACCTGGTCAACCTTTCGCCGAGCCCTTGCCTGATGCGGGTGAAGAAGCTTCAGGCGGAAGGCTTCATTACCGGCTATTCCGCCCAGATCGATGTGTCCAAGCTCGGACAGACTCTAACGATCTTCACCGAGGTTACGCTCAAGCACCATCAACAAAACGACTTCGCGAGATTTCTCACCGCCATTCAGAAAGTCGATTCCGTCATCGAATGCCATCTGATTTCGGGCGGGTACGATTACCTTGTGAAGTTCGTGACAGCGGGCATCAGCGAGTATCAGACGATCATGGAGCGCATGCTCGAATTGGATATCGGGATCGACAAATATTTCAGTTTCGTCGTGCTGAAGTCACCGATCGTGAAATCCCATTTGCCTCTCGACATCATTTTCGACAGATGAAAAGGCGCGCGGCGCGGTCCTGGAGCTGAGAGCCCGCACACAACTGCGCCCACTTGCAGTTTTCGCCACGCTTGTGCAACGGCAGGACGTTCCACATACCTGACAATTGCCAAGTTCGCTTCGGCGATGGCGACGATCACCCCTTCATCGCTTCCCGCACATCCTTGTCTTCGAGGGTTTGATCCAGCGTCATCCGGGTGCGTTCGAGGATACCATCGATGTCGTCGTCTGTGCAGCAGAGCGGCGGCGCAAAGCCAAGGATGCCGCTGTTGAAGGCGCGGATGACAAGGCCGTTCTCCCAGGCGCGCTCGAAGATGCGGCGCCCCGGATCGGCCGCCGCCGGCAGCGGCGTTTTGCGCGCCTTGTCCGTGACCAGCTCGATCGCAGCCAGCATGCCGCGACCGCGAACATCTCCAACCAGCGGGTGATCGGCAAGCGAGCGGAGGCCTTCCATCAGGCGCTTCCCGGCCTTCCGGCCGTTCTCGAGCAAGCCATCTTCATAGAGACGCAGGCACTCGAGCCCGACAGCGGCGCTCACCGGATGGGCTGAGTAGGTATAACCGTGGCCGACAGCCGCTTTGCCGGCTCCGTCCGCGATCGTATTGTAGACATGGTCGGCCATGAAGACGGCGCCCATCGGCACATAGCCTGACGTCAGTCCCTTCGCCGTGGTCATCAAATCCGGCACGACCTCGTCTTCCTCACACGCGAAAAGGGGGCCAGTGCGGCCAAAGGCAGTGATGACTTCGTCGGCAACGAACAGAATGTCGTGTTCCTTGCACACGGCGTGCAAAGCCTTTAGCCAGCCTGCCGGCGGAACCAGGACACCGCCCGAACCCTGGATAGTTTCAGCGTAGAAGGCCGCGACGCGATCGGCGCCGAGTTCAGCGATTTTGGCCCGCAGCGCCGCGACCGATGCATCGACAATCGCCTGCGGGTTGGAACCGACCGGATTGCGATAGGCGTAGTGCGAAGGAATTTTGTGCTGCCAGTCGTATGGTACGCCGAAACCCGCATGGAAAGCCGGGATCGCGGTCAGACCTGATCCTGCCGTCGAGGATCCATGGTAGCCATACTCGACCGAGATGAACTGGTCCTTTTGCGGCGCCCCCTTGGCATGGTGGTAATAGCGAATGAAACGGATGGTGCTGTCTATCGCGTCGGAACCGCCCAGTGTGAAATAGACATGGTTCAGATCGCCAGGCGCCAGTTCGGCAAGCCGCGCTGCGAGACGAATGGCCGGCTCCGACCCCAGCCCGAAATATCCCGTCGCGTAAGGAAGCTCTCTTAGCTGCTTGGCCGCTGCTTCGACGACGCTTTCTTGCCCGTAGCCGATGTTGACACACCAGAGACCCGCGAACCCGTCCAGCAATGTTTTCCCACTTGCCTCGGTCACCGTCGCGCCCTTGGCGGATTTGAGCACCCGCACGCCCGTCTCTTCGTGGCTCCGATAACATGAAAACGGGTGAACCAGATGTGCGCGATCGAGTTCGATCAGGGAGTTTGCAAGCATTTCTTCCTCCGATTTCAGCGTAGCGCCCGACTGACGAGCGCATAGGTTCGGTGTGGCGCGGTTTCGTCCTTCAACTCGCCTGCGGTTCGTCGCATCGTTATGCCACCGCCGAGGTGAGTCAGCCTGCGACGGGTGAGTTCGACCGCACCGCTCGGATGCGCCATGTCATCGTTTCCAGCGTGATCTGCTGCGCGGTCATGGTTCATTCCGGGCCTGAATTTTCCTAGGCCCAAGATAAGCTGCGGCCGACAGCAGTTCCTCCCGACCAGAACGTGAGCGATAGGCGTTTTGACTTTCCTTTGCCGCTGGCACCGCATGTTATGCGGACGCACGGCTGAAAGATCGCGCTCCCGCCGAGCTCGAAACGAACTCGGGCGCAACTCTCTGCCAAAGCTCTCGCGCGATACAAAACAATCTGCTTCATGGCGCATCGAATGCGGTGACTAGTCTTATCCGGCTCTCACTATGATACTTGTCGTTAAAGGCACGCGGTGCCGCCAAGATTGGAAGGATAGACGCCAATGACGCGTTTCAGACCGAAATACATCACCTTCGATTGCTACGGTACGCTGACCAACTTCGACATGGCCGGCGCGGCGAGACGAGTTTACGGTGCGCAACTCTCCCCAACCGTGATGGCGCAGTTCATCAAGGACTTCTCGGCCTATCGCCTCGATGAGGTTCTTGGCGCCTGGAAGCCCTACAGCGAGGTCGTGCACAATTCCGTGGAGCGCGCCTGCAAGCGCAACAATGTGACGTTCCGCCCCGAAGATGCCCAGCGCATCCATGCAGAAATACCGACATGGGGTCCGCACCCGGATGTCCCGGCGGGGCTGGCCAGGGTCGCCAAGGAGATTCCGTTGGTGATCCTGTCGAACTCCATGAAGAGCCTGATCATGTCGAACGTTGAGAAACTTGGCGCACCTTTCCACACGATCATAACGGCCGAGGAGACCGGCGCCTACAAGCCGCATATGAAGGGCTTCGAGTATATGTTCGACAAGCTCGGCTGCGGCCCGGAAGACATCACGCACGTGTCGTCCTCATTCCGCTACGATCTCATGACCGCCTATGATCTTGGCATCAAGAGCAAGGTGTGGGTGAATCGTGGCCACGAACCCGCGAACCCCTTCTACGAATACACCGAAATCAAGGACATCGGCGGGCTGGCCGGCGCCGTCGGATTGGAGCCCGTTCGCGAATTCGCCTGAACGTCTATTGCCAGTGCAGTCGCGCCAGGCTGAGGCGCTCCCCACCACGTTAATGATCACTGGTCGCAATACAAAGAAAGGGGCGGTTTTCACCGCCCCTTTCTTGTTGTTCCAACGCTTTGGAAGCTGCAGGTGCTGCCACCTACTGCCTAGTTAAGCCCGCCAACATGAAGCGTCTTGACCTCGAGATATTCCTCGATGCCGAGCTGCGATCCTTCGCGCCCCACCCCTGACTGCTTGACACCGCCGAAAGGCGCAACCTCGGTCGAGATCATGCCTGTGTTGAGCCCTACCATGCCGAACTCCAGCGCTTCGGCGACACGCCATGACCGGTTGAGGTTGTCGGTGTAGAAGTACGCGGCAAGGCCAAAGGGCGTACCGTTCGCGATCGCGATGGCCTCTTCTTCCGTCTCGAAGCGAAAAAGCGGCGCCACCGGGCCGAAGGTCTCTTCCGACGCCAGGAGCATCTCGGTCTTAGCTCCTCCCAGCACGATGGGCCGTGCATATTGCTTGCCGTCCGGCACCGTCTCGCTCTGGGCGATGATCCGCGCGCCTTTCGCCTGTGCATCGGCGATGTGACGCTCGATCTTGTCGATCGCTGCCGCATTGATCATCGGGCCGATCTCCGTGCCCTCGTCGGTCCCTGCGCCAACCTTCATTCGCGATACGCGCTGGCTCAGTTTTTCTGCGAAAGCGTCGTAAACGCCCGCCTGCACGAGAATCCGGTTTGCGCAGACGCAGGTTTGACCGCCATTGCGGAACTTGGATGCGATCACCCCCTCGACTGCATTGCCCAGATCAGCGTCGTCAAAGACGATAAAGGGCGCGTTGCCGCCGAGTTCGAGGCTGAGGCGCTTGATGCTATCGGCCGCGCCACGCATGAGCAGCGCTCCGACGCGGGTCGAGCCGGTGAACGAGATCTTGCGCACCGTCTCGTTGGCCATCAGTTCGTTGCCGATCTCAGTGGGCATGCCGGTGACAATGTTGATCACGCCGGCAGGGATACCTGCCCGTTCCGCCAGAACGCCGAGCGCTAGTGCCGAGAATGGCGTGAATTCCGACGGCTTGATGACAACCGTACAACCCGCGGCCAGCGCCGGCGCCACCTTGCGCGTTATCATTGCGTTGGGGAAATTCCATGGCGTGATGATGGCGCAGACGCCGACGGCCTCCTTCAGCACCAGAATGCGGCGATCTGGCGTGGGCGACGGAATGGTCGAGCCACCGATCCGGCGTGCTTCTTCGGCGAACCATTTCACGAAGGAGGCGCCATAGCGGATTTCACCGCGCGCCTCCGCCAGAGGCTTGCCCTGTTCCAGCGTCAGCAGCAACGCCAGGTCCTCTTCATTTTCCAGTATCAGACCGTGCCAGCGTTCCAGAAGCGCTCCGCGTTCGGCATGGGTCCTTGCTTTCCAGTCCTTGAACGCTGCCTGCGCTGCATCTATTGCAGCCCTTGTCTCATCCCGGCCCATGTCGGGTACGGTTCCAAGCACTTCCAAACTGGCCGGATCGATCACATCGACAGTCGCGTTGCTGTGCGCATGCTGCCAGACATCGCCAATGAGTCCCCGCTGGCGAAACAGGTCCGCATCCTTCAGGAAACCAATCTTCGTTATTGCGTTCATGGTTCTTTTCCTCTGCTCTTTCAGCTTAATCCGGCCAGCACGGCCTGCGTGATTGCTTCAGTCCTGTCCTTGCCTGCAATCGTGCCTATCCCGCGTGCGGTTGCGGACTCGATTGCCGACATCACTTCGGCTGCCGCCTGCCCCTCGCCCAGATGCCCGAGCATCATGGCGCCGGACCAGATCGCGGCGATCGGATTGGCGATACCGAGATTTGCGATATCGGGTGCCGAACCATGGACCGGCTCGAACATCGAAGGCGCGCTGCGATCGGGATTGATATTGGCGGAGGCGGCGTAACCCAGCCCGCCCTGAATGGCCGCTCCAATATCCGTGAGGATGTCGCCAAAAAGGTTGGAGGCGACGATCACGTCGAGGCTTTCAGGCGCCAGGACCATGCGGGCGGCAATGGCGTCGACGTGGTATTGCGAGACCTCCACATCGGCGTAGTCCTTCGCCACCTCGCGCGTGACCTCATCCCAGAAAACCATGGAATGTTTCTGCGCGTTGGATTTGGTGACGGATGCAAGCTTCTTGCGGCGCGTCCGCGCCTGTTCGAAACCGAAACGAAGGATTCGTTCGACACCCGTACGCGTGAAGATTGCCGTCTCGATCGCGACCTCATTGGCCGTGCCGGTATGAATGCGCCCACCGGCGCCGCAATATTCGCCTTCCGTGTTCTCGCGGATGCACAGTATATCGAAACCATCACGGCGAAGGGGCCCCTGTACGCCTGGCAACAGCCTGTGCGGCCGTATGTTGGCATACTGCGTGAATCCTTTGCGGATCGGCAGGAGCAGTCCGTGAAGCGATACGGAGTCGGCCACCTTCGCTGGCCACCCCACGGCGCCGAGGTAGATCGCATCGAATTTCTGTAGGATCTCGACGCCGTCTGGGGGCATCATCGCACCGGTTTCCAGGTAGTAGGCGCACGACCATGGGAACCTTGTATTCTCAAGGGCGAAACCGCCTCGCTTTGCCGCAGCCTGCAGCACCTCCCATCCCGCCTCGGTCACCTCCTTGCCGATGCCGTCGCCTGGGATGTGCGCTATCGTGTAAGCCTTCATTGAGGTCCTCCTGGAGACCGACGGGCACCGAAGGTCGCAGCTTGCTCAACACGGCAGCGACATTCGGCATCTCGTACCGGGTTTCATCGGAACAATAGTCGACAGCGCGCCGCATTTTCCGTCGAGGATGAGCCGCCCGACGGCGTCGAATCGCGTCGGGCGGGACTTGGAAAGTCGATTGTTCTGGAACCGCTGCGCGCGCTATTCGGCCGAACCTTGAGCCTTGAGCTCAGTCGTAAACGCTGACGTAGATCTTGCGCACAGTTTCGATCGTGCGCCATACGCCCACAAAGCCGGGCTTCATCACAAAACTGTCGCCGGTGCGGTAAGTCTTGGTCTCACCGCCCTTCTCCTCGATCTCGATGAGACCCGAAATGATGTGGCAGAATTCGCAGGTCGTGCCCTTGATCGAATGCGTTTCGCCAGGCGTCGCCTCCCAGACGCCGGTCAGGACCTTTTCGCCTTTCGAAGCGTCCTGCGCCCAAGTCTTGAAGGATGGATTGCCGGAGATGAGCCGCTCCGGAGCCGGTAATGCCTGCTTGGGCGCGAAGGCCGGATCTGTGTCGATCGTGATCAGAAGTGACATGTCATGTTTCCCTGGTTAGTAGCCGAGTGTCCGATCGACGAGGCCGATCAGTTCTTCTCCGGCGCGGTGGCGCCGGATATTGTCCACGACGGATTGCGCCGCGGAATCTGCTTGCGTCACGGAAGCGATGTGCGGCGTGATCGCCACCTTCGGGTGCCGCCAGAGTGGATGGTCGTCCGGCAGCGGCTCGGGATCGGTAACATCGAGCATCGCGGCGGCGAGGTGACCGTTGTCGAGAGCCTGGAGCAGGGCGGTTTGGTCTAACTGCGGCCCGCGGCCGACATGCAGCAGCCTCGCCCCGGCTGGCAGCCGGGAGAAGAGTTCCGCATCAAGGATGCCGCGGGTTTCTTCCGTCAGCGGCAGCAGGCAAACGAGAATATCCGTCTGCGCGAGAAAACCGGCAAGCTGATCCGCGCCATGGAAGCAGGTGACGCCGTCGATCTCCTTCCTGCTTCGGCTCCAGGCAGCGAGGGGAAAGCGAAACGGCAGCAATCGCTCGATAGCCGCCTGCGCCAGCATGCCGAGGCCAAGAAACCCTACGCGGCGTTCGGTCGCCTGCGGAGCGGCAAGACCGAGCCATGCCTGGCGCTTCTGCTGTTCACGATACGCCACCATATCCCGATGGAGGCTGAGCACGCCAAGAACGACATATTCCTGCATCATGCGAATGATGCCGTCCTCGACCATGCGCACCAGTTTCACCCGCCGAGGCAGGCTTTCACGCTTGAACTGGTCGACGCCGGCGCCAAGCGAAAACAGCACTTCGAGATTGCGATAGCGCGCGATGTCATCTGGTGCCGTCCAGGTCAGGAGGTAGCGCACCTTCTCCGGGTCGACACATTCGCTGCTGTGGAACAGTTCGACGTCCGGGAGCTCGCGTGCGAAAACCTTGCGGAAGACCGCTGCGCGCACCGGGTCGGAATTGAAAAGAAAAGCCATGACCCCACCCTCTCCCGCTACGCGGCAAGGCGCGAGCCGAGACGCTCGATCATGCTCTGGCAGGCAGCAAGTTCGCCGATCTCGATATATTCGTTGGCACGATGAGCCCGGCCGATATCGCCGGGACCGCAGATGATCGCGTCGATGCCGGCCTGCTGATAGAGGCCAGCCTCCGTCCCATAACTCACTGCAGACAGGGGCTCCCGCCCCGTCAACTCGACCAGAAGGGCTGCCAAGTCACTCTCCTGCGCGAGCGAAAGCCCCGGATACGCGCTCAATTCATGCCACGCCACCTCAAAGCCGCTGTCACGTAGAGCCGCTAGCTTGGCCTTTACCGGCTCGATCAGGGATGATGGGGAAACGCCCGGCACCGCACGGACCTCGATGTCGGCGGTGCAGCGATCGGGGATGATGTTGACGGCCTGGCCGCCGGCGATGACACCGACCTGCAATGACGAGTATGGAGGCGCGAAATCCGTGTCGAACGGTCCGTTCGCAAGGGTCTGGCCATAGGCCACCACCTGCGTGACGAGACCTGCCATTGCATGCACGGCATTCAGCCCGAGCTCAGGCCGTGAAGAATGGCCGGACCGTCCGATCACCTCGAGCCGCGCAGCCGCCTTGCCTTTGTGCCCTCGCACGGCTTCCATCCGGCTCGGCTCACCGATAATCGCGCCAAGCGGCCTCTCGCACAGGCTTGGCAGGACGGCGATGAGATGCGGCACGCCACGGGCACCTGCCTCCTCGTCATAGGAGAATGCGAGATGAATTGGCCGCTGCAAGTCCATCGCCGCAAGCCGCGGCAGGGCGGCCAGCGCGCAAGCGAGAAAGCCCTTCATGTCGGACGTGCCGCGACCATGCAGCCTGGCGCCGTCTTGGCGCAGCACAAAGGGATCCGAGTTCCATTCCCGTTCCCCGGCCGGCACCACATCCATGTGGCCCGACAAGATGTAGCCGCGGGCGCGCCGAGGTCCGATTGTGACGAACAGGTTGGATCGATCGCCTTCGGGGCCGCGAAGGACGGTCGCTTCTGCTCCGGCCGCCTGGCAATATTCACGCACCCAGTCGACGATCGCGCCATTGGGCGAGCCCACGACCGAGGGGAACGCGATCAGCCTCGCAAGAATTTCTTCGACATTCACAGGGCGCCGCTCCACTCGCAGTTCGCTGGATGCAACAAGTGTGGCAGCAGGCGAGAGCATTCCGTGCCGAATGAAGCTATGCTTTGGCCGAAGATTTCGAATATCGGTCCGTAACCAGCGAAACCTGCTGGCTTTCGGATGCAATCATAGGGCAAAAGACGGCTGCGGAACCGTCAGCGGCGTCAGGACGTGGGCGCGAGCACGGGACTTGGATAAGGAGCGGGTCGACTGAAATGCAGAGATCAGTGCGCCTGAAGTCTTTCGAACTGGTCGCGCGGGACATCGACGAAGTCGAAGTCGAGCTGCTCCACGCGCTGTCGATCTCAGTCCGCTGGCCGCATCGGCCCAAGGATTGGGAGTTTCTGCGCCGTGCCGGCCGTGGCATCGTCGCCGTAGACGGCATTGGCCGGGTTTTCGGCAGCGCGATGTGGTTTCCGCAAGGGGACGATTTCGCCACCATCGGCGTCGTGATCACGACGCCCCGCACGCAAGCGCAAGGGGGGGGCCGATGGCTCATGGACCAGGTGCTTGAGCAGTGTGGCGATCGCAATTTGGCGCTTAATGCCACCCATGCCGCCTATCCCCTCTATGTCTCACTCGGTTTCACGAGCGAGGCGATCGTATATATGCATCAGGGGGAGGTTCCTCCGGCACTCCCGGCCATGCCGGCCATGGAGGGCGAATTGCAGGCGCTGCCGAGCGACCGGCTGACAGCAATCATGGCGCTCGACAAGCGTGCATTTGGGATAGACCGCGAGAGGCTGCTCGCACAGCTTTCGGCGAATGCCTCAATCCAAACTTTGAGCCGTGGCGGCGAGATCGTCGGCTATTCCATGTGTCGCGAGTTCGGGCGTGGTTATGTGATCGGCCCGATGGTCGCGCTCAGCGATCTGGACGCGGTCCATCTCACTGCCGTCCATCTTAGAAATCTTGCAGGACGCTTCGTCCGAGTGGATACCCGGGAAAAGGATGGCGTGTTTGCCATGTTTCTCGAGCAGTGCGGCCTTGGCCTTGCCGAGACCGTTACGACCATGTCCAAAGGACGCCGATTCCTGAACCGGGAAGAAAACGGACCGTGGGTTTATGGATTGGCCGGCCACGCATTGAGCTGAGGACCGCACCACAATCCGGCCGAAAGGCGCCAATGCAGATTGTGGTAGTGCGGTTTCGCGCCAGCTAATTGGCCGTCGCGGCATTCTCGATCAATCGCTCAAACCATCCCATTTGCACGTCGTTGCCGCCGATCACCGCACAGGACTTGAGCAACCTTTCGACGCCAGAATTTCTGTATTATGTGTGACGAGTGTCTTCGATGAGAAGGAGAGTTGCCGCGCTTTTTTTCGAACGCCATTGAGCTTAGCCGATATAAATGAACTTACCTGAGAAGATTTCCCGGTAAGTATTTGATATTTTTGACAATGGTGGGCCCGGAGGGCCATCGTTTTCTACAGAAAATCAATATGTTAGCAGCTGGTTCGCCAACCCATTTCCTTCGTATTCTCTCGTATGGCCCGGCGAACCTAAAGATCAAGAAAGGGACTAGCTTTCTGCCTGGGCGCATCACTTCTGAACTCGCTGCGCACCCGTTCTGATCAATCTCGGTAGGTCCAATCGGTAATGGCAGCGATCTGCCTGAATACGCTATCGACGCCGTTGACCGTGGGGTCGGCACGTTCAAGCCAATTGTCGCCCCACGCAATCCATTCAGCCACGCTCCGCCCTTCGATCTCAGTAGACGGGTCGACGTTCATCGACCTTAGTGTCGCAAGAAAATCACGAACCGTTGCAAGCTCACGCCAATCCTGCGCCATCTCCTTGAGACGCCGCCAACGGTTCGCGTCGCGCTTGCGCCGTCGCTCTTCTTCGTAGCGGCGCTGTTCGGCAAGTTGCCGCTCGCGTTCAGCCGCCTCTCGATCCTTACGTTGCTGCACAAGGAGCGGTCCGGCTGCAATGAACGTTGCAACAATGTCGGGCAGCATGGTGTCCATCGGATGCTTTTCGGATTGAATCCATTGGCGCGAAAGACCGGTCGGCCACTGCCAAGTCTTGACCTCAATAACGAGCCGTCCCGTGGAAACCAGCTCCTGCTTCCAGTTTTTCTCTCCCGGCGAGCGCCACCGCTTTTCATCCTCGGTCAACGGCCGGCGTTCCTACTTCTGCTTTTCGCGAACCTGAAACTCAAATTTCTCGCCCGAGACTTCGGCGAGGATCATTCCCCGCTCCCCCTGCCTAACCTCTCCGCCTTGACGCTCGACTGCCTTGAACAGCGCATCCAAAATGCGATGCTTGCGACGATCCGTTTCAGTGAACTCACTAGGCCGATACAGATCGCGCCTCCACGGGTCGCGTTCCTGTCGCGCCCGCCGCTTTTTCTCCTCATGCTCAGCGAGCCATGACGCGATCACTGCGTGCGGTCTCACCAAACGCTCCGGCACTGCGAGTCCAATTGCATTGGCACGCGCTCTGTCTGCGTGCTGTTTAACCTCAGGCGGCAATTCGACTAGCGGTGGCGGCAACGGCGTCGGACGGATGATGATGGTTCGCGCGCCGTTCGATTTCGGCATCGGCGTCTGCTTCGGCGCTTTGCCGACAGCGTGCTTCGCCCAATAGCCACGGGGCGGGTATGGAATGTCCTCGCGTCCACAGATCTTGGCGAGGCCATTGCCGCTAATTCCATACTCCTCGGCCAATCTCGACATCGGTGTCGTCCACACCGCGCGATAGAGATCCTCGCGCGTCATCGTTGTCGGTTTGCTCGGACGCGGCTTCGGTGGTTGAGGAGGCTTATTTTCACTCTCGGCGGCTTGGACGTCTGGCCTTGCAGCGGGAGCCACTTCGAGCTCCGTTTTGATTTGCTTAAGATTGCGCTTAGTCCCTCGCGACTCGGTGTCCAGAATTAGCGGTTCGACACATCCACCTGGTGCTGGCGGCAACGACGGCTGTTCGGTTGGCTTCCCGAACTCCTTTCGCATCCAATGCCCGGCCGAAGGCGTCGGGATGTCGGCACGGCGCAGTAGCGTTGTAAGAATTCCCACCGTCGTCTCCAGCTCGGCAACCAAATGCGACATCGGCTTGGACCAAACGCGGTCATATAGTTCCTGGCGGGTGAAGCGGTGTTCCATAGCAATCAGACAAAGCAAGGAGTGCGGTCAATGTCGATAGCTGCGTAGCTGGGCGTAAGGCCCATCTTCTCAAGGCGTTTGGCACACTGCCATCGGAGACAAGCTTCCCAGATTCGCTTATCGAGCTCCATATCGCATTGCCGTACCGCCAGTGGACAACACCGCGCGGAGGCGAGCCGAAGCGGTCCGGCCGTGTCAAACCCGCCGCTTCCCGACGGCGGTCGCGCCATCGCCGACATCTGCCGAAATCCGAAATCCCCATAGCCATCGCCTGTGGCCCGCGGGTTCCTTCCTCGGGGACTTTCGTACGCCTGCCGGCGCCCGAAACTCATCACGCGAGCAGACAGTCCGGTTTCGGATGGGTCAGACTGGAAACTCGCCCTTCTAGCGAATCGGCTCTCCGCAAACCACCGCCATGGCTCAGCGAATGCGGCTACCTTCTCCATCGAAGACGCGGGCGCGCTTGGGTTGGAAGCGCAGCATGATAGTCTCGCCGAAGTGCGGCTGGTCGTCGCGGCGTTCTGCGACTACGGTCTCGCCACTAGGCAGCGCGCCATGCACATAGGAGGTTGAGCCGAGGCGCTCGGTGACGTCGACGGCGAGCGGAAGCGCCACGCCCTCCTTCTCATCGAGATGTTCCGGCCGGATGCCGAGCGTTACGGCCCTGCCGTTCTCCAGCTTTGTGTTCAAATGCGAGATGTCCACCTTTGCCTCGCCGACGATAAGCGCCTTGCCGTCATCAACCACCGTCGCCTTCAGGAAATTCATACGCGGCGTGCCGATGAAGCCGGCGACGAAGGCATTGTCGGGGTCGTCGTAGAGCGACAGCGGTGTGCCGGTTTGCTCGCTACGGCCCGCCTTCAGCACGACGATCTTGTCGGCGAGCGTGAGCGCCTCGGTCTGGTCATGCGTGACATAGACCATGGTGCGGCGGATCGACTGGTGCAGGCGCTTGATCTCAGCCCTGAGCTCGGTGCGCAGGGCGGCATCCAGATTGGAGAGCGGCTCGTCGAACAGGAACAGGCGCGGGTCGCGCACCAGTGCCCGGCCAATGGCGACGCGCTGGCGCTGGCCGCCGGAAAGCTCGCGCGGCAGGCGCGACATGAGCGGCTCGATCTGCAGCAGGCGCGCCACGCCGGTAACCTTCTCGTCGGAAGTCCTGCGGTCGAGGCCGCGCATCTTCAGGGGAAAGGCGATGTTCTGCGCGACCGTCATCGTCGGATATAGCGCGTAGGACTGGAACACCATCGCGACATCTCGTTCCCGCGCCGGAAGATTGGTGACGTTGCGATCGCCAATGACGATGGTGCCGGAATCAATCGGGTTAAGGCCGGCCACCGCATGGAGCAGCGTCGACTTCCCGCAGCCCGACGGCCCGAGCAGCACGACGAAGGAGCCCTCTTCCACCTCGACCGAGATGTCGTCGAGCACGCTGACCGCGCCATAGGATTTCGATACCGACCTTATCGACAGTTGCGCCATCTTCAGCCTTTCACGCTGCCAAGCGTCATGCCGCGCACGACCTGCCCCTGCACCAGGATGCCGAGCACGATCATCGGCAGCATGATTAGGGTGGCGGCCGCGGTGAGCGCGCCCCACTGGATGCCCTGGAATGTCAGGAAAGAGGTGATCGAGACCGGTAGCGTCTGGGTGTCGCGGCCGGTCAGCACAAGCGCCACGAAAAATTCGTTCCAGGTGAACAGTACGCACAGGATCAGCGTGGCTATGATGCCGCCGCGCGCGGCCGGCAGATAGACGTGCCAGAAGACCCTAAATTCGGGTGCGCCGTCGACGCGGGCGGCATCGCGCAGCTCCTTCGGGATGTCGTCGAAGAAGGTGATGAGCAGCGAGATGGCGAAGGGCACGTTGACGAAGGCGTAGGCGGCGATCAGCAGCCAGTGCTTGTTCAGCGCGCCGATGCGGGTCGCCAGATAATACATCGGAATGACGAAGAGCAGCGCCGGCGCGATGCGCAGGCTGAGGATGAATTTTTCACGCGCTCGACGCAGCTCCGCCGGCTGCTGCGCCAGGCCATAGGCAGCGACGGAGCCGACGGCGACGGCCAGCGCGCTGGAAAGGATCGAGACGATGAAGGAATTGGCAAAAGCGTTGAGGAAGACGCGATTGGCAAAGACGGTGCGATAATTGTCGAGCGTCGGGCTGAACAGCCAGACCGGTGGAATGGCAAAGGCGTCGCGCGTCGTCTTGAAGGACGTGACCACGACCCAGTAGAGCGGGAACAGCACCGCCAGCAGAAGCAGGACCAGTCCGAGATAGAACAGCGCTCGCCTCGCCATCAGCGGGTTCCCGTCTTCGGAAAGAGCACGCTGTACATGGTCAGCAGCGCGACATTGGTGAAGACCGTCAGGATGACGGCGATCGCCAATGCGTAGGAGATGTCGAAATTGGTGAAGGCGACGATGTAGCCGTAATAGTTCAACGTCTCAGTCGACAGTGCCGGCCCACCGCGCGTCATGATGTAGAACAGGTCGAAAGCCTTGATGCTGTCGATCGCCCTTATCAGCGCGACGATGGCGAGCGCGCGGCGCAGCATGGGAAGAAGCACATACCAGGTGACCTGCCATTCGCGTGCGCCGTCGACGCGGGCGGCGTTGAGTGGATCGGTGGGCGCCGATTCAAGCGCGGCCATCACCAGGAGGATGACGAAAGGCGTCCACTGCCAGATGTCGGCGATCAGCACTGAAAACAGCGCGATTTGCGGGCTCCCCAGCCAGTCGACCTGGGCAGCGCCTGCCAGCGACAACAGATAGTTCGCCATGCCGGTGGCGGGATCGAAGAGGAAGCGCCAGGTGAGTCCGACGACCACAGGCGTCATGATGATGGGCACCAGGAGCAACGTCCTGACCAGCCGCTTCATTGCGAAATCGCGGTCCAGGAAAAGCACGACGGCAAGGCCAAGTGCGATCTCAATCACAGTCGCCAGTGTGGTGAAGAGCACCGTGCGCCAAAGTGCGGCCATGGCGCGCGGATCGCCGAGGAAGCGGATGTAGTTGTCGAGCCCGACGAATTTCTCCCGCCCTGCCCGCATCAGCGAGAGATCATGCAACGAGATCCAGATGACGAACAGCGTCAGCGCCACCGATGCCACCGTCAGGCAGACGATGATCGGCTGGAAGAAATGTTTGGTGGGATCAGACGCTACAGCTATGGGTCTCATGGGAATTCTCAAAGGATTTCACCCTGCCGCGCACAGGGAGCGCACGCGGCAGGGCACGCCACTCGACCCTAGCGGGCGAGCGCGGCGTTGTTGGCTTCGTCGGCTTCGTTCAAGGCGTCGGCCGCGCTGGCGGTTCCGGCAAGCGCCTTGGAGACGGCGATGCCGGTGTTGTTGATGATCTCATTCGCCTTCTCGACCGTCGGCAAATATTGTGGATTGCCGGCGTTGATGGCCGCGATCATGCCTTCCTTGAAGGCGCCGTAACGCTTGCCGAAGCTGTCACTGTTGAGCGCCGAGAGCGATGTCACGCCGGAGTTGGGATCGGTCTCGATCGACTTCAGCTGCTGCTCCTTGGCGGTTGCCCAGGCGGCGAAGAGGGTTGCCGCTTCCTGGTTCTTCGATTCAGCCGAGACATACATGGAATGCACGGCGAGCGACGACGAGCCGCCCTTGGGCGAGGCCGACTTCATCGGCACCGGCACGTAGCCGACCTTGCCGACCACCGTCGAGACGCTGGGGTCCTCGTTGTAGGCGCCGTTGACGGTGGCATCGAGCGTGATGGCCGCCTTGCCCTGCTGGAACAGCAGCCGGTTTTCCTCCCAGCCGAAGTTGGCGACGCCAACCGGGCCGTAGTCCTTCAGCACCTTGGTGAAGGCGTCGAGCGCGGCGATGCCTTCAGGTGTCGCCAGCGCCGACTTGCCGCCAGCATCGAAGAAAGAACCGCCGAAGCCCCAGAGATAGGCCGCCCAGACATAGACGCCCTGGATGCCTTGCTGGCCGCGCATGGTGATGCCGGCGACCTGCTTGTTGGTCTTTTCCGAGATGGTCTTGGCGGCATTTTCGATATCCTCGAAGGTCTTGGGTGCTGCCAGCCCGTACTGCTCGAACAGGTCCTTGCGGTACATGACGAAGGTGCTCTCACCATAGACCGGCAGGCCGTAGACCTTGCCGTCGAGCACATTGGTGTTGAAGTAGCCGGGCACGAAATCGGCCTTGTCGAAATTCTCCTTGTGCTTGGCCAAGAAATCGTCGAGCGGCACGATATAGCCGGACTTCACGAAGCCCGGCAGGTAGATGATGTTGTTCTGGACGACATCGTAGCGGCCGGATTTGGAGGAGAACTCAAGCAGTTCCTTGGCGGTGATGTCGGCTTCGGGCACGACCTCGATCGCGACGTCGATGCCAGTCTTTTCCTTGAATTCGGGCAGCATCTTCTGGATAGCGTCGGTGGTCGGATGGCCCTCGAGCAGCACCGATATCTGCACGCCATTGAAGGGCTTGTCCTCAGCGGAAGCCAGCGAGGGCAGTGACAGCGCAGCGGCGGCCGCACCGAGCATCAGTAGATTGCGTCTATTCAGCATGTTTTCGTCTCCCATTCTTGGGCCGTCTGGCCTCGTTCAGTTCGCGCCTAACCGAGGCGCACGATTTCGCCGCTCTCCGCCGACTGCATCATGGCAAGGGTGAGTTCGAGCGAACGAAGGGCTTCCCGGCCGGTAGCGATCGGCATCGCAGCGCCGTCCAGCCAGTCGATGAGGCCGCTGAGCTGGCGCGCGAGGTCGCCGTCTATGCGGCCGTTGAGCAGAGGCCAGTGCTGGGTGTCGATCTCGCGCGACCCCTCATTGCTTGCCACGTAGAGCCCGCTGTCGCCGCACTGGACCTCAAAGGATCCGTCCGTGCCGAGGAGTTCCATGCGCGCGTCGATCATGTGGCGTGCGCCGGACGGCAGCGACCAGGCGCTTTCGAAATTGACGACTGTGCCGCGGGAAAAGCGCACGATGGCCGCGATGCTGTCCTGCGTGCCCGAGGCGCCAAGCAGCTTGTCGGTCTGCTGCGCGTAGACCGAGATCGGCTGCTGGCCTTCCAGCATCCACAGCACCATGTCGACGTCGTGGACGGTGACATGCAAAGCCAATGGCAGCTTGCCCCCATACCGCTTCGGGCCTTCAGTACGGGCGCTGTTGCGCCTCGCATAGATGTGGATCGGCTCACCGATCCTTCCCGACGTCATCAGTTCCTTCGCGGCTGCATAGCGCGGGTCGAAGCGCAGCAGATAGCCAACGCCGAGCTTGACCTTGGCGGCTTCGCAGGCGGCGATGATCGCTTTCGCGTCCTCGACCTTGGATGAGATCGGCTTTTCGACGAAGACATTGATGCCGGCTTCGGCGACCGCAACCGCTGGCGCCAGGTGCAGATTGTCGGGCGTGCAGATCGAGACGAGGTCGAGATCGCGCTCGGCGGCAAGCAGCGACTGATGACTGTCATAGACTTTACAGCCCGGCGCCTTGGCCGCCACGGCCTCGGCCAGCGCGCGGTTGGGATCGACGATGCCCACGAGCTCTGAGCCGACCATGGTGGCGAAGATGCCGGCATGCATGGAGCCCATGAAGCCTGCACCAATGACGGCGACACGGCGGCGCTTGATCATCTCGGATTCCTTCTCAGTTGCGGACGGGCGCTCCAGGCGGCGACCTCGTCTGCGAAGCGGCGGGTGATGGCATCGGGCCGGGTGATAGCGCCCCCGACGACGATGAAGCGGGCGCCGAGCTCGAAGCAGCGGACGGCCTCCTGCGGCGTCCAGATGCGGCCCTCAGCGACAAAGGGAAGGCTGGCTCGAGCGAATTCCTCCATCAGGCCGAAGGCGGGGCCGTGCTGGTCGCTGGAATAGTCCGTATAGCCGGCCATGGTGGTGCTGATGAGGTCGGCGCCGGCATCCAGCGCGCGCCTACCTTCGTCGAGCGTCGCGACATCGCCCATCGACAGCCGTGCCCTCGCCGCGACGGCTGAAAACATTGCCTTCAGTTCTGCGAGACGCGGCCGGCCGGTGGCGTCGATTGCCACGATGTCAGCGCCAGCCACGATGACTGAAGCGACGTCGTCCAGCGTCGGCGTGATATAGACGTCGGTGTCGGCGCGCTTTGCTTTGATCAGGCCGATAACGGGGACGTCGACCGCCGCGCGGACGGCGGTGATGTTCGCTGCACCCTCGATGCGCACGCCGGACGCGCCGCCCAGAACGACGGAACGGGCCATAGCGGCGATGTGGCCGGGAGCGTCGAGCGGCAGGCCGGGCTCGGCCTGGCAGGACACGACCATTGTTCCATCGAGTGTGGCGAGCAAATCGCCCTGCTTGGCCTGCACCGGGGGCATCTCCTAGAAGAGCATTACCCCTTTAACCAATCGCAGATGAAAGTTTTTGTCAATAAATTACTTTTGATGAAAATTTTCGTCAGAATTACTGGCGAGCCAAGAAGGCGGCGCCAAGCAGGCCTGCATCGGCGCCGGCTAGCGCGGCAACGATGGGACGACGATACACGCGCGGCAGGTCGAGCGAGCGCGCTTGCAGCGCCTCGATGAAGCCATCGGCCAGACCGACGCCGCCGCCGACGGCAAAGCAGTCGACATCGACCGCAGCCGTCAGGTCGGCAAAGGCGTTGGCTAGCGCAACGACTGCGGCGGTGATGATTTCGGCGGCAACGCCGTTGCCTTCCGCAGCGGCCTTGAACAGGTCGGGCGCCGCGACCTTGCGGCCAAGGCGCTGACTGCCCACCCGCGCCAGGGCCGTACCCGAGGCAACCGTCTCCAGGCAGCCGCGCCGGCCGCAACCACACGGGATCCCGCCGGGATCCGACATCGCGTGCCCGACATGGCCGGCGAGCCCGGTGGCGCCGCTTTCCAGCCGGCCGTCGACGACAAGACCGCAACCGATGCCGGTCGAAACGGTGAAGAAGGCGAAGTTGCGAAAACCTCTGCCGGCGCCGAGCCTGAATTCGGCCCAGGCAGCAGCCTGCGCATCATTGACGACGAGCGGCGGCATGCCGAAGGCGCGCTCGATCGCTGAGGCAATCGGATAGCCGTCCTCGATCGGTAGGGTCTGAGGGTTCAGCGCCGTCAGCGCGCCGTCGCGCACGATGCCGGTGGTGGCGACGGCGACCGCGCCAAAACCGCTTTTCGGCGCAAGCTCGGCGATGGCCGCGATCAGATCGTCGCCCCTGCCGGTACGTGGTGTCGGCGCCTGCCACCGTTTGGCGATCCTTTCGCCGCTGACTTCCGCTGCCGCTATCTTGGTGCCGCCGATGTCGACTGCGAGCACCGACAAATCAGAAGCTACGGTCACTCACAACCTCCGCTGTGCGGCTGAGCTCGACGAGCCGCTTCGGATCCTGCCTGGTCATCTCGGCGACCAGCGCATCGACGATGAGCAGCTGGCTGATCTTTGACGGGAAGGCGCCTCCAGTGAGCGGGGTCTCCGGCCAGGAAGCGATCAGCGCCAGGTCGCAGGCAGCGATCAGCGGGCTCTTCGAGCGGTTGGAGATCCCAATGACGAAGGCGCCCTTCGAGCGAGCGAGCTCGGCAACGCGCACGGCATCGATGGTCGAGCCCGAGCTCGAGATCACCACCTGCACGGTGCCGGACTGGGCGGTTCCCGCCGCCATGACCGCCAGATGCGCGTCGCCCAGAGCGCGGGAAAACTTGCCGATGCGGGTCATCTTGTAGGCAAGGTATTGCGCCGTGACGGCGGAAGCGGCGATGCCGAAACACTCGACTACGGAGGCGTCGAGGAGCTTTCGCGAAGCGGTAGCGACATCTTTGCGGACGATCAGCTGCTCGGTCTCGCGTAGCGAGATGATCGCGGTCTCCACCAGCCGCTGGATGTCGTCGGATGGCGAGCCAATGTCCCGCGCCCGCTCGTCGGTCGCCAGTTCCTTGGCCAGCGCCAGCTTGAAATCCTGGAAGCCGGTAAAGCCCTGGTCGCGGCAGAAGCGCATGACGCTTGCCTCCGACGATCCTGACACCTCGGCGAGCTCGGTGATGCTCTGGCGCAGCGTGGCGTCTGGCTGCGCCAACACCGTCTCGGCGACTCGCGCCAGCGCCGGCGTCATGTCTCCGGCCGCCGCTCTCAGCGAGGCTATCAGCGCATGTGTCATAACCGTTCCTGGTTCGTGCGTTGTGCTCAGAAATGCTCCGCCACCCAAGGCGGCGGTCCGGCGAAGAGCTGATCACAGCGGCGTATGTCAGCTGAGTCGCCGGCAAGAAGGCCATAGTGCGCCAGTTTCGAGGCGCTGCGAAAGCCTGTGAAAAGCTGAACGAAACCTGTTGGCTGCACTGACACCGCCGGGCCGGATGTGCCGGCCTTGCGCACTTCGACTGCGCCGCCACTCACTTCAACCTGAAGAGCCGCCTCGCCGATGCGGAACGTGAGCCTTGCGTGGTCGACGTGGTAGCCGCGCTGGCGCAAGGCGGCGGCGGGGTCAAGCACCCGCAACAGCCACTCCTCCTGGTGGGCAAGCCGCCAGCCCTTGTCCGGCATCGCCGCCACCAGATCGTCATGCGGAGCGCCGTGCCAGCGCACTACCGGATAAACGGAGCGGAAGCGGGCAAGGAAGGAGAGCAGGCCGAGGGCGGCCTCGGACGAAGCGGCAAACCAGTCGCGGATCACAAGCCGCGCCTTGTCGCCCATGTCGAGGATGAGATAGGCGGTCTCGCCTTCGGCCAGATAGGCGGCGAGCGCGTCGGTCGGGGCGCGCCGCAGCTCGTTCCAATGTGCGGCGTCTCTTACAAGCAATCCGGCTTCACGCAACGTCTTTTCGGCGTAGGCGGTAACGAGGCGCGGATCATCAAGTTCGACGCGCCCGAAGGCTAACCGGCTCGTAGAAGGCAACGCTGCCGTCTCGGCCTCGTAAACGAGTTCGTGGCCGGCAAGCTCGAAGCCGGCCTTGCGGTAGACCGGGCGCGTCGACGCAAAGAGCGTGGCTATGGCCGCACCGTTCTTCGCCGCCTCGTCGCAGAGCGAATCGACGAAGGGGACCGCGAGCCCCTGCCCGCGCCGCTCCGGCGCGACCGCGACATGCACGATGTTAGCTGCCTTCACAGGCTTGCGATGGAAGACATGCGCCGTTTGAAGCAGCCCCGCGCAGACCACTGGACGACCGTCCTCGCCGCGGATGAACCGCAACGTTTCGAGGCCGATATTGGCGAGGTATTCCTGCGATCGTGCCTTGCTGAAACCGAAGGCGCAACTCAGCAGATGGGCGATGGCGGCGACATCTTTAGTGGTCGCCGGTTCAATTTTGAAGTTTTTTTTCATATTGTTTCCAAGAATGACGCTTTTCATCATAGCTTGAAAACGGTAATGCGCAATGGACTTGAGCCAACCTTCCTTCGGTGGCTTGCCCGACCTCGTGACACCGGTGTGGGACAATGCCGGACGGGATTGTATTTGGCGCGCCTTGCAGAGGATATCGCGGCAAGTCCATAGGCGACTATGGAAAGGTGGGGCTTGGCCGCGAAGTGACGTCCGCTTTTAATCACGGCTCCGCTTTTGGCTTACGTCGATACGGTGGAACCCGCATACAGCCGGAGATTTTTTCAATAGATGTTTGCGTCCAAGGAGTCTGCTACAGCCAATCGCTTCGCTCCTTCATCGAACTTGCCAGCTCTCAGCGAATTGTAAGCGTCCGCTACTCTGCCGATGCCAATTTTGATACGGGCCGAGTCCTCAAATGAGTAGCAAAGTCGTAGAGCGTTCTGTGTCGGCTGCCCAGGAAACGACAGCCGCCCGGAATAGGCTTTTACTCCAAAACGAGGGCAGAGACCTGCCAGCACATCAGCGTCCACGTCGGGTGGAAGCTCGACCCAAAGGAAATAACCGCCTGACGGCTTTCTGACAGTCGCTGCCGGCAACAACGAAGCCAGGCTATCAACCATCGCGTCACGATGGGCACGCAGCTCCTCGATCAGAGTTTTGATATGTCCATCGATCTGATTGGTGCGCAGGAGTTCGGCAAAGATCCTTTGGTTAAAGGGACTGGTCCCGCCATCGGCTTTGTAGGTTGCTATGCGCTTTATGATGGTTGGTTCGGCGATAACCCACCCGATCCGCAGGCCCGGGGCGACAATTTTCGAGGCGGTTCCCAGGGCAACCACCACGCCCGTGGCGTCGAGGCTTTTGGTGGGTGCCACGGGTTCGCCTTCAAAGCGTATTCGACGATACGGATCATCCTCGATAATGAGAAAACCGAAGCGTTCCGCCAGCGCGACAAGATGACGACGGCGATCAAGGCTTGTTGTGATGCCTGTTGGGTTATGAAAGTCAGGGACGTCGAAAAGAAGCTTGGGTAGAGGCTCGCCAAGCGCTTGAGCCTCGACAAGCCTGGCTTCCAGGTCTTCGGTGTCGATACCATCTTCATCCTGACGGATAGCCAGGAATTCGACGTCGTGCGTTCGCAAAATACTGAGTGCTGTCATGTAGGTGGGAGCCGTGACGATGACCCTGTCTCCCGAGAATAGGAATGCACGGCAGGTCAGATCCAAGCCATGCTTCGCGCCATTGACGATCATGACGTTGTCACGATGGCAAACAACACCGTCTTCCCTGACATAGCTGACGATCAGGTCCCGCAGATCATCCAGACCCAGCACGTCGGTGTACTGCATGGTTTCGGAGCGGTATGTGCTCGCGGCAATCGCCGCTTCACGCGTCACGTCCGGCAGACAGGCTGGGAAGGCGTAGCCACCCGACAAGTCGACAATATCGTTGTAGAGCAAGGGCTGGTTCTCCCGTTGGACAGATGGTCGGGGCTCGGAGGCAGCCGCTGTATTGGCAAGCGGCCCTGCTGGCGTTCACATGACTCTGCTGAGGAATGACCGGGTCCGCTGCTGTTGCGGTGAGCGGAGCATCTTCTCGGCGGGGCCGCTTTCCACGATCTCGCCCTCGACCATGAAGTGAATGGTGTCTGCAACCTCGCGGGCAAAGCCCATCTCGTGGGTCACCACAATCATCGTCATTCCGTCTTTGGCGAGGTCTTTCATCGCGGCGAGCACTTCGCCCACGAGCTCCGGATCGAGAGCCGAGGTTGGCTCATCGAACAGCATCAGGCGCGGGTTCATCGCCAGGGCGCGAACGATCGCGACGCGCTGTTGTTGCCCACCGGAAAGCTGCGCGGGAAACTGGTGAAGCTTTTCCGTGAGGCCGACCTTCGCCAACAGCTCGCGGGCATGATCACCTGCTTGGGCTTTTGTTGTCTTGCGCAATGTCACCGGGGCTTCGACGATGTTTTCCAGCACGGTCATGTGCGGAAATAGATTGAAGCGTTGAAACACCATGCCGATGCCGGCTCTTTGCCGAGCCAGTGCTCCTTCGTCGAGCTCATGGAACTTGCCGGCGCGCAGCGCAAAGCCCATTGGCTGTCCGGCGACGAAAATCATGCCGGCGTCCTGTTTTTCCAGTCGGTTGACGCATCGCAACAGCGTCGACTTTCCAGCACCGGAGGGGCCGATGATGCAGGCAACTTCACCGTCACGGACGTCCAGTCGGACATCCTTCAGAACAGCCGTGCCGCCGTAGGATTTGCTGACATTCCTGATCTCAACGATGTTGTCAGTCATGGCGTGCAGCACCTTGCTTCCCCGCTGGAAAGGCCCGGGTTCGCCAGGCTGCGATCTTCACTGTGCCGAAAAAGCTCTGTTTGGGGCGGTCGACAAATCCGCGGGAGTAGCGGCGCTCGATATAATGCTGCGCGATGTTGGCCAGCGTGGTCAGCAGCAGGTACCAGAGACTTGCCACGGCGAGCAGTTCGAGGATCCGGAAGTTCTCGTTGTAGATGCGGGTAGCCTGCGTCAGCAGATCGCCCGCCGCGATCACAGATACCAGCGACGATGTCTTCAACAGCGAGACGAACTGGTTGCCTGTTGGTGGGATAATCACACGCAGGGCCTGCGGAAGGACGATACGACTCATGACCTTGGATGGGGGCAGTCCGAGCGCTTTGGCCGCTTCCCTCTGACCGTCGTCGACGCTCAGAATGCCGGCTCGTACAATCTCCGACATATATGCGCTTTCGTTCAGGCCGAGACCTAGAAGCGCTGTCACGGCGGGCGTCATGAGGCTGTTGGTGGAGACGTGGAAGAGGATGTCACCTCCCGGCAACGCCAAGGTGATCGCCGGAAAGATGATGCCGATGTTGAACCAGAATATGAGCTGGACGAGCACCGGCGTTCCGCGAAAGAACCAAATGAAAAGGCCGGATGCGGCGCTCATCACCGGATTGTCCGAAATCCGCATTACGGCGAGCGCGACTCCCAGAACCAGACCGAAGAGCATCGATCCACATGTCACATAGATAGTGATGAGGACGCCCGAAATAATCCGCGGCTCGAACAAGTACTCGGCAACCGACTGAAACGAGAAGACGGGGTTTTGCGAAACATGTGCCGCCACCGCCGCCGCCAGAGCGAGCATGATGATCGTGGATATCCAACGCCATGGATGCCGCCGGCGGACGATGGGAAATTCTGAAACAGTCATTGGTTTTTCTGCTGTGCTACAGGGCTCTCAAGCGGGCCGAAGGCGTTCGCTCGCTAATCGGCCCGCTATTGGAGACTATTTTGACGCGCCGTTGTAGCCAGCTTTCTCAATGCCCATTTCTGCCACGCCGTATTTGTCGAGGATCTTGCCATACTCGCCACTGGCAATGATGGCGTCGAGACCTTTGACAAGTGCGTCCCGCAGGGCGGTGTTGTCCTTGTAGACGGCCATACCGTAAGGGGCCTCAGAAAACTGCCCACCGGCCAGCGCGAGTTTCCCGCCGGATTGCTCCACCTGATAGGCTGACAGGGGATAATCATGGATGATGATGTCGGCACGGCCATTCTGGAGCTGCAGCATGGACTGCGTCGCTTCAGGAAATTCGTTGACAATGACAGGTTGACGTCCTTCGGCAACACACTTTTCCGACTGAGCTTTCGCGTAAGAGGTGGCTACATCGCCGGTTTGGGACGCTACGATCAAACCGCAGATATCGTCGAGTTTGCCGACGTTCTTGGGATTGCCCGCCTGTACGATGATGCCCGAGCCGACATTGGCATAATTGACAAAATCCACCACCTTCTCGCGTTCGACCGTATCGGTGATGCCGGTCATGCCGACATCAAAACGCTTGGCGGTCACACCGGGGATGATGCTGTCGAATTTAATGTTGATCCAGTTGACCTTGAGGCCGAGGTTTTTTGCCACAGCCTCTATGATGTCGGCATCAATGCCGACATAGGCGCCACTTTGGTCGACCGAGACGATCGGCGGAAACGAGGCCGTGGCGGCAACGGTGAGCGTGCCTTCCTTAATGACACCCAGATCTTCAGCCCACCCATAGGCGGTAGCCCCGATAGCAACACAACCGGCCAAGGCCATTTTTAAAAAGCACTGTCTGGCAGTTCGGGCTGCCGGCGCTTTTGAGTGGTCATTCTCGAACGAAAGTGAATTCATCGTGCTCGTTCCCTTTCTATAAGTTCTTGTTTTGGCATACAGCTATTGGAAACAGCTAATGGGCTGGATTTTTCTCATGTTTTCACTTGCATTTGCGTATGTCCAATTGGAAGTTTGTGTGGAACGATAAGGTTCCCTTATAGAGGATAGTGCATGAATCTCAGGCAGCTTGAAGCGTTCCGTGCCGTCATGGTTGCCGGCAGCATGGTCGGTGCGGCGCACATGCTGCGGGTCTCCCAGCCAGCTGTCAGCCAACTCATTCGTCAGTTTGAACGTCAAAGCGGAATTCAGCTTTTCCAACGGCGAAACGGAAGGATCTTCCCAACCTCGGAAGCAAGCATTCTCTTCGGGGAGTCTGAACGCGTTTACGCAGGTGTAAAGAAGATCGAACGGGTTGCGGAAGGTCTTCGCTTCAACCGTTATGGAACGCTGCGCATCGCCGGGTTCCCGGCAATCAGCCGACAGGTTTTGCCTCAAATCATTGCCGGATATTGCAAAGACAAGCCCGAAGTGAATGTGTCGCTGGATTCCGTGCAATCGCGGAACGTGTCCGATCTGATTGTGCGGCAAGACGCTGACCTCGCACTATCAGTGCTTCCTAGTGATCGCGATGAGGTTGAAGCGGTCCATATCGGCACACTCCAGGCCCTCTGCGTCGTACCGCAATCGCATCGCCTGGCAGGCTCTGCCAGGATAAGCGCGAAAGATCTCGGCGGTGAGCCTTTCATCTCACTCGGACGAAACGATCAATCCCGACTGGCAATCGACAAGGCTTTTGAATCCCTTGGCGTTGTCCGAAGGCTTCATATCGAAACCACCCAATCCGACACCGCCTGCAGCTTTGTCGCGGAGGGCTGCGGAATATCGATCGTCGATCAGCTCACCATGTCCTGGTATAAGGACGAGCGCATCGTCGCGATCCCATTCGAGCCGAGCATTTCGTTCAAAGTCTGGCTGTTCCGTGCGCGGTTGAGCAAACAATCGCGGTTGTTGGAAGATTTTTCGAGCTTTCTACAGATTCAGATTGCCGCGAACTTCGGCAGCCGAGTGGCGTCGGGCACCCAATAATGGCTGCTTTCGGGGTAGGCAACGGTCACACCCGAATGTCTGACAATGGGCGCAAAGCTGCCGTTCGGTATAAGATAAAAGCGGTCAGCGAATGCTGGATCAGCTTCTTGAATCATTTTGGGCGAACCGCTTCGTAACCTCCTGACAGGTGACGGTTATGTTAGTCTCTGAGGGTCATCGTTTTCTACGGGAAAACAATACGTTAGTAGCTGGTTCGCCAAACCTTTTCCTTCGTATTCTCTCGTATGGTCTGGCGAACCAAAGGACCAAAAAGACGACTAGTTTCTCTGAGAGCGGTGCCTCAGTTCTAACCACAAAGAAGGTAGTCATGCATTTTGATGATAGCGTTATGAGCGCGGCCGCATTCGTCACGAAAGCGGGTTGACCGTCTCGATATGGTCTGGAGGGAAAGCTGACCTTGCATCAAGCTCAGCCCGACGCGGCTTAAATCAGTGGCAAACAACGGCTGACGAACTGTCCGGCCTTGGCGTGCTGATGGGCAGCGCTATCCAGGCGATCCCGAGAGCGGCATGGCAGCGCTGAAGCTGGACTTTTCGCTTGTCGAAGGTCGGCACGCGATCTGTGCCGGCAGTTGCGCTGCAAGTTCGGACAGCGTGGTCCGGGACGCCCGGAAACTCTCCCTGCGAGGCCTGCTCATTACCTTGCCGCTCTGCATACGCTGACCATCACGTTCTTCCCAAACTGGCCTCGCGCGCTGGCGGCGGAAATACCCGACTTGCAAAGCTCGCTGATCCCGGATGGAGGCGGGATCGAAGCAAACCTGTCCGCGCTGACAGATGGGAAGGCTGGCTTCTTCCTGACCTATGCGCATCCTGATGTGGCGTTTTACCTCGACCGCGAGCGCTTCGATTTCAGAAACTCTCGTGTCTCGCCAGCGTTGACCATTGGTTCGCGACAAGCAATCGAGAACGCATTCTCAAAACTCACGGCGCTTCTGCGCTCCAAAGCAGCGCGACTCATCAAGGCGCTGTGGGGCGCAGTCGGTTCGATCGTCGAGCTGCTCTCAGGGTGAGTGCCAAAACTACTTCCACGCCACAGGATATGATCCGGATTAAGCGGACCTGCTCCAGCCAAGAAGCGGCGGAGAAAGGTCGGCCGGAAGAATGTTCACCACAGGATCGCGCGCCAGTCTGGAGGCGTGCTCCTTCTTCGCCTCGATCAACACGGCAGCGTCGCTCAGCAGATCCGCCCCGGTGGCTGCCATCACCTTCGAAACATGCACCCTTCCCTTATGGGCATGAGGCGATTTGCCTTGGGCTGTGACCTGCCAGGTGTGAAGCGGCGTCCCGATCGCCATAGTGGCGCCATAAGCCTGGACCGTCGGTACCTTCCAACTCACGTCTCCCACATCAGTCGATCCGAGCATCTGCTTGCCGTTCGATCCGACTCCAACGATGCGGTCGCACAATGCCGTTGCGCCGGGCCCCAGCCTGAACATCGCATATGCCGACTGCACATGATCCTGCGTCAGACTTGCCTGTATCCGTTGCGCGAAGGCCTCGTCCTCCGCGTCGAATTCCGGTGGCCCGAGCATTTCGAAATTGCGGGCCAAAGCCCGCTCCAACACGCGATTCCCAAGCAAGCTGTTCATGGCGCATACGAGGCGCGACTTTACTGTGGTCTCACTCATCAGGGCCGCGCCATCGGCGATGCCCTTGACACGGTCGACAAGCGCCACGACTTCGCCGGCGCGTGGCGATCGCACGATGTAATGCACCGTCGCCTGAGCCTGTACGATGTTGGGCGCCGGCCCACCTGTGTCGAGATAGGCATAGTGAAGCCGGCAGTCGGAGGGGATATGCTCGCGCAGGTAGTTCGAGCCAACGCTCATCAGCTCGACGGCATCGAGCGCGCTACGCCCAAGGTGCGGTGAGCCAGCAGCATGAGCCGAGCGCCCCGTGAAGGAAAAATCGAGAATGGCATAGGCCAGCGCTGCTGGCTCCATACGCCGGCGAATGCAAAGGGATGCCACGAGATCGCCGCATCCACATCATCGAAAATTGCCGTCGCGAACCATGAAGGCCTTGCCGGCCCCGCCTTCTCTGCCGGACAGCCATAGTAGCGCACGCGGCCGGGCAGGTTGCCCGCGGCCAGCCATTCCTTCACCGCCGTGGCGGCGAGCATCGCACCGGACCCCAGAAGGTTGTGGCCGCAGCCATGGCCTGGCCCGTTTCCTGCGAGAGGCCGATGTTCCGCCGCGCCAGCCTCCTGGCTGAGTTCCGGCAGCGCATCGAACTCTCCGAGGAAGGCTATTACCGATCCGCCCTCCCCCGCTTCTCCCATGACTACGGTCGGCATTCCGGCGAGCCCCGTCTCGACCCGAAAACCCTGCTCCCGCAGCATGCGCGCGTGCTCCTGTGACGAGCGGCGTTCCTGATAGTTGAGTTCGGGCGTTCCCCACACCCTGTCGCTCAGCTCAACAAAGCGCCTGGCCAATGCCTCAACGTGCCCCCAGACGGCAGGACTATTGCTCATGTCGTCCCCGCTCAGACAGCTACGGTCTTGTGTTCGATGTAGTGGTTGATCGCCTCGGGACCGAATTCGCGTCCGATCCCACTGCGCTTGAAGCCGCCGAATGGCGACAGGAGATCGGAGGCCGCGTTGTTGACGGTCACTCCCCCGGTTCGGATGCGACGCGCGACCTCCAATCCTCGATCAGGATCCGAGGTCCACACCGAACCCGACAGGCCATAGATAGAGTCGTTCGCGAGCCGAACGGCATCGTCCACGCAGTCGTAGGGAATGACGCACACGACCGGGCCGAAGATTTCCTCCTGAGCGATGCGCGAGGCGTCATTGACATTGGCAAAAACCGTGGGCTTGACGAAGGCGCCGTGATTGATGCCTTCCGGCATCCCCAGCCCTCCGGCGGCAAGATCGGCTCCGCTTTCGATGCCCGCAGCGATGAAGTCGAGCACACGCTGACGCTGGCGTTCCGCCACCAGCGGCCCCAGAAAAGTCTCAGGATCCGCCGGATCGCCAATCGTCATGCCAGAGACATTGTCCACAAGCGCGTCGACAAAGGCATCGTGGCGCCGGCGCGGCACGAGGATACGCGTTTGCGCGACGCAGACCTGCCCATTGTCGGGAAAGGAACGATAGCGGAGCGCATCGACTGTCTGGCCGATATCAGCATCGTCCAGCACGATTGCCGCGGATTTGCCACCGAGCTCGAGGCTGACGCGCTTCAGTTGTGCGCCCGCCAGACTGGCGATGCGGCTGCCGGCAGCAGTGGAGCCGGTGAAGCCGATCTTGTCCACGCCCGGACGCGTCACCAGATTCGCTTACCTCCCGGTGAGCGACCAGGATGCTCAGGACACCCTCCGGCAGTCCCGCCTCACTGAACAACTCGCCCAGATACTGGCCGTCAATCGCGGTTTCCGGCGCCAGCTTCAGGATCACCGTGCAGCCGGCGAGCAGCGCCGGAAAGAGCTTCGCCAGAGCGACCTGATGTGGCGCGTTCCACGGGATGACAGCGGCGACCAGGCCTACCGGGTCACGGACCCAAACTGCGTTACCCCGGGGATAGCCAGCGCGATGCACTTCCCAAGGATACCCCTCGGCGGCAACCAGATAGGCTTGGCCCTGATCACGAATGAGGTCTGGATGGCTTTGGCAAACCAGGCCGGCGCGCCCATCTCCGCCGTCACCAAACCGGCGAACTCGTCGGAGCGGGTCTCGTAGAATTCCGCGAACCTGCGGATAACAGCAATACGGTCGACCACCGGCATGCGCGGCCAAGCGCCCTCGTCGAATGCCTTGCGCGCCGTCGCGACCGCAAGATCCACGTCGGCCTGCGCTGCCAGCGGCACCGCGCCGACCTGGCTTCCGTCGTAGGGCGAGCGGACCTCGATGAAATCGGCGCCCAGGGGATCCACGCGCCTGCCGCCGACGAAGTTCTGCGTGAAATTCCGCGTCATGATAAACTAGTTCTCCGCTACGGATGGATGAGGTCGGCCGCACGCTCGCCGATCATGATCGCCGTCGCGTTGGTGTTGCCGGCGATATGACGCGGGAAGATCGAGGCATCCGCGGCCCAGAGCCCTTCGGTGCCGTGTACGCGAAGCTCCGGGCTGACGACCGCGTTTTCGTCCGATCCCATCCGGCAAGTGCCCACCGGATGCAGGAACGGCACCGTGGCCTTGCGCGCATAGGCTTCGTCCGCGGCAGGCCCCGCGCCTTCAGCCGGCACGTCGATGAGCTCGCGCACATGGCTGCCGAACGGGGGCGTCGAAGCGAGCCTGCGTATCCAATCCAAGCCGCGCAGCACGCAGGCAACGTCGTCTGGATGGTCGAGCAGGCGCGAATAGATCGCCACCGGCTGTCGCGGATCGCTGGAACGAAGCTCGAGGTGGCCGGTGCTCTTGGGATAGTTGACGTTGGCCAGGATGGTAACAAGGTTGCGCGTCGGCACGTGCAAACGGCCGTTGTCGTTGACGTATCCGAAGGGGAAGAGATGGAACTGGAGGTCCGGTATCTCCCTATCCGGCGTCGATTTCAGGAAGGCGAGCACCTGGGCGGTGGGCACGCTCAACACACCGTTGCGCGAGAGAATCCATTCGGCGAATGCTTTTGCCCGTCCGATCGGCGATGCATAGGCATTCCCCGTCTTGACGTTCATCTCCGCACGGAGATAGAGGCCCGGATGTTCCATCAGGTTGCGGCCGACCTCGGGACTTGCGATCCGCACGCCAATCCCATGGGGGGCCAGTTGGTCCGGATCGCCGATGCCAGAGAGCATCAGTATCTGCGGCGAGTTGATGGATCCGGCCGACAAGACCACGCCGCGCCGTGCCGTGGCTCGTACCTTCTGGCTGCCGCGCAGAATGTCGACGCCGGTAGCCCGTTTGCCTTCCAGTACGATGCGCTCGACCAACGCATCGTCCATGAATGTGAGCTTGGCGTCACCGAGGCGAGGCCGAGTGACGAACGCCGCCTCTGGTGGAGCCCTGATTCCAGGCGACACCCTCGTGGGATCTTCCGTTGAGGTCTGGGTTCAGGGGGACGCCCGCATTGACGAAGCTGTCGATGAACTTGGCCGATATCGGGTGCTTCCAGCGTAAGGCCGACACCCGGAGAGGTCCCATGCCGCCGCGATAGGCATTATCCTTGTCGTTATCGGCGGTCTCCATCTTGCGGAAATAGGGAAGCACCGAATTCCATCCCCATCCCTTGTTGCCCATCGCCTCCCAGGCGTCGTAGTCGGCCCCAGCGGTTGTGGACCAGAGTTGAGCGTTGCTCTTGCTGTGATGGCAAGTGACCGTATCCCACACAGCCCGGGCTCATTCTGCCGACTTGATGCGTCTATGGGTCGACTGCGTCTTTCAACTGAATCCCAGTGAACGAGCTATAGGATTCGTTCGAGCGCCAGGCCGTCGAGTGGAATGCGGAAGAGAGGCCTACAACGCTGCTCGGTGTTCTAGTGTGGCGGTCCAAGCAACGGTCGCTTCTTCTGTCGCACCCAGTTCGACCGCCGCTTAAACTTCCCGGCGAATTTGTTGGAGAAGCCGACCTGGCCGAACACCGGCCCGACCCCGCCCGCCCAGGCCCGGCCATGGGCATGGGCATGGTGGCGATCCGGCGCTTGAAGCGGACAACTTCTATACCTGCAAAATCCGTGACCGGAAGCTCGATATGCGCGACCTGCGTCAGGTGATGTGTCATGAACTGCCCAGACCACGAGCCGCTCGAGATCGACTGACTCGGACCAAATCTTACGCGCAGATATTCTGTTATCGCGGGATATCTACCATCAGGGTTTTCTGGTAATATACTTCTTGGCGGACCCCAACCCGCTAGGCCGGCGCCCATTAAAAGCCGGGTTTACCCCCCCGCCCCCCAAAAAGGCGCCGGCCAACAGTTCTATATGGTACCTTTGTACTGGGTAGCCTCAATCCATAATGAGAGTGCAATAGCTGGCGACCGCCCCTTAACTTCCAAATCGCGACCTCGAAAGCCGCCAGCCGCGATCCATACTGTCTTTGAACGCTGATAGATTTTAATGCCCCGTGCGCTGGCCCAAGCGCACAGGTATTCAAAGTCTCGCTTCATGGTTTCTCCACACTAGCCAATCGGAACGCACATAACTGCGAGGGCGGAGGTATGTTCCATTGAGCAAGAGCAGCCCGCATTTGCCGGTTGGTTTGCGTTGCCACTCTCATTGGTTCTCTGGATCGATGTCATTGTCTTTTGCTCACCAAACATACTGGAAATAGAGGGCCCGCCAGCCACCGAAGCGGCTTGCGGGCCCTATCAGCACAGGAAGGGACGTAGCTGTGCCGATCCACGACATGTCAGCCAAGGAATATGCCGATCACCAAAAATGTGACGGCTGCGGCGAAAGTTGGCGCGAGCAACCAACGCGCTTGGCCAATGCTTTTATCCATCTGCTTTCTCCGAGTCTGGAGAAGCAACTAGCCTAGCCCTAAGCCGTTCCGCCTAGTCTCAAGAGATAAGACCATTGCGTTTTGTGATCGGCCTTTGGTCTGGTCAGGATTCCGACTGAAGCCTGATCGAGGAACGTTCGGCCTGCCGACGTGTTCAGTTGCCTGGCGCACAGAAGACTTGTGCTGTCGCCGGAACAACAGGAGAAAAACCATGAGGATCCCCCTTACCAGCACCGCTGCCGCGCTATTGCTTTTGGCCGGCGTCGGCGCAGTTGCGGCACAGGATGTTGTCATCACACCGGAACAGGATACCGTCGTGCGCGAATACGTGAAGAAGCAACCGCTGGCTTCCGTGAACCTTCTCGGACTTGAGCTGAATGTCGGCACGGCTCTGCCGGACACGGTCGAGCTCCATGAAGTTCCCAATGTCAAATACCGATATGTGGTGGTCGACAACCGCACGTTTTTGGTGGACCCGAGCACCCGCAAGATCGTCAAGGTCTACGACTGAAATCTCGAACGAAACCCACAACCCGCCGCCACATTTGGCGGCGGGTTGTGCATGTCAAATCGCCAGTCAACCGGACAAATGAAAATCGTGAACTCCCGAAGCCGAGACGTCGAAAACCCTCGTGGCGCTCCTGGTTGATCTCCAGAAACGCGCTCAACTCGGCTTGGCACAGGTACTTACTTCCTGGTGATCCAATCCAGCAAACCAATTTGGACCTCATCACACCCGGCGTATTCGAGTACCAGGGTCTTAGCCAGATCGCGCCATTGACACTCGGGCACGTTCGTTCCCAACACCAAATCTCTGAACGCTGCGCGGAGGACATCGGCATCGAACGCTGAAACAGCAAAGGGAGCCGGGTCTGCAACCTCCCAAGCTCGGGCGGTGTCATCGCCATGGCTTTGGCGCAGGCGTTTCAGAAGCTCGCGTGATGCCGCGATCACGCATCGGGAGTGATCAATATCGCGCCGAAATGCGGCGTTTGCTACCATGGAATGACGTCGCAACAAAAAGGTGGCTTCAATAGCCGCCCGCGCAATGTCTATATGGGTATCATGGGTATCGAGCATCGCTGCCTCCCTTAAGCAGCTATCGGGGCTGCACCTTCTTAGGTGCTGAGCTGTGAATCTCAGCCGTCAGCCGCTGCTCCCGGAGCCGAGCTGTCTTCGCATCCCGTGCCGCCCGCTCGACCTCGATCAACTCGCGCGCAGCATCCGAGGTACGCTCCTTTCTCTCGTGCCTTTCTTTGTCGGTGAACCGTTGCCTTCTCCGCATCGTTGCCCCGATCTAACGGTCCCGCAGTGTTGCCGCACAGAACGATTGTCGCCAGATGGGGTTCCACCCACACAGTAAAAAGCCCGCCACCCTTCGGTAGCAAGTGTTTGGCCGCAAAAAGACGTAGGCGAAATGCGGGAGAGACGCCCTTAAACGCAAAGACTGGGCAGGCGGTAAGTTTCCGTGACTTTGGCTAACGGCCCAGCGGCTGCTTCGATAGCGAAATCAACTCGGCCTCGACCTCCCCCTTGCAATGATCCGGGAGGCAATCGAGTCGCACTCATCAGGCAATGGGTTGTCTAGCTTAAGCTCGTCGAAGACCCGCCCAAGCAGTGCCAACTCGGATTCATCGAAAATACCGGCCTCGGCCGCCTTTCGTTGAATTGGCATGATTTTCTCCCGGAAGACCAACCGCGAAAACATGCAGCAGGACCTCCGGTCGCGCGAGGGCTTCACGGGCCGCGATCCTGGCCGACATCAAAATGGCCGGCGCTGGGTTTTTAGAAACCGGGCTTCGCGCAGCAGCGAGTTCCAGTCTGTCCCGATGAGCTTGATCAGATCCAGTGCATCCCCTTCGGGAATGCCGACCTCGCTTGCGAGCCGTCGGGCGAGCAATTGCTGATTCTCCCTCTCGTGCCCATCGCTATCCTTTTGCATCGGATCGATCCTCCTTCGCACCCAACTAGCCAACTGGCCCTTCGTTTCTCGGACAAGAAAAAAACCGCCACTGAGAAGCAGCGACGGGCCTCAGGTAGCCGGCCAGCAGAGGACGATGCTGGCCCAGGGCAGCAACGTGGCCCCAAACGGTTGCATCTAAGCGGAAACTAGCCTGCCACATCTCGGCAAGCGGGCGAGTCTGGGGGAACACATACATTGTATGGGAACGGTGCAAGGGCCGGAGTTTCGCGGCGTGGGCGATAAACAAATTGAAAGCCTCCGATTAGGAGATAACCGGCAGGCCGTGCGACATGGCGGCATGTATACCGCCATGGCTGGGTCCACCGGCATCGGCTCGATATGCGCGCCACGCCGTCGCGGGGCCATGTCGATCCGGTGGCGATGGCGATGTTCTGAAAGCCGAAGGCCAGTATGTCCTGCGCCGACAATCGGCTTTCGAAATAGACGTCGACATTGGGCATCTGGCTGAGCTGATACTCGCGATAGTCGCCCACCCGGCCCCATGCCGAGAGGCTGGGCAAGCGGCATTCGCGCGCGACGCAGCCGCCGACTTCGGCGCCGGCCTCGGTAATCTGATAGCCGCGCAGGCCGAGCGAGCACCCGCCGGTCGGCACGGACATACCCGGCAAGCGTATTCAGCAACGGATGGACACCAACGGCGACGGCGTCATCTCGAAGGAGGTGGCGACCGCCCGCGAGCGCCTGTTCAGGAATCTCGACCGTAATGGCAACGGCGTCATCGAGAGGAATGAAATAGAGAGCGCCCGCCACGCCATTAAGGACCGCGCCGAGACCGCGCAGGCGCGGCTCGGCAACCGCGGCATGCGGTGCGACAACCGTGGGCGCGCCTTCCAGGCGCTGGGTGACCTGCGCACCGCGCGCTAATTTGGCGACGGCGCAGTAGCCACGCCCTTCAACGAAGCCGCGGTGAACAACGCGATGACAGCGGTGCGCACCGTCACGACCAGCCTTCAGGCGACGATGCAGGACTGTCTCCTGTCAGCGCTGAGAAACGTCAGCGCAAAGTTCGCGCATGGGAGGCTGAGGGCGACGGCCCTACTGGCGGCACAATCGTCGCCGACCTATGTCGATATCCAACCCGGCTTGCGATCGCGAAGATGGAACAATGCGGCACGACAGGCTTGTCCTGACCCTGATTTGGCGCGAGTTCTCGGCTGGCTTGCGCTCGATGCGCCGCCGCGACCTTGCCTGGATTGGGCTCGGCGGCGGGGCGCTGCTTGCCTATGCCATCGCTGACATCGTTCTCGCTCTGCAGTCGGCATCCGCCACGCTGCGGCAGGAGCAGGCGCTGTGGTTGCTTGGTTTGCCGGGCGCACTTCTTATTCTTGGCGCCTTTACCGGCAGCGCGCTCGCCAGGCTTTGCCTGTCGCGCGCCTTCGCGCCCTTCCTGAAGGCATTGCCGCTCTCGCTTCGGGAGCGCCGGCGCATGGCGGCGGTGGCGACATTTGCGATGGGCGTTCCGCTTGTCGAGGCCGTCACGGCGGCGGTCGGTCTTGGCTGCGCCGTCATCGCAAAACCACTCGCCCCGGTCTGGGGTCTCGGCGCCGCCATCCTGTTTGGCGCCGGTTTTTGCGCGGCGGCCGTCCTGCGTCTGCAGTGCGCTCGCGACCTCGTCCGCATCAACAATTCCGATCTGGCGAGGGATCCAAGCGGGCGCCGGCCCTGGCTCGGTGCCTTCGATCGTTCCGCACCAGCCTGGCTCTCCAGCTGGGCCTGGGGTTTGCCGGCTGGCCATGTGCCCTTTTCCTGGCGACTGGTGGGCGCGGCCACCTTCTTTGGTGTCGTCGCGGCCCTTTCCGCAGCCATCAGCCTCGTTCATCACGATGCCGTGCCGGCGGCCATGGCCGGCCTGGCCGGCGGCCTTCTCGTCTTCATGCTGAGCGCGCGCTTCCATCCGCTCGGCTCGCCGGTACTGCGCACGGCTCCAATCGGCTTTGTCAAGGCGTGGCTGCGGCTGGCGCGGCTGCCCCTGCAATTGTCGCTTTGCTTCTTTCTCATGCCGGCAGGTGCTGCCCTAGCGGCGGAGCCGTCCGCCTGGGCGATGCCGCTCGCCAGTGGCTTCTGGCTGCTGGCGTTGAACGGCGCCTATGCGGTGTTCGCCGCCTATTTCATGACGGCGCCGTTCGTCGCCGCGCTGAGCTTCCTCAGCGCCATCGCCTACACCAGCTACGAATCGCTCGAATATGGGCGCACGGTGCTGATCGGCTTTGCCGCCCTTGTCCTGTTCCTGTGGCACCGGGCGGAACGGAGATACCGCCATGGATAGCAGCGAGATACTCGCGGTTCGCGGGCTCAGCGCCGGCTACGGTGGCCACGCGGTCGTCAGTGGCATCGATCTCTCGCTCGGCCGGGGCGACATCCTTGGCCTGCTTGGCGCAAACGGTTCAGGCAAGTCCACCTTGCTGAGAGCGATCAGCGGGCAGATCAGGCCGCTCGCGGGAAGTGTCGTGATCAACGGCGTCGACCTTGGCGATGCACCGGAGCGCGCCAAGTCCAGCTTCGGCCTCGCCATCGATCCGCCCGATCTCCCGGGGACGCTGACCGGCCGGCAATATCTCCAGCTCGTCGCCTCGATCCGCTGCTGCGCCGAGAACGACTGGCCTGGCGTCAATGTCGCCGAACGGCTCGGGCTCAAGCGCTGGATCGACCGGCTAATCGCCGAATATTCGCTCGGCACGCGGGCGAAGATCGCCATCGCCGGCCCTGCTTGGCGCGCCGCCGCTGCTGATCCTCGACGAGTCCCTGAACGGCCTTGATCCGCTTGCCGCCTTCGAGGTCAAACGCATCATCCTTGCATTGGCGGCGAGCGGCCACCAGGCCGTCATCATCTCCACCCACGTGGTCGAATCGGTTCCCGGCCTGTGCAACCGCGCGGTGCTTCTGGCCGAGGGCAGCATTGCCCGGGAATGGGATACCCGGCAGTTGGCCGACGCCAGCCACGCACCCGGGACCTTTGAGCTCAACATCATGCAGGTGCTGTGGAACCCATGAGCTGGTGAAGCGGTAACCTCGGCCGCAGACATGGGGAAGTCGAGAGTGACGATCAACCGGCGGGGTGCACCCTGAGCCTAGGCGATCGCCAGCGAGCTTTCGAGGTCTCTGGTCGACAGCAGCGTTGCCAACCGAAACGTGGGCCGCCGGCGTCAGCCTGGCACTCCCATCCCCACCGACGAGCCGTTGGGAAAGGGAAACCGGTTGTCCTCCTCAGCGCCAGTCCCTCCCGCCGACGGCACCACTGCCAGATGGCCTCATCGTCACCCGCAGATGGAAGAAGCTGGCCGGTCGCCAATGTCGTGGGGAGACCCCGCTCCCATCAAGGGCTATCTGCTCGACGGTTGAGAAGTCGTTGGCAGCTGATTAGTGGGAAATTTTGACGTCACTCTGCCGTTTTCACCAGCGACTCGGCCATGCCCCGCTCCGTGCTCGCCCGTGGGAAGGGATGGGTCGGTGGTCGAAGCATAAGGGTCTGATGCTCTGTTTTCGGCATTGCGGCGATGAGGATGATGATAGTCCATGTCCAGACCACGACCGCGCAGCCACGGGCCGGAACAAATCTTGGTAAACGATGTTTGGCAGCCCGAACGATAGGTGGAGTTTGATGCTGCAGCAAATCGTATCAGGTCTCAGGCACATGCTTCGACCGCAGGCGCGTGAATCGCTGGCGGATCCGGTTGACGCCATCATTCGCCTTCTCAAGGAAGACCAACCATCGACCCGGAATCCTCCCGCGACCGCAATGCCCGAACGTCCGTATCAGATTCAGCGAAGACGTCGCCGCTACCGCGATCGCGGAGATCCACCCCAGGGCTGATTGCCTGCGGGTGTCGTCCGATCCGCCATCGAAGCGAGCACTTGTGTCCTCACTTACAGCGGTAGGGACGGTTGACCGTCGCGGTGATGGCGCCTTTCCGGGCGCGCTGGGTCAAGCGACGTTTGAAAAAATCTGCTGATCCAGGTCGCACGTGGCCAGCCCGTAGCGCCACTTATGATTCGTTGCCTCGCGCCGGCTCTGATAGAACAGCGTCAGTTGCCGGCCCTCTATCATTACAGTCGAGTGCCCGTTCTCTCCCGGCTCGCCCGGATCCAGCACTGGGCCGACGGACACGTAAGGTCCTTCGACGCGATCGGCAATTGCGAAGAATACACGCTGGCGGCTGCCGCGCGGACCCTCAGGGAGGAAGCAGGTTGCATTGAGCAGCACGCGTCCATCCGGCAACTCGACCAGTTGAGCGCCTTCGATGCCCCATTCATAGTCGGGATGCTCGCGTGCGTTGTGATGCGGAACGTCCAGGTGGTCCAGGATCTTGCCAACGCGCTTCCATGGTCCGAACCAGGAGTCGGACTGGCTGCGTGCGAGATAGACGTCGGGTTGCGGGACCCTGCTGAACTTCGGCATTCCCGAATAAACGATGTAGCGCTTGCCGCCGATGACCGCCGGATGGGGATCGTAGATGCCATCCTCATCGGTGTCCGGCAGGGATAATATCGCCGACGTCAAAACAACCCAGTGGAAACCATCGTTAGACACCGCATGCTCGCACCGCCCACCCGACTTCATGAATTCGGTCTGGATGAACATGTGGAAAACCCCGCCTTCGTGGATGACACCGGGCGCCGCCACGCCCGAGCCGGTGATCGGCAAGGCGATCGGTTCATGCTCGGTCCAGGGGCCACGCGGATCCGGCGCTGTGGCGTGCAGTATCTTCCATTCCTCGCTCGTAACGGTGCCGCTCGATCCGAACATGTGCCAGACCGTCCCGTCGAATACGGGACAAGGATCTTTCAGGTCGTCCACCTGCTGCGGGTGAAACAACGGAAAGACGTGCGTTTCGAAATTGATCTTCATGTCCACAAACCTCGACCGCCTCTCTCAGCTTCCGACACCCAGGTCCAAACAAACTGATTCGAGGCGTTCGTATTCTAGCAGCGTCGGCTAACACGTGTTGATTTTCCCGCCGGCCTTCAACAGCTGGATGCGTGGCAAAGCGCCACGTTAGGGCGCCGCCGCAGTCCCAATTCCAGCGGATCTCATGCCGCATTCCGACACCGCCTGCGAAGCAGTCGGGCGACCCTGCCTCTGATCGTCGGGGCCGGCGATCGACCTACGCGGGTCAATTAATCCCGTTGGAACAACTTACTGAATCGCAAGTTAGATAGAACTGATGGGCATCAGATGGCAACGTGAAAAATTAACCTACGTTAATTTTCGCGGTTATAACTCGTATAAAAAGGGAAAATATATGGACATCGCGCTTTCAAAAACAAAAAAAAGCACATCACAGGCGTATAATTCAGTACTTATCTGCTTTTCACATCTCCGATGGAATTTTGTATTTCAAAGGCCACAGCACCTCCTGACCCTCGCCGCCCGGCAGCAACAGGTAATTTACTTCGAAGAACCAGCCTTCGAAGATGTCCGCGGTCCCTTCATGCGCGTGAACGACGTAGCTCCGGCAATCAGGGTTGTCACGCCGGTCGTCCCCATTGGAACATCAGCGACAAAGGTGGATGCGATCCAGCGAAGTTTCGTCAATGAACTCGTCGCGCCGGTTCCTCATGACCGGCTGATTGCCTGGTATTACACGCCAATGGCGCTGCGCTTCAGCAGCCATCTTCGCTGCAATGTGTGCATCTACGATTGCATGGACGAGTTGTCCGCCTTCCGCGACGCGCCGGCGGAATTGGCACAGATGGAAAAGGAGTTGTTCGGCCGCGCCGATCTGGTCTTCACGGGCGGGCAAAGCCTCTATGAGGCAAAGCGCAGTCAGCATCGTTCAATTTTTCCGTTCCCAAGCAGCATCGATGCTGCTCATTTCAGCAGGGCGAGAGGGGGTGGCGACGAACCGGCCGACCAGGCAGGCATCCCCCATCCAAGGGTCGGCTATTTCGGCGTGATAGATGAACGGCTCGACATCGCCCTTGTGGGCCAGACGGCTGCGGCAATGCCCGACATCCAGTTCGTCATGCTGGGGCCGGTGGTCAAGATCGATTCGGCGATCCTGCCACGGGCTGGCAATTTGCATTGGCTCGGTCCCAAGAACTATGCCGACCTGCCGAGCTATCTCCGTCATTGGGCAGGCGGATGGATGCCATTCGCACTCAATGAGGCAACGAGATACATCAGCCCAACCAAGACCCCCGAGTTTCTTGCGGCCGGACTGCCGGTGATCTCCACCGCCATCGTCGATGTCGTTCGCACCTACGGTGCGGCGGGTCTCGTCGAGATCGTCGACGCCGACGATATTGCGATCAAGCTTCGCGCCATTCTGGCCCGCCCCAAAGACCTGCAGGTGAGGGAAGTTGATGCCTACCTCGCCGACAAGTCGTGGGAACGTACTTGGGATGCCATGGCCTCACACATCCAGGGTGTCCAGGCGATGAAAACTGTCGTTCCGCTGCGCAGGAGAGCCTGACGATGTTCGACTGGCTGATCGTCGGAGCCGGCTTTGCCGGCAGCGTGCTTGCCGAGCGCATTGCATCGCAACGCCGCGAAAGTGTCCTGCTCATAGACCGCAGAAATCATGTCGGCGGCAACGCCTATGACTGCTACGACGAAGCGGGACTCCTGATCCATCGCTATGGTCCCCACATCTTCCACACCAACGCGCAATCCATCGTCGACTATCTGTCGCAGTTCACGGCGTGGCGGCCCTACGAACATCGCGTCCTGTCTTCGGTGGACGGCAAACTGCTGCCCATCCCGATCAATCTCGACACAATCAATCGTCTTTACGGACTTGATCTCACCTCCGACCAACTGGAAGACTTCTTCGCTTCGCGACGCGAAACGGTGGAGGAGGTCCGAACCGCCGAAGACGTGGTGGTCAGCACCGTGGGCAGGGAACTCTACGAAAAATTCTTCCGCGGTTATACCCGTAAACAATGGGGCGTGGATCCGTCTCAACTGAGCAAGTCCGTAACGGCACGGGTGCCGACCCGCACCACCCGCGACGACCGCTATTTTGGCGACACGTTCCAGAACATGCCCGCCGGTGGCTATACGCGGATGTTCGAGCGGATGCTGGACAGGCCTGAAATCAAGGTGATGCTGCAGACCGACTATGGCGAGATACGCGAGAAGATCGGCTTTCGGCAGCTGATCTATACCGGGCCGATTGACGAATATTTTGATTGGAGGCTCGGCCGTCTGCCTTACCGTTCCTTGCGGTTCGACCATGTGACAGTGGATTGCGAACAATTCCAGCCAGTGGCGGTGGTGAACTATCCGCAGACGGAAAACTACACCCGCGTCACGGAGTATAAGCATCTGACAGGCCAACGGCATCCGAAAACCAGCCTCACCTACGAATACCCGACCGATATAGGCGATCCCTATTATCCTGTTCCGAGAGCCGAGAACGAGGAGCTGTACAAACGCTACGAGGCAATGGCGGACGCCTGCCCAAACGTCTGGTTCGTTGGACGGCTAGCGACCTACCGTTATTACAACATGGATCAAGTGGTGGGTCAGGCCTTGGCCACATTCGCGAGGATACAAAAGACCCTGCCGGCCTCGGCTTCTTTGGAGGCGCCGACATTTGCTGTGCTCGCGCCGTAACCATTTGCCGGACGAAGCCGAACGCGATGCCGTTCTACCCGACAGGCCCATGCTGCACGCGTGATAGCCGGGCTTACGCGAACAGAAGGCGCTGGCGCGCCAGCTCGTCCGCAACTGGCTGCCGGATGCTGCGCGAACCATCCGCGTGCACGGTAGAAAACAAGCCGACTTCGGCGTGGCGGGAATTGTCCCAACCCGGATAGGCTGTCACGGGATAAATGCAAATGCCTTGGATGGGGACGCCCAGCTCCATCGCGGCGCGGACCTCATCGCAGACGTAATGCAGCCATGCTGGCCCGGCGGATCCTTCGGACCCGGTTTCAGCAATGAACATCGGCTTGCGGAACCTGTGAGCGACCTCGAGCAACATCTCGGACAGCGCCCGATATTCATGGTGGCCCATGGGAATGGTCGGACCGTTTAGATACCACTGGTTGTGAGGATAAAAGTTCAGGCCAATCACGTCGACAAGATCTTGGCTGCCGCCCAGTTCAGGCTCGACCTGTCCCATCAGCATCTCATACGCCTCGAACTGACCTCGCCGGGCGTTCTGCGCGCGTTGCCGTTCCGCTCGGCTACCGTCGCGAGGCGCGATATGGATCAGCGGCTCAGCCCAGACGAATCGACAGTCGGGGTCGGCCTGTCGCATTGCACGGATGCCCGCGACCGCTGCCTTGACGAGATGCCGTTTGAACCATCCGCGCTTCTTTGGGCCGACACGCGGGAAGTAGCCGACTTCGACGGCCCAGGCAAAGAACGAGATTTCGTTGATTGGACAAAGCAGCGGAGAGGTGCCCGTGAAGGACCGATGGAACCGCACGGCCTCCGCGGCAAAAGCGGCGTATGAATCGATGAATTCCTGCGATCCCTGATCGATGTGATCGGGCGACCCGTAATGAAAAACATCCCAGATCACCTGCACGCCAACGGCACGAGCCGCTTCGATCATGGCCGCCCAACTCGACCAGTCATAGATGCCCGGCGCCGTTTCGATCAGGTGCCAGCGCAACCCGTCTCGGATCGTTCGAAGCCCGAGCTCGGCACAGCTCCGGTAGTCCGCCAAGGCATGGATGTTGTGCGAGGTAGCGCGAACAAGATCGAGCCGGACACCGTCGTTCCGCCTGTGGGAGGAACATTCAAAGCCGGCCATGAAGAAGCTTTCGAAGGTTCGGCCGACCGCTCGGTGTTGACCACCGTCTACCGCATCCTGGACCGGGCCGGATCGTTCGGTGGGGGCCGGCCTAGCCATCATGCTCTCTCGCGGGTCTGGCGATTTGCCCGTAGCTCGTTACAGTTCACGGTGCTACGCGATTCGTCGACAGGATCGGCTTCAGGATGCCGACTGGCGCGAGCTTCTGCTTGGCTTCTGTCCTGCTCGTCCATGCCGCGCTTGGCTGTCTGCGGCCAGGCTAGCCTACCCAAGCGTGCCGGCTCCTTGATTGTCATTGATGCATTTCTCCGCTGGCGATCGGCGCCGGAGCTAAACCGCGAGCACAATGCTTTGTTCCGACTGCGCCCGTTACGAACCCCATGCGGACGATTGTTCCCCGGCGCGTCGCAAACCCCACGGCGGGTCACCGCCGGCACGAGAATGGAACCGGCGACCGTCCCGGTAGTTGGGATGATTATCGGTCGGAGGTTTGTCCATGCTTTCCCCCATCGAGCAGCTCGCGCGTTCCGTCAGGGAGCGGCGCGCGATCCTGTTCGTTGGGGCTGGCGTGTCAATGAGTGTCGGCCTGCCCTCCTGGCGTAAGCTCATCGATCATCTGGTCGAGGACCTGGGCATCGATCACGGCATCGTCGCGCCGTCGGACGTCAGCTACCAGACGCTGGCGGAGTTCTACCGGTTGACGCGGGGCGCCATCGGACCGCTGCGAAGCTGGATGGATCGGCACTGGAGTGTCTCGCGTGAGAAAGTGAGATGTTCGGAGATCCATCGCCTGATCGTGGAACTAGACTTCCCGATCATCTACACGACCAACTACGATCGCAATCTCGAGGTCGCCTTCGAAGTCCATCGCCGCGACTACGTGAAGGTGGCAAACGCAAAAGACATCGCCAAGGCAAGCAACGGCGTCACCCAGATCGTCAAATACCACGGCGACTTCGACGACGACTCCTCCCTCATTCTGGCCGAGACGGACTATTTCGACCGGCTGTCCTTCGATTCACCCCTGGATGTGAAATTCCGCTCGGATGCATTGGGGCGGACGATCCTTTTCATCGGCTACAGCATGTCGGATATGAACATCCGCCTGCTTTTGCACCGCCTGTGGCAGACTTGGAGGCTGTCGGGCTACGAGGACGACCGCCCCAGATCGTTCATATTCATGCCTAGCCCGAACGTGGTCCAGGAAGCGGTGCTGGGTCGATGGGGCATAGAAATGTTGAGCGAAGAGGCGGCCCAGCCTGAACAAGCGCTAGCAGCGTTCCTGTCCAAGCTCCTTCACACCATGACCGGCGATGAACCGGAGACCAAGGCGTCCTGAGGGCGACGGTGAAGGCGGTCACCGTCGCGGTTCGCTTCATCGTGGTCTTGCGCCAAACAATCGCGCCCTGCCGAAGCGGATTGCACACGTTGCGCGCACGCGCGTACAACTCGACATGGTCAGGATAAATACTGTCGAACAGAAGGAACATCTTGTTCTGCGGTCGGTTGGGCGAGATCAACGGAGATAACATGAGATGTTTTACACCGACAAGAAATTGCAATTCCCTGTGCGCGTGAAAACGCCCAGCCCGATCTTTGCTCGTGCTTTGCAGCAGGCGATCGGCGGCGTCGAAGGCGAGATACGAGTTGCGCTGCAGTATTTCTTCCAGGCCTGGGGCGCGCGCGGCCCAGGCAAATACCGGGATCTGCTGCTGAACACCGCCACCGAAGAACTCGCCCATATCGAGATGCTCGCGACAGCCGTGGCGTTGAATCTGGAAGGAGCGCCGCTCTCTTTGCAGGAAGACGTTTCGGCCGATACGATCGGCGGCTCCGTGTTGAACGGCATGAACTTCCGCCACATCCTTTCCACCGGACTCGCGGCATTGCCGGAAAATTCAAACGGCGTGCCCTTCAACGCTTCACACGTCTACGCCAGCGGCAATCTCGCCGCCGACATGGTCGCCAATGTCACGGCGGAAAGCAGTGGCAGGGTGCTTGCCACACGCCTCTACAACATGACCGACGATCCCGGCATGAAGGAGATGCTATCGTTCCTGATCGCCCGCGACACGATGCACCAGCAGCAATGGCTAGCAGCCATCGAGGATATGGGTGGGCTCGCGACCTCGCTGCCGGTTCCAAACTCCTTCCCCCAGGAACAGGAATTTCGCGACGTCAGCTATGCTTTCGTCAACTGTTTCGTCGACGGCGTGCCGCCGCCCGAGGGCCGTTGGTCGAGCGGCAAATCCATTGACGGCAACGGAGAGTTCACGACGGTCGCGGGCCAGCCGATGGGTGAGGAACCCATGCTTGGCTCACCCCGCGTGGACAGCGGAGCACAGAGCGAACAGATCGGTTCTGCCAAAGGCTCCAGTCGCGCCAGGGGGTCGGACGGCAACCGCGCTCGCGCCTAGTGACACCTTCCAGCTCGGGGCTGACGCCAACGCTTTCTCCCGTGCCGCCAATCCCGGGGGAAAGCACTCTACGGCGTCGCGCCTCTGCTCAGGGTGAAGTAGCCGTATTGGCGGAACTCACCTGCTGCCCATCACTTGGCCAGCGAACCATCGTCACCGTCAATCGAACAAATCGATGAGGGGACGCGTGATCATGAGCCAGAAGATGGCGAGCACGGCGGCGAAGGCTGGGAAGCCGAAGACAAACCACAACCGAAACAGCTTGTTGTATCGCTCCGGCGGCGGGTCGCCAGATGTGGCGGCGCGCGCCGCCAGATTGCGCATCTCCATCTGCATCCAAACAACCGGCAGCCAGAACAGGCCGGTCACGATATAAAGCACAATCGACAGCACGATCCATCCTTCCCTCAGTGAATAGCCAGCCTGCCAGGCAAGGGCTACCCCGGTGATCGGCTGCGCGACGACGGCAGTCGCGGTAAAGAGGAAATCAGCGACAACCACGATGCGGGCAACTGCCGCGATCGTTGCGGCATTGCCGGTCCGGTGGGCGAGGAGCATGAAGAAGGCGATCCCCGCCCCTGTCCCAAGCAGCACGGCTGCGCCGATGACGTGCAGATATTTGACCACGAAATAAAGCATCAGCGCTCATCCAGGATCGCCAGGGCAACGAAGTGCAAGGTGAGGATCGGCAGGATCTTCATCAGCGGGCCGAGTGGCTCGTTCCAGAGATCCGGGCGCAGGATGGTGCCGGCGATGGCATAGAACAGCGAGATCGCGATCGCACCCCAAAGACCCGGGCGGCTTGTCGGCCGGAAGGCAATTAGCGCGCCGACAGCCGCGTCGGCGATTGCACCGGCCACGACCGCGGCCTCGGCGTGGGGCGCCACCGCAGTGCCGATCAGCAGTTCGACGCCATTACGCCAGCCTGTCGTGAGCGAGATGATGCCGGTCATGATCCAGAAGAATGGCAGCACAACGAAGATCGCCGGCTTGATGAAATAGAGCCCGGCAAACCATCGCTCCTGGACCGTTGCCGGGTCGGCCGCAAGTGCTGATGCGAGGCTTGCCGGGTGAATGCCTGTCGTCGCGATCCAAGGCTGCGGATCACCGACAGCGCCTCGAGTGATTTCTTTTTGCGCATTGCTGCGGATCGGCGGTCGCCAGCCGAGCCACCCAGCCAGATCGCCCAGACGATAGATGCCTCTCGCCGCCCAGCCGGGCAAGGTGAATACGGCTGTCTTTTTCCATCCGAACCACTGGCGGTAACGACTGATGAGCTCTGTCATGGTGAGTGCCTCCGGCCCCGCAAGTTCCAGCGTCAAGCGAGTAGGACTCGCGGGCTGGAGGAAGAAAAGAACGGTCGAGACAATGTCATCGAGCTGAACGACTTGCAGGCGACCGGTACCAGGCATGGCCGGCAACAATGGCAGTGCGGCCAGCCCACGCAACAATGCGCTTGCGCCAAAGACGCCGCGCCCCAGCACCACCGAGGGACGCAAGATCACCCAGCCGACATCGAGCGCCATCAATGCCTTGTCGCCGGCCAGCTTGCTGGCGGAGAAGGCGGACGGCTGATCGCGGTCGACACCGATCGCCGAGAAGTGGATGACCGTCTTGATGCCGGCCCGTTCGCAGGCCCTGAAGAGAGCGGAAGCGGCGATGGCATGGACCTCCTGAACTCTTTCCCGCGCGTTGTCCTGCAGCACGCCGGCGCAGTTCACGACGGCATCGACGCCTGAAAGAGGGGAAGACCAGTCCTCCGGTCGGACCGCCTTCGTCATATCCACGATGACGTCCGAATTCTTCGGAAAGCCCGCAGGTCGGGCGCTGCGGAGCACGCGCCGTACTTCGTGTCCCTCCGCCTCCAGGCGCGCGCACACTGACGAGCCTATCAAACCTGTAGCACCGGTGACGAGGATCTCCATCCCTAGAGTCCGGCCTGCGCCGGCACCCGGGCCTCGAGCGGTCTGGTTACCGGCCCGGAAAGAACCACATCTTGCTGGCCGAAGCCGCATCCGTGGCAGGAGCAGGACCATGTCTGGTCAACCGGGTTCCGCCCGTCGATGCACTCAAGATGGGTACAGATCGCCGAATACGCGGTAATCGAACGGTCCGCCGCCTTGCTGATAGCGAGTCGCTCGCCATCATGATTGATCAGCCGACCCTCGCCTGAGCCGATCCCATCTACCGGCACCTGTTTCGCGGCCGTAGGCCCGGAGACCGCTACTTCGGCTTGCCGGATATCCATGACGCACGTCCTCGGCGTGATCCAGTACGGATATCTATGCTGCCTTTTGCATAGCTCTCTCGTTCACACCGGCCTCCCCGAGTTGCGTCAGTGCTTCATCCGTCGCCTTTTCCTCCTTGAGCGACTGTTCGAGCAGCGGAACGGCCTTTTTCAGACCAAGCAAACCGGCCCAGGTGATCAACGTTCCATATCGGGCGATTTCATAGTGCTCGACGGCTTGCGCGGCGGCTACGAGCCCGGCATCCAGGGCCGGAGCCTCTTGAAACTCCTCCAGGATCTCCTGCCCTTCTTCGATGATGCCGTCGATTGCCGGGCAGGTCTTTCCCTGTGCCCGCTTGCCGAAGATCTCGAACACCTGCTGCAGGCGCTCGATCTGGCCTTCCGTCTCCCCTCGATGCTTCTCAAAGGCAGCAATCACCTTTTCGGATTCAGCTCCCTTCGCCATCTTCTTCAAGGCGGAAAGGATTTTGCGCTCAGCGTAGTAGATATCCTTCAAGCCATCCTGGAAGAGATCCTCAAGTCCCTTTGTCTGCGAAGCTTTCTTGGTTGCCATCGTCATCTCCTGCTTGAGAGCGCGCCGGGCGGCACCCTGCTCAAACGAGGCGGCTAGTTGTTTGTTCCGCCGTGTTTCAGCAGGCGGCCGGCACGCCGTCGGTTGCGAACAACCGGTATCGACGCACTGCCTAAACGCGCACACGATGGTGCTGTCTCGCCAATGCCGCATCCAGGCGCGCTATCACGGCGCCGATGCGACACTTCGATAACGCGAGCGACGAGTATCCGTTTGCGGGGACTCGTCCACCAAGAGGCTCTAGAGTTGCGAGTGTAGTCTGCTGGCCAGCCAGTCCGATATTTTTTCGGTCAGGGGGCGCGCTTCCCATTCGCCCAAACTGATCTGCCTTGATCGCGCAAGATCCTGGCTGAACAGGTCGATCTGCGTTTTGGCAAAATCCCGGCCGTATACATTCAGCGTGGCTTCGTCGTTCAGTCGCAAAGAGCGCTCGTCCAGGTTGGCAGAGCCAAAGCTCGTCCAGACGTCGTCGACGATCAGGAGTTTGGGATGATACATCGTTGGCTGGAACTCGAAGATCCGGACCCCAGCTTTGAGCAAGTCGCCCCAGAAGTACCGCGAGCCCTTTCGGACCAGGGGCACGTCTATGAGCCAGTTGGGCACGATCACGTCGACTGCTACCCCTCGTTTCCTGGCGTCCAAGATCTGCTGCAGGGCAATATCGTCAGGCACGAAATAGGCCATTCCGATGCGAAGATGATCCCTGGCGGCAGCGATCGCCGCCAGCATCATCAGTTCCATGTTCTCCGAGCCATTTGGCTGCGATGACAGGATCAGCTGAGCGCTAAGCGACCCCGCAGGTTCGGAGGGTGAGTAGAACTTCTCACCTTGCAATGTCTCGCCGGCCGTCTCCAACCAGTTTTCCGCGAATGCCGCCTGGAAGGCAGACACTGCGGGTCCTTTGACTTGATAGTGCGTGTCGCGCCACTCATCTGGATTGCGGGCGTTTCCGAGCCAGTTGTCGGCAATACCGACGCCGCCGGTGAACGCGACCAGCCCGTCGACGATGAGCAGCTTGCGATGGGTCCGGTTGTTTACACGATCCAACGTATACCAATGAATAGGTCTATAGCGCTGGAACCGCACGCCGGCGCTTGTCATGATCTCGATCAGGTCTTCATCGAACGGCAGGCTGCCGACCCAGTCAACGAGCACACGGACCTCGACACCCTCCCGGGCTTTGGTTGCCAACGCGGTCGCGAACTCATAACCGACGACCCCCGACCAATAGATATAGGTCTCGAAATCAATTGTAGACCGAGCCGCATGGATTGCCTGCAGCATTGAAGGAAAGATCTCATCTCCGTTGACAAGGGTTTGTACCGCGTTTGAATCGAACAGCTGTCCTTGTGAATAACTGCTCATGCTCCTTGCAAATTCGGGATCCGACGCGTCGAATCGGTGCGGGACAAGCGTTCGCAAAATGCGTGGCTCTGGTGCCAAGTTCATGCTGAGCAACGTGATCAGGCTGGCGATGACGGCAACGGCCACGTATTTGAGGCTCTTAAGCAGCCTTCCCCGGTTTACGCCAAACCTCACTGGGTCCGCACCCGCCCGTAGCGCCGCGAGTCCGCATGGCACATCTCAATCGCCCTGCTGTTTACGAGTGCGATGCTTTTCGATTTCCTCTGGTTCCTCATCATCGATTCTGGTGATGTTCGATGCCGAGCTATTCGTTCGCAACATCTCATCCAGCTTGGCATGGATCGCCTGCGTGTCGCGATGTTCTGCGCGTTGAATGAACAGTGTCATGGCCCAGGTGAACAGGGTCGCCGCGCCGTGCCAGTTCAAACTCGCCCTGTCGAGAAATAGCCAAAGGGCCGCGTAAGCCAGCAGCACCAGGAATGCTGCCGGCCGAGAGGTCAACGTGCCAATTGAGGTGAGCACGCTCGTGATCGGGCGAGTTGCCATCATCAAGAACTTTCGACTGCAACGCAGGTTCCCGTTGTGCCAAGCTCTACAATGCATGCCGGCGGAGCGCCAAGCAGTGGTGGGAGCGCATGTTCCATTCCAAGCGGCGTTCGATGACCGTTTTAGGAGCAGCCTGCGAGCATTCTCCATCTCACCATTTCGGCAGCAATGATCACCGTTCAAATCGGCGCAAGAAGTCACTCGGGTCGATCGCCGAGCCCACGGCACTTTCGACAAGGTGTTTGCATCCTTCGTGCGAAATCCGCGTTGGTAGGTGCACATTGAAGGTGGTGCTCAAATGGATTCCAAACCCGCTTTTGCCAATCCCAAGACCGCTGCTGCCGGCGACGCGGACCTCCTGGTGAATAAAACGGCACATTTCGTCGGAGAATGGATCGATGAACATATCAGCGATGCCCCTTCGGCAATGGCGGCCGAAATAGTCGCCGAGAAGCTAGCCGATCAATGTATCTCCGATGCTGAAAGCAAAGGGATACTGGCGGACGAGATCAGCGAGGAAGTCGGCGACCTCAAGGAATACATCGCCAAGACCGTGCTCGCGGACGATGGCTCGAACAGCGACAGCCGCCAACAACCGGCTGCCGGCGCTTCGCCCTAACTAGAATGAGAGATGTGAATGCCGAAATTCCGTTTTGAGTCCATAGAAAGCACGGCGGACCCGGCAATTCACGCCGAGCTCGCGAACCTTGCTGCGGCCGACGGGCAGGCGAAACGAGCAGCAAAGAAGCAATGCTTGCCGGATTCGCCTCAGGTCTGGATCGACATCTTGGGAAGTTTACGAGGAACCCGGCTATCTCGTTGCCACGAGCGGATTTCAGGATCTGGTATCCACTCCAGAAGGCGATGGGCGCGATCGACGATACCGACGAACCAGGCGTAATGCGGTCGGGGTGAGGGCAGCCCCGGTCTCCGGCCAAGTCCCTTACATGCATATCGTGGTCCGGCCGTTGGGGCGAAGGTGTCGCTCCAGGGGAAGATATGAAGCGTTCTTCTTCCTGTGGAGCGGAACCTTCGGCCTCGTGCAGCCTTACGTTCATTAGGTGAATGAGGGGAGATGCAGCTTGCCGGAATGGGTGCTGGGCATCGCGAGCGAGCGCTCGGCAACGCCAGAGCTATCGGCCACACGAAGAAATGGATGGTCTGGCTTGCCGCTCTCGACCCCTTAGACAGCGGTACTATCCATGATGCTACGATTTTGATGGCTGTCGACGTGATCAGTTCCCAAGCATAGCGGCGAGGCACGGCACGCCATCCGGCCTGATCTGAGCTTCTGAGCGGCGCTCGACATTGAGGAGGTAACTCTTGCCAAGTGAGACGATACTGCCGAACCGATCAGTTGTCGACGTATCGGTGTTGTTCAAAGTGCTGGAGCGACGGGACGTTCTCACGGATCAAGACCGGGCAGTACTTCAGGACGGTCCCTGGCGGGTACGTGACTACGAAGTCGGTGACGAAATCGTCGCGGAGCACGCCGAACCCAAGGAGAGCTGCGTTATCGTCTCGGGGATCACGGGAAGAACTGTCACCTTCGCCGACGGCAGGCGCCAGATAACGGCCCTCCACATTCCCGGCGACTTCGTTGATCTGCATGCATTCCTGTTGCACGTAATGGACCACAACGTCGTTGCTTTGGCACCGGCTCGCATGGCGTTCATCGGCCATGATCCGCTGCGTCGGATCACTGAGACCCACCAGCATCTGTTCCGCGTGCTGACAACGATATTGGCGGTGGATGCCGCCATTCAGAGGGTATGGATTGCCTGCCTGGGGCGCCGGTCCGCTGAAGCCCACCTGGCGCACATCATTTGCGAGATGTTCCTGCGGATGGAGGTCGTCGGCTTGACCCGGGAATGGTCATTCGAATTCCCTGTCACGCAAAACATGCTGGCGGATACGATCGGACTGTCTGTTGTCCATCTCAATCGGACGCTCATGGCATTGCGCCGTGCTGGCCTTATCACCTGGCAGCGTAAGGTGGTGACCATCACGAACTGGGATCGCTTGGCGCGAGCCGCTGAGTTCGATGCGACTTATCTCAACCTTCGCAAAGAGCCACGATAGAAAGGTTATTCGCCTGCTTCTTCCCCCAGAGGCAGCAATGAGGCCTAGCAAAGGCGCGCGGCAAGCGATTTTCTTTTGAGCTCCTCTGCTGAATTTGCACCTATCCAGGCGACCCACGGAGCCCGCGATCCACGGTGTCGATGCACCTGGCATTGACGGATCTGATGCGCCTGGCGCCGACTGAAGGGTCAATGTGGAACCTTTGGTCCTCTCACGCATTTCCAACTGCTTCTTAGGAGACGGGGGTACCAAATGAAACAAGGGGGTCTTCCTGCTCGAGTCGATGAGGTGGCATCTTTCTCGGAGAGGAGTCGCGAGCGTCAGCTTCCCGATCCGATCCTCACTGATGAGTTTGAGGATTTTTTCGAGAATGCCGCCATCGCACTTCACTTCGTCGGAAAAGACGGCACGATTCTGCGTGCCAATCGCGCAGAATTGGAAATGTTGGGATTCACGGCCGAGGAATATATAGGCCGCAATATTCGCGAATTTCACGCAGATCAGGTTGCTATTGGAGACATATTGGACCGCCTGTCCCGGCGGGAGGAACTTAAAAACTACCGGGCCCGGCTGCGGGCCAAAGATGGGTCGATCCGCTGGGTAGAAATAACGTCCAACGTTCGCCTAGTGGCTGACCGCTTCCTCAACACCCGCTGCATCACCATCGATGTGACTGAAATGATCAAGGCGCAGGAGCTTATACGCGAACAGGATCGGCGCCTTGCCATCACCTATGAGAACGCTGCCGCAGGTATCGTAGAAGCGAATGTCGAAGGCCAACTGCTGCGGGTGAATTCCCATCTGTGTGCCCTTTTGGGGTACACGCAGGATGAGCTGATTGGACGGTCGATTTTTGACCGCACCTTTCCGGCCGATGTTGAAGCAGATCGAGAGCAGTATCGACGGCAAATGGCCGGTGAAATCGACAGCTACACACTTGAGAAGCGATTTGTTCGCAAGAATGGATCAGTTTTTTGGGCTGTTGTGACTTCGTCGAGTGTTCATGACTGCGAGGGGTCGTTTCGATACGCTGTACGGGTTCAGCACGATATCAGCGAGCGCAAGCGGGTTGAGGCGGCGCTTGCCAAACGTGCCGAGGAACAGGGTGCGATACATCGATTCACTGAAATGCTGCAGCATGCGCGCACGCAAGAGGATGTGTATGAGCCGGCGCTCGATGCAATCCAACGTGCGCTCCAATGCCAGCGTGCTTCGATATTGCTGTTGGATAAAGATGGGCGCATGAAGTTTGTGGCTTGGCGTGGCCTGTCCGATACTTACCGCTTAGCGGTGGAAGGACACTCGCCTTGGTCGACGGAGAGCCAAGATCCGCAGCCTATCTGTGTCGGCGATGCAAAGCATGCGGACTTGCCGGAACAATTAAAACAGGCGATCCGCAGCGAGGGAATCGGTGCGGTCTACTTCATTCCGATCACACAAGGTGGACGGCTCCTTGGTAAGTTCATGGCCTACTTCGACCAGCCTCAGGAGTATCCGGAAGAGCAGATTGAATTGGGTCGGACCATCGCTCGTCAGCTCGGTTTCGGCATTCAGCGCATAAAGGGCGAAAATGCTGCTCAGAGGCTGGCAGCAATCGTGGAGTCTTCCCATGACGCGATCGTCAGCAAGGATTTGAATGGGGTCATTTTAACGTGGAACCGGGGGGCTGAGCGGCTGTTCGGCTATTCGGCCTCGGAAGTGCTCGGCAAGTCCATCACGATCATCATCCCTCCGGATCGGCTGGGGGAGGAGCCGCTCATCCTGGGTCGGATACGCAATGGCGAAATTGTCGATCATTTCGAAACAATCCGGCGCCGCAAGGATGGGTCGCTAGTCGACATTTCTCTGACAATATCGCCTGTCCGAGACGCAGCGGGCCGTATCGTGGGCGCCTCCAAAATTGCCCGGGACATAACCGAGCAGAAAGTCGCGGAGGCAAAGGTGCGCGACAGTGAACGTCACCTTCAGGATTTGCTCGCCGCCATCCCTGCAGCAATCTACACAACCGATCAGCAGGGCAAGATCACCTATTTCAATGAGGCAGCGGTCGAACTCGCCGGCCGAACGCCGGTGATCGGCAGTGATGAATGGTGCGTTACCTGGAAGCTCTATTGGCCAGATGGAACGCCACTTCCTCACGACCAGTGTCCAATGGCTGTTTCGCTTCGTGAAGGGCGACCGGTCCGGGGAGTTGAGGCGATTGCCGAGCGGCCGGACGGCACCCGGATCCCATTCATTCCCTATCCGACGCCGATGCGGGATGCAGCTGGAGAAATTGTCGGCGGCATCAACATGCTGGTCGACGTAAGTGAGCGCAAGCAAGCTGAGACACAACAGCGGATCCTGCTTAACGAACTCAACCATCGCGTTAAGAACAACATGATGATGTTGACGTCCTTGCTTTCGGTAGCGGCCAGGACCAGTCAAAATCCCGAGGCTCGCAAGACAATTGGTGAGGCAAGCAAACGAGTGGCGACCATGGCTGCGGCTCAACGTGTCCTCTACGACACGCCAGATGCATCCAATTTCAGCGCGCCACTTTTTGTCGGGGCCATTTGCGAAACCACAAAGCAGATGTTTCCAGCGAATGTCCAACTAGTTTGCGACGCCGATCCCATCCAATTGCCCAACGATATCGCAATGCCGCTTGCGCTCATAGTCAATGAGCTTTTGGTCAATGCGGTCAAACATGGATCAGCGGCCAAGGGAAGCAGCACCATTCGGGTTGAGATCAAGCAAAACGGTCAAAAGCAGGTGTTGACGGTCGAGGATGAAGGTCCAGGTTTCGATTTGCGGGCAGAGCGTCATTCCTCGTCAGGTTTGCGGTTGGTTGAGGGATTGGCGCGCCAGATTGGTGGGATTTTCGAAGTTGAGCGAGATCCGTCTCGCTGCATCGTGATTTTTTCTCAGGCTCCCGGGGAGAACGGCTTTGACGTTAAAAACGGCAATAGTTGAGACAAGCCGGACGGGGGTTTCGAGCCGACCATCCAGACCTCAGCTAGTTTTCTCCAGAGACGATGGGACTGGTGCAGAAGCGAGAGTTTCCGGCAAACCATCCATCATGATCGTCGAAGACGACTACCTGATTGCACTTGATATCGAGGCCAGTCTTAGCGATGCAGGTTTCGTGTTGGCTGGGATAGCCAGCACAGCCGAGGAGGCCATCATAATTGCGCGCTCGGCTCAGCCCACGATTGCCTTGATGGATATCCGTTTGCTTGGCAAGCGCGACGGAATCGACGCAGCGTTGGAACTTTACCGGGCCTTCGGTATCCGGTGCATCTTTGCAACTGCGCACGCTGACCGCGATGTAAAGCTTCGGGCCGAAGCGGCAAGACCACTCGGCTGGGTTCAGAAACCCTACTCTACGCCGATGCTCATCGAAGCCATCCAGAATGGTTTGCAGGAGCTCGACAACGAAGGCTGAGCGTCACAACCGCCACGTCAAGGCTGGCGGATCCCTGGTTGGCATCGCTGTGAATTAATCGACAACCGGATGTAAATCTTGCTGGGCGCTTCGCCCGAGTCGATACCCGGGAGAAGGATGGCATGTTTGCCGCATTTCTCGAGCAGTGCCGCCTTGGCATTGCCGAGACCGTTCCGACCATGTCCAAAGGGGGCCGATTCCTGAACCGGGAAGAAAACGGACCGTGGGTTTATGGATTGGCCGGCCACGCATTGAGCTGACGCGCATGCAAAGAAGCTTCAGCCAAAAATAGCTCCCTTACAGTGGTGCCTCGGTACCGCGCTTTCCGTGTTGATCCGCATGGAGTTGCAGGAACCGGGTTTGCAGATATTTGGCGATCCGGGCGTCTACAATGTCGTCGTCAGTGCCCATGGGCTGGTCATGATCTTTTTCGTGCTCATGCCGGCGCTGATTGGTGGCTTCGGCAACTGGATGGTGCCGATCATGATTGGCGCGCCCGACATGGCTTTCCCCCGCTTGAACAACATCTCGTTCTGGCTGCTGGTGGTGTCATTCATCCTCTTCATCACCTCGATGTTCGTTCCGGGAGCGCCCGGTACGCTCGGCCATGGCGGCGGCTGGACGCTCTATCCGCCTTATTCGACGGAGGGCCAGCCAGGTCCCGCCGTCGACCTCGTTATTCTGTCCATCCACCTTTCGGGGGCCTCCTCGATCCTCGGCGCGATCAACTTCATCACCACCATCTTCAACATGCGCGCACCCGGCATGACCATGCACAAGATGCCTCTGTTCGCTTGGTCGATGCTGGTCACCGCCTTCATGCTTCTCATGTCGCTGCCGGTGCTCGCCGGCGCGGTCACCATGCTGTTGACCGATCGCAACTTCGGGACGACCTTCTTTTCGCCGTCCGGCGGCGGTGATCCGATCCTCTACCAGCATCTGTTCTGGTTCTTCGGCCACCCTGAAGTCTACATCATGATCCTGCCTGGTTTCGGCATCATCAGCCATGTCATCTCCACCTTCGCCAAGAAGCCGATCTTCGGCTACATCGGCATGGCCTATGCAATGGTGGCAATCGGCGCGATCGGCTTTGTCGTCTGGGCACATCATATGTATACGACCGGCCTGTCGGTCGACACGCAGCGCTACTTCGCCTTCGCATCGATGGTCATCGCCGTTCCAACCGGCGTGAAGGTGTTTTCGTGGTTGGCGACCATGTGGGGAGGATCGATAGAGTTCAAGACACCCATGATGTGGGCTCTCGGTTTCGTCCTGCTGTTCACCATTGGTGGCGTCACTGGCATCATGGTTGCGAACCCCGGCATCGACCGCGTGTACCACGACACTTATTTCGTGATCGCTCACTTCCACTATGTGCTGTCTTTGGGGGCGGTCTTCGCGATCTTCGCCGGCTTCTACTACTGGTTCCCGAAGATGACCGGCTATATGTACAGCGAAACGCTCGGCAAGCTGCATTTCTGGCTGATGTTCATCGGCGTCAACCTCGTCTTTTTCCCCCAGCATTTTCTGGGCATGGCGGGCATGCCGCGACGTTACGCCGACTATCCCGATGCTTTTGCCGGCTGGAATTTCGTCTCGTCGATCGGTTCCTACATCTCAACGGCCGGGCTCATCGTTTTCTTCATCGCGGTTGCCGAGGCCTTCAGCCGCAGACGCCCGGCAAGCGCCAATCCTTGGGGCGAAGGGGCGACCACGCTGGAATGGCTGCTGCCGTCGCCGCCGCCCTTCCATCAATGGGAGAAGCTGCCGCGCATCCGGCGGACAGGACTCGATGACATCGGCGCCGCACTTCCTTCCAGGCGTTCGCGGCGGCGTGCGCATGGGCGACCAGGCCGTCAAGGATTCGATGATCACCGACGGGCTGTGGGACGCATTCCATCAAGTCCACATGGGCGTCACGGTCGAGTCGCTGGCGCTGCGCTACCAGATCACGCGCGATGAGCAGGACCGTTTCGCGCTTCGGTCACAGGAGAAAGCCGGCGCAGCCATCCGCTCGGCAAGGTTCGACGATGAGGTTGTGCCTGTCTCCGTAAAGACCAGGCAAGGCGATGCCGTCGTCGACCGGGACGAGCATCCAAACCCCTCGACCACCCTCGAAGGGCTTGGCCGGCTTAAGCGGTCTTCAACCCGGCGGGGACAATCACCGCCGGCAACTCCTCCGGCCTCAACGATGGTGCCGCCGCCGTGCTGGTGATGGCGGAGACACGGATGAACGAACTCGGGCTAAAGCCCCTCGCCCGGATCGCGTCCTATGCTTCGGCGGGTGTCGAGCCGATGGATATGGGGCTGGGTCCCGTCGCGGCGTCACGCCTTGCGCTGCAGAAGGCCGGCTGGCGGCCGTCCGCCCTCGACGTTATGGAGATCAACGAAGCCTTCGCCGCGCAGGCGATCGCGGTCAACCGCGAGATGGGCTGGAACGAGGAGATCATCAACATCAGTGGCGGCGCCATCGCGCTCGGCCATCCGCTGGCCGGATCCGGCTGCCGCATCGTGGTGACGCTGCTCCACGAGATGACGAGGCGCAACGCCCGCAAAGGCCTGGCCTCACTCTGCATCGGCGGCGGCCAGGGCGTGGCGATCTGCCTCGAACGATGAGGCTGAACCTCTGCGCAGTTTTAGCGTGAGAAGAACAGGGCACGGTCTTGGCCACGCCGCCTTCTAATTTCATGATCCGACGAACGGCAGCTTTGGGTCAACGGCAAAGCGCAACTCTAGGACGGAGTTTGGGCGCAAAGCTGCCACTCGGTGTGAGATAAATGCCCTTCGCGGGCATGATTTCCCACCCGATTGTTTAAACAACATTTAACCCATTGAAATTGCTGTCAAATATTTCCTGCAACCGCATAGAATCCGACTCAAGAACCGTCAAAAAGTTACGCTATTGATTTTAAAAGGAAAACTATTGCGAAAAAAATTTCGAGGTTTCACTAACTATCGGGACCAATCGGACGATTTTTCATATTTTGCGGCATTCGACGGCGTGACCACACCAACGTGAAGGTACCGTCATCGCCCCACTAGGCATTTTTTTTGTAAATTCAATAATCATGGCAGCAGGCTTTTAGACACTTTGAGTGCTGCGCCGCCGGGTTGCGAGTTGAGCCGCCTCTCCTTAGGGCCGCCATCTGTCAGGTTACGATCACCAGAAGGCGCAAGCGGATTGTTTGGAAGCGTGGCGATATTGTCGTTGCCTCTGGCGCAGGGATTCGGCGAAGTGCGCTACCGCCGGAGAGACCTGGCGGCGGATGGAGAAGACCTGTCGGACCTCCAAGAGCAGTCGTCGTCGGCAACTTTGACTTCGCTTAGGTTATGCCTGCACGGAGTTGCATGAGCAGCCGTTTCCAGAGGTGCGTCAGGCATCGGCGATCAAACAGGCGATGTCCTCGAGCGGACGCCGGGTGAAGTCCTCCGCGAGCTCGCCAATGATCTTGCCCTTGAGGTCGCGGTCAAAATGCTTGCGCATCTCCCCCAAGGTCCGGGTCGGAGACAAGGACCAGGTGCCCTATGGTCCCGTCCAGACTGAGCTTGTTGAGGAACGCCGCCGTCGCTGCCGCGAAGTCGTCCTCCACGAGTTGTCTACTGTCCGGGTTGGCGGAGCCGGTGTGGTGGCGCACGCCGGAACCCGGATGGGCGGACGTTGGCGAAGCCGCCGTGATCTCGGCCAAATGCGCCCCAGATTTCACGCCCGTATTGTGGAACAGGCGGACCCTCTCGCCGTCAGCAACTGCTACTGTCGTGCCGGTAGGTAGAACCATCCAAAAACCTCATGTTCAAGACCCCACATAAACGTCAGCGGGCTATGATATTTGCGTGCCAGCGCTTTGCGGCGCCTCGACGATAGCGGCTGCTGTGAGGAAGATGCGCAGCTCGACGGGGACGCGAGCACCCATCACGGCGATCAAGCAATTGCAAACGCAGTGTTGGTCGCCATCGGAACGCCCCACCCGCGCGACTACGGTCCCGCCGGGACGACGAGCGCATAGAGAAGCGCGGGCACGACCATGCCGCCGAGCGCAGCCGCGATCGGAGGCGCGGCGGAGCGGCGGCTTGCGAGGTGACCGACTGTCATCTCGCGCTTCACTTCCATTCCCACGACGAGGAAGAACACCGTCAGCAGGCCGTCATCGACCCAATGGAGGATGGACATCCGAAAGGATGCGTTGCCCTAGGTCATGCCGAGCTCCTGGCGCCAGAGCGCCTCGAACGCCGGCCCGATCGGCGAGTTCATCAAGAAGATCGCCACCACGGTCGCCAGGTCAACCAACCGGCTATGGACGATCCTTTGATTGCAAAAAAGCACACATACTGGAGAGCAATGGCCAGGTAATGCGGCACGTCAATATCGTTTGAGAAGCCGTGCTCGAGATTCCCGGGCGAAGCGCGTGCGCCACTTCGGACGCACCAGGTTGTTCCCGTGCTTGCAGTGCTGAATGCCACTGACGAGATCGAATGACCTACATTTCGGGACTGAGTTTATGAGCACGGGCACTTAGGTGGCGGCAAAGGAAGCACACCCAAGAACTCGAGATCCGAAGCAGATCCAAAGGCAGTTGAGGGCACACGCGGCCGCAATTCCACCAACGGAGTCCCTTGAGCACGACGCCAAACAACCGTCCACACAGCTCCCCGGTCGACTTCCTCCCCAACTCAGCGCTTGGGGATTCACCAGCTTGCTCCAACGTCCTTCATGACTCGGCGCCATTGGCCTTGCTTGAATCGGAAATCGCATGAGGCAGCGCCCGGTTCTTTCTTGTAAGCGAGCGGCTTCTGCAGCAAATCCAGGAATATTCATTTTGATTTGCCTCCCTTTGTTGTTTGTAACGATCATAGCACTTAACCAGACTACCTCTCGATTTGTCGACACAAATGACGTCCAACTCACGGGGCTGTTGCTGTCAATGGACGAGCCCGCGTCAGCTGTCTTCCATGCGTTCTAGCCGAGTTATTGGTTCCAACGAGCAAAATCGGTAAAGGGGGGCCACGGCGTGGCTGGCTGCGGCAGACTGGGGCGGGGATATCATTGTTAAATGACGGAGCCGGAGCGAAGTGCGATTGAAGGTCGTCAGCGGCTCCCTGAGCTGCTCAATGAAAGCATTGGCTTGAAAGGGACTACAGCATGCGGTTGCATCCGGCCGACATCGCCATTTACCCAAACGATCTCGAAATGCTGCAGCGGGTTCTTATCCGATATTGCTCAGACAGGCGGTGCAGCCTTGATTCCAACACGGCCCATGACGCAGCATGTGAGCTGATGGCACTGTTCCAGGCCGGCATCGAGGACGAAGGCGAACTCGAACGCATCATTTCTCGTCGCACTATGCCGCTTCAAATGGTGGGTTAGGTCCCCTTTTCTGCCCCCACATAGTGGGCATCTTCGCGGGCCGGTGTTACGCCAGGCAGGGTGTGCGAAAGGTTTAGGCTTTGGGACAACAAAGTCGAAACTATCATTGCGCCGATCCGTGATCCTGACACCAAGGAAAAGATCGAGACTGGCTCACAGGGCCCTAGTTCAACGGGAGAAATCGCAGCGCCCTCGCCCTACTGCGTCGTGAACGTCGACGGAGCCAGCGACCCCAAACAAAGAGTCGGAGCGGTTCGCCGTTTCCGTGAAACGGTGAACTGCTCTAATTAAAATTAGTCAGGCGAGCCGCCATCGCGATGCTGCATGGCCTCCGAAATCACCTCGAAGACACTCCCGACCTCTTCAGATATTTCATCCAAGCTGATGCCAGCTATGTCCGCGGCTTTCGCTGCCCGAAGAGCATCTACATCATTTCTGCCCCTCGGCGGGCCCAACGTCTTTCTTTCGCTGAGCTCCCTCAATGCGCACCATTGTGGTCTGTTATTCACCGGATCGTAAATGCTCTATCGAAAATACGGAACGCGGAAGATTTCCGTACCTATGACTTCGCCGGCGGGAACGTGCCCGCCGCCATAAACCGGGCCGAATGTATGTTCACTCGTTATGCGCGAGATAGCTGTGCATATCGGTTGCGGCGATCGCCGCGTGTCCGAAAGCGACCGCGATCTGATTGATCTCGTCAACCACATCGCCTGCGGCATAGAGGCCTGCAATTGCGGTGCGCTGGCGCGAATCCACAACAAGGTTGCCGACTTCGTCACATTCCGCGCCGAGATCGGTCGCGAGCTTCGATCGTATCGTGCAGCCCAATGCGGGATAGATGGTATCGAAAGAAACTGTGTTCCCGGCGACGAGCCTGACGGTCGCGTGATTGCCGGCAGAGCTGATTGAGTTTGGAATGCACTCCTCGACATTGATTCCCGCCTCTCTTAGCAAAGCGTCGGCGGCGGGGTCGGATCGAGTTCCCGTCTCGACCAGCATGGTAACGTCGCTTGTGTAGCTTCGTATGAACAAAGCCTTTTTCACTGCCTGGTCTGCCGGGCCGATCACCGCAACCCGTCTGTCGATGACCTCGTAGGCGTCACAGATGGGGCACAGCCGCAATGTGCCGGCTTTGATCATAGCGGCAGCCTCGGGCGTGTCTGGAAGCTTATCAACAATGCCGGTCCCCATGAGCACCGCGCGAGCCCGAATGGGAAGGGATGCCGTGGCGACGAAATCCGTCCCGTTCCGTTCAACGTGGTGGACCGTATCGTCCAGGAGTTCGACTTCGCTCAGCAGGGCCTGCTGCCGCAGACGGTCAAGCAACTCCACCCCGGAAATACCGTCAGGAAAACCGGGACAGTTGTGCGTTGTCGGTATCAACTTTGCGCGGCTTTGGCCGGCGTCCACAACGATGACGCGGCGCCGGAACCGCCCCAGATAGGTCGCGGCGGTCAGGCCGGCCGGTCCCGCGCCGATGACCAGGCAGTCGTATAATTCGCCAGGACGGATTTCGTCTCGAACCACAAGAGAACTCCCGACATAAAGGCGTTATTCCTGCTGCCACCTGAGCGCCTCACAAATCTCACAACGCAACCAAAGGAAAATCACCGCTCATTCCTTGTGGCAGCGGCATCCAGCACGTCCGCGACTGCGTCCTTCTTTGCGCGGGGAAGGACGGTCATCAGAAGAATGAATGCCGAGAGAGCGAAGCAGGCGGCGTTTGTAATAATGATTGGCCACTCGCCTTTCATGAATCCGAAGATGAGCCAAAACGCGAAGCCCACCACCGTAATCGCATACATCGGCGCGGAGATACTGCCCGTGTCCCGCGTCTTTATGATCTTCCAGGCCTGCGGCGCAAAGCTCACCATCGAGCATAGTGCCGCGACATAGCCGACGAGTGTTTCAGTTTCCATGCAATCAAACCGTCGGCGCGCGGTTTTGTTCACGACAGGCGACTCCAAGTTCAATTTGACCGCTGACTGACGTCCCATTCAACTGCCTACGAGGAAGTCAGCAACTGAATACGCCTGGCGGCGGCAAGCTGACTGAGCCCTGTCGAGGCTTGCCAAACGATCAACGAAAAGAAACGAGAAACCGGTGTGGGATGAGAACCTCAAGAAGATTCTCTGAATCTTAATCTTACACGATGCCGACGCATGAAAAGCTTGTCTGAGCAGCTAGCCGGTGTTTCGCCTGTGCAGACACTTTAAGACTTGGTCGTGGAGGACTGATCCGATTCGGGAAGTCGATGTCGAACGGCCTTTTCGGTAGTCTTTGCGGCGGCGTTGACGACCTGACCGATCTTACCGGCTACCGTGTCGGCGGCGCCGCTCGAGCCCTGCCGGTCCGCCTCGCTCTTGACTGTCTCGTAAGCTTCGGCAGCGATCTCTTTCGCTTGCTCCACGCTTTCCTCTAAAGCACTGTTGGCGCTGCCAAGTAGTTTGTCGCGATAGCCGCCGAGTTGCTCGTCTTCCAAAGCTGTGCGAGGCAGAAGCACACCGATAGCCGTACCCGCCGCCAGGCCGAGGACGGCAAGTGCCAGTGGTTCGCGCTCAAATAGTTCCTGCCAGGTTCGACTCGCCTGCGCAGCCATATCACCCGCACTGGAGCCAAGCTGCCCCATGGTGTTTACAAGCTTATCCTTGGTCTCGCCAGCCGCTGTTGGCGCCGCTTCGCTTGCGTTGCTTGCAACAGAGGCAACGGCATCGCCGGCATCCGAGAGCATCTCTCCGGCTGACGGTCGTCCGCCGGGGATCTCCCGCCCAGAACTCAGCCCTTCCGCAGCCCCTTTCATATCGCTGCCCCCGAACGCCCCCCTGTCGGGTTCTGGCTGATTGTTTGCAGCCTGTGTTGCCGGCGACTCACCCGCCGAAGCACCGCTGCCAAGCATCAGCCAAGCTAGGCCGGTCCCAACCAGCATCAGGGCCAAAGGGTTGTCGCTGACTTGGGTCTGGAGCCTGCCGAGGGCGGCGGTCCCTGCGCCGCCGGCAAACAACCCGGTGAACTCATCGATCAACTGACCGGGTGTCATTTTGCTGCGGATGGATTCGGCGGTATCGACGACCGCTGCGCGGGCAATCTCGGCTTCGCGTTCGAGTTCGGCTGCCGATTTCTCGCTCATCTCATTTGTCCTTTGATTACACGCGCATCGCTCTTGAGTTGTTCTTGTGTGCGGTCAGGAGCCAATTCCGAAGGCGCTATGCTGGCCATTCCCGTGCGCAGGAGAATCACTCCCAGGACCGCCACGACGACACCGACAAGCAGCGAGGACCACCCTGCCCCCAGACCCGCCTTAGCCAAAGCGATCACGAGGGCTTGGAGCAGTACCATTAGCGATGCCAGCAAGCACACGGCACCACCTATGACTTCGACCGCGCCGCGCCCAGCTTTGCTGACGTTTTCGGATATTTCGGCCCGCAAGAGCCTTGCTTCCGTCTGTAGCAGGGTTGTCACTTGCAGTGTAAGGTCGCTCACAAGGCTCGCCAGGCTGCGGCCGTCCTGATCGTTGTTCATCGGTCATGCTCCGTGCTCGGCCAAGCCAGTGGCTGCATTCGTTAAGACGTGAGGTCGTCCCGTGGAGAGGTGTCTGAAGTCTTCGGGCGCCTCACAGTGTTTGCGACGCCACCGCTTTTCAGCCGACCGTCCGCTTCGCTCGAATCAGCGGGTGGCGAGCTTTTGATGAAACGTCCCAGAGCCAAACCGGCGAGAACCGACCCGGCGAAAAGCACTCCAGAGTTTTCGCGCCCGAAGGACCTGACCTCGCCTAAGACTTGTTCGACTGGTTTGTCCCGCAAAGAGGACGAGAGGCGCTCCAGCCCACCAGCGGCAGTAAGCACGACCTTCGAAACGGTGGCTTGATCGCAGTTGGCCAGATGCTCACTTGCTGCCCGCAGCGCGCCCCCAAAAGCGGCTAAGCTCGCGCTCATATCACGCTGCGTTTCCTGCGCCTTCCCTGACAACGCCTCCTGCGCTTCCGACGCGTACTTGCCAGCTTTGTTGACGACTTCGTCACTGGCGTCGTGAATCAATCGGGTGGCACTTTGGGTCTCTTCCTGGAGCCGCTCGGACAGCTCGCTCTTTGCTTTATCGAAATCGGGCGCTGGACGTCCCTGATCGCCTTCTCGTTGCATGATGGCTCCTAGTGAAAACCGAGGAAGGAGAGAATTGCCAGCACGACGACAACGAGACCTATGAGATAAATGACGCTGTTCACGGCCTGATTTCTCCATTTTCGTCGAAAGCAAACACGCTGAACCGCGCGATGTTCCATTAGCCAAAACTTTTTTAGCTCTCTTAGATTTACAGACCCCCTGCGTGGGTAGACCGTGCGAGTTAAACGCGAGCACGTCGCCATGTTTGGAGCCCAAGGGTTACTCGTCACCGGCGCTCTTTTGGCTATCCAGTCTGTGGAAACGGCTGGTAAGACTAACGCATCTTCCGGCTGTCATTTGACTTTCCGCGGGCTCAATCTCGAGGAGCCCTACGGCGAGGTAAGCCCGTAGGCTCGTTCGGAGGTCAGGCGATCAGGCGCCGGAACAACCTTGTGGCGTCTCGGTTCGGATGGCGAAAAACGGTGAGCGTTTGGGGTGCGACGTCCCAGCGGCCATTCGCCAGTCGCCTGAACCTACACAAGGAGCACGGCAGCTTGTCTTTGCGGTTCCAATTCTCACTGAAACGATCATCACGCGTCTGGGTCGGCGGCCTGATTGCGGCGGTGGCCCTGCTAGCGTTGAACAATCGAGCGGCGACCAAGCAAGCGCTTTCCGTCCGCGCGAAAGGAAGGACCATAGAGGTCGACGGTGTCCGCCTACGATATATCGAGGTTGGAAGCGGCAGGGACCTAGTTCTCCTGCACGGGAACGGTTCCGCCGCTGAGGACTTCCAAACCAGCGGTCTAGTCGACAAAGCCGCCAAGCGTTATCGCGTTATTGTCTTCGACCGTCCCGGGTTTGGCGGCAGTACACGACCGCGCGGTCGCCTATGGACCGCCGCGGCCCAGGCAGATCTGCTCCAGAGCGCCACGCAGAGGATCGGGGCAGACAATCCTATCGTTCTTGGCCATTCCTGGGGGGCATCGGTCGCCCTCCAGTGGGCGGCCCGGTATCCTGACGAGATTGGTGGCGCGGTTCTCCTCTCCGGCTATCATTCCCCTTCCCCAAGGCTCGATGCCCTGCTTGCCGCCCTGCCGGCACTGCCGATCGTGGGAACCATCCTTTGCCACACCATCCTGCCGCCTGTCGTTAGGCTGATCTGGCCCGTGTTGATGCGCCGCCTGTTCGGGCCGCAACTTGTCCCGCCAGAGTTTTCAAATGCGTTGCGAAATCTGGTCAGCGCACCGTCGCACTTGCGAACGACCGCTGCGGAATCTGGTCTGCTGATCCCCGTTGCCGCATTAGCTCCCAAGACCGCAGGGAGGACAAACGCGCCGATAGGTATCATGGCCGGGGACGCGGACAGCCTGCTCGATACCAACTATCATTCCCATCGTTTGCACGCAGTCCTACCGGGCTCGATGATACGCATCGTCGCGGGCGCCGGTCACATGGTGCATCATGCTGCGCCGCACCTTGTGCTGAAGATGGTGGACAGCATCGCGGCGGCCGGACCCCCCTCACCTGAAAAAGCTTCTTACAATGCTCCTGCACCGCGCGAATGACTCGGGCGGAAGCCATCTTTTCGGATCCCGGCACAGAGTCGTTTTGTCATAGTTCGAAGAAAGCAGACAGCCAGATGCCGCGATTATGCCGATTTGCGTCCGCCTTTATAGGTCTGTCTCATTGGGTGAGCCATTCGTGATGAAGGTCCGTCAGCGCTCCTGAGGCTGCATGGATCGAAACGCCAACCGACCAGTTAAGTGGGTCAGGTGCAGACACGGAGAGAGCTATGCGCCCGAACACCTCAGGCAATGACATGGGATACGCCACCCCAACCACACCACCCGCGGACGGCCTCGCTCCTGCCTTGGCCCGCAACATCGAAGCAATCGTTCAACGACGGAAGCGCGATGCGAACGCTGCCACTGCGGAGCAACGCGCCGCGGGGGCAATCAGCCAGTTCGCAGGCAGCATGATGTTCGTCTATATCCATCTTGTTTTCTTTGGGGGCTGGATCGTCCTCAACATCAAGCCCGTCGGCTTTGTTCAGCCTTGGGACCCATCCTTGGTTATCCTGGCGATGATTGCATCCGTGGAGGCGATCTGACCGGACGGCGTCTCTACCCGATCTATCTGATCACGAGCCACACCAGCCAGGAGGATCAGACCAAGATCGAGTTGGCGCGGTTCCTCGACTTCTATGGCGAGTTGACCGTCCTCGTTGATGATCAGCGCAAGTGTCGTCTCATCGACTACGTGAAGCAGAAGATCGATCCGTTCTTCGAATATTCGCCGACCATCAACACCTACCGTGAGCACGTTCTTCAGCAGGCCTTACCTGACACTATGGTCGGGCCCCGGCTGGAGGACTTTCTGAAGCGTCGGGTCCACGGCGACGCTATCCGCCAAGTCGCCACGCTGTGTAAGAAGGCCAATGGCAAAGGCTACGCCCCCTTGCTAATTATCGACGAACCGCAATATGGCGCAAGCGATCGCTTCGTGAAGGTCGATGACGGTGTTGAGCAGCGGCCGTGCGTGATGCTCCAAATCTTCAATCAGATCGATGCTGCCATTGGCGATCATGCCGGAGACCGTGTGTTCATCGGTCTGTCGGCGACACCCTACGAGTTGCATGACATCGACGCGGTTTGGAAGGTCAAGCAGTACCTGACTTCATCCTACTCGGGCTTCAACTATTTCGGTGGCGAGGTAATCGACGCGGATGCGGACGTTTCGCCACCACGCACCATCAGTTTCGCGCGGCTTGGTTCCGAGTTGTACGAACCCTTCATGGCGAACATCTCCCTAGCGGCCTACGATGCGGATCCTCACGTCTTCGCCCGGTTCGCGAACAAGATAGGCTATAGTCAGAACCAGGAGCTCTATCGGCGCGACGTAGAGCAGACGTTGCGCTCCGCCATTTTGAAGCTGATCGCCGACGGCGCGACGGCATCAACGGGCATCTGCATCCGCCTGTTCAATAACAACTTCCGGTCCCATGGCTTGATACAAAATCTTAATCTACCGAAAAATCAGATCGACGTGGTAGAGTATTTTGGCTCGGATCATAAGGGGCAGAGTGTGAAGCGGGCTATCCGCGCCCGTGCTCGCCCTGACCTGCCGTACCTGATCGCCGTGACCAACCGTGCGCGCATGGGTGATGCCTTTCCGGCGGGCGTGGAGTGGTTCTTGGAATTCTCGAAGAAAGCTTCTGATCTCAACGCTCTGTTGCAGGGTCTGCTTGGCCGCGCTTGCGGCTACGGCAAAAACTCAACGGTGGTGATGTCGAGCGAAAATGCCGATCTTGTCAACGACTATCAGCGCCAGCATGGCGGGTACATCTACAAGCCGAGCCGCCACAGCTACATTACGGGAGGTTATCGGCGCGGTGCACCGACCAGTCTGATCCGAGTACGCCGCGACATGTCCGACCCCCTCATTGCAAAATTTTTCCAGCGCGTCGACAAAGAGGTCGTCGAGCCGAACCTGATTCAGAACGAGGCGAAGCTGAAAGCCCGCCGCGGTGGTACGAAGCCTTATCGTACCGGGCCTCTGCTGCGCATTGCAGATGAATTGGGATTGTTTGACCATCTTGAACAGCAAGGGGTGCGCGAGCGCCTATACCCGACTTATCCCGACTTCCGCATTGCTCGCGCGAACGACGAGGTTCGCAATTCGCGCCGGCCCGACGAGGCGCTTCGCTACTCCCTCGATGAAGACGGCAACTGCCGGTTCACCTTCCGTGAGTTTGTTCCCGGCGACAACTCCCACGGCGGCGCTCGCAGCCGTGGCTACGGCTCACGCGATGCAAGCGATCGTGATCAGGCAGGTGACAAGCTCGAGCCGCAAATCAATATGCGCAAGTTCGATCCGCAGAGTGGCGCGCCGATCGACGATAAGCGGATCAACGGCCATTTTGTGCTGACTGCAATGCGGCAACCGGGCAATTGGCGCGCTGAGATGGTCACGCTGCCGCTGTTGTCCCCGGTTCGCGAATTGCGGGCTGGCGAGAAAACTTATCCTGTGGCTCACAGCCCGTACTCGGCCCTCATGTCGGACGAAGAGAAGGCCGCAACTTAAGCGGTGGGAAGCGCTTGTCGCGCCCTTGAGCTACAATCATCAACCACACCAATCTCATGAGTTGATGCACTGTCTCCAGCGTGGGGCATGCCTTTCTTGTCTCCTCGATCTCTGCGCCGGCGACTGTCGGCGCTCCAAGGAAGAACGGCGTATAAACCGCAGTCTTCCGCGCGTCCGCAACAGGCAACGTTGTCGCGCGCAGGACGGAGGAAATTCGCCCCTGCCGCGGGCGGTGAACGGGACAGCCGTAGGAGCGTCAGCATAGCGCCGGCCGCAGGACGGGACGCGGGACCGACTGTCCCCGTCCGGGGCGGTCCGCATGACTTTGCGTCACGATGAAAGCCGACCAGCAGTGATCGCGCGCAGTTCCGGTCCTCGGCAGTCAAGCCGCTGATCGCATGGATGCTGCCGGGTTGCCAGCACCAGCGCCGAGTTGGCCCGGAAATCGATGAACTCCTGCGCCCTTCGGCTCCTCTCAATTGCGTGGCAGCTTGTGAATTTCCAGCCTGACAGGCCCGCCCCTGTCGCAACTGGTGCAGAAAAGCGCGCGCTCGACCGAACTGAACAGAGCGCCTTTTCCGTAGCGTTTGATGAGCCCGGCTGGTTTTACCGTTGCGTGGTGCGAACAGGATCTGCACCAGGCCCGCAACACATGCCATTCGCGAAGATCGCCGAGCGCAACATCAAGGCCGGCGTGAACGCTGCCGTCGATGATGGTCTGTGGCGGGATCGTCACCTCACCAGGTGTCAGAATTTTCTCCATCACATGCCGACTGTTGTAGTGGATTAGCAACATGCCCGGCCGGCGCCGGATGGCGGCCTGCCAGGCTGCCTGACTGACCGTTGAATCGGGAGAACGCGAGATGGTTTCTGACAAAGCCTGCTCCTCGCGATCCCAGACCTCGATCCGAAAATTGTCTTCCGCTGTTTTTGCCATAGCTTCGCCGGCCAGCGCGATTGACGCCGAGCCATGGTCCTTTGCTGCTCCAGATCACGCTGAGATAAGGAACATATTCCTCTCTCGTCAAGGGGCACACTTGACTCCTTGTTCTCTTTTTGTTCACATCGGCAGAGATAGGCCATAGGAGGCGAACCATGGAACTTCGCTTGAACATCGAGAACGCAACACCCGAAGAGCTCGCACGCGGCATCGCCGCAGCCGAAGCCGTGTTTGCACGCGCCGGCATTACGGCTTTGGAGGGCGCGGAAGGACTGTTTGCGTTGGAGGGGTGGGATATCAAAGGCTTTCCAGAAGACGACAAGCCTACCGAAGACGAGGACCAGGCCGCCACAGTCTGGCTGGAGGCCGACGAGGCTGCGACGACTGCTTGTTGTGCGGGCTGGCCGGAGGACAAAGTTCCGCGCCATCAGGTCATGGAACTGATCAACGTTCCCCGCACGAAGTTGCAGGCCGAGGCTCTTCCGGACACGTGGCCGGCGCGCAAACAGCTCTATCCTGAGGTCGTCAAACGGCTGGAGATTACAGCTGGCCCAGACCGCCAGATCGATTTCGACATTGCCTTCGTTCTGGGTTGGGTGCCCGAGCGGCCGACGCTGGATCGGGTTGAGCCGCTTTCCGAAGAGGGAGACCGTATCCCCTTCTTCACCAGCGACCTTGCCCAGGTCGAAGAGATGGCCCGCAAGGCGCTCAAGGACTGGACAATCGAGATCAACCGGGATCCCTGCGATGCCCACGTTTTCGACCCGGCGGCCAGTGATGACGATGATGAATTGCGCATGGCGGCATGGCGTGATTTCGACGGCTCCCTGCATATGGAGAAGCCACCGGCAAATCCTGCAATCGCGCTGACGCTGGCCATGATGCGTGGCCAGTCGATGCATTTCGAATAGTGGTCAAACGCAGTCGGGGTTCACAAACGCCATCGGTCATCGACCGCGACTGGCCTCACCAGGTTGCGCTGCCAGATGACCTTTGCACCGACCGGAACTTCACCATGATCGCGAAGTTCTGCCAGGAACGAGGGCTTAAGCACCAGACGCGGCATGTGCAGGCGATATGGCCGAACGGGAAATATGAAACCTATCGGCTCCATTGCTTCAGCGATGCCGCATCTGCAGAGGCCTTTCTGGATCACTTCGACGGGCTGAGATTCGATCCGAGGCAGGATCGGGAGAATGGAAAGGTGCGAGGCGTCTGGCGCCGCACGGGCGAATACACGCCGGTTCTCGATCTCGGGCCGCTCAGCGTACCAGAGATCCTGCGCAGCTAAGTTATGAGCTTTCAGGACGAACTGTCTCGACCGAGAGCGATCCGGCTGGAAGCGGCCGCAAGAGCTCGGCCTCAGGCTTTGTCAAATTGATCCAGGCCGCCCAATTCTCGGGCTGAAGGACCACAACCTGCCGATTGTGATACGGCGCTACATCCGGTCCGGGGTCAGTCGTTAGCATTGTGAAGGTCGGAGGTTTGTTACCGACGGCTTCTCGCCAAAGCCCCGCGACGACCATAAAGGGAGAGCCGTTGAGTGTGAAGCGATGTTTGGCCTTCGGATATTTCGTGCCTGTGAATTCGAAGAACGCGGACGCAGGAACGAGGCAGCGGTTGCTGTTTCCGAATTGCCGACCCTCGGAGCGGAAGTTGAACACAGGCCCACCTTTTGGTCCGGTCGGCGGAAATCCGAACGTCATCGATGCCAGTTCGATCGTGTCATCAGCGGCACGCATTATTGGCGCCGGGTCACTGATGCGGACGTCATCTGCCTGGGGCAAGTCAAGTTCGGTTTGGTGGCTGGGGATTTTGAGCGCCAGTGACGCCATCATCCGGCAATATTCAGCCCAGAGTACATGCTGTTCGTAATCGTTGCACATGGGAGGCTCCGGACCTGGGCGACCTGTTTACAGTAAGGCTATCGAGGGCACGATGAAAAGCGGATCGGCGCTCAACTGGACGATCCCTTTGAGAGTCAGTATTTAGAAATCGCCGCCCTTAACCAGTAGTGCCGCTGTCATCTTCTCCAGTCGGCTCTTTCGACCGTCGACCAGATCCTTGAGCATCTCCTCGAGGATTTCGAAGCAGTCGATCAGGGTATCGAACTTTGCCTTTCCTTGATGGCTGCCATAGTTTCCGACGTTGCGCATCGCGTTGAATGCATCCTTATGACCCGGTTTCTGACCTTCGAGAAACTCGATGCGCTGGGCCAGATTCATGTCGTAGTCGTCGCCCTTTTTGTTGACGCCGACACAAGGAACCCCAAATTGATCCAGCAGGCGCTCGACAAAAATTCGGACGCGGTTGGCGCACGAAGCTGGGTCCACCCACAGCAACTCAAATGCTTTTCGCAAATGGGCGGCGCAGTCCTTGTTCAACTTCTTCGAAACTGCGAACACTGGCGGCGCCGGGTGGATTAGAGATGGCGAATAATAGGTGTTGTCGAAGCTGACCTCCCCACCAAGAGCCTCCTCGTATTGCTCATGATGCTGGCGGTGAACACTCCCGCAGACAGTGACAATTTCGCCGCAAAACTTATTTCCACACTCCAAGAAGCCGATGAATCGTTCGGTTAACCAATGCAATTCCCATTCCGGGTCGTTCTGCTCCTTCTTGGAATACCCGGTCTCCAAGATTTGAAGGGTGTCCTTCATCAGGCTGAGACGGCCGGTCGCGCATCGTGCGCAGGGCAGCTTTGGAAAGGCGCTGTATGAAGTCCGCCAAAGATTTCGTTCCACGGGTCACCAAAAGCTGTTTGACCACTTTGCATAGAGCAGTTGGCATTCGGCAGCTAGCTTCACGCCATCGACGGCTCAAGACAGGCTACAGTCACGGCAAATTTAGATGACAGGCTTCACTGGCAGGGGCATTTTTCGACTCTTGATCATTGCTGGCATTGGGAGGCACAGACATGGTTGACCCCATGAACATTGACCCCGCCCCCTGTATCCGTCCGACCTGGAAGCCCTGAAACGGATTTTCATCCAAGTGTGCCTGGAAGGCCAGGTGGTGCCCGGGTCGCCGGAAGCCGAAAGGCTTGCAGCTGATCTTGTCCGCCTTTTCCAGAGCGGCATAAATGACGAGACCATGCTGCTCATTGCAGCGCGGACGCGCCATCAGGATCTCAAACGGTCAGGCTGACCAATGGCCGCTGGCGGTCCAGCACGTTGTGCCCGATCGCCAGCCTCACATCCGACACGAAGTGCCGGAGGTCATCGCCATCGCGGGCCCGCGGCTCCGCAGTCGGCTGCCCTCCGACTCGCCCTCCTCCGTCCCAAAATTGGAAAATTTCGACTAGGTCGCGTGCCGGCGCTACCCACATCAACCATACCAAACCCGAGAGCCGAAGCGTCTGATCCGTCCCGAAAAGGCCGGCCATCGGTCACCGCGTCATCTTCGAGCGAACTACAATGGACCCTTTTGCACGCTGCAATGTCCTAATTGCCGAACCAGCGATCGGTTGCCATTCCCACGTTGCTCTCGGTGCGTACATTGCCCGCGCAAACACCTAGAAAGGGAACAACGCACGTGACCCACAACGGAATTAAGCCACGCGTCCATCCAAAGACATCAAGGGTTGAAGTCTGATGATCGTAGCGCACCTGCTCGACATGGACGGGGTTTTGGTCCGCGGCGGCCAGCCGATTGCAGGCTCGATCGACTATGTCGCCAGGCTGGTCTGCAACCGCAAACCTTTTCAGATCTTCACCAACAGCTCCCGCTTCACGCCGGAGGATCATGCCGAACGTTTGAGGGCGGTTGGCTTCCTCGTTCAGCCTGAGCACATCTACACATCGGCGCTCGCCACTGCGCGATTCGTGGAGCTGCAAAAGCCCGGATCATCCGTGTATGTCATCGGCGACAATGGACTGGTCGAGGCTCTCCGGCACGTAGGCTGTCGGATCACGCAGTTTGCCCCAGATTTCGTGGTCCTCGGCGACACCACTTCGTACCACTACGAGCAGATCGCCGCCGGCGCCGAGCTTGTCGCAAAGGGCGCGTGGTTTCTCGCCACCAATCCGGATGCCACCGGCCCGACCGAGCGCGGGTTCCATCCGGCCTGCGGGGCAGTCGCAGCCCTGATTGAAAAGGCTACCGGCCGTCAGCCCTATTTCATCGGCAAACCGAACTCATTCATGATGCGAAGCGCGCTCGACCGCCTGGGAGTTAGTGCAGCCGACACGATCATGGTCGGAGACAGAATGGATACGGACATTGTCGGCGGATTGAAATCGGGTCTGAAGACAGCCCTTGTTCTTACTGGGGTGAGCACGCGGGCTGACATGGAGCGGTTTCCATTCAGACCGGACCACGTGATCGAGCGCCTCGCCGATCTTGGCGAGATCGTCATGAAGGAATGAACATGTGGAAACTACGAGCATTGGTGCCCAGTCGGTCGGTCGCAATCTCTTTGTGGGCTTTCGTTGTCCTGAACGGACCGAAGCCGTCGAGCGCACCCGACAGGATTCGAACCGGTGACCCCGGCCTTCGGACGGCATCGGCTAATCTCTGTCCCCAAATTGGAAAGTTTTGGACTAAGCCGTGTGCCTCCGATAGCAGAAGAAGGCCTCTTTGATAGTGGGTGTTGCGATGTAGCGGTCTACCGACTCGAACCCCAGATGAGCATCGCGATCAAGTTTGCACCGCGGCTAGTTCAGCCGCCCCGACGTCCTTCATAAGCCCGCGAAATTCGGGCCGATGCGCAACCCAGAAAGTTCGAAAAGCTTCCACGAACCCCAGTCGATGGCCTTGTAGACCGTCTGACGTCCGCAATGGGGCCGCAGAACGAACCCGCTGCGCGGGATGGGCGCGCGGGATGAGGTAGAGATCACGAACCGGACGTTGCGCCTGCATTGAGGGCGGTTCGGCAGCGGCAGAGCATCACGGGCTTCTTCAACAAGGAGCCTGACCATGCCCTATCCTGTTCTTGATGCACCCATCAGCCCGCTGCGTCAGCGGCTGATCGACGACATGAACATGCGGCGTTTCTCCCGGGAGACGCAGCGCAACTATCTCCGCGACATCGGACGCCTGGCGACGTTCCTCGGGCGTTCACCGGACACAGCGACCACCGACGACCTGCGCCGGTTCCAGATCGAGCAGCAGGACGACGGTGTTCCCGTGCCGACGATGAACAGCATCGTGTCGGCGCTGCGCTTCTTCTTCACGCATACGGTCGATCGTCCCGATCTGGCGCGCAAGCTCGTTCGTCTGGCGCATCCGCGCAAGCTGCCGGTGGTGCTCAGCCGCGACGAGGTTGCCCGGCTGCTCAACGCCACCACCTGCCTCAAGCACCAGGCCGCGCTGTCGGTCGCTTATGGCGCGGGCCTGCGCGTGGCGGAGGTGTCGACGCTGAAGGTCGCCGACGTCGACAGCGAGCGCATGCTGCTGCGTGTCGAGCGCGGCAAGGGCGGGCGATACCGGAACGCCATGCTGTCGCAAGACCTGCTCTTGTTGCTGCGCCAGTGGTGGAAGGTCGGACGCCAGCAGGGGGTGATGCATCGCGAGGGCTGGCTGTTTCCGGGGCAGCATGCGATGAAGCCCATCAGCACCCGCCAGCTCTATCGCGTGGTCGTCGAGGCAGCGCAGGCCGCCGACATCGCCAAGCGGGTCGGGCCGCATACGCTGCGTCACAGCTTCGCCACCCACCTGCTGGAGGACGGCACCGACATCCGGATCATCCAGGCCCTGCTCGGGCACGCCAAGCTAAATAGCACCGCCTTCTACACCAAGGTTGCAACCCGCACGGTGCGCACCGTCACGAGCCCGCTCGACAAGCTTGGCCTGTTCAAGCCGGAAGAGATCTCGCCCGACGGCTGAGCGTGCGCGCCTCGATCGAGGTCGCCGACATCTTCCGTGCTGCCGGACCCGCTTACCGGGCCGCCCATGCAGGTCACCTGAGCCTCGTCCAGCTCAAGGTCATGTCGGCGATCGAGCACTGCCGCACCGCGGCCCTTGGCGGTCACGTGGAGGCCTGCGAGGACTGCGGCCAGTGGCGCATCGCCTACAACTCCTGCCGCAACCGGCACTGTCCGAAGTGCCAGGGCGCGGCGGCGCGGACGTGATTGGCCGAGCGCGAGGCCGACCTGCTGCCGGTCGGCTACTTCCACGTTGTCTTCACGCTGCCGGCCGAGGTCGCCGTCATCGCCTTCCACAACAAGGCGCTGGTCTATGATCTGCTGTTCAGGGCGGCATCGGAGACGATGCTGACGATCGCGGCGGATCCCCAGCACCTCGGCGCCAGGATGGGCATCACCGCCGTCCTCCACACCTGGGGTTCGGCGATGACACACCATCCGCACGTGCACATGATCGTGCCAGGCGGCGGCATCGCGCCGGACGGAAGCCGCTGGATATCTTCTCGGTCGGCCTTCCTGCTTCCGGTGCGCGTACTCGGCAAGCTGTTCCGACGGCTCTTCCTCACCCGGCTGGTCGCGCTGCACGACGCTGGCCGGCTCGCCTTCTTCGGCGCAATTGCTCATCTCGCGGAACGGCGGGCATTCCTGCGCCACCTGTCGCCGGTCCGGAAGAAGCGCTGGGTGGTCTACGTGAAGGCGCCCTTCGCCGGCCCGGAGGCGGTGCTCGCCTATCTGTCCCGCTATACCCACCGGGTCGCGATCTCGAACAGCTGGCTGATCGCCTTCGACAAGAGCGGCGTCACCTTCCGCTACAAGGACTATCGTCGTGACGGCCCCGATCGGCAGCAGGTCATGACGCTCGCCACAGACGAGTTCATCCGCCGCTTCCTGCTCCACGTGTTGCCAAAGGGATTCCACCGCATCCGGCATTACGGCCTGCTTGCCGGCTCTGCTCGCAAGGCCAGCCTCGCGCTTGCGCGTGAACTCCTGAACGTCGCCGCGCCGTCCGACGATGACACCACAGACGAAACGGACAACTTCCGCCCGCCGTGCCCATGCTGCGGCGGCCGCATGATCGTCATCGAGGTGTTCGAACGGTGGAGGCAGCCGCGCGGACCGCCGAACGCATCGGCACCGGACCGGGAGAGCTGTCCATGACCCGGCATGGAATGGTTCAGCCTTCAGCTGCAGGCACTCAGCCTCCGGCAATGGATCGACGCACGCCTATGATGATTATCGACTCCGACAGAGCCGCGCCCAGCCGCCCACCGTCCCGACAACACCGCGCGCAGGCGCAACGAAGCAGTCCGTCCGCGTCAAACCCGCCGCTTCCCGGCGGCGATCGCGCCATCGCCGACATCAGCCGAAAATCGAAATCCCCATAAGCCATCGCCCGTGGCCCGCGGGTTCCTTCCTCGGGGACTTTCGTACGCCTGCCGGCGCCCGAAACTCTTCACGAAAGCAGACCGGCAGCGCAACGGCTTCGCAACCCAAACGGTGTCGCTGCAGCAGGTTGGTGTCAGCTCTCCACATCAGGACCGTTTGAGCTTTGCACCACGATGCCACCCCAGTCCTCGGGCACTACATCAGCTATCGACTGCGAAAAGGTCCAATTGTGGCCGGCGAGGTCACGGCAGGAATATTGACGCTCGCCATAGGGATGGCTCGTTGGGCCGCTGAGAATAACTGCGCCATGCCTCGCGGCTCGGCTGTGGTGCGCGTCGACATCCTCGACGCGTACCATCACTGCGAATGGCCCACCTGTCCGCGTCAGTCCGCCAGACTTCAATTCTGTGACAACGACGGCGCCGTCTCCGAAGCCGAGCTGGGCACGGTGATTGCCGATCATCAGCCGTATTTCGAACCCGAAGGCCCCGCAAAGCCAATGGCTGGCCGTCTCGACATCGGGATACGAAAGCACCGGTATGACCGTGCTCGTGGGCATCGAGCGGTTGTCGATCATGGTCATCTCCTATGCTGCCTTGAAAGAGTTGAAGGCTCTCAGCGAAGAGCCCTCAACTATAGGGCGACCAACATTGTTGGCGAGGACCGTTATAGGGCTGGTAGCTGTTGTCCCAGGCGCGGTAGGAGACGTAGCGCTCGTAACACCAGCGTATATGCGCCGCTTCCAGACGGACGGCGGGACGCGGCGGCAAGGGTGCGACGGACGCGGCCGCGACACCGGCGGCAAAGGCGGCGGCGGGGAACCAGTAGCCGTTGTAATAGCGATAGCCTGGTCGCACGCGCACATAGCCGCGATAGCCATTGTAGTAGTATCCGCCGCCGACGACGTAGAAGCCGCGCCGAAACCAGACCGGCGTCGGCGCTGTGGTGACCGATGCCGGGGCAGAGGTCGGCACGACCGGCAGGGCCTGGGCCGGCGAGGCCAGCACCGTAGCTCCAATCATCAAACCGCAAAACGCTGTGATTGTCCGTTTCATCTTTTCACTCCTGTGGATGGGGTCGAAGGGTTGGGATTACTGACGTCGGAGCGTCCGCAGTTCGGAGATCGAAAGCGAGCCATCGCCGTTCGTGTCCGCCTGCAGCAATCGGTCGGGAATGAAGGCGGCAAACTCGTCTCGCGAAATCTTCCCGTCGCCATTGCGGTCGATGCGGCCGGCCTGGCCCTGGAAGCCCGCGAATTGCGCGGCCTGGAAGTCGCGCTTCGACTTCACCTGTTCCACCGCGGTGCGCACTTCGCCCGCGTCGAGCAAACCATTGTGGTTGGCATCCATCCGGTCGAACATCTGCGCCCGCGCGGCCTGGATTTCGCTGAATTCGAGCTTGCGGTCGCCGTTGGTGTCTATGCGCCGGAAGAGTTCCCTGGCACCGCCGTCCGCCGCACAGGCGCTACCCGCGCCAAGCAGCAGGCCGGCAAAGGCCATGACGATCTTATTCATGCTGGTCTCCGCATTGGTCGGATGGTCCGCCGCGGACCGTCCTTGCAGAGCCTTCTACGCGGCGCCTTTTGTGCTCCTACGCAACGCGAGATGATTTTTTCGACGTGCGGCCAGCACAGCCGCCTATCCCCGCCGCGATAGAGAATTCAAGGCCGGCAAAGAATCTTTCGTGTCGAGCGTAGGAGCCCGGTTCTCGCTGCGTATCGGTCAGCAGTCGCCACTGTGGCCTGACAATGAAAGGACATCATCATGAAACGCTCAGTATTGATTGCGGCCTTGCTCATCGGGCTTGCACCGCTCTGCGCGGCGCAGGCACAGGACATGCCCGGCCAGCGCATTCTGCAACGGATCGACACCAATGGCGACGGCGCCATCTCCAAGGATGAGATGACGGCCGCCCGCGAGCGCTTGTTCAGGAAGCTCGACCGCAATGGCGATGTCGTCATCGACGAGAAGGAGATCGAGAGCGCCCGCCAGGCGATCAAGGATCGCGCCGAGGTGGCGCAGGCGCGGCTCGGCAATCGCTGGCGCCGCCTCGACACAAATGGCGATGGCAAGGTCTCCGAGAAGGAATTCGCCAGCAGCATGCCTTTGTTCGACCTCGCGGACCGGGATGGTGACGGCAAGCTCTCGGCCGACGAGATCGCTTCCGTCCGCAAGCTGATCGCCGAGCACGCCAACTGATGATCGGCAGCGATCATTCCCTTTACAAAACAAGGAGTACGACATGTTGTCTTCGGTAAAGATTCCGATTTTATGTCTCGGTGCGATGCTTGTCTGGTGGACCGCTTCGCCGGCCTCGGCCGAGGAGTGGCAGCGTCCGACCGCGCATGGCGGCGAGATCAGCCGCAGCGTCGGCAAGGACGGCAACGTCTATACCGGCTCGACCACCCGCACCGGTCCCAATGGCGGCACCTACACGTCGAGTTCCAAATGCGTGGGAGGCGTTGTTGACCGCTGCGCCAGAAGCTATTCTGGCACCGGGCCGAACGGGCAGACCTTTTCGGGGAAACGAGTGTCGGCGCGTGGGCCGTTCCATGGCCGATCGGCCGGCAGCTTCACCGGCCCGAACGGCAACACGGTCCATGGCTTCCGTCGCTGGCGGCGCTGACATCTGGTGTGATGGATTTGAACCCGAAATTCGTTTCTATGCTGCCTCGGATCGATGCGAATTTGGGATTCGCCACACCGGTAGCCTCGTCCGTGGATGCGCGCCGCCTTGCGACATGAGGAGCCCCACGCCGACGATGAGCTTCTGGCGCGCATCGCCTCGGGCAGCCAAAGTGCGCTGTCCGAGCTCATCGCCCGCCATGGCCGTGGGCTGCGGATATTTGCAGCGCGCTATCTCGGCAATGCCGGCGACGCCGAGGATGTGGTGCAGGAGGTGTTCGTGACCGTCTGGAAACAGGCCGCGCGGTTCGATCCGGGCAGGGGGCGGGCTTCGACCTGGCTCTACCGGATCACCGCCAATCGCTGCATCGACCAGCGCCGTCGCCGGGCGCTGCGCAGCTTCATCGGGCTGGACGATATAAGGGACGAAGTCGCCACGCCGGAGGCGGATGCGGAGAAGACGACCGCGGCGCGGCAGGAACTGGCGATCGTGCGCGACGGGCTGTCGCGTCTGCCGGAGCGGCAACGCATGGCGGTGCTGCTGCGGGCCGTAGGCGACCTCGACATCGCGGCGATCGCCGAAGTGATGGGCAGCAGTGCCGGCTCGGCCGAGCAATTGCTTGTCCGCGGACGGCGCGCGCTCAGGGATCATTTGGCAATGGCGGCCGTGGGCCGCGAAAGGAAGTCCTCATGACACGGGACGAATTTGAACGATGCAGGCGCCGCTTCGGCGATACCGTCGAAGCATGGCCGGCGCCTTTCCGCCAGCAGGCGCTGGCCTTGATGGCGGCGGAGCGGAATAACGATCCCGATGCCGCGCTCGACCGCCTCGTGCTCGAGGCGGCGCTGACCGGTGGCGACGACCAGGCGCTGGCGCGCAAGGTGCTGGCCCGCATCGAAGCCGGCTCGACCCGGCCGTCCTTCCTGCCGCGCCTGCTCTTGAGTCCAGCCGGGTTTGCGGCATGCGCCGCTGCTGTGGTCGTGGCGGTGACGCTGGCCGGCTACCAGATGGCGCGGCTGCAGGACGATCCGTCCGATACGGAGCTTCTGGCGCTGGCGTCGGGATCGTCATTGGCCGACGGCGGTGTTGTCGCGGATGATCCGGCAGAGGAGGGCTCGCTTTGAAGCGTTCCTGGATATGGACGGCGACGCTGGTGCTGCTTGCGCTGTCGCTGGCCGTCAACTTCTTCCTGGTCGGTTATGCCGTGCATGGGCTGCGCCAGGGCGCGGCGGCGCGCGTGCTGTTGTCGGAGATTGCCAGCACTTATCCGCCCGAGGTGAGGAAGGAGTTCCGTGGTGTGCTGCGCGACAACCGCGCGCGCACCTTTCAGGCACTGCGCGAGCTGCGTGCCGCGCGCGCCAATCTGGCGGCGGCACAAACAGCCAAACCCTTTGACGAAGCGGCGGTGAAGGACGCGATGGCGGCGGTGCGCGGTGCAACGACCAACCTGCAGGCGACCATGCAGGACTATCTCCTGGCCGCGCTGAAGAATGTCAACGCCAAGCCCGCCGTGGGAGGTTGAGGCGCGACGGCCCTACTGGCGGCACAATCGTCGCCGACCTATGTCGATATCCAACCGGTCTGCGATCACGATGATGGAACAATGCGGCACGACAGGCTTGTCCTGACCTTGCTTTGGCGCGAGCTCTTGGCTGGCTTGCGCTCGATGCGCCGCCGCGACCTTGCCTGGATTGGGCTCGGCGGCGGGGCTCTGCTTGCCTATGCCATCGCAGACATCGTTCTTGCTTTGCAGGCGGCATCCGCCACGCTGCAGCAGGAGCAGGCGCTGTGGCTGCTTGGTTTGCCGGGCGCGCTTCTCATTCTTGGCGGCTTCGCCGGCAGCGCGCTCGCGAGACTTTGCCTGTCGCGCGCCTTCTCGCCGTTCCTGAAGGCGTTGCCGCTCTCGCTTCAGGAGCGTCGGCACATGGCGGCGGTGGCGGCATGCGCGCTGGGCGTTCCCATTGCCTTCATCGTCGCCGCGGCAGTGGACCTTGGCTGTTTCGTCGTTGCAAAACCACTCGTACCAGCCTGTGGTCTCGGCGCCGCGATCCTGTTTGGCACCGGCTTTTGCGCGGCGGCCGTCCTGCGCCTGCGGAGCGCTCGCGACCTCGTCCGCATCAGCAACTCCGATCTGGCGAGGAATCCAAGTGGACGCAGTTCCTGGCTCGGTGTCTTCGACCGTTCGGCACCAGCCTGGCTGTCCAGCTGGGCCTGGGGCCTGCCGGCTGGCCATGTGCGCCCGTCCTGGCGACTGGTGGGCGCGGCCGTCTTCTTCGGTACCGTCGCGGCCCTTTCCGCAGCGATCAGCCTCGTTCATCACGATGCGGTCCCGGCCGCCATGGCCGGCCTGACCGGCGGCCTTCTCGTCTTCATGCTGAGCGCGCGTTTCCATCCGCTCGGCTCGCCGGTACTGCGCACGGCTCCGCTCGGGTTCGTCAGGGCCTGGTTACGTCTGGCGCGGCTGCCGCTGCAACTGTCTCTCGCCTTCTTTCTCCTGCCGGCGGGTGCTGCCCTGGCGGCGGAGCCATCGGCTTGGGCGATGCCGATCGCCAGCGGTTTCTGGCTACTGGCGCTGAACGGCGCCTATGCGGTGTTTGCCGCGTATTTCATGACCGCGCCGTTCGTCGCCGCGCTGAGCTTCCTCGGTGCCATCGCCTACACCAGCTACGAGTCGCTCGAATATGGGCGCACGGTGCTGATCGGCTTTGCCGCCCTTGTCCTGTTCCTGTGGCATCGGGCGCAACGGAGATATCGCCATGGATAGCAGTCCTGCCGGGATCCTCGCGGTTCGCGGGCTCAGCGCCGGCTATGGTGGCCGCCCGGTCGTCCGCGGCGTCGACCTGTCGCTCGGTCTGGGCGACATGCTTGGCCTGCTTGGCGCCAACGGCTCGGGCAAATCCACCTTGCTGAGAGCGATCAGCGGTCAGATCCGGCCGCTCGCGGGAAGCGTGGCGATCAACGGCGTCGATCTTGCCGCTGCGCCGGAGCGCGCCAAGTCCGGCTTCGGCCTTGCCATCGAGCCGCCCGACCTGCCGGGGGCGCTGACCGGCCGGCAATATCTCCAGCTCGTCGCCTCGATCCGCGGCTGTGCCGAAGATGACTGGCCTGGCGTCAATGTCGCCGAACGGCTCGGGCTCAAGCGCTGGATCGACCGGCCAATCGCCGAATATTCACTCGGTACGCGGGCCAAGATCGCCATTGCCGCGGCTCTGCTCGGTGCGCCGCCGCTGCTGATCCTCGACGAGTCCCTGAACGGCCTTGATCCGCTTGCCGCCTTCGAGGTCAAACGCGTCATCCTTGCATTGGCGGCGAGCCGCGGCCAAGCCGTCATCATCTCCACCCACGTGGTCGAAGCGGTTCCCGGCCTGTGCAGCCGCGCCGTGCTTCTGGCCGAGGGCGGCATTGCCCGAGAGTGGGACGCCCGGCAGTTGGCCGAGGCCAGCCACGCGCCCGGCGCCTTTGAGCTCCACGTTATGCAGGCACTGTCGGAACCCATGAGCTGGCAAAGGAGGTAACACGGCATATTTGCCGAGAGGGGATGGCTTTCAGGTGACGTCTGCTTTTGGATAATGGCAAAGACATCCCGAACCACCGGAATAAGGCGCATTGCCGACCGGCAGCCTTGGGCCAACTTGACGATCCGTAGACAAGCACAATGCGGACAAAGTTCAGTTTATGTGACGCGGCTTAGGCGATCGACATACCGCCCGAACCTGTTGCTCGCGACAGGCTCACCCAGCGTATCGAGCCGCGGGATCACGCCGAGACCAAGGGGGGCGGGGCGGACACTCAGCCATTCTGGACGTTGAACAGCCCTTAAACGCAAAAACCGCCCCGGTCAGACCGGGACGGTAATTGATTTATGATGAAATTGGTTGCGGGGACAGGATTTGAATCTGCTGACCTCGCTTGCGAAGTCCCTTCAACAGACGAACTCGGTTGCAGCGCTGATTGGCGGTAGCGCTCTACCGCTACCAACCCCCGACCGGTGAAGGGATCTCCCTCGCTACACACAAAAAGGCGGCATTCTTCCATTTCGGTCGAAACATCAGCCTAGGTGAACTGTCCTTCTCGCAGGTCGAAACCGCCGATAACGCGACACCTCGGCTGAAGCTCTTTTCTCATCGAAGACAATCGCCTTCAATCTCGGCTCATTGTTGAGGAGTTTGAGATGGCCCGATCACATGAACAACCCCTGAACCGTACAATCCGAAGGCAGCAACTGCGCGAGATCGTGCCGCTTGCGGACAGCACCATCTACGAGATGGAGCAGCGAGGCGAATTTCCGCGACGGTTTGCTTTGTCCCCGAGATGCGTGGTCTGGGATCTGGGCGAGGTTCAAGCATGGCTCGCAGCACGCCGGTCAAAGCCAATCCTGCGCGCGCCAAAACCTGACCTGAAGCAGCGTCGGGCCCGGCCGGTCAGAGAGCAGGATCAGGTTCCAGGAGCGGCATCGACGGCGGGATGAGCATCGGGACGTGCTTCTTGCCACCGACCCAGGCATCTATGATATCCGACCATTCCTGCATCATGTGGCGACGCTGCGCCTCATACTCGGCCTTGTTGTAGACCCCTCGCGATGAGCGTCCGTCCTCGTGGGCCAGGCATTTCTCGATCCAATCGCTATTGAAGCCAAGTTCATTCAACAGAGTCGAGCCCGTTCGCCGCAGGTCATGAACCGTGAACGGCTCCAGAGGCAGCCCATTCGCCTTTGCCCGTTCGACAACCGCGTAAGTGATCCGATTGAACGTGGCTCGCGACATCGGAGCATCCGCGTCGTACCTCGATGGAAGCAAGAACTTGGAATTTCCTGCACAGGTCTTCAAGGCGATCATGATGTCGAGCGCTTGGCGAGACAGGTAGACGTTATGCGCTTTTGATCGCTTCATGCGTTCCTTCGGGATCGTCCAGACCGCATTTTCGAAATCGACCTCGTCCCACACCGCGTCCTGCAGCTCGCTCTTGCGCACCATAGTCAGCAAGTAAAGTCGCATTCCCAAACGGATCGTGGGTAGTGTGGCGACATGCTCCAGCTGCTTCAGCATCACGCGGATTTCTGACGGCGAAAGCGAGCGGTCCTTCGGTACGAATGTAGCAATCGATGCAGGCCCAACGTCTTCAGCCGGGTTGGCAACCTTCTCCCCGTGGAGAATGGCAAAGCCGTAAATCTGCTTCAGGATGTCTCGTACGTGGATAGCGGTCGCCGGAGCACCACGTTCGACGATGCTGCCGCAGTGGGCTCTTAGATCGTCAGGAGTGATCTCCGTCAGCAGGCGATTGCGCCAGACCGGTAGAAGCTCTCGCTCGAAGATGGAGCGCCGCATGGCGCGCGTGCTGGCGGCCATCGGCGCGCCAGCGAGCCACTTCTCTCCGAACTCGCCAAAACTCTTAGCCTCTTTCAGGCGGCGCTTCTCGCGCTGCTTCTCGATCGCCGGCGATCGCCCTTCGCCAATAGCGCGCTTCGCGTCGAGGCACTTTTCTCGGGCCAACGCGAGCGAGATTCCGTCTCTGCCATATCTGCCCAGATAGACCGTCTCACGGCGACCGTTCAGCCTGTAATCCAGCCGAAACGAGATCGCACCACTGGGCATGACGCGGACGTACATCCCATCACGGTCAGCAATCTTGTAGATTTTTTCTTTTGGTTTCAGCGCTTTAAGGGCGGCGTCCGTCAGCATCCCAATGGTCTCCTGAAAAAGTACCGTCAGTACAATTTCAAGGCTCGGCAGCAGAAAATTTCCTGTTTCTTCAATGCCTTAATGGGCAAAAAAGTACCGTCACGAGCCTCATTGGCTGTGACGGTACTCAGAAAAATTCGGCTGGGCAATATGTGGGAGGTCCGTCAAACGGTCCGTCAGAGCCAATCTCTGCGTACCGATTGTCGCTGATTGTCACTGACAGGATTTATTTTTTTTATCAGATAGTTACGTCGCAGACCGGCGTGTTTTCGGCGGCGTTTGAGTGGGCCTGAATCATTCCCACTCAATTGTTCCCGGCGGCTTCGACGTCACATCATAGACCACGCGGTTGATGCCGCGGACCTCGTTGATGATGCGGGTGGCGGCGGCGCCCAGGAAGGCCATGTCGTAGTGATAGAAATCTGCCGTCATGCCATCGACCGAGGTGACGGCGCGCAGCGCGCAGACGAATTCGTAGGTGCGGCCGTCGCCCATGACGCCAACCGTCTGCACCGGCAAGAGCACGGCGAAGGCCTGCCAGATGGCGTCGTACAGCCCCGCCTTGCGGATCTCGTCGAGATAGATGGCGTCGGCCTCGCGCAGGATCTCCAGCTTCTCGCGCGTGATGCCGCCGGGGCAGCGTATGGCAAGGCCCGGGCCCGGGAACGGGTGGCGGCCGATGAAACTCTCGGGCAGGCCGAGTTCCTTGCCGAGTGCGCGGACCTCGTCCTTGAACAGTTCGCGCAGCGGCTCGACCAGCTTCATGTTCATGCGCTCGGGCAGGCCGCCGACATTGTGGTGCGACTTGATCGTCACCGACGGGCCACCGGTGAAGGAGACGCTTTCGATGACGTCGGGATAGAGCGTGCCTTGCGCCAGGAAATCGGCGCCACCGAGTTTCTTGGCCTCTTCCTCGAACACCTCGATGAAGAGCCGGCCAATGGTCTTGCGTTTCTTCTCGGGATCCGCCTCGCCTTCGAGCGCACCGATGAAGCGATCCGACGCGTTCACCAGAATGAGCGGCAAATTGTAATGTTCGCGGAACATCGAAACGACGCCGGCGGCCTCGTCTTTGCGCATCAGGCCATGGTCGACGAGGATGCAAGTGAGCTGGTCACCGACGGCCTCGTGGATGAGCAGCGCGGCGACCGAGGAGTCGACCCCGCCCGAGAGCGCGCAGATGACCTTGCCCTTGCCGACCTGCTTGCGGATCGCCTCGACCGCGTGCTCGCGGTAGGCGCGCATCGTCCAGTCGCCCTCGATGCCGGCGATGTTGTGGACGAAATTCCTGAGCAGCCGGGCGCCGTCGGGCGTATGCACCACTTCCGGATGGAACATGATGCCATACATCTTGCGCTCGACATTGCCGAAGATGGCGAAGGGCGAGCCTTCCGACTTGCCGAACACCTCGAACCCCTTGGGCAAGGAGATGACGCGGTCGCCATGGCTCATCCACACCTGGTGACGCTGGCCGATTGCCCAGAGGCCCTCGAACAGCGGACTTTCCTTCTCGATCTCGACGAAGGCGCGGCCGAATTCGCGATGATTGGAGCTTTCGGCAACGCCGCCCATCTGCACGCACATGGCCATCTGGCCATAGCAGATGCCGAGCACCGGCACGCCGGCCTCGAAGACGATCTGCGGCGCCCGCGGACTGCCGATATCCGTGGTCGAGGCCGGACCGCCGGATAGGATCACGGCTTTTGGATTGATGCGCTTGAATGCCGCCTCGGCCGACTGGAACGGCACGATCTCGGAAAACACGCCGGCCTCGCGGATGCGGCGGGCAATGAGCTGGGTGAACTGGCTGCCGAAATCGACAATCAGGACGGTGTCGGGTTGATTGGCTGTTTTCATGGCGAGCGTTTAGAGAAAGAAACGAGTCGACGCAATGGGTTGCGAGCCTGACTTTCAGACCGGTCCCGTCACGTCACCGGGAGATGCCGTCCGAAGCAAGCCCGAGCCGATCGCCTGTTCGAGGCGCATGACGGCATCCGCCAGCTTTTCGTCGATGACGTGCAGATATTCGGTCCAGTCGCCGACATGCCTGAGATCAGCCGCGCCGTCGGAAATGCCGCGCAGCCCAATCAGGGGCACCTCGAACAGTTGGCAGGCGCGCAGGCAGGCGAAGGTCTCCATGTCGACCATGTCGGCCGCGATGGCGTCAAAGGCCGCGCCGGTGATGATTGCGCCGCCCGTCGACAGCGTCGCCTCCTTTATGCCCGGGATGCGCAACGGCAGCGGCACCGTAACCGGCAAATCGAGAAATGGCGTCGCGCCTTTCTCGAAGCCGAGCGGCGAGGCGTCGATGTCGCGATAGCTGACCGAGACCGCCTGATAGATCTCCGTCTGCTCCAAGGTCCGGCTGCCGGCGGAGCCGAGCGACACGACGAGGTCCGGCAGCGCATCTTGCGACTTCAGCCAGGACAATTCGGCGCCAAGCCGGACGGCTGCCTCGATCGGGCCGACACCGGTCATCAGCGGGGTAAACAGCCGCTGTAGATGCGGCCCGTATTCGGCCTGCACCGCCATGACGAAGAGGACGTTCTTGCCGGACAGGCGCGACACTTTGTCGGTCATGATGATTTACTCCTCCCTGTCCTGCAGTCTTCACCGCCTGCTCGCCGGGACCCGCTGCCTGAGGCAGCTCCCGGCGTTCGTGGCCTTTCATCGTGCCACTGGCACGATGAATTCGCCTGCGGCGAACCTGCGACTCACCCAGCAATCCCGTCGCGGCCCACCATCGTCATCATGGTGCCGGTCATGGTGGCGATCAACTTGGCTTCGCCGTCGGCGGCGAAGGCATAGGCCTGGCCGTCGGCGACGATGATGGTGCGGCCAGGCTTGGTCACCGAGCCGCGGAACAGGAAGCGCTCGCCCCTGCCCGGCGCCAGCAGATTGACCTTGAACTCGATGGTCAGCACGCCGGAATTCTCCGGCATCAGCGAGAAGGCCGCATAGCCGCAAGCCGAGTCCAGCGCGGTCGAGATGACGCCGGCATGCAGGAAACCATGCTGCTGGGTGAGTGCGGCCGAATAGGGCATTTCGATTTCGATGATGCCGGGCGTCACCAGCGTCAATTCGGCGCCGATGGTCGCCATCGCCTGCTGGCGCGCGAAGGACGCCCTGACGCGGTCCTCATAGTCCGGAGCGGGTACGATCTTTGCTGCCATGGCCGTCGCTGCTTTCACCTTTGCCGGAAAAGCTTATTGCAGAGGCGTGAGCGGCAAGCAATCATCCAATGCTGCACTGCAGCAATTTGATCTCGAGAGCGGAAGCGCAAGTTTCGCTTCCGCTCCATTCAGGAAGCCCTACGCAGCGCGCAGATGTAGAAACCGTCGGTGCCGCTCAGCGCCGGCGACAGGCAGATACCGCCCAGCGCGCCGAGCCGCATCGCCGTTTCATGGCCGGGAAAACGGCTGTCCCAGAGCCGGCGATGGTCGACCGGGGCAAAACCGCCATTGCGCTGGCAAAACGCTGCGACCTGGTCGCCATTCTCCTCGTCGAACACCGAACAGGTGACGTAGACCAGCAGGCCACCCGGCTTGACGAAGCTGCTTGCGGCATCGAGGATCGCCATCTGCTCGCCCTTGCGGGCGTCGAGCTGCCTTTGCGTCAGCCGCCATTTGGCGTCCGGGCGCCGCCGCCAGGTGCCGCTGCCGGTGCAAGGCGCGTCGACCAGGACGAGGTCCATGTGGCCAGTGAGCGGCGACAATTCCGCCGGCTTGGTGACGATCTGCACGTTGCGGTTTTCCGAGCGGCGGATGCGGTCGAAGATCGGCGCCAGCCGCGCCTTCTCGGCATCATGGGCGAAGACCTGACCCGTATTGCCCATCGCCGCCGACAGCGCCAGCGTCTTGCCGCCGGCGCCGGCGCAGAAATCGAGCACCTGCATTCCAGGCTCGGCGCCGGCAAGAGCGGCGGCGATTTGCGATCCCTCGTCCTGGACTTCGAACCAGCCCTTCTGGAAAGCCGGCTCGGCCTGCACGTTGGGATGCCGGCCGTCGCCGTCGATCGGCGGTATGCGAATGCCTTGGGGTGCGATTTGGGCTGGCTTGGCGCCGGTTTCGGCAAGTTCCGCCAGCACTTTGGCCTGATCGGCCTGCAAAGTGTTGACGCGGATGTCGAGCGGCGGGCGGGTGGCGAGCGCCGCGCCCTCCTCGACCCAGGCCTCACCGAACGCGCGTTGCAAAAGCGGCTCGCACCAATCCGGTATGTCGGCGCGCACCGCGGGCGAGGCGTCGGCAAGCCGCCGCTCGTCGGTTGCCTGGAGTTCGGTAGCCGTCAGCAACGGCGGCGCGAACCTGTCGCCGTCGAGCGCTTCGTTGAGCGAGCGCGCGGTCTGGCCCCATTCGAGCAGCAGGGCGCCGAAGCCGATGGCGCGCGGCGTGTCCTCGCCCAGCAGCCAGCCTGCCGAGCGCTTGCGGCGTAGCGCATCGTAGACGATGTTGCCGATCGCCGCACGATCGCCGCCGCCGGCGAAACGGTGCGACAGGCCCCAGTCCTTCAGCGCATCGGCCACCGGCCGGTGACGCCGGCCAATGTCTTCCAGCACTTCGATGGCCGCAGCCAGCCGTCCGCCTAGTCGCATTCTTCAGTCCACCAAATCGAGCGCATCATCTCGGTCTGCTCTTAGAGCCTTTCACGGTGAGATTGAACCCCGCCCCCTCTCGCGACGGCAGGCCGCCTGTTGAGATCGGCGAAAACCGCTCGATCAGTAAATCTTCCGGTGCGGTCAACAGCAGATCGTCAATAAATGCAAGCTCTCTAATGTTCTTAACTGGCGGCTGCAAGCACGGTAGGGATGCGACAACTCAGCTTTCCAAGTTTTTCGGTTGGGAATACTCTTGACGCCATGATTCGCGGCGCGGAAAGCGTGGACCGGCGGATCGTCACGAGGAGATGGCAATGAAGACTTATCTGGCGGAAGTTCTAGGCACATTTCTGTTGGTGTTCATCGGTACCGCGTCGGTGGTGACGGGTGGCTTCGGCGGCGCGCTGCCGCTGGGACAAGAAGGCATCGGGCTGGCCTTCGGCATCGGCCTTATCGCGGCCGCTTACGCGATCGGCCCCATTTCGGGCGCGCATCTCAACCCGGCTGTGACACTCGGCGTGTTCCTTGCCGGCCGGTTGCCGGCCAAGGACGTCATCCCCTACTGGATCGCGCAGATCATCGGCGCCATCCTGGCATCGCTGGCGCTGTGGATCATCGTCTCCGGCCAGGCCGGGGGACACACTGGCGGCTTCGGCGCCAATGGCTGGGACGAGACGAAATGGGGCGTCTCTTCCGCGTTCCTGTGGGAGCTGATCGGCACCTTCACCTTCGTCACCGTGATCCTCGGCGTTACCGCGGAAAGGCATGCGACGGCCTTCGCCGGACTGGTCATTGGCCTGACGCTGGCGGGCATCCACTTCGCCATGATCCCGGTGACCGGCACATCGGTCAATCCGGCCCGTTCCATTGGCCCGGCGCTGTTTTCGGGCGGCGCCGCGATCAGCCAGCTCTGGCTGTTCATCGTCGCGCCGCTGATCGGCGGCGCCATTGCCGGCGTCGTCGCCAAGGCGCGCGTCTTCGAAAAGGACTGACTTCGGAAGCCTGGACAAGAAAAAGGCGCGGGGCCAAGCCCCGCGCCTTTTTCTTGGGTCGAGAAGTCCTTGCTCGGATCAGGCAGCGATGTCGAACCGGTCGGCGTTCATCACCTTGGTCCACGCCGCGACGAAATCCCTGGCGAATTTCTGCCCGGCATCCGCGGACCCGTACACCTCAGACAGCGCACGCAGCTGCGCATGCGAGCCGAAGATAAGGTCGGCGCGGGTACCGGTCCACCTGACCGCCTTGGTCTTGCGGTCGCGCGCTTCGTAGATCTCATCCGAACCGGCGGCCGGATCCCAGACCGTGTTCATGCTGAGCAGGTTGACGAAGAAGTCGTTCGTCAGCGTGCCCGGCCTGTCGGTGAACACGCCGTGCCTGGACTTGCCGGTATTGGCGCCGAGCACCCGCAGGCCGCCGACCAGCACCGTCATCTCCGGCGCGGTCAGCGTCAGCAACTGTGCCCGGTCGACCAGCATCGCCTCGATCGACATCGGCTGCGGCCCCCGGACATAGTTGCGGAAGCCGTCGACTTTCGGCTCAAGCGCGGCAAAGGAGGCGACGTCGGTCTGTTCCTGCGAGGCATCCATGCGGCCCGGCGTGAACGGCACCTTCACCTCGTTGCCGCCATCCTTTGCCGCCTTCTCGACCGCGGCGACGCCGCCGAGCACGATCAGATCGGCCAGCGAGATCTTTTTCCCGCCGGTCTGTGCCGCGTTGAACGCCTTCTGGATGGATTCGAGCGTGGCAAGCACCTTGGCCAATTCAGCAGGCTGGTTGACGTCCCAGTCCTTCTGCGGCGCCAGCCGAATACGGGCGCCATTGGCGCCGCCGCGCTTGTCGGAACCCCTGAACGTCGAGGCCGAAGCCCAGGCGGTCGAGACCAGTTCGGAAACTGACAGGCCCGAGGCCAGGATCTTGGCCTTCAGCGATGCGATATCCTGTTCGCTGACCAGTTCATGGTCGACGGCCGGGATCGGATCCTGCCAGATCAGCTCCTCCTTCGGCACGAGCGGGCCAAGGTAGCGAACGACCGGGCCCATATCGCGATGGGTGAGCTTGAACCAGGCGCGGGCGAAGGCATCGGCGAACTGATCCGGATTCTGGTGGAACCGCCGCGAGATCTTCTCGTAAGCCGGGTCGACCCGCAGCGCGAGATCGGTGGTCAGCATGGCCGGCGCGCGGCGCTTGGAGGGATCATGCGCGTCCGGCACCGTGCCGGCACCTGCGCCGCCCTTAGGCGTCCACTGATGGGCGCCGGCCGGGCTTTTCGTCAATTCCCATTCGTAGTTGAACAGGTTGTCGAAGAAGTTATTGCTCCATTTGGTCGGCGTCGTGGTCCAGGTGACCTCGAGCCCCGAAGTGATGGCATCGCCGGCAATGCCCGACGCGTGCTTGCTCGACCAGCCGAGGCCCTGCGCCTCGATGCCGGCGCCTTCCGGCTCGGCGCCAACCAGCGAGGCATCGCCGGCGCCGTGGGTTTTGCCGAAGGTGTGGCCGCCGGCGATCAGCGCCACCGTCTCCTCGTCATTCATCGCCATGCGGCCGAAGGTTTCCCTGATATCGCGTGCCGAGGCCAGCGGATCGGGCTTGCCGTTCGGGCCTTCCGGATTGACATAGATCAGGCCCATCTGCACGGCCCCGAGATGGCCGCGAAGCTCGCGGTCGCCGGAGTAGCGCTCGTCGTCGAGCCATTTGGTTTCCGATCCCCAATCGACGTCCTGCTCGGGTTCCCAGACGTCGGCGCGGCCGCCGGCGAAGCCGAAGGTCTTGAAGCCCATCGATTCCAGGGCGACATTGCCGGTGAGGATCAGCAGGTCGGCCCAGGAAATCTTGCGGCCATATTTCTGCTTGACCGGCCACAGCAGGCGGCGCGCCTTGTCGAGATTGGCGTTGTCAGGCCAGCTGTTGAGCGGTGCGAAACGCTGCTGGCCGGCGCCGGCGCCGCCGCGGCCGTCACCGATGCGGTAGGTGCCGGCGCTGTGCCAGGCCATGCGGATGAACAGCGGCCCGTAATGGCCGAAGTCGGCCGGCCACCAATCCTGCGAATCCGTCATGACATGGTGCAGGTCCTTGATCACCGCGTCGAGATCGAGGCTCGCGAACTCCTTGGCATAGTCGAAGTCCTCGCCCATCGGGTCGGAGAGGTTCGACTGCTGGTGGAGAACGCCGAGGTCCAGCTGGTTGGGCCACCAGTCACGGTTGGTCCTGGCACCGGGTCCATGCGCGACAGGGCATTTGCCCGCGCTGTTGTCGTCGGTTTTCGCGTCCATCTTGCACTCCAATTTTGCCGAGGGTTCCGGGCAGCCAGCGCCGCCATCCTGGAATGATTCCAGACTAGGCCAGCCTGCCGATAAAAACAAATTGCCTTTCCTGTTCCTTTCAATAGGATTTTCTTATGATAGGCCTAACCGTCCGCCAGATGCATTATTTCGACGCACTTGCGCAGACGCTGCATTTCGGGCGTGCGGCGAAACTTGCAGGCGTGAGCCAGCCGGCGCTGTCCTCGCAGATCGCGGAAATGGAGCAGCGGCTGAACTGCCGGCTGTTCGAACGCGGCGGCAAATCGGTGCGCATGACCGACGAGGCGGCAGCCCTTTTGCCGCGCATCGAACGCATCCTTTCCGACATACGCGAGGTCGAGACCATCGCCCGGCGTGGCCGCCCTGCCATGGGAGGGCGCTTCCGGCTGGGCATCATTCCGACCGTCGCGCCCTACCTTTTGCCGCGTGCGCTGCCCGAGCTGAAAATGCATTTCCCGGACTTGATGCTCGAACTGCGCGAGGCGGTGACCGCCTCGCTCGTCGAGGACATCGCGTCGCAAAAGCTCGATGCTTTCATCGCCGCGCTTCCGCTCGACCATCCCGGCCTGGTGACCGAGGCTTTGTTCCCCGACCGGTTTTTCCTGGCCGTGCCGTCAGGCGATCCGGCTTTCGCCTCGCCGCCGGTGCCGCCTGAAAGCCCGGCGCTGGAAAGGCTGATGCTGCTGGAGGAGGGCCATTGCCTGCGCGAGCAGGCGCTGGCTGTCTGCGGCAATGTGCGGCCGGTGGCGATGGCAAGCTACGGCGCCACCAGCCTGACCACGCTCTTGCAGATGGTGGCGCACGGGCTCGGCGTGACGCTGATCCCGGAAATGGCCACGGGACCTGCCGGCACTATCCCCGATCTCAAGATCGTGCCGTTCCAGGAACCCATGCCGCAGCGCACGATCTGCTTTGCCTGGCGGCGCAACAGCACCTTGCACAATGAGTGCAGGGAGCTGGCGAAGATCATACGAGGATTGGCGGCGGCGGTGCAGGCGGTGTGAAGGACGAGGAGCCCAAGCTTACTATCGGCCCAGGCAAACCTCGAATGTGCGCTTGTTGAACGGCTTGAGTGGATAGCTCGTCTTCATAAAAGCAAGTGGGTCAAGTGCCACGGAACGTGTTGGGCAGAATTACGGAACCGGGCTCATCGTTGGGTCCATAATGTGTGTCACAAATGCGATATGTCTGCGATCCGGTCTGTATGTCGCAAGCCGGCGGGCGTTGCGACTTCAGGCGGCGGTGCTGGCGCGGCTTGGCTCAAGAATAGACTTGACCTTGTCGGCGATCGCGCGGCCGAGATCGGCGTTGTTGCCAGCGGTGAAATGGATGCCGTCGATACCGTCCGTGGTGACGAAATCGCCGGCATTCAGAAAGTCGATCTTCATGAAATCCGCCATCGCCTTGTACTGCCTGGCCAGCTCCCTGGATTTTTCGTGGCCGCCGCCGAACATGCCCTCGAACCAGGGATCGGGCATCGGGGTCAGCGGCGGCGGCGCGATGACCAGCGCCTTCGGAGCCGGATAAGGCGTGCCGATACCGCCGGCGCTCGTCAGGATCTGCCCGACCAGTTTCGCCATTCCGTTAGCGATCTCGTAGGGTGTCCGGCGAAAATAGGATTTCGTGTCATTGGTGCCCAGCATGACGATGACCAGATCCAGCGGCAGATGGCTGGCGATGGCAGAGGGCAGGTAATTGGCGCCGTTGAGGCGCGGGTCGTTGGGATCGTCGAGACAGGTCGTGCGCGCACTCAAACCTTCTTCGATGATGTGGTAGCCCGCTCCCAGCGCCGCCGCCATAACACCCGTCCAGCGCTGATCATAGGGGTAGCGGTAGGTCGGCGACCCTTCCTTGACCGGAACCCAGCCCCAGGTCAGCGAGTCGCCGTAGCACATGATATTTTTTGGCGGTGACATCCATGTTTCTCCATCTGTTTGCAGTTGTCTGAACGTGCAGATCTATCGATCCAGCCCTAACGCCGGTGCCGGCTTGCCTTGTTTCGATTCAGGAGGTTCGCACGCGCACTCCGTAGAAGATCGCCGCACCGAGGATGATGACGCCCTGGGCGATGAGCTTGCCGGGTTCGTCGATGCCGAGCACCGTCATCACGACGAACAAAAGCGCGAAGCACAGCGAGCCGAAGAAAGGTCCCCAGACGCCGCCGTCGCCGCGACCGAAGGCGACGCCGCCAAGGATTGTCGCCGCGACTGCCAGGATCGGCAGGTCGAGACCGACGCGCACGCTGCCGACGGCGATTGAACCTGTCTGTACCAGGGCCGCGATCGCCGCGATCAGGCCGGCGAGCGTATGCGCCAGGATGACCGTGCGCTGGACCGGCACGCCGGAAAAATGGGCGGCTTCGGCATTCTCGCCGACAGAGGCCACGTAACGACCAAACACTGTCTGCGACAGAAGCAGCCACACCGCGGCGGTCAGCATGATCCAGAACAGCACCGGCGTCGGAACCGACAGGAACTTCGTGTTGTAGAGGTCGTTGAACAGTTTCGGCACATCGCCGGGTGGATTGCCGCTCGACAGGAACTGCACCAGTCCGACCAGGATGATGCTGACGGCCAGCGTGACTATGACGGCCGACACCCGCCGGATGCCGATCATGAAGCCGTTGAACAGGCCAATGACGAGGCCCGTGGCGAGCGCCAGTACGACGAAGAAGGGCAGCGACGCGCCCGGGAAACTGCCCGACGAGATGAAATAGTTGATCAGCAGGATGATGCCGCCGCCGGAGAGGTCGATCGACTTCACGCGCATGACGACGAGCTGCCCCAGCACGAGAATGCCGAGCGGAACGATCTGCCTGATGAAGATGCCCATGATGTTGAGGTTGAGCATGTTCGGCCGTGCGACCCACAGCGTGGCCAGAAGCACGAGGAAGACAAAGTAGGACGGCGGTATGCGAAGCAGACGCCGGGCGATCGGGTTTGCGAGAACGGCAGTCATCGCTCAGAGCCCCATCTTCTTGCGGGATTGCAGCCCGACCACGGCCAAGAGAATGCCGCCCTTGATCGCCGTCTGGACAAAGGGCGAGACGTTGGCGAGGTTCATGCCATTGGCCAGCAGTGCCATCACAAGCGCGCCGATCACCGTGCCGTGCAGGCTGCCGATTCCGCCTGAAAGCTGGGTGCCTCCAAGTGCCACGGCGGTGACCGTGTCGAGTTCGAAAAGCAACCCGACATTTGGATCACCCGACACGATGCGCCCGGCCAGGAAGACACCGGCAACGGCCGCGAAACAGGAGCAGACCACATAGGCGAGGATGATGTTGCGGCGATCGGAGACGCCGAAATTGCGGGCAGCGCTTTCGGCCCCCGACGCGATGCCGCCGCCGATCGCAAACAGATGCAGGCCGTATCGCGATCCGTAGAGCAGCTTCCAGGCCAACAGCATCACGACGATTCCCCAAAAGACCGGATAAGGAATACCGAGGAAACTGCCTGAGACGGCAGCAATGACGATCTCCGGAACGGTGCCGCCGGAGACGGGACGCAAGATGCGCGTGATGCCAAGGACAATGTACTGCGTCGATAGCGTGGCGATGATTGGATGGACGTTGAAACGGGTGATCGCCAGGCCGTTGATCAGCCCGATGAATGCGGCCAGCACGAAGACCGCCGGGATCAGCACGATCGCCGGCTGGTCGAGCGCCAGCACCGCCGTCGTGAAACTGATGACCGAGCCGACCGATAGATCGAGCCCGCCGACGAGCACGACGACGAGTTGTCCGACCGCCGCGATGACCAGCGGCATCGCCTGCGCAACCAGGTTGAAAAGGTTTTCGGCCGTTGCGAACTGCGTCGTCTGAACCGACAGCCACAGCGAAATGAGCAAGGCAACCAACAATGGAAGACCCCATTGGCCCTGCCGTGTGTTCCGGCCACTCACGATGTTGGACAGGCTACGATACATGGAAGGCCCCTAGTGCCGGCGCGCCGAGCCGCCCGTCAGGGCCGCGTCGAGGATCTTGTGCTCCGTCGCCTGTGCTGCCGGCATTTCGGCCACGATTGTGTCGTGGTGGACGACATAGATGCGGTCGCACAGCCCGATCAGCTCGATCGTCTCGCGCGACAGCACCAGCACCGCGCCACCCTTGCGGGTGAAGTCGCGCAGCAGATGGTAGATCTCGGACTTGGCGCCGATGTCGACGCCGCGGGTCGGCTCTTCCACCAGGAGAAGATCGAGATCCGCGGCGAGGTAGCGGCCGAGCAGCACTTTTTGCTGATTGCCGCCCGACAGCGAACCGACCGGAGCGGACGGCCCTGTCGCCTTTATGTTCATGACATCCATCATGCGGGCGATGACGCTTCGATAGGGCCGCGCCGGCGCAAGTTCGCGTCGCCTCGAATGCAATCCGATGGCGATGTTGTGGGCGATCGGCAAAGCGAGAAAGAGCCCCTCCTCCTTGCGGTCCTCGGGGACGAAACCGACCTTCAGCTGCTGCAAATGGCGAACGCCTGATGATGTCGAGAGCGGCATGTCGAGCGTTTTGCCGTTGATGGAAATCGTCCCGGCAAAAGGATGGTAGCGGCCGATGAGGGAGCGCAGGAAGCGCTGCTGGCCCTGTCCCTCAAGCCCGGCGAGGGCGACGATCTCGCCCTTGTGCAACGTCAGCGAGAGAGGCTGCGATGTCTCGGCGATCCTGAGATTCTCGACGCGCAGGATTTCGCCGCCCCTGTCGCCCGTGCGATCTGGGAACAGGTCCTGGAGTTCGCGCCCGACCATCATGGCGATGAGTTCGTCTGTGGTGATCTCGGACACCGTTCTGGTGCCGACCAGTGCGCCGTCCTTCAGCACCGTCACAGTGTCGCACAGCTCGAAGATTTCCTCCATGCGATGCGAAATGTAGACGATTGCCTTTCCCCTATCGCGCAGGCGGCGGATATTGCGGTTGAGCACATCGACATCGGCCGCGTTGAGCGCCGCTGTCGGCTCGTCGAGAATAAGCACGCCGGCGTCGGCCTGGATGCAATGCGCGATCTCGACGAATTGCCGCTCGGCAATGGTCAGGTTGGAAACGAGTTGCGAGGAGTCTAGCGTGAGACCGAGTTCGCCGAGTGCCTTGGCGGTTCGGCTGTTCATCGCGGAATAGTCGATCGAGCCGAACCGGTTCGTCGGCTCCCGGCCGAGAAACATGTTCTCGGCGATCGACAGATTAGGCAGCAGCGAGTGTTCCTGGAAAACGGTCGAGATGCCGGCATCGAGCGCGGCGCGCGGTGACTTCAGATCGAGCTTTTCCCCATTCATGAAGATCCCGCCGGAATCGGGCTGATACACGCCCGCCAGGATCTTCATCAAGGTCGATTTTCCGGCGCCGTTCTCGCCCATCAGGGCGTGAACGCTGCCGGCCTTCAGATCGAGGGAAACGGAGTGGAGCGCCTTGCTTCCCCCGAATGCCTTCGAAATGTGCGACATCTCGATAAGATTGGCCACTAAACCCTCGCTTCACCACTGGAAGGGCCCGCGGGGACGCTTGTCCACTCCCCGCCGGCCACGGCGTGTCACTTCTTGCCGTAATATTCCTTGAGCTTTTCTTCGGGGAGTTCGCTCGGCCACCAGACATTGGCCGTCAGGTCGTCGCGATAGTATTTCGCGGCCTTGTCCTTGTCCCAGCCATCAGGGTTGTAGACATAGCGCTTGTAGAGTTGCTTGTCCTCGAGCAGGGCTACAGCGGCGCGCACGCCGGCAGCACCCTGGGCCGGGCTGTATTCCGGAGAGATCGACTTGAATCCATCCGTGATCCACTGGCCGAAATAGCCATTGTTGCCCTCGCCCGAAATCGGCGGGATCGGCGTGCCGAACTGCTTGAAGACATCGACGCAGGCGCGCGTCATGTCGGCGCCGGACGACCAGATGCCGTCGACCTGCGGATTGTTCAGATAGAGCGTCTCGCACAGCTTCTTGGCCTTGTCATACTGCCAGTCGCCATGCTCCTCGGCGATGATCTGCACATGCGTGCCCTTGAGTGATTCCAGTAGCCCGTTGTAGCGGTTGGTGTCTTCCGGGTGGCCGGCAAGGCCGCGCAGGACCCAGATCTTGCCGTTGTCGCCAACGGTCTTCACCAGCCAGTCGCCCATCACCTTGCCGAAGTGCTCGGCTCCACCTTGGATTTCGGTGGTGTAGGCATCGGAATCGATGCGGCCGGTGTGAAGGATGACGGGGATGCCGGCGGCGACCGCCTTGGCGATGCTGGCGTTGGCCGACGTGCTGGTCACCGGCTGAACGATGATCGCGTCGACATGCTGGGCGATCAGATCCTCGATATCGGCTACCTGCTTCTTCTGGTCGAAGCCGGCATCGAGCAGGATGAACTTCGAGATGCGCTTGTCCTTCGCCGCGGCATTTTCCGCCTCATGCGCGACCTGCACGGTCCAGGTGTTGGCGTTGACGCCGAAGTCGCTCATTCCGATGACCCAGGGGGGATCCTTCTTGAATGCGCCGGCCGCGGTCATGCGCGTGTCGTCGGGGCGCGGCGCGACGCCGTCCATCAGCTTGATATCTTCCGCGTGCGCCAGGGACGTTACGGCAAGCGCTGATACAACGAGCATCCCCAGCCCGACGGTTTTCAGCAATCCTAACATTGAACTCCTCCTTGTGGTTGCTCCAGCCGTACGGACGCGCACGGGCCGCGAGACGCTCTCCCCATGCATGCTTGTCGTCGCGAACCGACCTATGCACGCAATTCTCCCGCCCCCGAACACATGTGTGTCGAGGCCCAATTTCGGCTGGACAATGATGACGGTCGAGAACTCCTCCGGGCACTTTAGAAGCATAGTGGGTTTGACCTGTCAATAGTTAGTCATGTTGAATGACTATTCCGTTGCTTGCCTTTCGCCACTCCGCTATTCATCATGAAGAGCGCTCGTCCTGCACCGGCGCGCGGTCAGTCCCGGCGGGAAATCATGCGATCAGTCTTGTGCTACGGCGACTCCAACACACACGGCCAGATCCCCGGCAAGGGGCCGCTCGAGCGCTATGGCCCGGCTGAGCGCTGGCCGGGGATACTGCGCGCTCAGCTAGGCCCCGACTGGTATGTCATCGAGGAAGGATTGAGCGGTCGAACCACCGTCCACGACGATCCGATCGAGGGGACACACAAGAACGGTAGAACCTATCTCCGCCCCTGTCTGCAGAGCCATGCGACGCTCGACCTCGTCATCATCATGCTCGGCACCAATGACCTCAAGATCCGCTTCAACAAACCGCCGTCGGAAGTGGCTATGGGCATCGGCTGCCTTGTCTACGACATCAAGGAACTGGCGCCCGGTCCGGGCGGCACCACACCCGAAATCATGATCGTCGCACCGCCGCCGATGCAGGACGACGTCAAGGAGTGGAAGTCCATCTTCGCCGGCGCACCGGAGAAATCGCGGCTGCTGGCGCTCGAGTTCGAGGTGCTGGCGGATTCGCTCGAACTGCACTTTTTCGATGCTGGCTCGGTGGTGTCCTGCAGCGAAGCGGACGGATTTCACATCGATGCCGAAGCGCACAGACTGCTTGGCATCGCACTCGCCCGCGCGGTCGATGCGATCGGCTGGAGCCGCTCGACATGAGCAACCATACCGCCGCCCGGCAATGCGCTCTTACCGATGGGGCGACCCTTGCCTGACATGAGGTTTGCACCACCCAATCCCTTGCGCATCGCCGATCGTGCGAGCGGGCTGAACGCGTTGAGCGTGCGCAGCTACAACGAGCGTCTGGTGCTGTCGCTGCTGCTTCAGAACGAGGGCATATCGCGGATGGAAATCGGCGAGAAGACCGGTCTGTCGGCGCAGACGGCCTCGGTCATCGTCCGCTCCCTCGAACAGGAAGGGCTGGTCTCGCAGGGCGAGGCGCAGCGCGGCCGTGTCGGGCCCCCCACCATCCCGCTTTCACTCAACCCGGAAGGCGCCTACGCGGTCGGCGTCGGCTTCAGCCGGCGCAGGATCGACATCGCGCTCATCGACTTCATCGGCACCGTGCGCTTCCACACGCAGTTGCCCGCGGATGAAGCCAATCCGTTTCCGCAAAGCAGCGATTTGCTTGCGACGATCAGGCAAGCCATGACGAGCCTGCCGGTCGAGGCGCGCAGCCGGGTCGCGGGTATCGGGCTGGCCGTTCCCGATGAGGTCGACGCCATGGCTGCAACCGGCAACGGATCGAGCACGTCCCTGAAGGCTTTGCAAAGCGAGATCGAAGAGCAGATCAAGCTGCCGGTCTTCGTCCAGAACGACATCACCGCGGCGGCCGGCGGCGAGAGCATGTTCGGCGTCGCAAAGCCGCTGAACGACTATTTGTTCTTCTATCTCGGAGCTAGGCTGCAGAGCAGGCTCATCCTCAACCACCAGATCTATAAGGGAAACTCCAGTGCCAGCTTCGATCATGGCCTCATGCGCCTGGAAAGCGAACTGGCCATGCGCGGACGCTCGTCCGAAATCATCTGGAGCAGCAGCCCTGAGTGGCCTGATCTTGGAGAGGCCTACACCGAATGGCTGGGGGAATGCTCAAACCGCCTGAAAGCATCGATCTCGGCGCTGACCCAGTTTGTCGAGTTCAGGACGGTCCTCCTGTCCAGCTATGCGCCGCAGAAAATCGCCAAGGCCTTGTGCGCCGATATCGGCCGGGAATTTGCCGCTGTCCAAGCGTTGCCAGCGCGGGTGACCATCAGCCCGAAAGCCGTCGGCGCAGCCAGCCTGCCGTTCAGCTCGCGGTTTATGATTCAATGATCGGAACGCTGATAACAGAAGGGTTGCAAAGCCCCATCTGAGACGTGGATGCACCCGGTTTGAATGTCGGCTAACTCCGGTGCGAGAAGCTGTCCCTCACGCCATCTTCTGTGACCTCGCGCATCAGGAACGGGATGCCGACGACCGTCATCGGCAATTCCGCGCGGAAGCGGATGTGCGTGGGACCTCGTAATGCACGATCTGGCCTGGGGTGATGGCCCGTCACCCTGTCGGAGCACCGCGACGCCGGCGTAGTGGCTTCCCAATTGCCAGAAGGGCAGCGGGAACCGCCCGCGCTCCTCTTCAACGATGCGGAAGCCCGCCTCTCGGATCAAGTGCAGCGGTTGGCGGTTGAGATGACAGCCGCCGGCGATCTGTCCCCACGGCTTGTTCAGCCGCTCCTGCCATCTGCGGCCGCGCGGCCCCTCGGCCTGGCCGTGCTCGATGAAGATCAGCCGGCCCATAGGTTTCAATATGCGGCGGATCTCGGTCAGCGCCGCGTCAGGGTCGGGAATGGTGCAGAAGGCATAGGTGACGACGACCGTGTCGGCGAGGCCATCGATCAAGGGCAGCCTTTCGCCGCTGGCCCGGATGCAGTCGACGTCGAACGGCAGGGAACGGATCTTCGGTTCGGCCAGGCCAAGCATTGTGCCGTCGGGATCGATGCCGACCAGCCGCTCCACCCTGGCGGCGTCGTAATAGGGAAGGTTCAGGCCGGACCCGAAGCCGACTTCGACGACAATGCCCTGCGCCCGCGGGATCAGGCGCCTTCGCATGCGCGCGAACACGTTTGCCGAACAGCCGGCGTGGACGAGGTAGGGAGCAATGCAGCGTGCGTACCAGGAGAGACAGGATTGGCACATGTCTCAGCCTCCTTTCCCTGCGTTCTTGACGCCGATGGGAACGCCACCCCCGGCAATGGCCTCGGACGTGCAATGCTGGCTGAGAGTATTGACCGGTGACATTTCTCGCTCCAAGGAGTCTCCTGATCGGGCCCGATCGGCCCGACGTCGTGGGATGGATAGAAGGCCGGCGTCCCCTGAACGTCCCCGCTCGGCCGCGTACGGGTCGATGGAAAGATTGGAGTTCCGACTTCTGGGGTTTCCGGAGTTCCGTCTGAACGGGCAGCCGGTGGAGCTCGCCTTGCGCAAGGCGGCCGCGCTCCTCATCTATGTCGCCGAGGCCGGCGGGCCCGTGGCGCGCGAGGTCGCCGCCACGCTTCTGTGGCCCGAAACCGACGAAGAAGCCGCACGAGCACGCCTTCGGCGCACACTGCATAAAATTCGCATCGCGTTCGGCACGGAGGTCATCGCCGCCACGGGGGCATCCCTCAGCCTACACCCGGCGCTTTTCGTCGAGCTCGACTCCAAGGTTTTCGAGCATGCCTGCAATGTCGGCCCGCTCGACGAGGCGGCCGACATCTATAAGGGCGACTATCTCGGCGGCTTCTCACTCCCGGATTGTCCGGAATTCGACGAATGGGTCTTTTTCAGGCGCGAGGCCTTGCGTAGCCGACTGGTGCAGACGCTGGAGCGTACCATCCAAGCGAAGATCGCCGGCGGCGAACCACGCAGCGGGGTGGTGCATGCGACGCGCCTGGCGGCACTCGACCCCTTGAGCGAAAGTGCGCACCGTCACCTGATCCGCGCCCACCTGGCGGCCGGGGACAGGGCGGCAGCCGAGCGCCAGGCCGAAAGCTGTGTCCGGCTGTTACGAGACGAACTCGGCGTAGCGCCGGACCCGGCCACGCTTGCCCTGGTGCGGGAGCCAACTCAAGATGTCACTTTGGACGTGCCCAGGACGCGCTACGTCGAAGTGGACGGCATCCATCTCGCCTATCAGATCGTCGGCAGCGGACCGACGGACATCGTGCTTGTTCCCGGCTTCATTTCGCATGTCGAGCGTATCTGGGAAGACAGACGCTGCCGCGCCTGGATATCAGCGGTTTCGCGCTTGGGCCGCCTGATCCTGTTCGACCGGCGCGGCATGGGACTTTCCGACCGTGTCGGTGTCCGTGCCACAGTCGAAACGACAGCGCAGGATATTCTGGCAGTCATGAACGCGGCCGGCAGCAGCCGGGCCTTGCTCATCGGCGCCTCGGAAGGCGGGCCGGGTTGTGTCCGTTTCGCCATCGATCATCCGGATCGGCTCATCGGCCTTGTCCTGTGGGGCTCGCTCGCGAAAGGCAGCCGCGCGTCGGACTATCCCTTCGCCTTGACCGCCGCGCAATACGATCTGTGGAAGCAGCGGCTGATCGCCGGCTGGGGCGGCCCGGCGGAAATCGAGACGTTCGCCCCGGGCCTCACCGGAGACCGCCAGGCGGAGACCTGGTGGGCGGGATTGCTCAGGGCAGCCTCCAGCCCCGGCGCGGTCGCGGGCCTGCTCGAAGCCCTGCGTGATACCGATGTCCGTCCCCTGCTCGCAAAGGTCTCCGTCCCGACGGTGGTCCTGCACCGGTCCGGCGACCCCGCCGTGCGCGTCGAGGCAGGGCGGCTCCTGGCCGCCGGGATCCCGGGCGCGCGGTTCATCGAGATCGCCGGTGACGACCACTGGTTTTGGGTCGGCGACCAACAGCCGCTGCTCGACAGCATCGGCGCGCTTGCACGAAGCAGTTGATGCGCGGATGCGGCATCTGCCGCCGTCAGTTCCGCGTGTGCAAATGGTTGTGGGGACTGGCCGCGAATGGCGAGGCCGGCGCGGATGCCATTTTGGCCATGCTCCGGGACGACGCCGGGCGGCGTCGAACACGACGTCCGGTGGAAGGCCGGTTTTCGGCCTATTTCGGTGCAGCGGCAGCGGTTCCGCCCGGCGGGATGATCCGCATCATGGATGTCGACACCGTGTCGCCAGGCTTGAACGGGCCCGGGACCTTGTTGCTTACCGGCTTCACGCTTTGCAGGAACGCCGCGATGGCCATGGCATCGTCCGCTGTGAGATGCGCAAAAGCAGGCCAGGGCATAATCGGCGCCAGGGTGCGGCCGTCCGGCCGCTGGCCAGTCTGGATCGCAGCGACGATCTGCTCCGGGGTCCAGCTGCCGATGCCGGTCTCCCTGTCGGGCGTGATGTTTCGACCGGGAAAGACACCGACGCCAGGTATCTCAAAGCCCACATCCGAGCCGCCAAGAAAGCGCGACATATCGGGTTTGCCGAAGAAGTAGCCGGGCGTGTGGCAGTCGTTGCAGCCGGCGATCGTGACCAGGTACTCGCCACGCGCGACCTGCGCGTCGTCGGCCACGGCGACGTATGATGGAAGGGCGACGACCGAGGCCGTGAGCAATGCGAGACGAACTGACGCTGGAAACATGGTTTTCTCCCTTGGTTGTTCTTGGCTTCTCCTATGACCTTTGTCGTGCTCCCGTCGGGGGCTGCCGTTACGCAGCCCGGCCAGCCGATTGCGGCGCACCTGATCCGCTCTACGTTGCGCCTTACGGTTTGCGGCCGATCACGGCGCCGTTCGCGGCGGGAGCATCGAACCAGACCGTCTCGACGTGCCTGAATCCGGCTTCCTCGAGCCACGCCGAATACTCGGCCGGGGTGTAGTTTCGTCCTTCCGTCTCGATCAGCATGTTGAGGCTCATCAGCGCGGCCGGCGCCGGGCCGGTCTTTTCATCATTGACGAGAAGCTCGCTGATGACGACCGCGCCGCCGCTTGGCAAAGCCTCGAAGGATCGGCGCAGCAGGGCGCGGTTCTTCGCCTCGTCCCAATCGTGCATGATCATCGACAGGAGATGCACGTCGTGATCCCCGGGAAGCTGTTCGAAGAAATTGCCGTCCGCGGTCTCGATGCGGTCGGTCAAGCCGGCCTCGGCGATCTTTCCCGCGGCGATCGCGGCGACATGCGGCAAGTCGAACACGGTCGCACGCAGCGCCCCATATTGTTTGCAAAGCTCGATGTCGTACGCGCCCGATCCGCCGCCGATGTCCAGGAGGCGGCGGAAATGACTGAGATCCACGGCTTCGCCGAGCTTGCGCGCGGTCATCGTGGAAAGCGAATGCATCGCCTCCCAAAAAAGCGCCAGCATCGTAGGATCCTCGCCCTCGAACATCGAGGATTGCACTGCCGGATCCCATGTGGTTGGCCGGTTCGTGCGCAGCGCCTCTGCAAGCCTTCCCCAGCCCGCATAGAGTCGCTTGTCGGCCATCTGCACGAAGCCACCGAAGTAATACGGCTTACCCTTCACGAGATAAGTTTCGCTTAAGGGCGTGTTGCGATAGCGGCCGTCCGTTTTCTCCAGGAGCCCAAGTGCAGCGCAGCCGGTCAACAGCATCTCGGCCGGTCGTTGATGCAGGCCGAGCGCTTCCGCCAAACCGGCAACCGTGATGGCGGCGCCGCTCGCAAGGCGGCTGAAGAGGTCCAACTCGTGCGCGGCGGCCAGAGTCTTGAAGACCCAGAAACCGGTCGAAAGCGCCATCAGTGGGACAGCGGAAGGAAGCTCTTGCTTGGTGACGATTGGTCGGTCGGCCGCGCGCAGCCCTGTCTCGCCCGGGATCGAACCGGGCTGGTGGGCAAGCGTTGTCGTGCGCGTAGCAGAGCGCTGATGGTTGGGCATGGCACTCTCCCCAAAATGTTGACGGTTGGTTCGCAGCTTCGAGCCGCGCGGTGGTCTCGACGGCGCGGGTTTCGAAAATGCCGCCGATCGAACGGTCCACCAGCATGCGGCGGCGGCCTTGTGCTCGCAAGGCCGCGCCGATGGCGCGAATAGGGTCAGCCGTGGCGACCGGCGTAGGATCGGCCCCGTGGTCCGGCAGATCGATGGCATGGACCCGAATGTCCCTCAACAGCTCGGGGGACAAATCCGCGATTGCCCGACCTCTTGAGACGGATAATTGCCAAGTCTTGAGGGCCGCGACTGTGGTTTTCGGCACAGACCAAGGTAGTCGCACGCTCGACGGGTGATGGATTCGAGTCTCCGCTCGAGGCATTTCAGCCTCCCATAGCCAGCCATCCGCTTCTTCCCTTGCCGCCGAAGCAATGGTAAGGAGGCTAGAGGACCGATAGAAGTGCCAATTCATGGATTCTTGGCCAGTCCAATTCCAATTGGCATGACGACACTTGCAAGGCGCTGCCGCTAAGCCGGCAGGACGCAGGAGGACTGGTGGCAGGCTGAATTCCAGTGCCTGCGTCAGACCAATTCCAGTTGCTGAACAATGACCACCTTTCACATAAGCCTGGTCGGGCGCAAGAATCTCAGCGGCGAGATTTATCGTCAGATACGGCGCGCCGTTCTGGATCGACGGCTGCGGCCCGGCGACCCTCTGCCGCCTGGCCGCGAACTGGCGCGGACGCTTGCCGTGTCGCGTGCCACCGTGACCGTGGTTTATGAACGGCTCGCCGCGGAAGGGTTCGTGACATCCCGGCAGGGGTCTGGGACGTTCATCAGCGAATTGGTCGTGCCGGCCGGGCGAGAAAAGACCGGACGCCGATCTACCGGCGTGCTCCAGCCACGCCAGATCTGGGAGGCGATAGCCCCACCACCCGCATTCGAGCCGGTTCGGTTCGACTTTCACGCCGGGTTTTGCGATGCTTCGCTGTTTCCGCACGGGGCGTGGCGGCGGTCGGTGGTTTGGGCGCTGCGTTCGGGCGAAGCGACCGCCGGCACTTACGAGCATCCCGCCGGACATCACGATCTCAGGGTCGCAATCGCCAGGCACATAGGCATCTCCCGAGGGATCGGGGCGGCTGCGGACGACATCATTGTCACAAACGGTACGCAGCAGGCACTGGATGTCCTGGCCCGCGTCCTGCTGGCACCGGGCGATGCAATTGCCATTGAAGATCCGGGCTACGGTCCTCCGAGGCATTTGTTCAAGGCCTTGGGTATTCGTGTGGTCGGTGTACCGGTGGATCGCCAGGGCCTGGTCGTTGATGCGCTACCGCGCGGAGTCCGAGCCGTGTATGTCACGCCGTCTCATCAATTTCCGCTTTCGGTGACGATGACGCTGCCGCGCCGGCAGGCGCTGCTGGCCTGGGCCGAGCGAAATAACGCGGCCATCATCGAAGACGACTACGACAGCGAGTTCCGTTTCGGAGGCCGTCCCCTCGAGCCGTTGCAGACGCTCGACGCAAAAGGCCGGGTCATCTACGTCGGCTCCTTCTCGAAGACAATGCTGCCGACGCTTCGGCTGGGCTTCATATTGACGCCGCCATCGCTGCGAGCGGCCGTGCACAAAGCGAAATTCGTCAGCGACTGGCATTCATCGACCCCGGCGCAAGCAGCGCTCGCGCGCTTCATCGATGAGGGCGCCTTTGCGCGTCACATCCGTCGGGTGAACGCAATCTACCGGGAACGGCACCAGATCATCGCGAACGCCATCGCCAATGATTTTGCCGATCATCTCGAACTCATCCCATCGACAACGGGGCTCCATCTCACCGCTCTTGCCCGGAAAATGTCGGCGGACCAGATCGCCGAGGTCGCGCGCCGCGCAGCCGATCGGAGCGTCGCCGTCCAGATCCTGTCACGGTTCGCCGTGAACGCCATACCGCGAGCCGGCATCATGCTGGGGTATGGCGCCATTCCGACGCCCCGCATCGAAGAAGGGTTGCATTTGCTGCGCGCCTGTTTCGACAGTGAACCGTCCTGACCTTCGATTTATCTACGCCACGCGTGGTTGAGCTGGCCTGGGTTTGACCACGGTGGCGAGTACGATGCCGGTGACGATGAAGGCCGCGCCGACCAGATCGTAATCGTGCAAGCCCTCGCCGAGCAGCAGATAGGCTAACACAGCGACGAACACCGTCTGCAGGTAGAGCAGCATGCTCGCTCGGCTCGCACCGAGCGTTTCCACGCTTTTATTGTAGAGATAGTACATCAAGGCGCCGCCCGGACCGGCCAGATAGGCGAGCGCGAGAATGCTGTGGACGTCCATGGCGGAGCGTTCGTCGTTGAACAATTCCCACACATGGAACGGCAAGGCGACCAGCGCACCAGCGCCGAGCAGCAGCACGACCATCGGCAGGAGTTCGATGCCGAATTTGGCACGGCGCAAAAGCACGGTGTACAGGCCCCAGCAGAACGCGCTGCCGACGATCCACAGCTCGCCGGCGTTGAACTTGAGTTGCAGCAGCGCCGTCAGGTTGCCGTGGGCAACGATGAAAATCATCCCGGCGAGCGCAACCAGCGCGCCTAGCGACTTCCACAGCCCGAGCGGCTCGCCAAGCACGAAACGGGCGAGCACCATCGTCATGACAGGCGACAGCGCCATGATGATGCCGGCCGTGGTGGCGTCGGTGTCGTTGAGGCCATGGTAGATCATACCTTGGCACAGGGTGAGGCCGATCGCCCCCACCGCGACGACCTCCACGACGCTCGGTGGCTCGCTCGCGATCCAGGCGCGAGCGTAGCCGGGTTTGGAAATGTGAGCGACAGATAGAACCAGTGCACAATTGCGATAAGATGTTTCACCATTTCCGGTTTTCGAGGTCCAATGTCTGAAGTGGACTGGCTCAGCCATCTCTTGCAAATCATCACCGTTACCGGCCAGCTCGAGGTCCGCTGCGCCTACGGTGCGCCGTGGCGCATTGCCTGGAGCAAGGCTGCCGCAAACGAAATTCCCTACCATGTCATCGTCAGGGGCCGGGCCATTTTGGAGGATCCGGACACGAGAGCAGCAAGGGAGCTGGTGAGTGGAGATATTGTGCTGCTGCCTCACGGCGCGGCGCATGTGCTGCACGACGGCAGCGGGCAAATACCAATCCCTACCCAGCAACGGCGGGGGGCTGCCGGATGGATGCTGAGCGAGAATGATGGCCAGGGCGAGCAACTGGATCTGCTGTGTGGGCGATTTTTTATCGCACCACCCCATGATCGGCTGGTCCGCAACTACCTGCCTGCGGATCTGGTGGCGCGGTCCAAGGACGGCGATGAAGAAAACGGCATCGGCTCCGCCTCCAGCCAACTGGCCGGCCTGGTGACGCTGATGCGAATGGAGTCCGCCGGAGACAGAGCCGGAGGACGCGCCATTCTCAACGCGCTTTCTTCGGCCCTGTTCACACTGGTACTGCGCGCGGCGAGCCAATCCGGGAAAGCCCCCGAAGGCTTGTTGGCCCTGGCCGGCAATCCCCGGCTTGCTCCAGCCATTTCCGCGATGTTCGCCGATGCGGCACGGCCCTGGAAACTGCCCGATCTGGCCGAATTGTGCGGGATGTCGCGCGCTACGTTCATGCGCCAGTTCCAGGACAAGCTGGGTCGCTCCGCGCTCGATTTGTTGACCGATCTCCGCATGAGCCTGGCCGCCAACGAGTTGAAGAAGCCGGCGATCAGCACCGAGGCCGTGGCCGAGACCGTCGGGTATCAATCCGTTTCGGCGTTCCGGCGTGTTTTCGCCGAAAGGACGGGGATGACGCCGGGGGAGTGGCGGCGACTGGCGCACAAGGGCGAGTAAGACGCGCGGTCCGGAATCGAGAAAGCGCAATTTGATCCTTTCGCGCATCACATTGAGCTAATTCAGCCTCGAAATAATCACTCTTCCCCGTAGATTAGGCTCCGCAATCACTTGATAAGGGAGCCATCCAATGAACTGCCTCGCCACCACCGGACCCGCAACCCGCGTAGCCGCCCAGATCTTCGCGCAAACCGGGAAGAGCGAAAACGCTTTCGCGACGAATGCCGTCATCGAAACGATCCTAAGCCGCAGCGCCGCCAAGTACTACGATCCCGCTGCCACCCTGAGCGACGACCAAATCCGCGACCTGGTGCGTATCGGCACGTCCGCGCCAACCTCCTTCCACCTGCAGAACTGGCGCTTCATCGCCGTACGCTCGCCGGAAGCCAAGGCACGGCTGCGCCCGATCGCCTGGAATCAGCCGGCGATCACCGATGCGGCCGTGACCTTCATCATCATCGGCAGGCTGGCCGATGCCAGCACCGTCCCAGCCCGCCTGGCGCCCGTGGTGGAGGCCGGCATCATGCCGGCGCACCTGGTGCCGGAATGGGAGATCCCCGCTCGCGGTTTGTATGACGATCAGCCGCGGCGCCAGCGCGACGAGGCGGTACGCTCCGCGACCTTTGGCACCGCGGCGATCATCTACACGGCCCGGTCGCCGGGCCTGGGTTCGACGCCGATGATCGGTTTCGACGCCGAGGCCGTGCACCGCGAGTTCGGCCTGGCCGAAGACGAAGTGCCGGTGATGCTGCTGACCGTCGGCCCGGAGCGAGCCGGCAACTGGCCGCAGAAGCCGCGCATGCCGGTGGCCGATGTCCTGGACTTTGCATAATCCCCAGCAACTCCAGATCTTACGGAGACAAGGATGGCAAGAACTGCCGCTCTCGTGGAAGGCGCCGCGCCAATGGCTGATTGCGTGAGAGATCGAAGACCTTCCACGCCCGTAAATTACCCCGAACCAACAAATGTCTGAGGAGACAATTCCCATGAAAGCGATCGTAGTGACGGACCAGGCTGCAGGAACGGCCGGGATGAAGGTGGTGCAGCGGCCCGAGCCGCAGGCGGCGATAAACGATGTCGTCGTCGAGATCCATGCGTCGGGGTTCGTCCCGACCGAGCTGACGTGGCCCTCGACCTGGACCGATCGCGTCGACGGCGACCGGACGCCATCGATCCCGGGCACGAGCTGGCCGGGGTGGTCACCGCCCTGGGCTACGGTACGACGGGACTGTCGGTGGGCCAGCGGGTGTTCGGCCTCGCCGACTGGTATCGCGACGGCACCCTGGCGGAGTATATCGCTATCGAGGCCCGCAACCTCGCGCCATTGCCGGGCGATGTCGACTTCACGGTGGGCGCTAGCCTGCCGATCTCGGGCCTGACCGCGTGGCAGGGACTGTTTCAGCACGGCCGTCTTCAGGCGGGGCAGAGCGTCCTTGCGCATGGCGCGGCCGGCGCCGTCGGGTCGATGGTGACGCAGCTCGCACGAGAGGCCGGCGCCTACGTCATTGGCACCGGACGCTCTGCCGACCGCCAGAAGGCGCTCGACTTCGGCGCAAACGAATTCGTCGACCTCGAGAACGACGCCCTCGAAGACGTGCGCGGCGTCGATCTGGTGTTCGATGTCATCGGCGGCGACATCCAGAAGCGGTCCGCGGCGCTGATCCGAGCCGGAGGCACGATGGTGACTGTCGTCGGCCCGGCCGAGGCGAGGCCCGTGGATGGCCTGGCGGTCGACTTCGTCGTCGAAGCCGATCGTGCCCAGCTGAGCGAGATCGTCCAGCGGGTGCGGAACGGACGGCTGCGGACGAACATCGGCAAAGTCGCTCCTCTCGACGAGGCGATCGCCGCCTTCAACTCGACCGAGCGACGCGCGGGGAAAACGGTCATCCGCGTTCGCCCGTGAGGTCTTGGGGGAGAGAGGGACGGTTCCTCTCTCCCCGATTTCGTCCAGACGGGCGGCCCCGGATAGGTTGCGAGCAGCGATATCTCATGTCGGCCCCGCCGGTTTCGGTGTCGCATTCTGTTGGCCCGCCGGGCCGCCGACCGGCAGACATACCCAGAATGTTGATTTCGAGGCGGGACGAAGATGTTCGTCCCGCTATTCGAGATACGGCGCCAGTACATCTTCGATCCATTTCATGAATGCGCGGACGCGGCGCGACAGATTGCTGCGATGTGCTACGACGAAGGACACGGGGATCGCCCGGCGACGCAAATCGGGCATGATCTCCACCAGCGCTCCACTCTTCAAGTATTGGCCAATCCCCAGAAGCGGCGCTTGAATCAGGCCAAGGCCGGCGACGGCGGCAGCGTCGTAGGTCTGCGCGCTGTTGACGTGTAGCGCGCCTGGCAACTGACGCGTCGAGTAGCCGTCGCCGTCCGGATATTCCCATCCATGCGGTCTCGCGCCCAGCATCGTCGAAAAATGAATTGTCCGATGTTCCTGGCGCTGGAGGTCGTCCAGCGACCGAGGGACGCCATAGCGCGCCAGATAAGCGGGACTGGCGGCGTTGACCATGCGCAACAGGCCCAGCGGGCGGGCAATCAGCGTCTCGTCTCCGATGGGACCAAGTCGCAAGACGCAGTCAAACCCCTCTTGAACCAGATCGACTTGCCGGTCGGTACTCGACACCTCCAGCTCCAACTCGGGGTGAGCCGCCATGAACTCCGGCAAGGCCGGCACGATCGTCGTGCGCGCCACTTCGGTCGGAAGATCGACCCGTAAGCGCCCGCGAAGCGCCACGCGATCGCCGGCGAACATCGAGTGCAGATCATCGACTTCAGCCAGCAGATCGCGGGCACGGGCATGAAACGCGCGCCCGTCCTCCGTCAGGCGCACGCTGCGCGTCGTGCGGTGCAGGAGCCTGGCACCGACGTCTTCTTCCAGCTTCCGGACCGCCGTCGAGGCCCTCCCCTTCTGGATGCCCAGGCTATCGGCCGCGCGGGTGAAGCTGCCCATTTCCGCTACCGTTATGAAAATGAGGACGTGCTCGAGATTCTGCATTTCGTGCCTCGTATTGTTTTCCAAGAAGAGAACAGTTGGTTCATTTTCTCGATGTTTATCACACTCAGGAGGCACAGTAAGTTTCGGATATGGGATCTCCCCATCGGAGAACGACAAGTGTCCGAAACCATGAACCCGCGTCAGGCAGCCGAAACCGTGACCTTGCATCGCGCCCTGTGGGCCGGCCGGATCATGAGCGCGCTTGTCGTTATCGCTCTGGTGGCAGACGGCACCATTCAGCTTTTCGCGCCGGCACAGATCGCGGGCATGTTGCAGGAAACCGGGTTCGCGATGGACCTGACCCGTGTCGTGGGGCCGATCATACTCGCCTGCGCCATCCTCTACGCCATTCCGGCCACCGCCGTCCTAGGCGCGATCCTGGTGACGGGCTTTCTGGGCGGTGCCATCTGCGCCCACGTCCGCATTGGTGAGTTGGGATCGCCGCCGGAGATCATTTCCCTGCTTCTGGGCGCGCTGGCGTGGGGCGGCCTCTATCTGCGCGATCCCCGAGTCCGGGCCATTCTACCACTCATCCATTGAACCAACCGGGGCAGTACCCTGTCCCCCGACATCAGGAGAAAACACATGTTTCTAGTCATGGGAATCACGGGAAAAGTTGGCGGCGCAACGGCAGAACATCTGTTGGCGCACCGCAAGGATGTACGCGCGCTCGTCCGCAATCGCGAGAAGGCTGCCAACTGGGCGAACAAGGGCGTGGAGCTGGTGGAGGGCGATTGGAATGATCCGGCAGCCATCGAGCAAGCGCTCGGAGGCGTCGAAGGCGCGTTCGTCATGTTGCCCCCTGTCTGGGCGCCCTCGCCCGATTACAAAGAAGCAAAGGGCGTGATTGCAAACTATGTCGAGGCGCTCACCAAGGCAGCGCCGCCGCGAGTGGTTGCGCTTTCGTCGATGGGCGCGAACCGAACCAGCGGGCACGGGGTGATCACGGCCCTGTCGCTTCTGGAGCAAGGTCTTCGCGACCTGAAATCGCCAATCGCATTTGTGCGCGCCGGCGGGTTCTTCGAAAACTTCCTCTACGGCTTGCAGGTCGCCGAAGGCGGAACGCTACCGGTCTACTACAATCCGACAAACCGGAAATCGACCATGGTCGCGACAAACGACATAGGCGCGGAGGTCGCAACCCTTTTGACCGGGCCGGCGTGGTCGGGCCAGCGCGTCATCGAGGTTGGTTCGATGGTCACCGCCGATGACGTCGCGGGGCAGCTGGGTGAGGTCCTCAATCGCGACGTGAAAGCCTTTGCAATCCCGCGTGCAGGGTGGGCGGAAGCCTTCGAGCAATTCGGCATCCCGAAAGGCCACTCCGGACCTGCCCAAGAAATGTTCGAGGCCGTCAACGCGGGATGGATGGACCTCGGCGTCGCGAGTACGGAGCACGTAGCCGGTACGACGTCCGCACGCGATGTGTTCGAGGCTGCACAGAACGCCGCCAAGGCGTAAGTCCGGGAGAGACGGAGACTTCCCGCGTTAGACGCGGCGCGGGAAGTGCTCAGCCGTTCACGCGGAGCGAGCGCCTCGGAAGCGGATGTGGCAGGCGAAAACAAGACGTGCCGGTTGGCGCGCTTACCGAGCGCCCGAACGTCTATGAATGGCAGGCGCGCTGATCGATCCGCTGCCGGTGCTCTATCATTCTTCGTCGAGCCCCCTCTACGGGGGGGCGGTGAAGGAGTGAGGGCTGAGGTCGGTGCCCTCCAGGCTTGAGGTCGGCGCAAGGCGAATGCGCGTTTGTTGGACGGCTGCTATGCGCCTCTTTCCCGCCATTCAGCAAACTTCAAACGTTCCCGAAAGTGGTCGTTTTCGTCTGCGTTCATGGCGGCAGAGATGTGAGCCGGATCCGAGCGGATCATCGATCTTCATTGCCTTCCCGATTGGCGCTTGGTTTGAGTGGCACGGGAAGACGCTATCTCGCAAGACCCTGAATGCCGGAACTCCGAGCCGAGATAGGTAAGTCGACAGCCAATTGACGTAAATATCTTGCCCTGCGACTCTAGAAACGACTGAGCATGTTCTCTGATGGCGTATTCGCCGTTCTCATCACCGTGCTGGTGCTGGAGTTGAGACCACCCGGTCAGCCGACTTTCGTTGCGTTGCTATCCCTGTGGCCGACGTGGCTGAGTTACGCCGTGAGCTACATCTTCATCGCCATCGTCTGGGCCAATCACCACTACCTCATGCGCTACGCTCGCGAGACGACACCGCACCTCATGTGGTTCAATTTCGCGCATTTGTTTTCGATCTCACTGCTCCGCTATCCACTGCTTGGATGGCGGTGAGCGAACTCGAGCCGCAGCCCGTAGCCTTTTACGCAGCCGCCTTCTCTCTGGTGAATGCAACCTACATCGGGCTGATCTGGGAGCTGCTCGATCGGCGAAGCAGCGTCAAGATTTCGCCCAAAGTACGCAGGCTCATGCGCGTCCGATCCTTACGACCTTGGCCCTCTTCGGCGTGGCTGCAATGATTGCGCTGAAGTACCCCCTTGCGGGCTTGGGTCTCTGCATCTGCTGTCTGCTCGGCTATTTGAATCCCGAACCGCCAATGGCTGAAACGCGGCGAAACTGACAAAAGTAGGCCTAACTCCGCAGCGTTTTTGCGATTTCACAGCGCTGCTCGCGCATCACACATCAGGGTGTCCCCGTTCCTGCAGCACCCAAGTGTTGCCATCTGGATCCGAGAAGCCCGCGAAGCTGGCATAGTCTCGGTGGTTGGGGTCGAAACCTGGGGCGAACGCTCCACCCCAGCCGTCGATCGGAGCCTTGTGCTTGAGTTCGCTGACTTCCACTCCGCGTTCGAGCAACCGGCTTCGCGCAGTCTCAATATCCGTAACGACAAGATAGATGTTGCGAAGCGACCCTGCGGGCGCGTCCGTAACGCCTTTGCCGAATTGTATTGAGCAGTGGGAGCCAGGCGGCGTGAGCTGGACCACACGGAAGGTGGTGTTCGGCGCATAGTCGACATCGAGCGCAAAGCCGACCCGGTCCACATAAAACCGGAGCGCACGATCGATATCGCTTATCGGCAGTGTGACAACCTCAAGCGATAATATTCCGAACGCGGCTGTGCCAGACTTCATAGTCCGTCCCCTTCGATTAGCTTACAAATCGATGACTAGATCACGGGTCGGTTGCGAGCAGCAAATGAGAAGGTTGCCGTCGGCCGGCCTTTCAAGCGGTTCAGGCTCATAGGCGATCGCGCCTGATATCAACCCACTTTCGCAGTTGTGACAAACACCGGTTCGGCATGACCACCGGGAGGGAACGTCACAGGCCTCTGCCAGCTCCAGAATGCTCCGGTACACTGAAGGGTTCCAATGGGCGGCTACACCACTTCGAGCGAAGGAGACCAGCGGACCGGCATCGGTGTCGCCTTCCGGCAGATGTGGCGCGCGCCGCTCGCTGGCAACAACACCGGGGTTCAGCGGCTCGCTCCCGTTGAAGATCTCGATACGAACGCGATCCGGGGCGACGCCCGATGCAGCTAGCGCCTCTTTCATGTCTGCCATGAAGTCGACAGGTCCGCAGAGATAGACGTCGGCGTCCTGCGGGATACTGACACTATTGAAGACCAATGATGATAGGTGGCCGGTTGCATCAAAATCGACGCCGAGTCTGTCGACCGGGTCTGGCCTGCTATAGCAGACATAACTGCGACCATGGGGGAGACTGGCCATCAGACGGCGGACTTCGGCTGCAAAAGGATGGTGCCGTCTGTCGCGAGCCGCGTATAGCCAGAGGACCTGCCGCGTGTCCCGGGCTGCCGCCAGCGCGTATAGTATTGCCAGAAGAGGTGTCGCGCCGATGCCTGCGCTGAGCAGTACCACGGGACTCTGCCCAGGCTGCAATGTAAAGCTTCCGCGCGGCGAGCTTACGTCGACAAGATCGCCTATCCGCACATGATCCCGCAGAAAAAGGCCGGCCGTCCCGTGCGGTTCGATCTTGACGCTGATTCTGTAGCGCTCTTCCGAGAGTGGGCCCGAGAGCGAGTAGCTGCGAAATAGCGCAGCACTGGAACGGGTCGGGCGAAGGCGCAGCACGATATATTGACCAGGTAGAGCGGGCGGGAGCGGTTTTCCATCGGGATGCCGCATCGACAGAGAGACGACGTCCACGGACTCCTGCTCTAGATCAGCCACCGCGAGCGGCTGAAATCCGGGAGCAGCAGGGTGTAACGCGGCTGGCGGAGCGAGCCCGGCATTGCCGCTCTCTACGCCGGTCGATTGGCTGCGCAGCAAAGCCTCAAAAGAACCCCGCCATCCTGGCGAAAGCGCTTTGATCCGCGCCGCGCGCTCCAATTCGACGCGGGGATGTTCCGGTGAATAAAGCAGTGCATTCAGCTCAGCGACGGTTACCCGTTCATTCGCTTCGCCCACCTTGAGGATTTCGTCGCCCGCTCCTACCTCGCCTTCTTGCAGAACTCGGAAGTAGAATCCTGGCCGGCCGCTGGAAGTCAGCAATGCCGGCATTCGGGGCTCGTCCATGCGGATGCCAACCCGGTAGCATGTGACGCGAGGTTGAGTGACCTCGAAAAGCGCGCCTCCAATACGAAATCGATCTCCGATGCAAACTGCATCGTCTGGCAAGCCCTCGACCGTGAAGTTTTCGCCGAACTGACCATAGACGAAGTCGGTCCTGTTCAGGTGCTTCTGCCAGTAGCGATATGATGCGATTTGATAGACGAAGACGGCCCGCTGCTCGCCCCCGTGCCCGGCGAGGTCGCCCTGACCGTCACCGTCCAAATTCAATCGGCCAACGCGACAACGTCCGGCTACCGGGTTTTTGAAAATGCCGGTGTATACGGTGCGGTCATTCCAAGAGATGTTGCGCGGAAGCCCCACGTTCACGGACAATAGTCGCGCCATGCTCCGCTCCGTTTAATCGCGACCGGTAGCTAGCCGCCGGCAATCATTTCGGGGCCTCCACCAGGTGCCCGCTCCAACTCGGCCACATCGAGATTTCGATCAGGACCGTGAGGGACGACCGTCTGGCCAGGCTCGAGATGAAGCTGAACGTCGTCGAGGAAGACCGAAACTATGTCCGGCTCAAACGACACAAGGTTGGCAATGCGGCGGACTTCGGGATAGGCGTCGGTGTAGGACCATGCCGCCTGACGAGCGTCGCCAATAGAATAATAGCTGCAGAGCCCTTTGTAGGGACAGAACGTCTGAAGCTTTACCGCTGTGAGGGAGGACTCGTGGATGTCATCACGAGGGACATACCAGCGTGGAGCGAACCCGGATTCGTACAGGCCCAATGGATGCCTGGTATCCGCAACGACGCGGTCGTTGTAGCGGACCACGAGGTGACGAGAACTCTGTCGAATATCTATGCGATGGTATGGGTCGGCAGCATGACCCAGGATTCGTTCGTCTTCTTCATAGAAGGCATCCATGGCGCGCCATGCGAACGCCAATCGTCCCTGGAGTTCTGTTGCATGGGCAGGGAGGTTCGTGTGTTGCCACGCTCCTCTGGCCGCCACGTGTTGCTCGCCTACCCGGACAGTGTACCATGAAGTAGACCCAAGATCAGGATGTTGGGTGATCTGCTCTGTCCGCTCCAACACATGTGCTGAAATGTCGGACTCCGGAAAATAAGCTACCGGGTAGCGGGCGGGTTCAAACAGTAGGAGAACGTCGTCGCTTTCGGCAACCCAAACCCCGCCAAACAATACGCGCATGCGCCGGCGCAGCCGTTCCACATATAACATTCTCTTGGGCAACGCTTCGGGGACGAGAAACCGACCGATGGCTCCCGTCGAGAGAGGACCTTGTTGCCAAGACAGTCCCACTGCTCAGTTCCCGATATCGCGGCAGAGCCGCAAATAGCTATTTGCAACGTAAGTCCGAGAAATTGGTTCCACCACCGATCGCAAACTTCCAGAGCGGCTCGCGCGCTCGGAAATTCGCACCCACTTCGCGGAAGACGGCTAGGCGACTGCAAGCCGGCTGAGGGACGGCCGTTCGCACGCTATATGGGTCGATCAAATCGGCGCGGCGCAGCAGCAATCGGCCATTCAACCACCCCAGCGATTGTCCACTTTGGCAGGCGCATTGCCTATAACCTGCCAGTCCGCTTTCGGCCCCGAAATGCGACATTCACACTCGTCTCGGCAACCGCACCTTCCCGCCCCGCGCTCCCCTCACGCGGTCTTCTGCGTCACCAGCCCCAGTTCCTCGACCATCGCCTGGCGCATCAGGAATTTCTGCGGCTTGCCGGTCACCGTCATCGGCAATTCGGCGCGGAAGCGGATGTGGCGCGGAACCTTGTAATGCGCGATCTGGCCGGCGCAGAAGGCCTTGATCTCCTGCTCGGTGGCGATCTGGCCGGGCTTGAGCACAATCCAGGCGCAGAGCTCCTCGCCGTATTTGGCGTCGGGAATGCCGAACACCTGCACCTCCCTGACCTTGGGGTGCCGGTAGAGGAACTCCTCGACCTCGCGCGGATAGACGTTCTCGCCGCCGCGGATGACCATGTCCTTGACCCGGCCGACGATGTTGCAATAGCCCTCGGCATCGATCGTGGCGAGGTCGCCCGTATGCATCCAGCCGTCGGCATCGATCGCCTCGCGGGTCTTGTCCTCGTCGTCCCAATAGCCCTTCATCACGGAATAGCCGCGTGTGCAGAGTTCGCCCGGCGCACCGACGGCAACGGTTGCGCCATCGGCATCGACGGCCTTGACCTCGACATGGGGATGAACGCGCCCGACAGTCGAGACGCGTTTTTCCAAGGGGTCGTCGACGCTGCTCTGGAAGGAGACCGGGCTGGTCTCGGTCATGCCGTAGGCGATGGTCACTTCGGACATATGCATCAGCGACACCACCTTCTTCATCACCTCGATCGGGCATGGCGAGCCGGCCATGATGCCGGTGCGCAGGCTGGACAGGTCGAAGGCGGCGAAATCGGGATGGTCGAGCAGGCCGACGAACATGGTCGGCACGCCGTAGAGGCCGGTGCAGCGTTCCTGCGCCACGGCGTTCAGTGTCGCGCCGGCATCGAAGCCCTCGCCGGGAAAGACCATGGTCGCGCCCTTGGTGACGCAGCCCATCGTGCCCATCGACATGCCAAAGCAATGGTAGAGCGGCACGGGAATGCAGAGCCGGTCGTCCACCGTCAACCTGATCGCCGAGGTGACGAAATTGCCGTTGTTGACGATGTTCAGATGGGTCAGCGTCGCGCCCTTGGGCGCGCCCGTGGTTCCGCTCGTGAACTGGATGTTGATGGCGTCGTCCGGCTTCAGCCCCTCGGAGATGCGGTCGAGGCTGTCATGCTCGTCGCGCCCCGCCATGGCCAGCACATCGGCGAAGTTGAACATGCCGGGTGAGTTCTCCTCGCCCATGCGGATGACGATCCGGAGCGCCGGCAGTTTCTGTGCCCTAAGCTTGCCGGGCGTGGCCGTCGCGATCTCCGGCGCCAGCGTCTCGATCATGCCGATATAATCCGAGGTCTTGAAGCTGGCCGCGGTGACCAGAGCCTTGCAGCCGACCTTGTTCAGCGCATAGTCCAGCTCGGTGAGCCGGTAGGCCGGATTGATGTTGACCAGGATCAGGCCGATGCGGGCGGTGGCGAACTGCGTCACCAGCCATTCCCAGCGGTTGGGCGACCAGATGCCGACGCGATCGCCCTTTTCGAGGCCCAGCGCCAGGAAACCGGCGGCCAGCGCATCCACCGTGTCGGAAAGCTCGCTCCAGGTGAAGCGCTTGTCCTGGCCGACGAAGACGGCGGCATCGAGCGTACCGTATTTGCCGGCCGTGTCGGAGAACAGCGCGGGGATGGTCTTGTCGAGCAGCGGCACGCCGCGCTCGCCCGAGACGTGCGCCTTGCCGTCGACGGGCGCGACAAAGACGCTGCCGGCGCGCGCCCCGCGTCCGCGCAAACTGGTGGCGTTCTTCAGCTCGTCGAGATTGACCGGCATCGCTCTCTCCTCCCAGGACATCCGAGCCTATCAGCCTGCCGGGACGGTGGAAATCCCGCCGAAGGTAGGGCCAAGCTTCGAAGACGGGCCGCACCGCCTTCCACGGTGATGAGAATGGCAGGGTCATGAGAATGGCGCAGAAACGAAAAACCCGCCTCGACGGGCGGGTGGCGCAAATCATCACCATACCGATATTTGTAGCATAGTGGCCGGCACAAAACAAGAACAAAATTTGTCCGCCGCCAGCTATTCCTTCACCGAGGCCATGCTCGCCGCTATGTCGCGCAGCATCGTCTCGTCGGCCGTGGAACGCGTCTTTCGCGATGCGACAAGACACGCCTGCGACCGCAGCACGACGCCGTCGACCAGCACCTTGAGATGGTTGGCGCGCAGCGTCGAGCCGGTGGTGGTGATGTCGACGATGACATCGGCAAGGCCGGCCGCCGGCGCGCCCTCGGTGGCGCCCAGGCTCTCGACGATGCGATAGACCTGGATACCGTGCTTCTGCGAGAAGAATTGCTGGGTCAGCCGCCAGTATTTGGTGGCGATCCTGAGCCGCCTTCCGTGACGCTGGCGGAAATCGGCGGCGACATCATCGAGGTCGGCCATGGTCTCGACGTCGAGCCAGATGTCGGGCACGGCCACCACGACATCGGCATGGCCGAAGCCGAGACGGGCGACGATTTCGGCGCGCGCCTCCCAGTCGGCGAGGTTCTCGCGCACGAGGTCCTCGCCGGTGATGCCGAGATCGACGGCACCTTGACCGATCTCGCCCGATATTTCGGAGGCGGACAGGAAAACGACCTCGACATTGTCCATGCCTTCGACGCGGGCGTGATATTTGCGCTCGTCACCGGGCAGGCTGATGGCGAGGCCGGCTTTCGCCAGCACCTCCAGCGCCTGCTCCTTCAACCGGCCCTTGGACGGGATCGCCAGCGTGATCATGGCGCGTGCTCCCGCAATGCCTCGATGCGGTCGAGCCAGACCGAGAAGCCGACGCCGGGGATCGGCGTCTTGGCGCCGAGCAGCGTCAGCAGCCGGTCGTAGCGGCCGCCGCCGGCCAGCGGCCTTTCACCATCTTGCGCCGCGATCTCGAAGACGAGGCCGGTGTAATAATCGAGCGGGCGGCCGAAGGCGGCGTCATAGCGGATCTTTTGCGCCGGCAGGCCGTTCGCCTCGACGGCCTTGGCGCGCGCCGCGAATTTTTCCAGCGCGGCCCCGAGCGATAGCCCGGCGGCACCGGCAAAACTCTCGAGCGCCTGGGCCGCGCCGTCGAGCGGCACGTCGATCGCCAGAAAGGTCTTCAGCGCCGCGAAGGCTTCGTTGGACAGCCGCACGCTGCGCAGCTCGGCCTTTTCGATCAGCCGCCGCGCGATATCGGCCGGCGCGCGTCCGGCCGAAGCCGACAGGCCGGCCTGTTCCATGCCGCCGGCTATATGCGCGGAGAGACCGTCCAGGTCACCGTCGAGCACAAGTGCCGCGACCGGGCCGGAGAGCTGGCTGTTGCGCGGCGGATTGGCGAGATCGGCAAGGGCTGCCTCCAGCATCGTCGCCGAGCCGAAGGCGCGGGCGAGCCGCATGCGCCAGCCGCGCGGCAGGCCGAGAGCCGCCAGCACCGCCTCGAAGATGGCCTGGTCGCCGAGCGTGATCGAGAGCGGCTGGCCCGGCAGCGCCAGCGACAGCAGTGCATGCGCGTCGGCCACCGAACGGGCATCGGCAGCGGCCGTGTCGCGGTCGCCGAGATCCTCGATGCCGGCCTGGAAGAACTCGTTGCGGCCTTCGCGGCGTTGGCGGAACACTTCGCCCAGATAGGAGTAGCGACGCGGCGTACCGGCCTGGCTGGCGATATGGTCGAGGCAGACGGGAATGGTGAATTCCGGCCGCAGGCAGAGCGTCTGGCCAGTCTCGCTCTCGGTCAGGAAAATGCGGCGGCGCAAATCCTCGCCCGCCATGTCGAGGAACGGATCGGCCGGCTGGAGCACGGCGACCTCCACCGCATGCGTGTCGCGGGTCGCGAAGAGGCCGGCGATGTCGGCCGCGATGGCGGGATAGCGGGAGGTCATAGAGCCCATGGGCGCGAGGCACCCCCCTCTGTCCTGCCGGACATCTCCCCCGCAAGGGGGGAGATCGGCAGCTTCGAGCGCAGCGCCTTTTCTGCCACGACGGAGATTGGCGAAAGCATACGCGACATCCAATCTCCCCCCTTGCGGGGGAGATGGCCGGCAGGCCAGAGGGGGGTGCTCAAGCGCCACCCTTCGCGCGGTCGGCTGCCTGCGCCGCCAGGATCTTCCTCACCTCTGCCACCAGCTCGCTTTCCGCCACCGTGACCTGCGCCGGGCGGGCGGCACGCCATTCGGCGTTATCGGTGATCTCGGCCGACAGGCGCGCGCCTTCGATCAGGTCCTTGATCTGCAATTCGCCCTTGGCGCGCTCGTCGCCGCCCTGGATGATCGCGACCGGACAGCCGCGACGGTCGGCATATTTGAGCTGCGCCTTCATGCCGGCGCCGCCGAGATACATTTCGGAGCGGATGCCGGCGGCACGCAGCTCGCCCACCATCTTCTGGTAGCGGCCGAGGCTTTCGGTATCCCTGTCCATCACCAGCACGACGACCGGCGCGATCACGTCGGCGCTGTCGAGCTTGCCGAGGTTCTTCAGCGCCGTCATCAGCCTGGAAACGCCGATGGAGAAGCCCGTCGCCGGCACCGGCTCGCCGCGGAAGCGCGACACCAGCCCGTCATAGCGGCCGCCGCCGCCGACCGAACCGAAGCGCACGATCTGGCCATCCTCGTTGGGAATCTCGGCCAGGAGCTCGGCCTCGAAGACCGGGCCGGTGTAATATTCGAGACCACGCACGACGGAGCGGTCCATGGCGACGCGATCTTCGCCGTATCCCGCCGCCCTGACCAGGGCCTCGATGGTCGCGAGCTCGCCAACGCCCTCCTGGTAGACGGCGTTCGCACCGACGCTGGCATCCTGGCCGGCCTGCGCGTTTCGCGCCGTCGCCAGAAGAACCGCCTCGGCTTGCGTATCATTCAGCCCGGCGCCTTTGGCGAAGTCGCCCTCGCCTTCCTTGCCGCCGTCCCAGCGCCCTGGTCCCAAGAGAAGCCGCACGCCTTCCGGCCCGAGCTTGTCCAGCTTGTCGATCGCCCGCAGCACGGTCAGCCGACGACTCGTATTCCCTTCACCTCCGAGGCCGATCGCCTCGAGCACGCCGTCCAGCACCTTGCGGTTGTTGACGCGGATGACGTAGTCGCCGCGCTTGATGCCGAGCGCTTCCATCACATCGGCCATCATCATCGCCATCTCGGCGTCGGCCGCGACGCCCGGCGTGCCGATCGTGTCGGCGTCGAACTGCATGAACTGGCGGAAGCGGCCGGGACCGGGCTTCTCGTTGCGGAACACCCAGCCGGAACGGTAGCTGCGATAGGGTTTTGGCAGGCGCTCGAAATTCTCGGCGACGAAACGCGCCGTCGGCGCGGTCAGGTCGTAGCGCAGCGACAGCCACTGGTCGTCATCGTCCTGGAAGGAGAACACGCCTTCGTTCGGCCGGTCCTGGTCGGGCAGGAATTTTCCGAGCGCATCTGTGTATTCGATCAGCGGCTGGTCGGCGGGCTCGAAACCGTAGAGTTCGTAGACCGAGCGGATCGTCGCCATCATCTTCTCGACGGCGCGGATATCTTCGGCGCTGCGGTCGGCAAAACCGCGCGGCAGCCGCGCTTTCGTCTTTTCCGATTTGTCGGCCATGGATTCGCCCGGTGTTTCGTGTTGCTGAAAACTCAACAGCGTTGCGATTTTCGCAACGGGCGTGTCCTAACCGAACAGGTCCTACCGGGCAAGGCCGGCGGCAGGCGCTGTCTCCATGCATGCGAGAAGGCACGCGGGCGTTCGCCGAAACAAAAACGCACCGAAAATGAAACAATCCCGCCATCGGCGCGGCATCGTGCCGACATAATCGAGGCCGATACAGCGCACCGCAATGGAGGGGTTCGGGACATGATGAGCGCGGTGGAATTTCATGACAACAGGGATGCGGGCGACATGCCGGCACGCCTGCGCGCCGCAGATGTCCATGCTCCCAGCATGATCGGCCAGCCGGCCGGACCGTTCGAGGTACACGCCGATACCGGACCTTCCCTGCGCGACGCATTGGTGACCGGCCTGCTGGTGATCTATCCAACCGTCGCCACCGTGGTCGCGATCGTCGCCGGCCTGTTCCTGGGAAGTGCCAACGGCGCCTGAGGCTATTTCGGCCGTTTGAAAGCCTTCCGTTCTTTCTCGACCTCTTTGCGGCACACACACCCCTCGAGATGATCGTTGACCAGGCCCATCGCCTGCATGAAGGCGTAGACCGTGGTCGGGCCGACGAAGGTCCAGCCGCGCTTCTTCAGATCCTTGGAAATGCGGATCGAGACCGCCGTGGTCGGATTGGCGCGCAGATGGGCGAGGTCGACCACCTGCGGCCGTTCCTCCCTGCCGGGTTCGCACTTCCAGAACCAGGCAGCGAGCGAGCCGAATTCATCGGCCATTTCGCGGGCGCGTTTGGCGTTGTTGATGGTCGAGACGATCTTGCCGCGATGGCGGATGATGCCGGCATCGCCGAGCAGGCGCTCGACGTCCTTGTCGGTGAAGGCGGCGACTTTGTCGAAATCGAATCCGGCGAAAGCGGCGCGAAAATTCTCGCGCTTGCGCAGGATGGTCAGCCAGGACAGGCCCGACTGGAAGCCTTCGAGACAGATCTTCTCGAACAGCCGGCGGTCGTCCGCCACCGGGCGGCCCCATTCATGGTCATGGTAATGCAGGTAGTCGGGCAGATTGCCGTGCCAGAAGCAGCGCGCGACACCGTCGGGTCCGGCGAGAAGGCCGGTTCTTTCCTTGTCCATGGCGAGAATTCCATTCGTTAACGCGCTGGTTGCGCTGCTTTACCTTGGCTTTACCAGATTCCTGAACGCGGCGGTAACCACACCAAAAGGTTTACCGACAGTTCCGCATTTTACACATTCCGATTCATGTTTCGGTTGCTGTTCCCGCGCCAATGATCGCTGAACCGGGAGGTGGTTTCCACCCGGTTTGTCAGACGATCAAGGTGCTTTCCCGATGAAGAGAGTTTTGTTTTCCGTGCTCGGCGCCGTGGCTGCGTTTGCCGCAGGCGTCACACCTTCCACGGCCGGAGACCGCTATGCCGACAGACCGCCGGTGATGGTGAGCCCCGACCTTTCCGCCCCCTGGGTGCTGCAGCTTGGCCAAGCGCCGGGGATCGTGCGGCAGAACCGGCAGGTCGCGCAGCAGCCGCGCCCGCGTTATGCGCAGCCCGACCGCGTGCAAACGGCGGCCGTGCAGGCCCCGGCCAAGCGCATGGTCGCGCGCCCGCAGATCAATCCGATCTACCTGCCGCAGGAAGTCGCCTATGACGGCTCCCAGAAGCCGGGCACCATCGTCATCGATACGACCCAGAACTTCCTCTATCTGGTCGAAAAGAACGGCAAGGCGCGGCGCTATGGCGTCGGCACCGGCAAGCCGGGCTTCGAATGGTCGGGCACGCACAAGATCACCAACAAGCGGGTCTGGCCGGACTGGCGCCCGCCGGCCGCGATGATCAAGCGCGAGGCCGCCAAGGGGCGTTACCTGCCAACCTACCTGGCCGGGGGCATGGAGAACCCGCTCGGCGCGCGCGCGCTCTATCTCGGTAGTACGGAATATCGCATCCACGGCACCAACCAGCCCTGGACGATCGGCGGCGCCGTGTCGTCGGGCTGCATCCGCATGCGCAACGAGGATGTCGTCGACCTTTATGAACGGGTCGATGTCGGAACCACTGTCGAGGTGATATAATAGTTGCTGCGAATCACCCGATCCGGAAGCGCAGCGCTTCCCGGGATCGGAAGGAATAACGGGGGACGGGCCGTATGGGGATGCGGCCGGTCAGAAAGGGCGGCACGGGAAACCGTGCTGCCCTTTCCGTTTCGGACGAAGCACTGCCGCGCCCGCACGTCGCGCAAAAGGCATGACGGTTCGCATTCGTGCTGCCATTGCCGCTGTTCTTTTGCTATGGCAAGGCAACGCTCAGGTCAGAAGAGTCCGATCATGTCACTGTCCGACGACAGCCGCTATCTCAAGGGCGGCCCGGTTGCCCGGCGCATCATCGCCTCCGTGCGCGAGGATGCGGCGATCGCAAGGGCCGAAGGGTTCCCGCCCAAACTGGTGTCGATCACCGTCGGCGATACGGCGGCGGTGGATGTCTATGTACGAAACCAGCGCGCCAAGGCAGAGCTGGCGGACATCGATTTCGACGAACGGCGCTTTCCCGCCACCATCACCGCGGGCGAACTGGAAGCGGCGATCCACGGCCTGAACGCCGATCCGCGCGTTACCGGCATCATCATCCAGCGGCCGGTGCCGGCACATATCCCGATCAGGACGTTGCAGGCGGCGGTGCATCCGCTGAAGGACGTCGAAGGCATGCATCCGGCCTCGATCGGCAACATCGTCTACAACCAGCTCGATCTGGCGCCCTGCACGGCGGCCGCCTCGGTCGAGTTGCTCAAGGAAACCGGCCTCGACCTCAAGGGCCTGGAAGTGGTGATGGTCGGCCACTCCGAGATCGTCGGCAAGCCGATCGCCTTCCTGTTGATGAGCGAAGGCGCGACGGTCACGGTCTGTCACCACATGACGCGCTCGGTCGCCGCGCACGCGCGCCGCGCCGATGCGCTGTTCGTCGCCGTCGGCAAGCCGCGCCTGATCAAGGCCGACATGGTAAAGCCGGGTGCGGCCGTCATCGATATCGGCATCAATTCCGAGACGCTGCCGGACGGTTCCACCCGTATCGTCGGCGACGTCGACACCGACAGCGTGAAGGACGTGGCCTCCTGGATCACGCCGGTGCCGGGCGGCGTCGGCCCGATCACCGTTGCGATCCTGCTGCGCAACACGATGGTGGCGCTCAGCCGCCAGCGCGCGCTCTACGAGGCGACCTACGGCACGATCGACAGGCTGGCGGCCGAATAACGCCGGGGCGGCCCCTACTCAGCGGCGATCAGGCCGGGTTCGGCGACACCTTCCGGCCTCGGCCCGCCATAGGCCCAGTCGAGCAGCTTGATCGTATGCACCACCGGCAGCTTCGCGGCGGATGCGATCTGCGTTATGCAGCCGATATTGCCGGTGGCGACGACCGAAGCGCCGGTAGCCTCGATGTTTTTCACCTTGCGGTCGCGCAGCCTGGCCGAAATCTCCGGCTGCAGGATGTTGTATGTGCCGGCCGAACCGCAGCACAAATGCCCTTCGCGCGGCTCGCGCACGATGAAACCGGCTTTGGCCAGCAATTCCCTAGGCTGGCGGGTGATCTTCTGGCCGTGCTGGATCGAACAGGCCGAATGATAGGCGACGACCGTGCCCGGCTTGCGCACCGGTTCGGGCAGGTCGATGGCGGTCAGGTATTCGGTAATGTCCTTGGCCAGCGCGGAGACACGTGCAGCCTTTTCGGCGTAGGCCGGATCAAGCCGCAGCATGAAACCGTAATCCTTGATGGTCGTGCCGCAGCCCGACGCGGTGATGATGATGGCATCGATCCCGCCTTGTTCAATCGCGCGGGTCCAGGCATCAACATTTTGCCTTGCAGAAGCAAGGGCGGCTTGCTCGCGGCCCATGTGATGGACGAGCGCGCCGCAACAGCCCTCGCCCGGCGGCACCACGACCTCGACGCCAAGCCGCGTCAGCAGTGAAATGGTCGTGTCGTTGATGGCGGGATCGAGCACCGATTGCGCGCAACCGGTGAGGATGGCGACGCGGCCCCTCTTCGCCCCCTGCCCGGTATGGGTGCCCGGCGAAGCCATCGGCGATGCTCCCGGGATCGATTCCGGCGCGAGCTTGAGCATTGCGCCAAGCGGCTTCAATGCCGGGATCTTCTCGAACAGGCCGATGAACGGCTTGCCCAGTTTCGCCAATTTGAGCGCGGCGCGAAAACGCGGGGGATAGGGCAGGACGAAGGCCAGCATGGCGCGGGTCAGGCGATCGAGCAGCGGCCGCCTATAGGTCTGCTGGATATGGGCGCGGGCATGGTCGACCAGATGCATGTAGTTGACGCCAGACGGGCAGGTGGTCATGCAGGCGAGGCAGGAAAGGCAGCGATCGATATGGGTGACGATCTCTTTGTCGGCCGGGCGGCCGTTTTCCAGCATGTCCTTGATCAGGTAGATGCGCCCGCGCGGTGAATCGAGCTCGTTGCCCAGCGTCACATAGGTTGGACAGGTGGCGGTGCAGAAGCCGCAATGCACGCATTTGCGCAGAATCTTTTCCGACTCGGCGACATGCGGGTCGGCAAGCTGTGCGGGCGAGAAATTGGTCTGCATCTCTTGATGTCCTAGGCCATGCGGCCGGGATTGAGGATGTTCTTGGGGTCGAATTCGTGCTTCAGCCGCTGGCTGAGCGCTGCCAGTGAGGGAGCCTGCGGCTCGAACACCGGCAGGGCGGCGCGGTGCGAAGGAGCCGCGCGCACCAAGTCGCATGGCCGCCGCCATGTTTTCTCAGAAGTCCGCGCAGCAGCGTCGCTTCCGGGTCACCCTCCTCCATGCGCAGCCACACCAGTCCGCCCTGCCAGTCATAGAAGGCGCTGACGGCGGCCTGCATGCGCAGCGTCAAAACCATCTGGTGCGCCTGGGCAGGCGCCATCGATACGCGCCAGAGCGGTTTGTCGTTGTTGTCCGCGAAAGGCCTGCAATCGCGCACGTCACGCCACAGGGCAGCTGACGCTTCGCTGCAAATCTCCTCCAGTGGTCCGGCATTTCCGAGCAACGCCTTCAGCGCGGCGATGCGATAGGCGACGGAGGGGCCAAAACCCTCCACCCGAAGCAGCGTGGCCGCATCATTGCCGAGCGCACCTGCGGCAACCCGTGCGGCAATCCGCTCCGGAAGGTGCGCGGCGCTCGATACTTCAGCACTGGAGCCGAGCGCCAGGGCCATGGCCGCGGCGGCCGCATCGTCGAGCAGGCCGCGGATGGCGAGCGTAACCTCGGTCTCGGCCGACGGCAGCACCTTGAAGGTGACGTCGGTGAACACAGCCAGCGTGCCCCAACTGTTGGCCATCAGCTTGGACAAGTCATAACCGGTGACGTTCTTCACCACGCGGCCCCCGGATTTGAAGGCCTCGCCGCGCCCGGAAACCACATGGATGCCCAGGATGTGATCGCGCGCCGCCCCCGCTTTCAGCCGGCGCGGGCCGGAGAGGTTCGCTGCAAGCGCACCACCAAGCGTGCCCTTGCCCGGCTCGCCGCCGAGCAGCGGGCCGTAGTCCATCGGCTCGAAAGCGAGTTGCTGGCCGTTTTGCGCCAGCAGCGTCTCGATTTCGGCCAGCGGCGTGCCGGCCTTTGCGGACAGCACCAGTTCGGCTGGTTCATAGAGCGTGACCCCGGCGAGCCTCGACAGGTCGAGCGTGTGCTCCGTCTGCAGCGGACGGCCGATGCCGCGCTTGGAGCCGTGACCGAGGATTTCGAGCGGCGAGCCTTCCGCCGCCGCCCAGGCGACGGTGGAGAGGACTTCGGAAGGGGTGATGGGAGTGAAGGTGGTCATGGCGCCGATGCGCAATATGCGGGAATGCCGCGTTCCTTCGCGCCCCCCTCTGTCCTGCCGGACATCTCCCCCTCAAGGGGGGAGATTGGATGCCGCGCCGGGTTTCGCCAATCTCCAGCGTTGGCGGAAGGGCGAAGCGACGAAGCTGCCAATCTCCCCCCGTGAGGGGGAGATGTCCGGCAGGACAGAGGGGGGCGTTCAGGCGCTGACATAACCCTCAAAACCTCGGAATGTCCGGAAACGCCATCTGTCCGCGATGCACATGCATGCGCCCCAGCTCCGCGCAGCGGCGCAGTTGCGGGAACACCTTTCCCGGGTTGAGCAGATGATTGGGATCGAAGGCGCATTTGACCCGCATCTGCTGGTCGAGGTCGATCTGGTTGAACATTTCCGGCATCAGGTCGCGTTTCTCGACGCCCACCCCATGCTCGCCGGTCAAGACGCCGCCGACCTTGACGCACAGCCGCAATATGTCGGCGCCGAAACTCTCGGCCTTGTCGAGTTCGCCCGGCACGTTGGCGTCATAGAGGATCAGCGGGTGCAGATTGCCGTCGCCGGCATGGAAGACATTGGCGACGCCGAGCCCGTATTTTTCGGAGAGCTCGCGCATGCCGGCCAGCACGCGCGGCAGTTCCTTGCGCGGGATGGTGCCGTCCATGCAATAATAGTCGGGCGAGATACGGCCGACCGCGGGGAAGGCAGCCTTGCGCCCTGCCCAGAAGCTCAATCGCTCCTGCTCCGACTGCGAAATGCGGCAGGTGGTCGAACCGTTGCGGATGGCGATCGCCTCGACCGCGGTGATGAGATGATCGACCTCGACGCTGGGCCCATCGAGCTCGACGATCAGCAGAGCCTCGACATCCAGGGGATATCCGGCATGGACGAAATCCTCCGCCGCATGAATCGCCGGACGGTCCATCATCTCCATGCCACCTGGAATGATGCCGGCGCCGATAATGTCGGCGACGCATTGGCCACCCTGCTCGCTGGTCGGGAAGCCGATCAGCAGCGCACGTGCCGTCTCCGGCTTCTTCAAAATGCGCACGATGACTTCGGTGACGACGCCCAGCAGGCCTTCGGAGCCGGTCATGACGCCGAGCAGGTCGTAGCCTTCCGCGTCCAGATGCCTGCCGCCGAGCCGCACCACCTCGCCGCTCATCAGCACCATCTCGATGCCGAGCACATTGTTGGCGGTCAGGCCGTATTTGAGGCAGTGCACGCCGCCGGAATTTTCGGCGACATTGCCGCCGATCGAGCAGGCGATCTGGGAAGATGGGTCGGGGGCGTAGTAAAAACCCTCCTGCTCGACGGCGGTGGTGATGCCGAGATTGGTGACGCCCGGCTGGGCGACGACGATGCGATTGGGGAAATCGATCTCGATAATGCGGTTGAAGCGGCTCATGACCAGGAGCACCGCGTCCTCCAGCGGCAGCGCACCGCCCGACAGCGAGGTGCCGGAGCCGCGCGGCACGACGCGGATGTTGCGGTCATTGCAGTATTTCAGCACGCGCGAAACCTGTGCCACCGTTTCGGGAAGCACCACGACCAATGGCAATTGCCGGTAGGCGGTCAGGCCATCGCTCTCGAAGGCGCGCATTTCGTTGGCCGCGTCGACCACACCCTCGCCCGGCACGATAATGCGCATGTCGGCGACGATCTCGCCGCGCCGGCGCATCGTGGCGTCGTCTGGCTTGGGCATGGCAAGGCCGGACATCGGCAGCCTCATCTCGCGTGACTGGTCAAAATCTTTTACCAGTGAAGGGCGTCGGTTGCAAACCCCGCTTTGACCGAGAGCGGACACGGACGCAACGGACGCCTTCCGTAGCGGCAATCTGCCGCTGGCGCGCTTTACCCTGTGGGAAGTAAAGGCGCGCCTACTCGCCCGGATGTTTCGTCGGCTCGGAATGCATGCGCCGCACCCGCCGCACGCCCCACCAGACCAGCAGGATGGCGAGCGGCACGCACGCCGCCGTGACCACTTCGGGCGCGAAGGCATGGCCGAAGATCGAGGCGCCCTTGGCGACATAGCCGACGAGGCCGACGACATAGTAGGAAACGGCCGCGACCGACAGGCCTTCGACGGTCTGCTGCAGGCGCAGTTGCAACCGGGCGCGATTGTTCATCGAGGCGAGCAGGTCGCGGTTCTGCTTCTCGACCTCGACATCGACCCAGGTGCGCAGCAGCGTGGTGGCGCGCGTCAGCTTGCGCGACAGGTTGGCCTGACGCTCCTCGACCGAACGGCAGGTGCGCATGGCAGGCGCCATGCGCCGCCGCAGGAACCCCGCCCAGGTGTCATATCCCTGTACGGCTTCTTCCTCGAGCGCTTCCAGCCTTTCGCCGACGATACCGTCATAGGCACGGCTGGCACCGAAGCGGTAGAGGCTCGACGCCGCGTCGGCTTCCAACTCAGCCGCGAGTTCGGTCAGGTCGGCAAGCAATTTCTGGCTGTCGCGGGTCTCGGCGAGTTTCATCTCCAGCGTGATCTGGGCCAGCCTGTCCTCGATACGGCGGGCGCGACCGGACAAGGCCAGCGCCAACGGCAGGCCGAGCATGGCGAGCGTGCGGTAGGTCTCGATGTCGATCAGCCGCTGCGACAAGGCGCCGGTACTGGCCGGCGTCAGGGCGCGGTCAAGGATCAGCATACGGGTCAGGCCGTCGCCATCCTGGCGGAAATCGGTGACGATTGCTGCATTGCCGCGTTCGACCAGCGAATAGCAGAGGCTGGTCGGATCGAAGCCGGCGATCGACCGCTCGCCCGCCTGCGTCCATTTGCGGATCTCGAGCCGGATGCCTGAAATAACGGTTCCGGGTGGAGAAAATCCGTTGCCGAACGGCGAATCCTCCTGGCCCTTGCCGCCTTCGGCAAGCGGCCCTTCCCACAGATAGGTGGAGAATTCGGTATGCCGCTCCCAGCGCAACGAGCCCTGGCCCCATCTCATGGCGTGATGGCGGGCCTGACGGTCGGGCGCGGCTATGCCGAGCCGGCGCGACAGCTCGGAAAGCACCGAATGATCGACGCCGGCGCCACCCTCGGTCATGAAGGCGAGCTGGATCAGCACACGCGGCTTCTCGACCAGCGGGTGCGGACGGGCATGGACTTCGCCCAGCGCGCCGGGCCGTCCCTCATGCGCCGGAAAGCCGAGCACGCTGCCCTTGGCGCGCGGCTGAAATTCGAGATTGGACGGGTCGTGCGACACGGCTTGTTCCCCGGGTTTCTTTGAACCCTCTTGCAGTTGCGTCCTCTAGAGCCAATAGGCTCCTGACGCAAACAGCAAAGTTTAGCCGAAGACGATATGGGCGCGAGCGGGGAAGCCGACACGCTTCGACCAATTGGATAAATAATTTGACCAGTTGGCGACGCTGGCTTTATCTTGCGTGACACCGGTTCAACACTCCCAGGCATGCCGTTGAGCGACATTTTTTCCAGGATCGAGCACTCGCGAACCGCCGACGAGGTGGTGCAGCAGATCGAAAGCCTCGTCCTCGAAGGCGTGCTGCGCACCGGCGACCGGCTGCCTGGCGAGCGCGAGCTGGCACGCCAGTTCGATGTGTCCCGGCCGATCCTGCGCGACGCGCTGAAGGCGCTCGAGGGACGCGGCCTTTTGACGACGCGGCCGGGCGGCGGCACATATGTAGCCGACATCATCGGCCAGCTGTTCACCAAGCCGGTGGCGGACCTGATCTCGACGCATCGCAAGGCGGTGGCCGATTACCTGGAATATCGCCGCGAGGTGGAGGGGATCGCCGCCGAATATGCGGCGCGGCGCGCCACGCCGGAGGACCTGGCCCTGCTCGACCGCATCATGGCACGCATGGACGAAGCGCACCGCACCGGGGATTTCGACGACGAAGCCGAGATCGACGTCGAATTCCATCATGCGATCTGCGAATGCGCGCACAACATCCTGCTCCTGCATACGCTGCGCTCCTGCTACAGGCTGCTGTCGGAAGGCGTGTTCCAGAACCGGTTGCTGGTGTTCACGGTGCCCGGCGCGCGCGATGCGCTGCTGGCCCAGCACCGGGCGATCCACATCGCGGTCAAGGCCGGCGACCCGGCCGGCGCGCGGCAGGCGGCGATGGACCACATGATCTATGTCGAGCGGTCGATGGCGCAAGCCGAGCGCAGCGGCGACTGGCAGCGCGTATCGCGGCTCAGGCTCAGGCAACGCTCTGAAGCCGGCGATGCCGAACCGGCGCGCAAACGCTCCTGAACGATATCGATCAAGCGGGGACACGATGAGCGACATTCTCACCATTGCCGACCTCAAGGACCTGGCGCGACGGCGCGTGCCCAGGATGTTCTTCGAGTATGCCGATTCCGGCGCATGGACCGAGAGCACCTACCGGGCCAACGAGGAGGACTTCCAGAAAATCAAGTTCCGCCAGCGCGTGCTGGTCGACATGAGCAACCGCTCACTGGAATCGACCATGATCGGCGAGAAGGTGGCCATGCCGGTGGCGCTGGCCCCAACCGGCCTGACCGGCATGCAGCATGCCGACGGCGAGATGCTGGCGGCGCAGGCGGCCGAGGAATTCGGCGTGCCGTTCACGCTGTCGACGATGAGCATCTGCTCGATCGAGGATGTCGCGTCGGTGACGAAGAAGCCGTTCTGGTTCCAGCTTTACGTGCTGCGCGATAAGGACTTCGTGCTCGACCTGATCGACCGGGCAAAAGCGGCGAAATGCTCGGCGTTGGTGCTGACGCTCGACCTGCAGATCCTCGGCCAACGGCACAAGGATGTCCGCAACGGACTTTCGGCGCCGCCCAAGATGACGCTGGCCAACATCGCCAACATCGCGGTCCGTCCGCGCTGGTGGATGGGCATGGCCGGCACGAAGCGCCGCACGTTCCGCAACATCGTCGGCCACGCCAAGGGCGTCGGCGACGTGGCTTCGCTGGCGTCATGGACGACGGAGCAGTTCGACCCGCATCTGTCGTGGAAGGATGTCGCCTGGATCAAGGAACGCTGGGGCGGCAAGCTGATCCTGAAAGGCATTCTCGACAAGGAAGACGCGTTGATGGCCGCTGAAACGGGCGCCGATGCGATCGTGGTTTCCAACCATGGGGGGCGTCAGTTGGACGGCGCATCCTCGTCGATCATGGCGCTGGAGGAAATCGCGGACGCGGTCGGCGACAGGATCGAGGTGCACATGGATGGCGGCATCCGCTCCGGCCAGGACGTGCTGAAGGCACTGTGCCTCGGCGCCAGGGGCACCTATATCGGCCGGCCGTTTCTCTACGGCCTGGGCGCGCTCGGCAAGGAAGGCGTTACCAAGGCGCTGGAAATCATCCGTAAGGAGATGGACATCACGCTGGCGCTGTGCGGAAAACGTCTGGTGACCGACATGGGCAAGGACCAGATCCGGCGCTAGCCAGGTCCGCAACGGCCAGATCACGGAGACAGCGATACGTTGGCAGAACCCGACATTCATTTCCTGGACGCGCGCGGACCGGACGGCATGCGGCTCTACGCAATCGGCGATGTCCATGGCCGGCTCGATTTGCTGGCCGCCATGCATCAGCGAATCGAGAGCGAGCTCGAATGGAAGCCGGCTCGCGACTGGCGCGTCATCCACCTCGGCGACTATGTCGACCGTGGGCCGGACTCCAAGGACGTCGTCGATTTCCTGATCGAGGCGCGCAAACGCGATCCGCGAAACCTGATGCTTGCCGGCAATCACGATCTCGGCTTTCTCGATTTTCTCGATACCCCTGACCCGGACGGGCTTTTCATGCGCTATGGCGGGGTCCAGACGGCGCTATCCTACGGTGTGCCCCTCGCGGCCGACGCCGGCTGGTTCGGCAGGATGGAGACGATGAGACGGGGGCATCAGGCTCTGCTCGAAGCAGTACCGCAACACCATATCGATTTCCTGCGTTCGCTACCCTTCTCAATCAGCTTCGGCGACTTCTTCTTCTGCCATGCCGGCATCCGGCCAGGCGTTGCCCTGGAGAACCAGAATCCGCAGGATCTGATCTGGATCCGCGACGTTTTCCACGATCACGCCGGCCTTTTCCCGAAGATCGTGGTGCACGGCCACACGCCCGTTCCCGAGGCGGAAGTCATGGCCAACCGCGTCAATGTCGATACGCTCGCCTGGCAATCAGGCATGCTGAGCGCGCTCGTTGTCGAGGACGCCGACAAACGCATTCTGACAATGACAATAAGGGAAGCTTGAGTGGCGCGCGTCGCGGAAACGACGCGAACGGTCCGGCTATTCAGCGCAGCGAAGCGGTGACGCCGTAGCCGTCGACGGCGTTGTGGTTGTTGGCGGCATCGGCCGCATAGATACCGAGACCGCAAATCACGATGGCGGACATCATGGCAAAGGACAGAAGCGCTGCTTTCACGGACGTCATCTCTTGTTGAGCTTCCTGCATCTGTGCACGAGGCGGTTACCAATGCGTTGAAACCGAAAATACGTCTCAAAGTTTCGACTATTTCGCGCTTCTAGGCATGTTCTGTATCGGCGGTGTGTCGCACGGGCCACACAAAGGTCCATCGCGGTTGCACCGGTGATGCAGAGCGCGCGCCTTCTAGGATGGCGGGCGTACACAAGCCAAGGACGAAACCGGTTTTCCCCAGGCGGATTCACCGCCGCGTGCCAATTATGCCACGCCCTGGTCCGCAGAGATGATGCTCAGATCGTCGCCACCCATGCGCGGGCGATGGCAAGGCCGGCAGCATCGGCATCCGGTCCGTTACGGGCCATTTCGCCCTCGAGCTTGCCGGCCCAGTCGGGGTGGCGCGCTGCAATGAGCGGCGCGAAAGAGGTGCTCCAGTCTTTCACCAGCGGCCGATCGGCCTCGAAATGGAACTGGAAGCCGTAGATGGCGCGGCCGACGCGGAACGCCTGGTTCTCGGCGACATCATTGCCGGCGAGCCGCACGGCGTCTTCAGGCAGCACGAAGGTGTCGTCGTGCCATTGGAAGATCGGGAACTTTTCCGGAAGCTCGGCCAGCACCGGATCGGCCTTGGCGTCCGGCGTCAGCGAAACGCCGCGCCAGCCGAATTCGTTGGCGCCGCCGATGCGGTTCTCGCCGCCGAAGGCGCGGGCAACCAGCTGGCTGCCGAGGCAGATGCCGAGCACCGCGCGGTCCTGGCCGGCGAAATCGCTGATAAGTTCGAGCAGCGCCGGAAAATAGGGATATTCATCGTCGGCCAGCGCGTTCTGGCCGCCGCCGAGCACCACCATGGCGTCGTGGCCGTTCGCATCATCCGGCAGCGGATCGCCCTTGTAAGGAAGGCGGATGTCGAGATCGGCACCGGCTTCCGCAAGTGCCGCGCCGACCTGGCCGAGGCCGGTGTTGTCGTAGTTCTGGACCACCAGCACCCGCATCGCAAAACCCTGCTGACGTGAAAACGATGCGACGAGCGATATCATGGCGCCGGCATTTCAGCCAAGATGCGGGCGCGCGGAGAAAACTATGCCACTGCAAAACCGGGTCGATCCGTTCGGCGCCATCCACGCCGTGCCCGAGCGCGGCCTGTTCATGGGCAATCGCGGCATCATCCACGATCCCGAGACCAGGACGCTGTTGAAAAAACGCTGGGCGCTTCACGCCTGGATCATCTGCGTCTGCGACTTCGGCGACGTGCGGCGCGAGCCGATGGGCCGCAACCGGCGACGTGATGATCTATCGGGACCCAAGGCGGGCTGGACGGAACTGTTCTTCCTCGACGAGGTGACGGCGCTGGCGGCGGGCCATCGGCCCTGCTTCTTCTGCCGGCGCGAACGGGCCAGGGATTTTGTGGGTCGCTTCGGCGAAGCCTTCGGCATAACGGAGCCGCGCGCGCCGCAGGTCGACAAGCGGCTGCACAAGGAGCGGCTGGCCGCGGGCGGCAAGCCGCCGGTGGTGGCGGCTGACGAGCTTGCAGGCCTGCCCGACGGCACGATGGTCGAGGGTGGAGGCAATGCCTACGCCTTGCGTCGCGGCAAGGCGCTGCGCTGGTCGTTCGCAGGATATTGCGGAGCGCAGGATTTCAACGACCTCGCTCATCGGCCGCTACGGCTGCTGACGCCGCCGACCACGATCGGGGTGTTGAGGCGAGGCTACGAACCCGTCTGGCATCCTTCCGCCAAGGCTTGACGCCAACCGCCGGCTCGCCCATTCCTCGGCCATGCGCGCCAATTACAAGATGCAACGCCTGTTCGTGCCCGACGATCTCGGGCCGGAGATCGAGTTCGACGCCGGCCACCAGCAGAGCCATTATCTCGTGCACGTGCTGCGGCTTGGCGAGGGCGCCGAGATCCTGTTGTTCAACGGCCGCGACGGCGAATGGTCGGCGGCCATCGCGGCCAAATCCAAGAAGGCGGTGAAGCTGAGGGTGCTGGCGCGGCAACGGCCGCAGCCGCCGCTGCCAGATCTCGTCTACTGCTTCGCACCGCTGAAGCAGGGCCGGCTCGACTATCTCGTGCAGAAGGCTGTCGAGATGGGCGCCGGCGTGCTGCAGCCGGTCATCACCCAGCACACGCAAGTGGCCAAACCCTCCATCGACCGCTTGCGCGCCAACGTCGTCGAGGCGGCCGAGCAGTGCGGCATACTTGCGGTGCCGCAGGTGCGGGAAGCGGAAAAGTTCGAACGCCTGCTGACCGGCTGGGACACGGATCGGCGGCTGGTCTTCTGCGACGAGGACGCTTCGACCAACAATCCCCTGCCCGCGCTGCAAGCGGTAAGCGAAAGGAAGCTCGGCCTGCTGGTCGGGCCGGAAGGCGGATTTTCCGATGAGGAGCGCAAGCTGTTGCGCGCTCTGCCTTTCGTCACTGCCATTCCGCTCGGCCCGCGCATCCTGCGCGCCGATACGGCCGCCGTGGCCGCACTGGCGGTGATGCAGGCCACAATCGGCGATTGGTGACGGTTTCTTTCTCCCCTCTTGTGGAGATGGGAAGAGCCGCATCGTTCAATTCCTGTTGACCTCTGGCTCAGGATTTTTCGCTTGATCGGCTACTGACATTTCGTCCATCTAGCGCCGGCGGTCGTCCGGCCGCCCTGCAGTGCCGCGCGTCGACGCGCAAAGGCCGCTGTAGTACTTTGATTTTGGCGCATATCCCGAAAATCGAGGTCGATTTCGGGATCATAGCGCCGCAGGGGCTTGATGATGGCGCGCGACACAACCGATTTCCGGCCGATCGAAGGCATGGACGAACTCGTCGCGCATCTGGCCGAGGGCAACAAGCCGCGGGACAAGTGGCGCATCGGCACCGAGCACGAGAAATTCCCGTTCTACGTCGACGGCAACGGGCCCGTGCCCTATGGCGGCGAGCGCGGCATACGCGCCATCCTCGAAGGCATGCAGTCAAAGCTCGGCTGGGACCCCATCATCGATGACGGCCGCATCATCGGCCTGGTCGAGCCGACCGGCCAGGGCGCGATTTCGCTGGAGCCCGGCGGCCAGTTCGAACTCTCCGGCGCGCCGCTGGAGACGATCCACCAGACCTGCCGCGAGGGCAATGCCCACCTGGCGCAGGTGCGCGAGATCGCCGAGCCGATGGGCATCCGCTTCCTTGGCCTTGGCGGCAGCCCGAAATGGTCGCTGGCCGAGACGCCGAAAATGCCGAAGTCGCGCTACGAGATCATGACGCGCTACATGCCCAAGGTCGGCACCAAGGGCCTCGACATGATGTACCGCACCTGCACGATCCAGGTTAATCTCGACTTCGAGAGCGAGGTGGACATGCGGCGCAAGATGCAGGTGTCGCTGAAGCTGCAGCCGCTGTCGACGGCGCTGTTCGCCAATTCGCCCTTCACGGAAAGCCGGCCGAACGGCTTGCAGAGCTGGCGCGGCGACATCTGGCGCGACACCGACAACCAACGCTCGGGCCTGCTCGAATTCTGCTTCTCGCCCGATTTCGGTTTTGCCGACTATGTCGAATGGGCACTCGACGTGCCGATGTATTTCGTCATCCGCGACGGCCAGTACCACGACATGACGCACGTCACCTTCCGTCAGTTCATGGCCGGGGCCGTCCGCAATGAAATCCCGGACGGATTGCCGACGATGGGCGACTGGGCTAACCATCTGTCGACGCTCTTCCCCGACGTGCGGCTGAAGCGCTTTCTCGAGATGCGCGGCGCCGATGGCGGGCCGTGGCGGCGCATCTGCGCCCTTCCGGCCTTCTGGGTCGGGCTGCTTTATGACGAGGCAGCGCTCGATGCGGCGGAGGCGCTGACCTCGAGCTGGACCTACGGGGAAGTGCTGGCGATGCGCAACGCCGTGCCCGAACAAGGCATTTCGGCGCCGTTCCGCAACGCCACGTTGCGCGACATCGCGCGCGACGTGCTCACCATCTCGCGCATGGGGCTGAAGAACCGCGGCAAGAAGAACCGCGACGGCTATGACGAGACCTCGTTCCTCAACACGCTCGACGAGGTCGTGGCGCGCGGCACCACCAGCGCCGAGGAGATGCTGTCGGCCTACCACACACGCTGGGGCGGCTCGATCGAGCCGGTGTTCATGGAATACGCCTATTGACCCTCGGCTTTGAGGCGGCCGAGCTCCTGCAAAAGCCGCTTCAATCGGCGGTGGAAACGAATTAGGCTTCTCCGGCGGGGATTTCCGGAGGAGAGACCAATGCCTTCCTTGTTCGACATGCTGGCACAAGCCCAGAACGGCAGCGGCATGCAGGCGCTTGCCCAACAATACGGGCTCTCGATGCAGCAGACGCAATCTGCGGTGGAGGCGTTGCTGCCTGCCTTTTCGCAAGGACTGAGGCGCAACACCGCCGATCCCTATGGGCTCGGCGCCTTCATGACGGCGATGGCGAGCGGCCAGCACGCCAAGTATTTCGAGGACGCGACCCGGGCCTTCTCGCCGCAAGGCATCAATGAGGGCAACGGCATTCTGGGGCATCTGTTCGGCTCGAAGGATCTGTCGCGCGCGGTTGCCGGCCAGGCGGCGCAAGCGACCGGTATCAGCCAGCAGGTGCTGCAACAGATGTTGCCGGCCCTGGCCTCGATGATGATGGGCGGGCTGTTCAAGCAGACCACCAATCAGTTGGCCGGGGGGCAGATGCAGGCGGCCAGCGGCTTCGGCGCCGCCGGCAGCAATCCGCTGGGCGAGATCATCGAGCAGATGATGCGCCAGGGAGGCGGCCTGGGCGGCGCCCAGGCGCCGGCGCCGCAGCCGAGCCCGCCATCGCAAGACCCGATGGACAACCCGCTTGGCAAGGTGCTGCAGGACATGTTCGGCGGCGGCGTGCCACAGCCGCAAAGCCGATCCCAGCCGCAACCGCAGCAGACACAGAACCCCTTTGGCGACAATCCGCTCGGCAAGGTGCTGCTGGACATGTTCGGCGGTGGCGCGCAGCCGCCGCAGGACCAGCCTCAGCCGCAGCAGACCCAGAGCCCCTATGGCGACAGTCCTCTAGGCAAGATCTTCGAGGAGATGCTGCGGCAGGGTGGCGGTGCATCAGGCGGCGAGCAGCCGGCGCCGCAGCCCCAAGCTCGGCGGCAGCCCCAGGCGCCGCAGCCGCAGGCCAATCCGAGCGGCAGGCCGACGAACCCGTTCGACGATCTGTTCGGCAAGATGTTCGAGACCGGAGCGCAGCAGCGCGACGACTACCAGAAAGGCATGGAGTCGATTTTCGACCAGTTCAAGCGCGGCATGGATCGGCGGTAGCCGTCGCCCAGGTTTTGGCTTTTGCCTAACGCAAAAAGAAAGCCCGGTCCTTGGGAGGACCGGGCAGCGTGCAGGCAGGCCGGCGGGGGACCGGCAGGGAGTGGGAAGCCTGCATAACCTTTGTCGCGCTGACTGATGAAAGGTTCAGCGGGACCGAAATTCAACCGATCAGGCCACCCTGCGGGCGATGTCCTCGATGGTTTCGACGCGATCGCTGGCGATTTCGCGCAGCATCGCCGTCGGATCGCGGCCAAACGGCACGTCGATGGCGACGTGCAGGTCGGCGCGCGTCAGGCCGATATCGGCAAGCTCGGCGTCCGACATCTCGCCGAGGCGATAGAAGGCACGGCGGTTTTTCCAGGCCTGGTAGACATTGGAGACCGCATTAATCACGCGCGTCGCAACGGCCGGACGCGTGGTGATGCGCGAGGTCTCGGTAGCGAAATCAAACGTAACCATGTCGGTCTCCTTCAGACTCGAACGGGCAAAACCAGGCGATCGGCGCTGGCGACAGCGGCCGTTCCGGCTTCGATTCACATGCCTTCATGTGGACATCAGTAATTTGCCATTGCTCGATTGATTAATCCAACGAATGTTTCTAATCTTAAGCATCAACACTAGTGATGGATCATGCCGATGAAAGCGCCGCTCGATCTAGATCAGTTGCAGACCTTCATCTCGATCGCCGACACTGGCAGTTTCACCCGGGCGGCCGAAGAGGTGCACCGCACCCAGTCGGCGGTGTCGATGCAGATGCGCCGGCTAGAGGAGCGGATCGGCAAGCCGCTGTTCGAAAAGGAAGGGCGCAGCAACAGACTGACGGAGGAAGGCGACAAGCTGCTTTCCTACGCAAGACGGCTGCTCTATCTCAACCGCGAAACGCTGGCCGCCTTCGACGACCGGCGGCTCGAAGGCACGATCCGGATCGGTACGCCGGACGACTACGCCGACCGTTTCCTGCCCGAGATCATGGCGCGCTTCACGCGTTCCAATCCACGCGTCGAACTGACCGTCGTCTGCGAACCGACGCCGGGGCTGGTCGAACACATCAAGCGCGGCAATCTCGACCTGGCGTTGGTGACGCATAACGACGTGCGGGGCCAGTCCGAGGTGGTGCGGCGCGAACCGCTGCTGTGGGTCACCTCGGCCAACCACGCCACGCACGAGCAGGAGACGCTGCCTATGGCCTTTGGCCGGCCAAACTGTATCTGGCGACGCGCCGCCGTCGACGTGCTTGACCAGCAGAACCGCGACTATCGTATCCTGTTCACCAGCTTTTCCGCAACGGTCATCACCGCCGCGGTGTTGTCGGGCCTGGCGATCTCGGTGCTGCCGGAATGCGCGCTCAGGCCCGGCATGCGGGTGCTGGGCGAGGCCGACGGCTTCGGCGCCCTGCCCGACTGCCGCATCGGCATCATGCGCGGCCAAACCTCGCGGCCGGAGATCGTCGATGCGCTGGCCCGGCACATTTCCGAAAGCCTGGACAACATCTCGGTGCCGCTTGGCGAAGAGGCGGGAACGTTCGATTTCGCGGCACTCGCCTTCAGCAAGATGCGGCGAACCAAGCCGAACCAGATCCTGCCGGGCTGGTAAGCGATCAGACGCACCTGAACGCCGACCTGAAAACAGCCAGCTTGACGCCGGCGCGCAACCACCCCCCAATCGGCCGATGAGCGAAGCAGCATCCGAATCACGCAGCAACGCCACCGAATATACGGTGAGCGAAATATCAGGCGCCCTGAAGCGCACGGTCGAGGATGCCTTCGGCAATGTGCGGGTGCGCGGTGAAATCTCGGGTTATCGCGGGCCGCACTCCTCCGGCCATGCCTATTTCACGCTGAAGGACGACCGCGCGCGGCTCGACGCCGTGGTGTGGAAGGGCACGATGGGCCGGCTGAAATTCCGCCCCGAAGAAGGAATGGAGGTGATCGCCACCGGCAGGCTCACCACCTATCCCGGCAAATCCAACTACCAGATCGTCATCGACAATCTGGAACCGGCGGGCGCCGGAGCCTTGATGGCGCTGCTGGAGGAACGCAAGCGCCGGCTGCAGGCCGAAGGACTGTTCGAGGGAGGCCGCAAGCGGTTGCTGCCCTTCATGCCGCGCGTCATCGGCGTCGTCACCTCGCCCACGGGTGCCGTCATCCGCGACATCATCCACCGGATCAAGGATCGTTTTCCGCTGCATGTGCTCGTCTGGCCGGTGCGGGTGCAAGGCGAAACCGCCGGTGCCGAAGTGACCTCCGCCGTCGCCGGTTTCAACGCGCTGGCAAGGGATGGCACCATCGAGCGCCCGGACCTGCTGATCGTGGCGCGCGGCGGCGGCAGCCTCGAGGACCTGTGGGGCTTCAACGACGAGGCGCTGGCCCGTGCCGTCGCCGCCTCCGCCATTCCGGTGATCTCGGCCGTCGGCCACGAAACCGACTGGACGCTGATCGACCTCGTCGCGGATGTGAGGGCGCCGACGCCGACGGGGGCGGCCGAAATCGCCGTTCCGGTGAAGGCCGACCTCGAAGCGACGCTCGCCAGTCTCGGCGCGCGGCTCAAGGCTGCGGTTTCGCGCAATTTCGAGCGCAAGCGCCAGTCCGTGCGCGCGGCGGCGCGTGCGCTGCCCTCGCCCGATCAGTTGCTGGCGCTGCCACGTCGTCGCCTCGACGAGGCGGCGAGCCGGCTCGGGCGCGGCCTCATGGTTTCGACCGAACGAAAGCGCGGACGCTTCCTCGCCCTGAAACTGACGCCGGCAATGCTGTCGCAGCGAATTGCCGAGGCGTGGCGGACCAACGAGCGCAATCTCCTGCGGGCACAGGGCGCGTTGCGCACGCTGACGAGGGCCCGGCGCGCGGAGCTCAATCGCGCCGCGGATCAGTTGCCGAAATGCGCCCGGGCGTCGCTGCAGCGGCACCGGCAGCAACTGGCGGCGCTGCAGGGCCGCATCACCATAGAGCCCACGGCGCGGCGGCAGCGGATCCAAAGGGATTTCCTGACCGCGCTGACGCGGCGCAGCACGCATGCGGCATCGCTGAGGCTGGAGCGGCTGCGCAGTCGCGTCGCCCATGCCGACCGCTTGCTGGCGACGCTGTCGCACAAGGCCGTGCTGGCACGCGGCTTCGCCCTGGTGAAGGATGCCGACGGCGCCGTCGTCAAGCGTGCGGCGGAATTGTCGGCGGGGATGGCGCTGTCCCTGGAGTTCGCCGACGGGACGGCAGATGCGGTCGCGACCAGCGGCTCGGCGCGGCCACGACCGGCCGCCAAAACCGCGATCAAGGCCAAGGAGCCCGGCAGCCAGGGCTCCCTATTCTGAACCGTGACATGACAGACAATCCGCATCATCACAAAACGCCCTCCGGCAAGCCGCGCGCGCGAAGCTTCGGCATCGGCTTCGACGGCACGCCCGGCCCGTTCAACGCGATCACCGACGTGGCTGGAGTGTCGGTCGGCTATTCCACGCTGATTTCAGGCGACGGCCCGCTCGTCGTAGGCCAGGGACCGGTGCGCACCGGCGTGACCGCGATCCTGCCCAGGCCGCGGGCCGACCTTGCCACACCGGTCTTCGCCGGCATCTTCAGCCAGAACGGCAATGGCGAACTGACCGGCTCGCATATCGTCGAGGAGACCGGCGCCTTCAACTTCCCCATCACCGTCACCAATACGCATTCCTGCGGCGTTTCGCGCGACGGTACGCTGCGCTGGATGAGCAAGGTGCTGCCAGCCGCACTCGACAGCGGCTGGGGACTGCCGGTGGCAGCGGAAACCTATGACGGCTTCCTCAACGACATCAACGGCCACCACGTGACATCAGGGCATGTTGCCGAGGCGCTCGACGGTGCCGCCAGCGGACCGATCGAGGAAGGCAGCGTCGGCGGCGGCACCGGCATGATCGCCTTCGGCTTCAAGGCCGGTTCGGGCACCGCGTCGCGCATCACCGAATGGCAAGGGCGTGCCTATACTGTCGGCGCCTTCGTGCAGGCGAATTTCGGCAAGCGGCGCAATTTCACGCTTCGAGGCCTGCGCGCCGGGCCGGAGCTCGTCGAACCCGCGATCCGCGAAGGCACGCCACGTGCCGAAAAAGGCTCGATCATCGCCGTTATTGCCACCGACGCACCGTTCCTGCCGCATCAGATGAAGCGGCTGGCCCGCCGTGTGCCGCTCGGCGTCGCCATGACCGGCGGCTTCGGCTATCACAGTTCCGGCGACATCTTCCTCGCCTTCTCTACCGCCAATCCCGACGCGGCCCTGGCGCCGCCGGGCCGGATCGCTCGCGCCGAGTTCATTCCTGACAGCGACATCGATCCGTTCTTCGATGCCGTGGTCCAGGGCGTCGAGGAAGCCGTCCTCAATGCGATGGTCGCCAACGAGGACATGACCGGCCGCGACGGCAATTTCGTGCCGGCGCTGCCGAAGGCGTGGCTGAAGGAGAAATTCGGCTGAGACAAATACGCGGACCGAATGGTCCGCGTATTCATACAGGATTGCTCCTGAATTATTCCGCGGCCTTGCTCGCGGCCTGCTGGTGCTCGTCGGCCTCGGCCGCTTCCTCGAGCCGGGAGGCGATGAGTTCCTGGATATCGCCGACTTCTTCCTGGATATCCTCCAGCGGTATGCCGACCTCGGCCGCCTTGGCAGCGCATTCCCTGGCCAGCGTCTCGGCCTGCTTCTCGATCCTGGCGTGGGACTGGCAATGGACTTTTTCGCCAATCCATCCCTGCAAGAATTCGATGGCGTGCTCACTCATATTGCTTTTCCCTGGCGGCGAAGCCGGTTGGTAATCATAAACGTCGGCATCCGGTGAAGGATGCATGTCCCCATTCCAGCCGAGTCGCCACCGGACGGCAAGCCGATGTCGTCCAAGGTCCACAGAGCCAAAGGAAATAGAGGATTGAAGAACATTTTCTGTTTCTGGGGGGGCGGGTATCGTTTGGCGGGAATCCTGTCCCGCCTCGAGAGGCTGCTTCTACTTGCTTCTTACGGTTTTCAGGTCCGTTTGCATCTCAATGGCTGTCACAACAGCTGCCCGATGACGTTGCCGTTTCCAGGCACAAGCCATCGAAGCCGCCGCTATATAGTGACATCCCCATGCAATGTCGACTCTCTCCGCCGCCTTGCATGGAAGCCCCGCGAAAGCTGCATAGGTCACCGTGCCGATCAGAAGGTCTCGACCCAGGGCCTGAGCTCGAGTTCCCAGGTCCAGGCGCTGCGGTTCTGGCGATGGATGCCGAGATAGGCCTCGGCGATCGCGTCCGGCGATAGCCGTCGATCTTGCGGGTCGGGAGCCTCTCCCGGCACGGTCGAGGCAATGGCACCATCGATGACGAAATGCGCGACATGGATGTTCTTGGGGGCCAGTTCGCGAGCCATGGATTGCGCCAGTCCACGCAAGCCGAATTTGGGCATCGCGAAACCGGCCGAGCCGGCGAACCCCTTGACGCTTGCCGTCGCGCCGGTGAAGAAGATCGAGCCCGAGCCTTGCGAAAGCAGCCGGTTGGCCGCTTGCTGGCCAACCAGGAAGCCGCCATAGGCCCCCACCAGCAAGGCCTGCCTGACAGCCTCTGGATCGAGTTCGGCGATCGGGCCACGGGCGCGTCCGCTGGCATTGAAGACCACGAGCGACAGCGGGCCGGCCTTGTCAGCGACCTCGAACAGGCGCTGCACCGACGCGGCATCGGAGACATCGGTTGCCACGGCTTGGGCGCCGGTCTGCGCCAGCAATGGGTCGAGCTTCTCGATGTTGCGGGCGGCCAGCACGACACGAAAACCTTCCCTTGCGAGAAGGCGCGCAAGCGAGGCGCTCAATCCGGATCCCGCTCCGGCAATGACGGCGACATTGGATGTCATGAGCATCTCTCTTTCGCGGTGGTGACTGGATTGGACAGGGTTGCGCCTTCCCAAGTGGAACGCAAGAGAAAGCATTTCCAAGAAAATGGGGTGTCGTCGTGGCGCGCTTCCCAGGCCGCAAAAACTGTTCCCGGCAAAGAAAAATGGCCGGGCGCGAAGACGGCCCGGCCAGAAAGAAGGTCATAACCTTCAGAGGGGAACACCGTTCGGAGGAATGGGAGGAAACCTCGAACGATAATTTTATCTTGAGCCCATTTTCGCGCGCTGGCGACGAATAGAATTCTAAAATTTTGCCGCCCTACAAAAATTTCTACCTGCCGAATGGCTCAGCCTGCCCGGGTCTCGGGCTCAAACAGATCGGCATAATGACGCCGCGCAACGTCGGGATGGGAGCGCAGCCTGCTCTTCAGCACATTGGTTCCGACATCGCGAAACAGCGGATTGTCGGGATCGCTGGCCGGCCCGCGCGCCTGCGCCGCCAGTTCCTCGGGAAGCTCGAGCAGCGGTATCGTGGCATCGAGCTTGGCGCTGAAGAAGAACGGCACCGAGATGCGTTCGACGCCGGCGGGCGGCGTCACGACGCGATGCACGGTGGCTCTCAAATAGCCGTTCGAGGCGAGCTCCAGCAGCTCGCCGATGTTGACGACGAGCGTTCCGGGAATCGGATCCACGTCCACCCAGCTTCCGTCATAGTCTACCTGCAGGCCCTTGTTGTCGTCCTGGAGCAGCAGCGTCAGGAAGCCGCCATCCTTATGCGCGCCGACGCCCTGGTCGCCGCCGGTCGCTTCGCGGCCGGGGTAGCGCACGATCTTCATGCGATGATTGGGTTCGCCGCCATAGATCGGATCGAAAGCGTCCTCGGCCTGGTCGAGCGACAGCGCGAAGGCCTTGAGCAGACGAATGGCCACGGCCGTCGCCTTCGCCTGCCAGGCCAGCAGCGCCGGCTTCAGCGCCGGCAACGCCGACGGCCACTGGTTCGGCCCCTGCAGCCGCGTCCAGGCAGGAATTCCCGGGCCTTGCGCGATGGGCGGGCGCTCGACGCCGATGTCGAGCTGCTCGCGCCAGTCGGCCTTGCCCTTGGTCAGTTCGCCGCCAGCGCGGGTATAACCGCGGAACTGCGAGGAATTGACCATCTCTATCGACAGCTTGTCGGCTTCCGGCAAGGCAAAGAAACGCCGCGAAGCGGCGAGCGTCTCGCTGATGTCGGCCCATGGGATGCCGTGGCCCGCCAAATAGAAAAAACCGATATCGCGCGAGGCGGAGCGCAGATCCGCCAGAAACGTCCGGCGCTCCGATGCGCCTTGTTCGAGACGGCTCAGATCGAGCACGGGCACTATTCTGGGCATGTCAGCTCCTTTTCGGGTTCTTTCCGGGTGCTGCTTGAAAACTTCGCCCGGAAACCCGGGCCCGTGGATGTGCTGCTCCTTTTCCAGCGGCCGAAGCCGCCATCGATGCCCCAAATCTCACGGAGTTCAGTGCGCCGGGAAAGGAACGATCGGCTTTTCGATGCCGCCGGGACGAACAATTTTTCTATTTGGGCGGGCAGCCTGACGATGAGCGCGATCATTGCGCGAAACAGCGGCGTGTCATTTCAGGCACAGCGCGAAGCTGTCATTGGCCCTTGAACGGCCGCGCGGGAGGCGCGTAACATCGTGGCACTTGAATTTGAATCTGTTTCATTCGTCCGGGCTAAAGTCCGGATCGGTTTGGATAGGTCCTTGAACACGCAAGCAATCGGCAGCGCGGCGGGGCGCGGCAAATCGTTTGCCCATGTGGCGCAAGCCTCCTGGGGCAAGGGCCCTGGCACCTTGCTACGTATCATGCGCATGACGCTGCGCCACCCTTGGCAGGTCGCCATCACCATCGTCTCGACCTTTATCGCCGCGACGCTGCAGCTTTTCATTCCGCGCCTGCTGGGACACGCCATCGACCAGGCGCAGGGCGTGGTGGCTGCCGGTGCAAATACCGGGCCGAGCAGGCGCTGTGGAATACGGCGCTGACGCTGCTCGTCGTCAGCATCCTGCGCGGCCAAGGCTGAGCGCTCCTACGGTCAGTTCCGTTCGATGGGGCGGGAAGGGTTCCGGCTGTTCCGGATCACCCTGGCATGAAACAGTCGGTTCCTGACGCATCAGCATCCCGATCCGCAAGGCAGTGAAACTGGGCGAGGACAAACCCACGCTTGTTGCGGCGGAGCAATCCTCTTTGTCTCGGTCCTCAAACGATCAGATCGTCAATTCTGATCGGCAAGTCGCGGATCCGCTTGCCGGTCGCGTGGTAGACAGCGCTGGCGACGGCAGCGGCGGTGCCGACATTGCCGAGTTCGCCCAGGCCCTTCACACCAGCCGGATTGACCTCATGGTCAATCTCCGGAACCAGTATGACGTCAAGGTCCCTGACATCGGCATTCACCGGGACCAGATAATCCTGCAGGTCGCGGTTCACATAGCGGGCATAGCGGGTATCGATCTCGGTCGCCTCATGCAGGGCCTGGCCAATGCCCCAGATCATGCCTCCCATCAGCTGGCTGCGCGCGGTGCGCGTGTTCATGATGCGCCCGGCGGCGAACGCACCGACAATGCGCGGCACACGGATTTCGCGCGTGTAGCTGTTGATGTGCACCTCCACGAATTCGGCCCCGAACGCATATTTCACCGAATCCGCGTCGGACTCGCCGCCATGGAATTCCGACTGGCCGGCATAGAGTTTTTTGAGCGCTTCGGGGGTCGAGCCCTTCGGCGCGAATTCGGCATATTCCTCGATAGCGCCTACCTGCATGGCCTTGAATATATCGGCGGTGCTTGCCGACGCCCCGCCCTTGGTGAGGATCCGTCCCTCGTGGAGGTCCAGTTCCTCATTGTGCGAGCCTGCAAGAGGGCCATCCTCCGCGACCGCTGCGGCGAACAATTTCGTGCGCACAGCATCACACGCCTTGAGCACGGCCGAACAGACGCTGGCAGTGGAAATCGAACCTCCCGATACCGGCGCCGGCGGCAAGGCACTGTCGCCCATCTCGACGGCGACCTTGCCGATGTCGACACCGAGACGTTCCGCCGCCATCTGGCCGGCAACGGTTCGCACACCTGTGCCGATTTCATGCGAGCCGCACTGCACGCGCACGTCTCTTTCGGCGGTCAGGCGCACGCGGGCCGCGCATGGCGCGGCAGCGGTCGGGTAGACTGCCGTCGCACAGCCCATGCCGACGAGCCAGTCGCCGTCGCGCATCGAGCCGACTTTCGCATCCCGTCTCGTCCAGCCGAAGGCATCAGCGGCCTGATCGTAGCATTTCATCAGCGACCGGCTGGAGAACGGCTTGCCGCCGATCGGCTCCTTCTGGGGCTCGTTGATCCGGCGAAATTCGATCGGGTCCATGCCGAGTGCGACGGCCATTTCGTCCATGGCGCTCTCGAGCGCATAGACGTAGGGCGTCTCGGGCGGCGAGCGCATATAGCCGGGCGTGTTGCGATCCGCCTGCACCAGCGAGACATGCGTCAGCACCGAGCCATAGGCATACATGCGACCGGTGGCCGAAGTCCCGCCGACGACATAGGAATCGGGTCTCGAGGTCACCTCCCAGCCTTCATGGCCGAAAGCAGTGATGCGGCCGTCCTTGCCGGCGCCGATGCGGATGCGGTGCCGGGTTTCGGCCCGATAGGTCTGGGTGCCGAACGCCTGCATGCGGCTGACCACACAGCGCACCGGCCGGCCAAGCCGCCTGGCGGCCACAGCCACGATGGCCGTTCGCGCCGTCATCGGCCCCTTCGAGCCGAATGCGCCGCCTACGTTAGGGCAGACGATGCGCACATTCGCTGGGTCGAGCCTCAATTGCCGCGCCAACTCGACTTTCCAGCCGGTCACGTTCTGAGAGGGCTCGTAAACGGTGAGTTGGTCGCCTTGCCAAACAGCGGTGGTCGAGAACAGCTCTATCGGGTTGTGATGCTGGGTCGGCGTCGAATACCGCGCATCGATCTTCATCGGGGCCGATTCATAGGCGGCATCGAAATCGCCGGCCTTGACGTCCTCCTTGAACAACGGGCTTTTGCCGGCGGCGTCGATGGTCTTTGTCCCCGGCATGTCGAAACTGGCGGTCGGTTTTTCCTCGGCATAGTCCGCGCGGATCCTTTGCGCCGCCTCCTCGGCCGCTTCGAAGGTCTCGGCGACCACCAGCGCAATGATCTGACCGTCATGGAAGATCGCCTTGTCATGCAGCGGCCCGATAGAACTCGCGCCGGTATTTCCGAATTTCGGCGTCTCGACCTTGTCGAGGTCGCCATAGGTGACGATGTCGAGCACGCCGGGCACCGAGCGCGCGTCATCCAGGTAAAGCCTGGCGACCTTGCCCTTGGCGATGCTGCTCGTCGCGAGCACGGCGTGCGCAATGTTGGCGGCCGGGAGATCCGCCGCGTATTCGGCCTGGCCGGTCACTTTCAGCCGCGCATCGATACGCGGCAGCGGCTGTCCCATGTTTTCCTTCGGCTGTGGAGCGGCGACGTTCATGATCACACCTTCATGTCACGGGTTTCGAGCAGCCCCCTGATCAAGGTTCGCTTGCCGAGTTCTATCTTGAATGCGTTGTGCCGACGCGGCTGGGCCTCGGCGAACGCGGTTTCGGCGGCCTCGGCCGCCGCTGCCTCGTCGAGCACCTTGCCGCGCAGGATCTCCTCCGCCGCTCTTGCCCGCCAGGGTACGGTCGCCACGCCGCCAAGCGCGATGCGCGCCTCGTTCACGGTCTCGCCGTCGAGGTCGAGGGCGACCGCGGCCGATGCAAGGGCAAACGCATAGGATTGCCGATCGCGGATCTTGAGATAGCGCGAACGCCTGGTCCATGCGCCGGCGGGTACCTCTATGGCGGTGACGATCTCGTCGGGTGCCAGGTCGGTCTCGATGTGAGGGCTGTCCTCGGGCAGGCGATGCAGGCTGGCAAACGGAATCTTTCGCCGCCCGTTGTGGCCTTGGACATGAACCGTGGCGTCAAGCGCGATCAGGGCCTGGGCAAAGTCACCGTGATAGGTCGCGATGCAGTTCTCACTGGTCCCCAGCACGGCATGCTGGCGGTTGAACCCGTCCATCGCGGCGCAGCCCGAGCCTGGCTCGCGCTTGTTGCATGGCCATGAGGTTTCGCGGAAATATTCGCAGCGGGTGCGCTGCAGGATGTTGCCGGCAAGACTTGCCATGTTGCGCAGCTGGCCGCTTGCCGCCAGTTGCAGGCTCTCCGCGATCACCGGATACCGACGCTTGATCTCGGCATTCTCGGCCGCGTCGCCCATCCGCACAAGAGCGCCAAGGCGCAGACCCTCACCATCGGTCTCGATCCGCCGCAATGCCGGTTCGGAGAGACCGTTCAGATCGAGCAAGCGTTCCGGCCGGGCGACGCCGAGTTTCATATAGTCGGCGAGATTGGTGCCACCGGCAATGAACTGCGCGGGGGCTTGCGTCGGCGGATGCCTGGTGGCCGAGCGCGAGGCGACGACGACCGCCGCGGAGAGGCTGGCGGGCCTCTCATAGACGAAAGGATGCATCTCAGGCCCTCCTGATCTGGTCGCGGGCCTGGACGATTGCCGCGACGATGTTCGGGTATGCCGCGCATCGGCAAAGGTTGCCGCTCATATATTCGCGAATGTCGTCCTCTGAACCGGCATGTCCTTCGTGGACGCAGCCGATCGCGGACATGATCTGGCCGGGCGTGCAATAGCCGCACTGGAACGCATCGTGATCGATGAAGGCCTGCTGCATCGGATGCAGGCCGCCATCCGTCGACGCCAACCCTTCGACGGTGGTTACCGCCTTGCCCTCGTTCATCACCGCGAAGCTGAGGCAGGAGAGCACGCGATGGCCATCGACCAGCACCGTACAGGCACCGCATTGGCCATGATCGCAACCTTTCTTCGTGCCCGTCAGGCCGACATGGTCGCGCAAGGCGTCGAGCAGGCTGGTTCGGCTGTCGAGCGCCAGATTGTATGGCTGCTTGTTGATGGTCAGTGTTGTCATGACAGGCTCGTTTGGCTTGGCGGCAGCAGCCGGAGGCTCCTCGGACCTGGCTGTCGAGGCCAGAAGCGGAGTCACCGCAGCCGCGGAGACGGTCGCGGTCATAAAGCTTCGTCTGCTGAGACTGGAGGAGTTTGGGGGAACATGCTCGGACATCGCTGGCTCCGTCGCTCGCTATGTCGCGACCAAACCCCTCATCGGGGCCATTGTTCCGGGCCATCCGCGATAAAACGCACAAGGAAGACGGCTCGCAAGGCAAGCCGCCCGATTTGGATGCAAGGATATGACGGGTCCGTTCGAGACCGTGCCCGTCCTACCCTGGCGAATTTGCAGGCGCGCGGCCGACCCCCCTAACAAGGCGCGCGGGCCCTCACTGCTGACGGGCAATTCCGAGAATATCAAGCGCCTGCGCGGCAGAAGCAATCGGGCGCCCCGTGCGGCCAGCGGCTTCGACGATTGCCGCGACGCGTTCGGCATTGTCGCGGGCGAGGCTGCCATCGGCGTGCCAGAGAGAGTTCTCGAAGCCGACCCGCACGTGCCCTCCCGCCGCGATCGCCGCCGTCAGCGCCATGGTCTCGCCCCGTCCGAAGGCGCAGACCGACCATACGGCGCCTTCAAGACCATGCGCATCGAGCCCTTCAAGGAAGACATCGAGGTCTTCGGGCCGGCTTTCCTGATCGGCGGCATAGCGTCCAAGGACGAACAGCAGCCGGGGGCTTGTGGGCTCCGCCAGAATGCCTCGCCGCCGCAGATCGATGAAACGGTCGAGATCGGCCCGATCATAGAGAATGTGCTGGACCGCGATGTCTTCCCGACCGGCCCACGCGAAGAAGCGGGCCGGCTCCGCCTCGCCATCGCTGACTATCTCACGCAAGCCGATCGAGACGGAAACCGGATGAAGCGTCCGAACAAGATCCATCTGTTCGCGTGGCGAATAGAGCCCGACCGCTTCGGTCGTGATCTGGATCGCCATAACGCCCTGCGTCCGCTCCCGGATCGCCGCGATGGCATCCCGGTAAAGCGCGGCGTCAAGCGTGTGCCGGCCTGAAGCATCGCGGACATGCACATGGATGGCGGCGGCGCCGGCAGCGAGACACTGCCTCGCCGTTTCGGCAAGTTCGTCGGCGGTCATCGGCAGAGCCGGATGATCGGCCTTCGTTCTGCGCGCTCCGTTCGGCGCAACCATGATCAGCAACGGCTTCAATTTCATCTCCGGGCCCAATTGGCTCTCCCGCAACGTGGTTTTCCATGCTTCATTTCACCGACTCGCATAGGTAGGACAGCATGAACGCCACCGCCCAAGGGATTTCCGCCTTCGCCACCGCCGCCGAACTCAGCCGCGCGCTCGCCGATGGCAACACATCCTCGACCGAGATCGTCCGGCGCGCGCTGGATCGTGTCGACGTTCATGACAATTCGCTGCATGCGTTCGTCCGGCTGTTTCCTGAGGCTGCGCTCCAGGCCGCCGGCGAAGCCGACGAGCGTCGCCGTCGCGGCGTCTCGAAAGGGCCGCTGGACGGTATCCCTTTCGCGGCCAAGGACCTGCTTGACGTCGAAGGCTATCCGACCCTGGCAGGCTCGAAAGCGCTTGCGGGCGAACTCGCAACCGCCACGGCAACGGCAATCGAACGCCTTGTCGCGGCCGGGATGATCCTGCTGGGCAAGGTCCACACCGTGGAATTTGCTTTTGGCAGTTGGGGGACCAACCCGGTCGCCGGCACGCCCCTGAACCCGCGTGACACCGCCATCCCGCGCGCGCCGGGCGGATCGTCGAGCGGTTCGGGCGTGGCCGTCGCCGCCGGACTGGTGCCGGTCGCGCTCGGCACCGACACTACGGGCTCCATCCGCAATCCGTCCGCCATGTGCGGAATCGTGGGCCTGAAGACGTCCTTCGGTCTTGTCGGGCGCGGCGGCTTGCTGCCGCTTGCCATGTCCTTCGACAGCATCGGTCCCATGACCCGGTCGGTGGAGGATGCAGCCCTTCTGCTGGCCGCGCTCGAGGGTCCCGATCCCGGCGATCCGGCCACCTTTGGCGTGGCGCCGACCTCGCCGCTCGACGGGCTCGAGCGGAGCATATCGGGCCTTCGCCTGCGCATCCCCTCGGCCGTGGACCTTGCCGGCGTAGACCCCGGCATCCTGGACCGCTTCGACTCCACCGTCGCTGAACTGGAGGCGCTCGGTGCCAATGTCGATCGGATGCCGATGCCGCAATCTTACGACACCTACAAGGCCCTGGCCGGCGACATCATGGCCGTCGAAGCCTGGCATCATCTCGGCCGTTACGTGGAACCCGCGGACAGCGGCGTCGGCACGGCGATCCGCATGCGGGTTCTCAAGGGCAGGGAAATCGGCCTCGCCGCTTATCACGAGTTGATTGCAAGGCGCCGAGCCGCGCAGATCGAGTTTCATCGCGATCTCGAAGGCGCCGATGCGTTCCTGACGCCAACGGCGCCGATTACCGCGCCGCCATTGGCCGACATCGATGAGACAACGACGCCGCTTGGGACGTTTACCCGCATGGTGAACCTCCTCGATATGGCAGCGCTCAGCGTCCCCATCGGTCTCGTCAATGGTCTGCCCGCAGGATTGCAGATCGCGGTTCGCCGCTTCCAGGATCCGCTGGCGCTGAGGATCGGGCGGGCGCTCGAGATTCGGCGCGGCGGGCTGTTCGAACAGCCGCCGGGCTACGCCACGCCGTAAGCTGGATGTTCATTCTCCGCTCGCATACAGCCAACGTGCGACAAGAGCGTCGGTATCGGCACCGAAATCCGCGCGCGCGCCTTCGGAAAAAACCGTGCCGTTCTTGACCACATAGACGTAGTCGGTGATGGCAAGCGCGGCGCGAATATCCTGGTCGACCAGCAGCACGGCCTTGCCGAGTTCGCGGGCAAGATCGCGGACGATGTCGTAGATCGTCTCGCTGGTCTGCGGATCGACGCCGGCGGTCGGTTCGTCGATCAGGTAGACCGACGGATCGGCCATCAGGCTGCGTGCGATCTCGACCTGTCGCTGCTGGCCTCCCGAGAGCTGGCCGGCAGGCTGCGTGCGTTTCTCCCGAACGACGGGAAACCGCTCATAGACATGTTCCAGTTTCTCGGTCAGCACCGTCTTCTTCGGCCTGGCATGCCAGAGACCGAGTTTCAGGTTCGATTCGACCGAGAGATGAGGAAAGAGGCTCGGCCGCTGCGGCAGGTAGGCCAGGCCAAGGCCCAGCATCCGGAAGGGCGGGTTTCCGGTGATGTCCACGTCTCGCAGAAGCACCCGGCCAGCACTCGGTTTCAGAAAGCCGAACAACGCCTTGAGAAGCGTCGACTTGCCCGTGCCGTTCGGCCCGACCACACAGGAAATGCTGCCAGACCAGGCTCTGACCGAAACGTCGCGCAATATGTCGATGTCGCGCGTATAGCCGGCGACAAGGTTCTCGCAGGCGATCAGCGGCGGGGTCGACGGCAGGGAAGCGGATTCCATCATCGTGCTTCCCGATGCGTTGCGCGGGATCCCGTATAGGCGTGCACGACCTCAGGATTGCGCAGCACCTCGGCGACCGCGCCGTCGGCGATCTTGCGCCCCCGCGCCATCACCATGACGCGCGTTACGACCGACTGGATGGCCTCGAGGTTGTGATCGACGACGACGATGGTGTGACCGTCGCGATTGAGGCTCCTTATGTGCTCGATGATCTCCTCCAGCAGGCGCGGGTGGACGCCGGCGAAGGGCTCGTCCAGAAGCAGCAATCTCGGTTTGAGCATCAGCGCCCGGCCGAGTTCCAGCAGCTTCTGCTGGCCCCCGGAAAGCGCTCTTGCATAACTGTCGGCGAGATGGTCGAGCCTCAGGAAAGCAAGAACCCCACGGGCGCGCTCCTCTGCCGCGGCGCGCCGTTCAGCCGGGTCGGAAAGTGCCGGCACGATCAGGTTTTCCAGCACGGTCATGCGGCGGAACAGGCGGGGAACCTGAAAAGTACGGGCAACACCGCGGCGCGCGAAAAGATTAGCCGGCGAGCGCGCCATGTCGATGCCCTCGACGAGGATGGCACCGCCGTCGGGTTTGAGCGCGCCCGTCACCATGTTGATGGTGGTCGTCTTTCCCGAGCCGTTGGGACCGATCAACCCGACAATTTCGCCGCGGGCCAGGGCAAAGGATAAGCCTTCGACGGCATGGATGCCGCCGAAATGCTTGGCAAGACCACTGACCGAGAAAAAAGCGGTGTCCTTCTCAACCGGCATGGGGTTCCTCGGTGGTAGCAGTTGGAACAGGCGCTTGTTCCCGTGGCCGCGCGCGGAAGCGCGCCCAGTTTTCCACCATCGGATACAGGCCGTTCTGCGCGAAGCGTTGCACCAGGATAAGCGCCAGACCCATCAGCACGAAACGCCATTCGCCGTAGGACCGCAGCGTCTCGGAAAGCAGGAAGACGACGACTGCACCGACCACGGCGCCGGGCAGGCTTTCGATGCCGCCGATCACCGCCATCGCGATAACCAGACCCATCTCCGGCAGGATAGCCATGTTGGGCGTCAGGATGCCGATGAAATGGCCGTAATAAATGCCGGCTATCGCCGCGATCACGCTGGTTACCACGAAGACGAGAATCTTGTAGCGCGTGGTATCCACCCCGCTGGCGCGCGCGGCGCCCTCGTCTTCCCGGATGGCACGTAGAAAAAGACCGACGCGGGTGGCCAACAAGGCATTCATTCCCAATACCGCCAGGACGACGAGCGCAAGGCCGAAATAGTAATAAGACAGGTCCGATCGACCGGAAAAGAGGCCGGGCACCGGCAAGCCCAGCATGCCGCGTGTGATGTCCTCCTCCGCGACCAGCACGAGGCGGAAGATTTCCGAAATGGCAAGCGTGAAGAGGGCCAGATAAGGCCCGGAAAGCCTCAGGACGAGCGCGCCGATCAGGGCGCCGGCCACGACGGCAAGAGCGATGGCGGCAAGAATGGCAAGCGGCAGCGGCATGCCGATCTGGCCAACGAACAAGGCCGAGGCATATCCGCCCAGCGCGGCAAAAGCCACATGGGCGAAGGAGAACTGACCGGCGAAACCGGCAAGCAGCGCCCAACTCGCGGCAAGCAGTGCATAGTACCAGGCGATGGCGCCGACGTGGGTCCAGTATGGTCCGACGCCGAGCGGCACCAGCAACGCCACCACGAGCAGAATCGCCTGGGCTGATTGCGAGAATGTTGGACGGACCATTGCCGTGATCCTATTCCAGCCGCAGATGCGAGCGGCCGAACAGGCCGGTCGGCCTGAAGAGCAATGCAATGACGAGCAGCAGCGCTCCGAACGCCTGCGTATAGGCAAGCGCGCGATTGGGGTCCGGCAGATAGCCGACACCCAGCCCTTGCACCAGGCCGAGCAGGATGCCGCCGGTAATGCTTCCGCCGACGGAACCCATGCCGCCGAGCACGATGATGATGAAGGCCTGCACGGCCGGCAACTCACCCATCGACGGCGACAGGGCGAAGATCGGCGCGATCAACGCCCCTGCCCCGCCGGCAAGCGCCGAGCCGATGCCGAAGGCGATGGTGTACATGCGGCGTGGATCGATACCGATGACCGCGGCGGACTCGCGGCTCTGGCTCACCGCATCGAGTGCCTGACCAAGCGAGGTGCGCTTCAGGAAAAGCGTCAGACCGACAAGCAGGACGACGGCAGCGACCGCAGCGATCAGCCGGTCGTAAGGCAGGATCAACGGACCGAGGATCAGCGCTCCCGTCATGAAGGACGGCGGCGCCTTGGCGAAGGGGCCGAAGACGACAAGGCCGAGATTGGTGATCAGAATGGTGAGGCCGAAGGTGACGATAATGGCGTATTCGTCCTTGCGCTCGACCTTGTCGGTATACATCGGCGCTATGACGAGCCTCTCGAAGAGCACGCCGAAGATGAACAGGGCCACCATCGCGCCGGCGACACCGACAAGCGGCGGCGCATGGAACCAGGCGATGATGTAGTAGGACGCATAGCCGCCCAGCATATAGAGCGATCCATGGCCGAAATTGACGACCTTCAACACCGAGAAGACCAAAGTGAGCCCCGCCGCCGTCAGCGCGAAAATGAGGCCGATGACCAGGCCGTTGACGGCCAGGAGGAGGAAATAGCTCATGGGTTCACATCACCTCGTTGTCGGCGCCTGTCCAGTGAAGCGGCCGCCGGCGGCCATGGAGCCGCCGGCGTGCCGTTCATTTGCCGGGCATGACCTTGTCGGTGGTGGCCCACTTCTTCGGATAGACGATCGCAGCATCCTCCGGCGCCTGGTTCACGGCCGTGTATTGGATGATCGTGAACGGCACGTCGACGAACTGATGGAAAGCCCAGTCGGGAGATTTGGTGGTCGGGAAGGTGTAGGTGGCGTTCACCCCTTCATATTTGATCTCTTCCAGTGCCTTCACGATCGCCGCGCGGTCAGCCGAGCCTGCCTTCTTGATCGCTTCGACGACGACACCGAACGTGTCATAGGCCTCCATGGCCACGCCGGTCGGTGCCCTATTGTAGCGTTCGGTGAACGCCTTCACGAATGCTTTGGCCTTGTCGTTCCATTGCGACTTGGGCTGCGCGACGTTGACGATGAGAAGATTGTTGGCGCATTCGCCGTCGACTTCCCACACTTCCTTCTGCAGCAGACCCGAGGAGCCGATGAGGGCCGTTTCGGCAGTCGGTGCGAGGCCGAGCTGGCAGGCCTGCTTGACCAGCTGATACTGTGCCTGTCCGGCGATCACCATCTGGATCGCATCAGGCTTCGGGCTCTGGTTCATCAGGCGCAGCAGCGCGGGCGTGAAATCCTGCTGGTTCAGATCGATCGTTGCCAGCGTATAGGGGACGTTCTTGGCCTTCAGCTCATCGGCGATGACCTTGGCCCCGCCCTGGCCGAAATCCGTGTTTTCGGCGATAATGGCGATGTTCTTGAAACCTTGCTCGACCGTCCAGTCGGCCGCCTTGACGTAAACGAGGGAGTTGGCCGGAGCGAGACGATAGACTTCCGGATACTGCTTGGCCGTGATGGCGTCCGCCCATACGTCTGTACCGACCCAGGCGATGCCGTATTTGTGCGCCTCCTCGATTTCTGCGAGGGCGACCGAGGAATGGAATTCGCCGAAGATCGCGGCGACGTTGTCCTTGGTGATGAGTCGAACCGCTGCCGCGCTGCCGTCGGCCGGCTGCCCTTTGGTGTCCTCGTAACTCACCTTCAGCTGACGGCCGAGCACGCCGCCGGCCTTGTTGACCTCGTCAACACCGAGCTGCACCGCCCATTGCATCTCCTGGCCGCCGGAATAGTTGCCGGGCGGCGACAGCGGCCCCACCCAGCCTAGCGCGATTGGATCCTCGGCCAGAGCCGGTGCGGCTGCGAACGGCAAGGAAGCCAGCGCGAGTCCCGCCAGCGCTCCCAAATGACTGGATATGGTCTGTTTCATGCGAATTTCCCCTGTTCTTGTTTTCTGATTGAATGAAACACTACGCTCATTTCTGGCAGATTGAAATATTCATTGCAGCTCGTCAACGGCCGGCGTAAATTCGCGCCATGTTGGAACCCGCCTTCCGCTCGCGCCTGCTCGAGAGTTTCGAGACGATGCCGCGCCAGCTTCGCGCGGCGGCGCAATGGGTGCTCGACAATCCGCGTGACGTTGCCCTCCTGTCGATGCGCGTCCAGGCGCAGCGCGCCGGGGTGACCCCGGCATCGATGACGCGGCTTGCCCAGCGCATGGGCTTCGACGGCTACGATAGCCTGCGCGACCTCTACGCCGAGCAACTTCGCCGCGGCGAGAAGGAGTTCTTGGGCAAGGCCGAAGCATTGATGGCGCGGCGCAAGCGCGGAGGAGACGGCGCGCTGGCCTTCGAGCTGGCCGAAACGCTCGAGCGCCATATGGCGAAGCTTTGCGATCCGGCGACGCTGGAGGCGGTGACCCGGGCAGCCTCGGTGCTGGCAGGCGCCAAGCGCATCTATGCGCTGGGCTATCGGTCGAGCTACCCCGTCGCCTGCCATTTCGCCTACGTCTATGGCCTCGCCGGCGGCGCGGTGCGTCTGCTTGACGGCGTCGGCGGAACCGGACCTGATCCTTTGTGGGAATCGGGAGCGGGCGACGTGCTTTTGGCGATCAGCGTCAAGCCCTATACGCGCGCCGCCGTCGAACTCGTCGATTATGCACGCAGCCGCGCGCTCGAAATCGTGGCGATTACCGACAGCGTGGTCTCTCCGCTCGTCAACCGGGCGGGCGCCGTCATCATCGTGCCGACCGAGAGCCCGTCCTTTTTCCACACCATGGCACCGGCCTTTGCCATCGCCGAAACGCTGGCCGCGATCCTGGCGGCCGCCGCCGGCGATCGCGCGCTGGCCGCCATGCGCGACGTGGAACGTCAGTTCGACACCCTTTCCACCCATATCTACGAAACCAGGCAACGGTCATGACGCATATCCTCCATCGCCAGATCCACCACGACTATCCCGTTGCCGTCGGCGGCGATGGCGTCACCGTCATCGACAGCAAGGGACGCCGCTATATCGACGCCTCCGGCGGTGCGGCCGTCTCATGCCTCGGCCATCAGCATCCGGCTGTTCTTGCCGCGATGCATGCCGAACTCGACCGGCTCGCCTATGCGCATAGCAGCTTCTTCACCACCCGGCCGGCGGAGGAACTGGCGGACGAACTTGCCGCTCACGCGCCGGGCGATCTTCATCACGTCTATTTCGTCTCCGGCGGATCGGAAGGCATCGAGACCGCCCTGAAGATGGCGCGGCAATATTTCGTCGAGCGCGGCGAGCCGCAGCGCCGCCGCTTCGTGGCCCGTCAGCAGAGCTATCACGGCAATACGCTGGGCGCGCTTTCGGTGGGAGGCAACGCCTGGCGCAAGGCGCCGTTCGAGCCCATGCTGATCGAAAACCATCATATCGAACCATGCTATGCCTATCGGCATCAGCGGCCGTATGAAGGCAGCGAGGCCTACGGCCTGCGGGCCGCCGATGCGCTTGAGACGAAGCTGCAGGAACTCGGGCCGGAAACGGTCATTGCTTTTGTCGCAGAGACCGTGGTTGGAGCGACTCTCGGCGCCGTGCCACCCGCACCCGGTTATTTCAGGCGCATCCGCGAGATTTGCGATCGCCACGGCGTGCTGCTCATCCTCGACGAAGTCATGTGCGGCATGGGTCGCACCGGAACACTGCATGCCTGCGAGCAGGAGGGCGTCGCTCCCGACATCATGGTGGTCGCCAAAGGACTCGGCGGCGGCTACGCCCCGCTCGGCGCGGTGCTGGCGTCCGAGCGGATATTCGATGCCTTTTCGCAAGGCAGCGACTTCCAGCACGGTCACACCTATATCGGCCATCCGCTCGCCTGTGCGGCCGGCCTCGCCGTCCAGCGGGTCATCGAGCGTGATGGTCTGCTTGCCAATGTCGCGGCGCGAGGCACCACGCTCGAACGGCGGCTGCGTGAGCGCTTCGGCAACCATCACCATGTCGGGGACATTCGCGGGCGCGGCCTTTTCCAGGGCATCGAGCTCGTCGCGGATCGCTCGGCCAAGGCCCCGTTCGATCCACGCCTGAAGGTCCATGCCCGGATAAAATCTGAAGCGATGCAACGGGGGTTGATGGTTTATCCGATGGGCGGCACCGTCGATGGGCGGACTGGCGATCACGTCCTGCTTGCACCGCCATTCATCGTCGACGACGGCACGGTCGACATCATCGTCGACCGTTTGGGCGACGCCGTCGATGCCGCGATCGGCAGCATTGCGATCTAGCACACGAGACGCTCACCGACCGGGACTATAGTCCGATCGGCATCAGCCCCGACCTGGCCTCACAGTGCCGCGCCAGACCATCGGCGCGTGGCAGGTCAGGCGACTGCCGGCGCCTGCTTCCTCGCGCGAACCGGCGGCCAGTCGCACGGCGTGCGTGGCGATCTCCTCAATCGGCGGCGCAAAGGTCGTCAGCCGGTAGGAAGCCCAGTCAGCCTGCTCGATGTCGTCGAAGCCGGCGACGCAGAGATCGCGCGGGACGTCGACGCCGAACTCGTGGCGCGCCGCGTCCAGAAAACCGCAGGCGATCAGGTCGGTCACGCAGAATGCCGCATCCGGTCGCTGCCGGCCCGAAAGCAGGCGCCTTGCGCCTTCTGCCCCGGTCGCATAACCCGTGCGGCCCTCGCGCCACTGGATCACCTCCAGTCCTTCCTTGCGCGCTGCGGCAAGAAAAGCCGTCTCGCGCGCCACCAGACTGGGCGTGCCGGCTGCCGACGTCACCAGGGCAGGCCTGGTGCAACCGGCACGAAGAAAGGCGTGAAGTGCCGCCTCGGCGGCGGCGGCGTTGTCCACGCCGATGTTATGCGGTCCGTCGAACCGGTCGTCGCGATTGATCAGGATCAGGCGCTGCCCGTTCTCGAGGCAGGTTCGGATCAGCTCCTGCGGCGGCGTGCCGGACAGCACGATCGTCGCATCGGCACGGTAGTTCAGCGTGTTGCGCAGCGCCTGGTCGACATGGTGGCTGGGGCCCGACGTGTTGAATACCATGGCCACTTTGCCGGCATCCCTCAAATGCTGTGTCAGCGCCCGCAGGATACGAGCCTGATAGGGCGTGTCGCCATCGGCGACGACAAGGCAGACGATGCCCGTCGATGCCCGCATCAGGCCGCGCGCCAGATGGTTGACGTGATAGCCGAGCTGCTCGGCCGCCAGCAGCACCCGCTCCCGGGTTTCTTCCGAAACGCTGGCGCCGGGCGTAAAGGTGCGCGACACGGCCGAGCGCGAAACGCCGGCAAGCTCCGCGACCTGCTGGGCACTGGAAAAGCCAATACGGCCTCTTGGCGTCGTCATGCACACTCCCACTGGCGTTCGCCGATTCGTTGCACGCACGTGCAGCATAGCGCAAGCCAGTCACAGGTGTCACCGCCGGCCTTGACACACATGCGTAAATGAAACAGCTTTGCACAGCCGTGCATGAAGCCGGCGCCGGAGGCTACCTTGTCCATTTCTTCGCGGACCGCATCGAAGCTGCCATTGCCTGGACGGACAGCATGAACAGCGTGGCGGTGCGGCCGAAACCGAGCCGGATGTCCGAAGCCGAACTCGACAGGCGCGCCGATGTTTGCCGGCAACTGCTCTTGTCATCGGGAAACATGGCGATGCAGGGCTACAGCCAAATCGACGCCGCGCAGCCTGTGGAGATGAAGGGCCCGCAGGATTTCCTGACCGAGACCGACGGGAAGGTCGAGCATCACATCCGCACGACGTTGGCCGCGGCCTTTCCCGAGGACGGGTTTTTGGGCGAGGAAACCGGTGGCAGCGGCGGCTCTGATCGCATGTGGGTCGTCGACCCGATCGACGGTACGGCGAATTTCATGCGCGGCATTCCGCATTTCTGCGTTTCGATCGCCTTCGTCCAGGACGGCCGCAGCGAGATCGGCGGCATCGCCAATCCGGCCATCGGGGAGGTCTATTTTGCCCGCCGCGGGCACGGTGCGACGCGCAACGGCGCGGCGATCCATGTTTCGCGCACCCAGGCCTTCGACCGCGCCTCCGTGGAGTTCGGCTGGTCGCCGCGGATTCCCAACCGCGACTATCTGGACAAGGTGGCCCTGGTCTGGTCGCTGGGCGCCAATGTGCGCCGCTCCGGTTCGGGGGCGCTCGGCCTTGCCTATGTGGCCGACGGCCGCTCGGATGCCTATGCCGAGCTTCATATCAATGCATGGGACTGCCTGGCCGGATTGCTGCTGGTCGAGGAAGCCGGCGGGCGCGTCAACCGCTTTCTCGACGGCGACGGCATGGCGAAGGGCAATCCGGTGCTTGCTGCGGCGCCGGGTGTGGCGGCGAGATTGTCCCAGGTGATCGGAGTGCCGCTCGACGACGAATAACCAATTCCAGAGAGCATGAAAGGGAGGAATTATCGATGAAAGGTCCATTTGATCGCAGACAAGGCAGGACGTGGCTTGGCCTTGCGGTGCTGGCCATTTTCGGTCTGGCCGGCGGCGCCCATGCGGCGGATCGCAACCTCGTGATGTATTGCGGCGTCGACGAAGCCTGGTGCCGGGCCATGGCCACGACCTACCAGAAGGAAACCGGCGTCAGCGTCGACATGACCCGCATGAGCGCCGGCGAGATCTATGCGCGCCTGCGGGCCGAGAAGGACAATCCGCAAGCCGACATCTGGTGGGGCGGCACCGGCGACCCGCATCTTCAGGCGGCGGAAGAAGGTCTCACCCAGGAATACAAGTCGCCGCAGCTGGCGAACCTGCGCGACTGGGCTTTGAGGCAGGCTGAACGCGCCAAGAACCGCACCGTCGGCATCTATCTCGGCGCGCTTGGCTACGGCTACAACGAGGAAGACCTGAAACAGCGCGGCCTGACGGCGCCGGCCTGCTGGGCGGATCTGGTCAAGCCCGATTTCCAGGGCGAGATCGAGATGGCCGACCCCAATTCCTCGGGTACCGCCTGGACGATGCTGGCGACAATCGTGCAACTGATGGGCGAGGACAAGGCTTTCGACTATCTCAAGCAGCTCAACAAGAACATCGCCGAATACACCAAGGCGGGCGCCGCACCCGCGCTCGCCGTGGGCAAGGGCGAGACGCTGGTCGGCATTTCCTTCCAGCACGACGTCATCAACGCCGCCAAGCAGAACCCGGCCGTCAAGGTGGTCTCGCCCTGTGAAGGCACCGGTTTCGAGATCGGGTCGATGAGCATTGTTGCCGGGGCCAAGCACATCGACGAGGCGCGGAAATTCTACGACTGGGCGCTGACGCCAGACGCGCAGAAACTGGCGGCTCCGAACGGCAGCTACCAGATCCCGTCGAACACCGGCACCCCGGTGCCGCCCGAGGCGCCGGACCTCAGCAAGATCAAGCTGATCGACTACGACTTCGCCAAATACGGATCGTCAGCGGAGCGCAAGCGGCTGTTGAAGAAGTTCACCGATGAGATCCGCAACGGCGGCTGATCTGGTCCGTACGGCCGATCCGCCGGCTGCCTGCGGGGCAGCCGGCGCAACCCCGACCATACCGAAGGAAGATGTCGAATGGCACGGGCTTCGTCCTATCCCATGGCCAATGACCTCCCGGGGCGCAGTGCCGCCGGATGGCTGGCGCTGGCATGGGCGAGCTTCATTGTGCTGCCATGGTACAAAGTCGAAGGCGGCTTGCTTTCCTTTGACTGGCTGGCGCGTCCGGCGGAGGCGGCACCAGCCATCCTGCTGTCGCTGAACGGTCAGCTGTGGCTGCTTCCCTTGATCCTGCCACTTCTCCTGGCAAGCTGGCTCGTCGCGCGCCGGAACCTCCCCGGCCTGGCGGTGGCGGGCGCAGCCGGCCTCGCCTGGCTGGTGATCGAGGGTTTTTCCATCATCCATTCGGGTTGGGGATTTGCCTGGCTCGGGCATCTCGCCAGTACGCCGGGACCGGTGCAGCCGGGGCTCGGCTGGGGTGCCGTGCTGTACGCGCTGGCGATGCTGATGTTCATCGCCGAGGCGCTGGCCGCGCGTGGCTGGTGCAAAGGCGATCGTTTTGTCGTCGGCTCGCTGCTGATCGTGATCGCTTCGCTGATCCTGTTCGTGGCCTATCCGCTGTTGTCGATCCTCGCTTCCGCCATCGAGGACAATGACGGCAATATCGTGCCGGCTCTGTTTGCCGAAAAGCTGTTCAGTGCCAACATCTGGAGCCTGCGCTGCCTCTACGACGACGGTTCCTGCGGCGTGGCGTGGAATACGGTGGCGATCGCGGTGCTGGTGGGTTTCTTCTGCACGGCGCTAGGCCTGGCGCTGGCGCTGATTGCGTTGCGCACCAGGCTGCCTGCCAAATGGCTGCTGCGCGGCCTCTCCATCCTGCCGATCATCACGCCCCCTTTCGTCATCGGCCTGGCGCTGATCCTGTTGTTCGGCCGGGCCGGCATCGTCACCAATCTTTTGTCCGAACATCTCGGTATTCCGCGCAGCCGCTGGATCTACGGCATGGCCGGCATCACCATCGCGCAAGTGCTGGCCTTCACGCCGATCGCTTTCCTGGTCCTGGCCGGCGTGCTGCAGGGCGTCAGCCCGAGCATGGAGGAGGCCTCGCAGACCTTGCGCGCCAGCCGTTGGCGCACTTTCAGCACAATCACCTGGCCGCTGATCCGCCCGGGGCTGGCCAGCGCCTTCCTGATCTCGTTCATCGAGAGCATGGCCGACTTTGCCAACCCGCTGGTGCTGGGCGGCAACTTCAACGTGCTGTCGACGGACATCTTCTTTGCGGTGGTGGGCGCTGCGCATGATCAAGGCCGTGCGGCGGTGCTGGCGATCGTGCTTCTGGGATTCACGCTCGCCGCTTTCGTCATCCAGCGCCGCTGGATCGGCAGCCGCAGCTACGTCACCGTCGCGGGCAAGGGCGATGGCGGTGTGCCGGCCACGCTGCCCAAGGGCTTGCGCATCGGCTGCTACGCCGCCGTCGTTCCCTGGTTGCTTCTGACCGTCGTGGTCTATGGCATCATCCTGGGCGGCGGCTTCGTGCAATCGATCGGCCGCGACAACACGCCGACGCTCGAATATTTCCTCACCGCTTTCTCCGTCGAGAAAGGCGTCAATGGCTGGTTCCTGAGCGGGTCGGCCTGGCCGTCGCTGCTGATGACCATCGGCCTTGCGCTGGTGGCGATGCCGTTCACCGCCGCGCTCGGCATCCTGACCGCCTATCTGCTCGACCGGCAGCATTTCGCCGGGCGCACGATGTTCGAATTCCTCGCCATGATGAGCTTTGCCATTCCCGGCACGGTCGTCGGCGTCAGCTATATCCTCGCCTTCAACGTGCCGCCGGTGCAACTGACCGGCACCGGACTGATCATCGTCATCTCGTTCATCTTCCGCAACATGCCGGTTGCGATCCGTGCGGGCCTCGCCAATCTTGGGCAGATCGACAAGAGCCTGGACGAGGCATCGCTGACACTGGGGGCGCGTTCCTTCGCCACCTTGCGGCGGGTGATCCTGCCGATCCTGAAGCCGGCTATCGTGACGGCGATGATCTACAGTTTCGTGCGTGCGGTCACAGCGGTCAGCGCCGTCATCTTCCTGGCGACCGGCCGCTTCAATCTCGCCACCGTCTATATTGTCGGGCGAGCCGATGTCGGCGAATACGGCATCGCCATCGTCTATTCGGCGGTGCTGATCGTCGTCATGATGATCATTCTGATCGGCATCCAGCTGCTGGTCGGGGAACGCCGGCTTGGCCGGCGCCGGGCCGAGGCGCAAGCCGTCGTGGCACCAATCTGATCGGGAGAAGCGTATGGATCAAACGGCGAAGAACGCTGCCCCCGGCGTGGTGGACAGACCGGCAGTGCGTTTCGAGGGCGTCACCAAGAAATACGGCGCCGTCACTGCCGTCGACAATGTCAGCTTCGACATCGCACCGGCCAGCCTGGTGACGCTGCTGGGACCCTCCGGCTGCGGCAAGACGACGACGCTCAGGCTGATTGCCGGGCTGGAGCACGCAAGCCACGGGCGCATCGCCATCGACGGCAAGGACGTTACCTTGCTGTCAGCCGCAGAGCGCGACGTCAGCATGGTCTTCCAGTCCTATGCGCTGTTCCCGCACATGAACGTCATGGAAAATGTCAGCTACGGCCTGCGGGCGACGGGGCTCGGCAAGGTTGAGGCCGCAGGGCGCGCCGCCGAGAAGCTGGCACAGGTCGGCCTGTCCGGCTACGAGAAGCGCCAGCCGAGCGAACTTTCGGGCGGCCAGCAGCAGCGCGTGGCCGTGGCGCGCGCCATCGTGCTGGAGCCGAAGGTGCTTTTGTTCGACGAGCCGCTGTCCAATCTCGATGCCAAGCTGCGCCGGCGCGTGCGCGATGAAATCCGCGGTCTGCAGCAGGATCTCGCGCTGACCGTGGTCTATGTGACGCATGACCAGGAGGAGGCGCTCGCCGTGTCCGATCGCATCATCGTCATGAACGCGGCCCGCGTCGCCCAGGACGGGACCCCGCGCGACCTCTACAACGAACCCACGAACCCTTTCATCGCCGACTTCATGGGCGACGCCAACCTGCTCGACGTCGAGGTTCTCGCCAGCAACAAAACGAATGCGGAGGTGAAGGTCGGGCCGCTGCGGCTCGACATGCGGCATCGCGGCATCGCGGCGGGGCCGGCGGTGCTGGCCGTCCGGCCGAATGCCGTGCGCCTCGTCGCCGGCCAGCCGGCAGCCGGCGGGATGAGAGGGCGCGTGGTCAAGAGTTCTTATCTCGGCGACCACATGGAATACCGCGTCGCGATAAACGATCCGGCGGTCGAGCTGTTTGCGACGTCGCCGGTCGTCACACCCGCCCTGCCGGAAGGCAGCGTCGTCGCGGTCGATTTCGATCCGGCAAAGATCGTGCTGATAGCGCGCGACAAGTCCTAGCCAGCAGCGCACACCGCTACCGGTGCGGCTGATACGAAAATAGTGGTTCTCGACGTTCCATGTCGATGTTACGAATCTCTGTGCATTCCGAATGTGCGCTTGTGACCATGTGTCCGGGCACTTTGGAACTGTGGCGAGCACAGGACGTATTCTTCACGCGGGACCAGACGGTGCACTCGAAGCCGTCGCAGGGCCGCAATGGGCGTTTTCGACAGTGGCCACAAGGGAGGAAATACCAGTGAAAGCATCCTATCTCATCTCAGCCGCGCTGCTTGTGGGGACCGCGATGCCAGCGGCGGCAGCCGAAATTTCCGACGGCAAGGTCAAGATCGGCATCCTCAACGACCAGTCGGGTGTCTATGCCGATTTCGGCGGCAAATGGTCCGTCGAGGCGGCCAAGATGGCTGTCGAGGATTTCGGCGGCAAGGTCCAGAATGCGCCTATCGAGGTCATCAGTGCCGACCACCAGAACAAGCCGGACATCGCCTCCAACATAGCGCGCCAGTGGTACGACACCGAGCAGGTCGATGCCATAATGGAACTGACCACCTCCTCGGTGGCGCTCGCCGTGCAGGGACTTTCCAAGGAAAAGAAGAAGATCGACATCGTCACCGGCGCGGCTGCGACCGACCTGACCGGCAAGCAGTGCTCGCCCTATGGTTTCCATTGGGCCTACGACACCCATTCCCAGGCCGTCGGCACAGGCGGTGCCCTGGTGCAGCAAGGCGGCGACAGCTGGTATTTCATCACCGTCGACTACGCCTTCGGCTATTCGCTCGAGGAGCAGACCGCCAAGCTCGTCAAGGATCGCGGCGGCAAGGTGCTTGGTGAAGTGCGCTATCCGCTCGGCTCGACCGACTACTCATCCTTCCTGCTGCAGGCGCAATCCTCCGGCGCCAAGATCGTCGGCCTTGCCAATGCCGGTCTCGACACTTCCAACTCGATCAAGCAGGCGGCCGAATTCGGCATCGTCGCCGGCGGCCAGCGGCTCGCGGCACTTCTGTTCACGCTGGCCGAAGTGCATGGCCTTGGCTTGCAGGCGGCCCAGGGCGTCGTGCTGACCGAAGGCTATTACTGGGATCGCGACGACAAGAGCCGCGAGTTCGCCAACCGCTTCTTCAAACGCACCGGCAGGATGCCGAACATGATCCAGGCCGGGACCTATTCGGCGGTGTCGCAGTATCTCAAGGCCATCGACAAGGCCGGCACCGACGAAACCGAAGCGGTGGCCAAGGAATTGCATTCGATGCCGGTCAATGACGTCTTTACCGCCAACGGCAAGGTGCAGGCCGACGGCTCCATGGTGCACGACATGTACCTCTATCAGGTCAAGAAGCCCGAGGAGAGCAAGAAGGAGTGGGACTACTACACCTATCTTGCGACCATTCCGGGCGACCAGGCCTTCATGAAGGCCACGGATAGCGGCTGCCCGCTCGTCAGCAAGTGACGACGGCAACCGCCGCGGCCGTCAGGCCTGACGGCGATGGAGCCGTGCCGCGGGTGGTGCTTTCCGCCCGCGGCCTCAGGCGCGATTTCGCCGGGTTCGTTGCGGTGAAGGATGTCGATCTCGACGTTCATCACGGCAGGATTCACGCCTTGATCGGACCCAACGGCGCCGGCAAGACCACGATCTTCAACCTTTTGACCAAGTTCCTGCAGCCGACCAGCGGCACGATTGAACTGCTCGGCACCGACATAACCCGGACACCGCCGGCCAAGGTGGCGCGGATGGGCCTCGTGCGCTCGTTCCAGATCTCGGCGATCTTTCCGCATCTGAGCGTGCTCGACAATGTGCGCGTCGCGCTGCAGCGGCCAGGGGGGCTGGGCTTCCAGTTCTGGCGCCCGCTTTCGGCGCTCGACCAACTGACGCCGCGGGCGCGCGAGCTTCTCGGCACGGTCGGCCTCGACGACGCGGCGCACCGGCTCGCCGGCGATCTCTCCTATGGCCGCAAGCGCGTGCTCGAGATCGCCACCACGCTGGCGCTCGATCCAAAGGTGCTGCTGCTCGACGAGCCGATGGCCGGCATGGGGCACGAGGATGTCAGCATGATCTCCGGGATCATCCGCGCCTTGGCCCGCGATCGGGCCGTGCTCATGGTGGAGCACAATCTGACCGTCGTTGCCGATCTTTGCGACTGGATCACCGTGATGCAGCGCGGCAAGGTGCTCGCCGCGGGCGACTATCCGACGGTCAGCCAGGATGAACGCGTCCGGATAGCCTATATGGGAACCGAGCATGAGTGAGCCGCTGCTTGCCGTGCGCGATCTCCATGCCTGGTACGGCGAGGGCCACGCGCTGCACGGCGTCGACCTCGATGTGTTCCGCGGCGAAACCGTGACGCTGCTTGGCCGCAACGGCGTCGGCAAGACCACGACGCTGCGCGCCATCATGGGGCTGATCCGCAAGCGCACCGGCAGTGTCGTCTTCAACAGCAACGACTTGATCGGCCTGCCCTTGCACCGTGTCGCCCACCAAGGCATCGGTTTCGTTCCCGAGGAGCGCGGCATTTTCGCCACGCTGACAGTCGACGAGAACCTGATCCTGCCGCCGGTGGTGGCCAAGGGCGGCATGAGCGTCGAGGAGATCTTCGAGCTCTTTCCCAACCTGAAGGAGCGCCGCAACAGCCCGGGCACCAGGCTATCCGGCGGCGAGCAGCAGATGCTGGCGATCGCCCGCATCCTGAGGACGGGTGTCCGGATGCTGCTCCTCGACGAGCCGACCGAAGGCCTGGCGCCGGTCATCGTCCAGCGCATCGGCGAATTGCTTGCGACGTTGAAAAAGCGCGGCATGACGATCCTGCTCGTGGAGCAGAATTTCCGTTTCGCCGCCCGCATTGCCGACCGCTTCTACCTGATGGAGCACGGCAAGGTGCTGAGCGGGTTTCCGGTCGGCGAACTGGCCGCCCACGACGCTCAACTTCACGAGGTGCTCGGAGTATGATCGCGCCATGACGATGATCTTCGGCATCCCCATCCAGGCCTTTCTCGGGCAGTTGCTGGTCGGGCTGATCAACGGTTCCTTCTATGCGATGCTGAGCCTTGGCCTCGCCGTCATCTTCGGCCTGCTGCGCATCATCAATTTCGCCCACGGCGCGCTCTACATGCTGGGCGCCTTCATCGGTTATCTGCTGCTTGTCCATCTCGGCATCGGCTATTGGCCGGCGCTGATCCTGGTGCCGCTCGCCGTCGGGCTGTTCGGCATTGCGGTCGAGCGTGCAGCGCTCTCGCGGCTCTACCAGCTCGACCCTCTCTACGGCCTGCTCTTCACTTTCGGCCTGGCCTTGGTCATCGAGGGCGTCTTCCGTTATTATTACGGCGTCTCGGGAAATCCCTATGCGGTGCCGGCGCTACTTGCGGGCGGCACCAATCTCGGCTTCATGTTCCTGCCCAACTATCGCGGCTGGGTGGTGCTGGCATCGCTTCTCGTCTGCCTGGGCACATGGCTTTTGATCGAGAAGACCAGGCTTGGCTCCTATCTGCGCGCCGCGACCGAAAATCCAGAACTGGTCCAGGCTTTCGGCGTCAACGTGCCACTGCTTTTGACACTCACCTATGGACTGGGTGCGGCACTTGCCGGTCTTGCCGGGATCCTGGCGGCTCCCGTCTACCAGGTCAGTCCGCTGATGGGGTCGGATCTGATCATCGTCGTCTTCGCCGTCGTCGTGGTCGGCGGCATGGGCTCGATCCTGGGCGCCATCGTCACCGGCTACATGCTCGGCCTCGCCGAGGGCCTAACCAAGGTGTTCTATCCCGAGGCGTCGAACCTTGTCGTCTTCGTCATCATGGCGATCGTGCTTCTACTGCGGCCGGCCGGCCTGTTCGGAAGGGACGCCTGAGATGAGCGAGCTGACGCTTCACGAAAAGCGCGCCGCGGCCTCCGTGCGGCTGGAACGCGCGCTGGTGGCGCTGGCGGTATTGGCGCTCATCGCCGCGCCGTTCTTCGTCTACCCGTTCTTCCTTATGAAGATGCTGTGCTTTGCGCTGTTTGCCTGCGCCTTCAACCTGTTGCTCGGCTACACTGGCCTGTTGTCCTTCGGCCACGCGACCTTCTTCGGTGGCGCCGCCTATTTCTGCGCGCATGCCGTCAAGGTATGGGGCTGGCCGCCAGAGGCAGGCATTCTGCTGGGTACCGCCGGCGCGGCCCTGCTCGGGCTGGTCATGGGCTTCTTCGCCATCCGCCGGCAAGGCATCTATTTCGCCATGATCACGCTGGCGCTGGCGCAGATGTTCTTCTTCTTCTGCGTGCAGGCACCGTTCACGCAAGGCGAGGATGGCATCCAGGGCGTTCCGCGCGGCAACCTCTTCGGCATCATCGATTTGAGCGCTACGGTCAACATGTACTATGTCGTATTGGCCATCTTCCTGATCGGCGTCTTCGCCATTTGGCGGATCGTCAACTCGCCCTTCGGCATGATCCTGCGCTCGATCCGCGAGAACGAGAACCGCGCCATCTCGCTCGGCTATTCCGTCGCCAGGTATAAGCTCGCCGCTTTCGTCATGTCGGCCGCACTTGCGGGGCTTGCCGGCGCGGTCAAGGCAATCGTGTTCCAGTTCGCGACGCTCACCGACGTGACATGGCAGATGTCGGGCGAGGTGATCCTGATGTCGCTGCTTGGCGGCATCGGTACCATGGTCGGGCCGGTCGTCGGCGCCGGCTTCGTCGTCGGCCTTGAAAACACACTCGCCACCTCAGGCTTTCCGGTGACCATCGCCACCGGCCTGATATTCATGGTCTGCGTGCTCGTCTTCCGGCGCGGCATCGTCGGCGAATTCCAGGCGCGGCTGCCCAGGCCGGCGGACGGTGCAAGTGGTTGATATTCATCCCGTGGCCGATCTGCCTGCTGTCTCCAGCCATGTGGTGGGCAGTCCAGTGAGCAACCGGGAATGCAGCCTGGATGTTTATCGAAGCGCCTGCTTTACAGGCAGGTTTGGTAGCGCTACCGTCTCCGTATGGCGTGACCACATGAAGGTTGGAGGGCCGTCGCCGGGAGAGGTCAGCGGTTCCTTCGAAGAGACGTCGCGGGAATCGTTCGGGAGGAGGATCGATGGCGTCTGTCGCGATTAGCGAGGTTTACAAATCATTCGGGACCGTCGAGGTTCTGCACGGCGTCAGCGTGAACATCGACGACGGCGAATTCGTCACGCTGGTCGGGCCGTCGGGTTGCGGAAAATCAACCCTGCTCAGGATGATCGCGGGCCTGGAAAAGATTTCGCGGGGCCAGATCGCGATTGGCGAGCGTGTCGTCAACAACGTTGCGCCGAAGGAACGCGACGTCGCCATGGTCTTCCAGAACTATGCGCTGTACCCGCATATGACCGTCGCCGAGAACATGGCGTTTTCGCTCATGCTGAAGGGCGTTTCGAAGGCTGAGAGCGGCGCCGGCGTCCAGCGCGCTGCGGAGATTCTGGGGCTCGTGCCGCTGTTGGCGCGCTATCCCCGCCAGCTTTCCGGCGGACAGCGCCAGCGAGTTGCCATGGGGCGGGCGATCGTGCGCGATCCGGCGGTTTTCTTGTTCGACGAGCCGCTGTCCAATCTTGACGCCAAGCTCAGGGTGCAGATGCGCGCCGAGATCAAGGAACTGCACCAGCGCCTGAAAACCACGACGGTCTATGTTACCCATGACCAGATCGAAGCCATGACCATGGCAGACAAGATCGTGGTCATGCATGACGGCATCGTCGAGCAGATCGGGCCGCCGCTGGAACTCTACGACAGGCCGGACAATCTCTTCGTCGCCAGTTTCATCGGCTCGCCCGCCATGAATTTGCTGCGGGGCGAAATCGCGACGAACGGGTCGCCGTCCTTTCGGGGCGCGGGCGGAATTTCCGTGCCGTTGGACGCAGCATCGTCCGTCAAAGGCGGCGAGCCGGTGGTGCTGGGCATACGGCCCGAGCATTTGCGGCTGTCCGACCAGGGCATTGCGGTCACCATCGCGGTGATCGAGCCGACCGGGTCGGAGGTACAGCTCATCGGCCGGACAGCCGGCGGTGAAGAGATCGTGGCCAACTTCCGGGAACGTCATTCCTTCACGCCGGGCGAAACCATCCGGCTCACCGCCGAACCCGGCCTCATTCATCTCTTCCACGGCGAAACCGGGCAGCGGCTTCAAACGCGCAGCAAGCTGTAGAGACCAAAGGGCAAGAGAAACAAACAGGAGGAACGAGCATGAAATTCACCAGACGTGACGTGATCCGCACGACGGCCGGCGCTGCTGCCGGCGTTTTGGGAAGCCGCTTCGCCGGCTCTCCGGCATTCGCCCAGGAGGGGCTGAAGTACAAGCCGGAGGACGGTGCGAAGCTCAGGCTGCTGCGCTGGTCGCCTTTCGTGCAGGGTGACGAGGACCAGTGGCTGAAAAACACCAAGCGGTTCACCGAAGCGACGGGCGTGGAGGTACGTGTCGACAAGGAAAGCTGGGAAGACATTCGCCCCAAGGCAGCGGTCGCCGCCAATGTCGGTTCAGGTCCGGATCTGATGTTCGTCTGGTTCGACGACCCGCATCAGTATCCCGACAAGCTGCACGACGTGACGGAACTGGGCGAGTATCTGGGGTCGAAATATGGCGGCTGGCACGACGGACCAAAGCAATATGCGACCCGGGAAGGCAAATTCATCGGCCTGCCGCTCGCCACCATCGGAAATGCCATCGTCTATCGGGAAAGCTGGGTGAAAGAGGCCGGCTTTTCGGAGTTCCCCAAGGATACGAAAGGCTTCCTCGAACTTTGCAAGGCCCTGCAGGCGAAGGGGCATCCGGCCGGCTTCACGCACGGCCATGGTGTCGGCGACGGCAACAACTACGCGCACTGGCTGCTGTGGAGCCATGGCGGCCAGATGGTCGACGAGAGCGGCAAGGTGACGATCAACAGCCCCGAGACCCTCAAGGCGATCGAATACGCGCAGGAACTCTACAAGACTTTTATTCCAGGCACCGAAAGCTGGCTCGACGTCAACAACAATCGCGCCTTCCTGGCCGGCGAACTCAGTGTGATCGCCAATGGCATTTCCGCCTACAACACGGCCAAGATCAACAAGGACAATGATCCGAAGCTGGCGGAAATGGCCAAGGACATACGCACCACCAACCTGCCGATCGGTCCTGTCGGCAAATCCGTCGAACTGTTCCAGGTGACCACAGCCGTCATCTTCGACTACACGCCCTACCCCAACGCGGCCAAAGCCTATCTGCAATTCATGTTCGAGGACCCGCAAATGCCAGATTGGATCACCTCCTCGGCGGGCTACTGCTGCCAGACGCTCAAGGCGTTCGACAACAATCCGGTGTGGACAGCCGATCCGAACAATGCCGCTTACGCCAAGGCTTCGGCGACGCTGCGGCCCAACGGCTATGCCGGGCCGCTCGGCTATGCCTCGGCGGCGACCATGGCCGACTATGTCCTGGTCGACATGTTCGCCAAGGCCGTCACGGGACAGGCCACGCCCCAGGAGGCAATGGAAGAGGCGGAAAAGCGCGCAAACCGGTATTATCGCGTTTGATCCATGCCAGCTGAGCCTGGCGGCTCTGCCCCGCGCTATCCGACCCTCCGGAAGCGCAGGGCGGCCGCCAGGCCGATCAACGAGACCCTTGCAGGGAGCCCGCCCCATGGCCGTGCCGTCCGTCGCCGCTCAGCCGCGTTCCTCGATGCTGTCGCGCCTGGCCGAGAGCAGGAACGCGCTTGGCTTCGGCTTCATGCTGCCGGCGGCGGCATTGCTGCTTGTCTTCCTGACCTATCCGCTTGGGCTCGGCGTCTGGCTCGGCTTCACCGATGCCCGCATCGGCCGTCCCGGCATCTTCATCGGCATCGAGAACTATGAATATCTGTGGAGCGACGCCGTTTTCTGGCTCTCCGTCTTCAATACCCTGCTCTACACCGTCAGCGCCTCGATCCTGAAATTCGCGCTCGGCCTTTGGCTGGCGCTTATCCTCAATCAGAACCTTCCCTTCAAATCGTTCTTCCGCGCGATTGTCCTGCTGCCGTGGGTGGTGCCGACGGTGCTCTCGGCAATCGCCTTCTGGTGGATTTACGATTCGCAGTTCTCGATCCTGTCCTGGGCGCTCCAGCAGATGGGCCTGATCGACCATCGCATCAATTTCCTCGGCGATCCGGAGAACGCGCGTGCTTCGGTGATCGCGGCCAATGTCTGGCGCGGCATCCCTTTCGTAGCCATCACGCTGCTTGCCGGCTTGCAGACAATCCCCCAATCGCTTTACGAGGCCGCCACGCTCGACGGCGCCAGCCGCTGGCAATTGTTTCGCCATGTGACGCTGCCGCTGCTCACCCCTATCATCGCGATCACGATGACGTTCTCGGTGCTGTTCACCTTCACGGATTTCCAGCTGATCTATGTGCTGACCCGCGGCGGACCGGTAAATGCCACCCATCTGATGGCGACGCTGTCGTTCCAGCGCGGCATTTCGGGCGGCCAGCTCGGCGAGGGCGCTGCGATCGCGGTCGCCATGATCCCATTCCTCCTTGCCGCAATCCTGTTCAGTTATTTCGGCTTGCAACGCCGTAAATGGCAGCAGGGGGGCGGAGACTGACATGGCTGCGACCAGGAAGACAAAACAGCCGCAGCTCGATGAAGGCGGCATGGGCTATTTGCAGAGCGTGCCGCGCCGTGTGGTGACGGTCTATCTCCCCCTGCTCGTGTTCGTCATCGTGCTCTTATTCCCGTTCTACTGGATGACGATCACAGCGGTTAAGCCCAATGTCGAAATGACCGACTATGCCAATTTCAACCCGCTCTGGGTCGTGCATCCGACATTGGAGCACATCCGCTATCTTCTCTTCGAGACGTCCTATCCGGGCTGGCTGCTCAACACGATCATCATTTCGACCGCCGCCACTTTCCTGTCGCTGGTGGCGTCGGTTTTCGCGGCCTATGCGATCGAGCGGCTGCGGTTCTCCGGGGCACGGCAGGTCGGCCTCGCGGTGTTCCTCGCCTATCTCGTGCCGCCCTCGATACTGTTCATCCCCTTGTCGGTGATGGTGTTCAACCTCGGGCTTTACGACACACCCTTCGCGCTCATCCTCACCTACCCGACCTTCCTGATCCCCTTCTGCACCTGGCTGCTGATGGGTTACTTCCGCTCCATCCCCTTTGAACTGGAAGAATGCGCGCTCATAGACGGGGCAAGCCGCTGGCAGATCCTGAGCAAGATCGTGCTGCCCCTGTCGGTGCCAGGCCTGATCTCGGCGGGCATATTCGCATTCACCCTGTCATGGAACGAGTTCATCTATGCCTTGACGTTCATCCAGTCGTCCGAAAACAAGACCGTGCCGGTCGGGGTGCTCACCGAACTCGTCCGCTCCGACGTCTATGAGTGGGGTGCCCTGATGGCGGGCGCGCTGATCGGATCCCTGCCGGTCGTCGTGCTTTACTCGTTCTTCGTCGAGCACTATGTCTCCTCGATGACCGGCGCGGTGAAGGAATAGCGCCGCCCCGATGCCGCGGGCGCTTTTCCTGGAATGCCCTAGCCCAGGCTTTTGCCGTAGCGGGCAAAGCTTTCGGCCAGGACGGTCGTGCTCGCACCGGCCCGTTCGGGCCGTTTGTAGATGCCGCCTTCGACGCGGATCGGCTCCTCGAAGTGATCCTTGATCCAGGGGATGTATTCGAGGATCGTCGATGCAGGATGCCAGTAGCTCAGATGCACATGCACCTGGCTCATCTCCCCTGCATGCGGAACGACGGGAAGCCGATGCGCCAGTGCCAGGTCCGCGACCTGGATGTATTCGGTTATTCCTCCGAGCCGCGTGACGTCCGGCTGGACGTAGGCGACGGCTCCTGCATCGACGAAGGAGCGGAACGCGTCGATGGTGTAGAGCTGCTCGCCGAGCGCGATCGGGATCGATGTATTGCGCGCGAGCGTCGCGTGGCTGGCGACATCGTCATACCAGAGCGGCTCCTCGAACCAGTAGATATCGAGGTCGCGCGCCAGCGCGCAGAACCGCTGGCAGGTCGGAAGATCCCACTTGCCGTTGCCGTCGATTGCGATCCGGATCCTTGATCCGACACGTTTGCGCACAGCCGCCAGGCGCTCGACGTCGACATTTGGGTCGTCATGGCCGACCTTGATCTTGATGCGTGTGAATCCATCCTCCTCGACGGCTTTCGCGGAGCCGCGCAGCAACGTGTCCAGGTCGAACGAAATCCAGCCGATATCGGTATTGTAAGCCTCCAGGGCATCGGTGCGCGCGCCGCCGAGATAACTCCACAGCGGCAGGCCCGCCCATTTCGCCTTCAGATCCCACAGCGCGATATCGATTGCAGCCAGAGCCAGATGCGTGATGCCGGCCCGACCGACCCATTGAAGCGAAGGATGGCGCGCAAGCCTGGTCCATAGGCGCTGATGATCCGAGGCGTCTTCGCCTACCAGAAGCGGCGCGTAACACTCGCCGATGCAGGACGTTATCAGCCGGTCGGCGGCCAGATGGGCATGCGTGCCGGTGAAGCCATAACCTTCCAGCCCGTCCGTGGTGACGATCTTGGCACCCACGACACCCCAATGGGTGATGCTGTGGGTCGAGTCCGAAATGGAGTCCGAGGTGAGTGGAAGATGGAGAATGAACGGGCGGACGGAGGCGATTTTCATCTATGACCCTTGGCGGATATGAATTTGTCAATGAAGGAGCTGCGAGAGGAATTCGCGTGCACGTTGATGCTTCGGGGCTGCGAAGAAGTCCTTCGGCGTGGCCTCCTCGAGTATCCGGCCCTTGTCCATGAAGACGACCCGGTCGGCCACCTGGCTGGCGAAGCCCATTTCATGCGTCACACAGATCATCGTCATGCCTTCGGAGGCCAGCGAGACCATGGTGTCGAGCACTTCCTTGACCATTTCCGGATCGAGAGCCGAGGTCGGTTCATCGAAGAGCATGATCCTGGGTTGCATGCAGAGCGCTCGGGCGATCGCGACGCGCTGCTGCTGACCGCCGGAAAGCTGGGACGGATACTTGTCCGCCTGATCTGCGATCCGAACCTTTTGCAACATCTCCAGCGCTCTCTCCGAAGCGTCCTTGCGGGATTTTCCGAGCACGCGGACCGGCGCCAGCGTACAATTCTCGATTACCTTGAGATGCGGGAAGAGGTTGAACTGCTGGAACACCATGCCGATGTCCCGGCGCGGAACCATACGTCCATGGGACTTCTCGACCAGCGGTTTTCCGTCGATTTCCACCGAGCCTTGCTGGAGGTCTTCCAAGCCGTTGATGCAGCGGATCAAGGTCGACTTGCCTGAGCCCGACGGCCCGCAGACGACGATCTTTTCGCCCTTCGCCACCTCAAGGCTGACGTGATCGAGCGCCTGAAACCCGCCGAACATCTTCACCGCGTCGCGCAGTTTCACAAAGGCGCTGCCGTTGGCGTCCATGAACTCCTCCTTGTTGCGAGGTTGGCTTGTAACCCGAAAGATCGAAATCGGAAAACAAAAAATTTTCTATTTTTAATTTTTCTGTTGCGCCGAACCGGAACCTGACCGATGCTTGGGCCATGAGCATGATCAAGACAACATTGGCCGAGCAGGCCTATCAGGAGCTGCGGTCGCGGATCGTCGGCGGCAGACTGGCAGGCGGGCAGCGCCTGTTGCCAAACGAATTGGCGGCGGAACTGGGCATCAGTCCCACGCCTATCAAGGAAGCCTGCCTGCGGCTGGAGGCGGACGGGCTTCTCGTCAATTCCTCCCGGCGCGGCATGGTGGTCCGCAGCTTCAACGAGGAAGCGGTCGAGGAATTATACGCGGCCAGGACACTGCTCGAGAAAGGGGCCGTGGAAGCAGCCTTCGACGCAGAACGGCTCGATGAGGCGCTGCGGGCGAAGCTCCAAGACAGCCTGGAAAACCACAGGCGCTTCGCCAAGGGATCGTCGCTCGACGATCTGGCGAAGGCGCTCTTCCATGACCGGGCCTTCCACAGTTCGCTCGTCGGCGCCGCGGGGATCCCGATGATCTCCGAGGCCCATTCCCGCATTGTCGGCCAGACGCATACGGTCTTCGTCTCGATTCCAGGCGATTACAGCCGCTCGGTCGAGGAGCACCAAAATATTCTCGATGCCATCATCGCCGGCAAGAAGAGCCAGATCCTCGCGGCGCTTCAGCGACATCTCGAGAGAAGCCGGCAGAACACCTTGCGCCAGGTGAAAGTCCTTGCGCGAGCGATCGAACCGAACCTTGTTTAAAGACCGGGGACGAGTGTGGAGTACCTAGATTTTTCCGGGACATTCGCGCGCGGCGACCTGTTCGTGCACGCCGCCATGCTGACCGTCGGCCTGTCGGCCGCCGCGCTGGTTCTGGGCATGTGCGTCGGCATCGTCGGCGCCCTGATGAGACTTTCGAGCTCGAAAGTCCTCTCCTCAATCGCGGCCGCCTATGTGGAGATCATCCGCAACACGCCGTTTCTGGTGCAGATCTATATCGTCTATTTCGGCCTGCCCTCGGTCGGCATCCGCATTTCCGAAGTGACGGCGGCCATCCTCTCCCTGACGCTCTACGCGGGCGCCTATATCACCGAGATCGTCCGTGCCGGCATCCAGACGATCGGCAAGGGACAGCGGGAGGCGGCGCACACGCTTGGCATGTCACCGTATCTCACCTTCCGCTATGTCGTTCTGCTGCCGGCGATTTCAGCGATCTTCCCGGCACTGACCAGCCAGTTCATCCTGATCATGCTGGCGTCCAGCGTCGTTTCCGTCATCTCCGTCCCGGAACTGACCGGCGTCGCCAATGATGTGCAGGGCCTGACCTTCCGAAGCCTGGAAGCCTATCTCGTGGTCGCGGCCATCTACCTTGTCCTGACGGCTGCATTCAAAGGCGTCTTCGCACTGATTGAGCGTGCCCTCTTCTCCTTCCGCTTTGCAGGGCGATGACGATGTTCCAGACCTTCAACCTCCATCATGTCGGGTTTCTGCTGCAATGTGCGACGTGGACGGTCGTCCTCTCGGGAATTGCGCTTGCAGGCGCCGCCATCGGCGGATCGATTATCGCCCTCATGCGCCTCTCCCGCTTCGCCTGGATGCGCTGGATCGCACAGGCCTATATCTATGTCATCCAGGGAACGCCTCTGCTCGTCATTCTCTTCATCGCCTATTTCGGCGTCGCCAATCTCGGCTATGACCTTCCGGCGATCTACGCGGCCGGCCTTGGATTTACGCTCTACAGCAGCGCGTTCCTCGGCGAGATCTGGCGCGGGTCGATCCAGTCGATCAGCAAGGGGCAATGGGAAGCGTCGTTCGTGCTGGCGCTTGGCTGGCGGCACACGATGACCGACGTCATCATCCCGCAGGCGCTTCGCGTCGCCATTCCTCCGACGGTCGGCTTCTCCGTTCAGGTCGTCAAGAACACCGCGCTTGCTTCGGTCGTCGGCTTTATCGAACTGACGAGAGCAGGACAGATCGTCTCCAGCGCCACGTTCCAGCCGCTGCCCGTCTATCTGACGGTCGCGGCCATCTACTTCGGCATCTGCTCCATACTGTCCCATGCCAGCCGCCGCCTGGAGCGCCGCCTGCAGCAGGCAGCCAACTGAAGATCCGGTTCATCACACCAGGGAGGAAAGTATCATGCTATTGAAGAGACTTGCTGTCGGGGTCGCCGCGATGCTGGCGATGATATTGCCCGCAAAGGCCGAGAGCACGCTGGACGCCATCGTGCAGCGCGGCACCATCAATGTCGGCGTCGGCCTTGGAACGCCGCCTTATGGCCTGATGGACAGCAGCATGCAGCCCGACGGCTATGACGTGTCCGTAGCAAAGGCAATCGCCCGCGATCTCGGCGTCAAGGTCAACATCGTCGACACGACGGCAGCCAACCGCATCCCGAACCTGACTTCGGGCAAGCTCGACATCGTGATCTATTCGTTCTCGATCACCGCCGAGCGCGCCAAGGCCATCGCGTTCACCAACACCTACTATGTCGACCAGCAGGTCTATGTCGGTCCCGCCGACCAGCCGATCACCAAGATCGAGGATCTGGCCGGCAGGAAGATCGGCGTGACGCGGGCCAGCACGAACGACATCGTCATGACCAAAAAGGCCGTCGAAGGCGCACAGATCCAGCGCTATGACGATGACGCGTCGACGTCCCAGGCGCTGTTCGCAGGTCAGGTCGAAGGCATCGTGACCAGCGGAGCGCTTGCCCGCGCCGTCGAGGAGCACGATCCCAACCTCAAGAAGCAGTTCGTCGTGGCGCAGGCGCCGATGGGCATAGGCCTGCGCCGCAACGACCCGGACTTCCTGCACTGGCTGAACACGGAGCTCTTCATGCTCCAGTCTACAGGTGAGCTGCAGGCCCTGCAGAAAAAATGGATGGGTGTCGAAGTCGACCTGCCCCGCTTCTGAGAATGACTGGATCCGGGACTCCCCCGGATCCACACATGCCGCTGCGATCGGTTTATCGAAGGTTTTTCCATGAAAATCACGGATGTGAAGGTGCGCTGCTGCCAGCGCAAACCAGGCGATTTTGCCGCCAGCGCGTTTCGAACCGGGGATTTCGCGAAGTTCGAATTTCTCACCGTCACCATGGCGACGGATACCGGGCTCGAGGCAACCGCCTTCGGGTTCGCCGGTCGTTCGGCGGCGGGCGCCGGCAGGCTGATTGCCGACACGCTGCGTCCGTTCTTCATCGGCCGTGACCCGCTCGACCGGGAAAAGGCATGGCGCGATTTCCGGGTGGCCGACCGCTGGTGGGGCCACTTGCCGATCTATGCCTACGGACCATTCGACACCTGCCTCTGGCTGCTGTCGGCCACCGCCGCCGGGCAGCCTCTCTACAAATATCTCGGCGCCTTCCGCGAACGCGTGCCGGTCTATGGCAGCTCGATGATCCTGTCGGGGCCGCAGGACTATGTGAAAGAGGCGCTGCGCGCCAAGGCCGAAGGGTTGCGGGCCTACAAGCTCCATACACCCGGTCTCGATCTCGACTACGATATCGACGTCCATCGCCAGGTCCGCGCCGCCGTCGGGCCGGATTTCACGCTGATGTCGGATCCGGTCTCGATGTTCAATCTCGAGCAGTCGATCCGCTTCGGTCGCGAGTTGGAAAGGCTCGACTTCTACTGGCTGGAAGAGCCTTTATACGACGAGGACGTTCATTCGCTGCGGGAGCTCGCCCGCACCCTCGAAATCCCGCTCGTCGGGACGGAAGTCCTTGCGAAGCACCCTTACAGCATCGCCGAATGCATCTCGACGCGTGTCGTCGATCGCGTTCGGGCAGACGTTTCCTGGACGGGCGGCGTCACGGGCGTCATGAAGACGGCCCGCCTCGCCGAAGCCTTCGGCGTCAATTGCGAGATCCATACCGCCATCTTCCACCCGATGGAGATCGTCAACCTGCATTGCGCCGCGGCGATCAAGAACTGCGACTTCTTCGAAGTGCTCTATCCAGTGGAGAACTTCGCCTTCGGCCTCAAGCAGCCGCTGCCGATCAAGGACGGCTACGCAATGCCGCCGTCAGCCCCCGGCCTCGGGGTCGAGATCGACTGGGATGCCATTGACAACAGCACGATCTGTGAGGCCTGAGCGCCATGATGAAAGCTGTTTGCCTCGACGAACCCGGCAAGATCTCGTTGGTCGAATTGCCGGAACCGAAACCCGGCCCGGGCGAAGTCGCGGTGCGGATGGAATATGTGGGGTATTGCGGTTCCGACCTGACGTCGTTTCGCGGCCTCAATCCGCTGATCTCCTATCCCCGCGTCCTGGGGCATGAAATCTCCGGCACCATCTCGGCGCTCGGCGACGGCGTCAGCGCGCTTGCGGTCGGCCAGTCCGTGACCATTCTTCCCTATTTCAATTGCGGCAAGTGCCGTGCCTGCCGCCTTGGCAGGCCGAACGCCTGCAAGGACAACCGGACGATGGGCGTCCAGCGCGAGGGCGCGATGGCCTCGATCGTCGTCGTTCCCGCGGGCAAGGTCATTCCGGTCGAGGGCATGCGCCAGCGGGACCTCGCGCTGATCGAGCCGCTTGCCGTCGGCTTCCATGCGGTCCGCCGCTCCGAGCTTTCGGCTGGAGAAACCGTCGTCATCCTTGGCTGCGGCGTCATCGGGCTCGGCGCCTTGCTCGGCGCTGTCAGGCGGGGCTCACGCGTGATCGCAGTGGACCTTAGCGCCGACAAACTCGCCGTTGCCAGGGCGCTCGGCGCCACTGACATCATCGATGCGTCGCGCGAAGATGTCCTGGCACATGTCCTGGAACTGACCGACGGGGACGGTCCGCAGGTCGTCATCGAGGCGGTCGGCGCGGATGCGACCTTTCGGCAGGCGATCGATCTCGTGGCGTCCTGCGGCCGGGTCGTCTATGTCGGCTACGCCAAGAACAAGATCGCCTATGACACCAAGTTCTTCCTGCTCAAGGAGATGGATATCCGCGGGTCGCGCGGCTCCGAGATCGCCGATTTCCACGATGTTATCGGCTATCTGAAGCAACATCGGGACGCCGGCGACCGCATCGTCTCACGCGTCGTGCCAATCGAGGAAGCAGGTGCGGCCATGCAAGCCTGGGATAAGAACCCCGGAGGCTTCACCAAGATCGTCGTCCGGATCGTAGCGAAGGAAGACGCATGAGCATCAACGATATCTTCGGGCTGGAGGGGCAGCATGCGGTGGTGACCGGCGGCGGAAGCGGCCTCGGCCTTGCGATCGCCACCTGTTTCGTCGAAGCCGGCGCCAAGGTGACGATCGTCGGCACCAACGCCACGAAGCTCGCTTCCGCCTGCGAGACGCTGGGGCCTTCCGCCACGAGCCATGTCTTCGACGTGACCGACACTGCCGGTGCCACGGGTTTCGCCAGCGAGGTGGCAAAAAAATTCGGACGCGTCTCGATCCTCGTCAACAATGCCGGCAACACGGTCAAGAAGCCGCTCGGCGAGATGAGCGTAGAGGCCTTCAATTCGGTGCTGAACGTCCATGTCGGCGGCGCCTTCGCCCTCTCGCGCGCCTTCCTGCCGCAGGTGACGGACGCAAAGGGCAGCATCCTTTTCACCGCCTCGATGAGCTCCTTCCTCGGCATTCCCAACGTGATTGGCTATTCGGCGGCGAAATCCGCCTATGTCGGCATGGTGAGGGCGCTGGCGACCGAACTTGCGCCTAGCGGGGTACGCGTCAACGGTGTGGCACCAGGCTGGATCGACACCGCGCTTCTACGCCAGGCCACCGCAGCCGATCCGGAAAGGGCGCGCAAGATCAACAGCCGCATTCCCATGGGTCGTTTCGGCGAGGGCGCCGATATCGGCTGGGCCATGACCTACCTCGCCTCACGCGCCTCAGCCTATGTGACCGGCCATATACTGGTGGTCGACGGCGGCGCGCTGCACGGCTTCTGACCACTATAGTTTTTCGAGGGAGAAAACAGATGACGACCGATACTGACAAGGCGATCTTCGAAGTCATCCACAAGGAACTCTTCACGGCCGTCGTCGGCGACGTGCTTGATGTAATGGGTCACCGCCGGCAGTTCCTGCCGGCCGGGATCGCGCCGTTGCAGCCGGAGATGAAAGTCATCGGCCGCGCGATGCCGGTGCTGGAGGCGGACGTGTTTTCCGGCGGTTCGCCGGATGCGCACGGTCCGCTCGCGAACAAACCGTTCGGCCTCATGATGGAAGCGCTGGACAGCCTGACGGAGAACGATGTCTATATCGCCAGCGGCTCCTCCTTCCGCTACGCGCTGTGGGGCGGGCTGATGTCCACCAGGGCCCAGAAGCTGAAGGCTGCCGGCGCCGTCCTCAACGGCTATATCCGCGACTCCTGGGAAATCGAAGAGCTCGGCTTTTCGGTCTTCTCGCGCGGCATCTATGCCCAGGACCAGGGCCCGCGAGGGAAGGTGATCGACCATGGCTGCCCAATCGAGATCGAAGGCATCCTGGTATCGCCCGGCGACCTGATCTTCGGCGACCGCGAGGGCGTGCTTGTGATCCCGCGCGAGGCGGAAAAGGAAGCGATCGAGCGCGCGCTCGAGAAGGTCAGCACAGAGAACAAGGTCGCAACCGCGATCCGCGACGGCATGAGCGCCTGCGAAGCCTTCCGTACCTTCGGCGTCATGTGAGCCGACGATGGACGATCCTCGTCTGCTCCTGCTCTGCGATCACGACAATGTGCTGGTCGCCTGCCGGCGCATCGAAGCCGGTGAGACCATCATCGTCGGCGGCGAGCCGCGCATTCTGGTCAAGGCCGTGGAGCTCGGCCACAAGCTGGCGCGGCTGCCGATCGCCCCGGGGATGAAGGTCATCAAATACGGCGTCCCGATCGGCTCGGCGACGCGGTCGATCGGACCCGGCGAGCACGTCCATATTCACAATCTGAAGAGCGACTACACCAAAACGCACGTAATAGCGGAGACCGGATCATGACCGGCGAACAGTCCACCATCCTCGGCTATCTCAGGCCGGACGGTCGCAAGGGCATCCGCAACATTGTGGTCGTGGCCTATCTGGTAGAGTGCGCGCATCATGTCGGTCGCGAAATTGTCTCCCATTTCCGCGGCAGGGACGTGCATCTGATCGGCTTTCCAGGCTGCTTTCCCAATCCCTATGCGCAGCGGATGATGGAGCGTCTGTGTACGCATCCCAATGTCGCCGCGGTACTGCTGCTGTCACTGGGATGCGAAAGCTTCAACAAATTCTCGCTCGCCCGCACCGTCGAGGCAAGCGGACGGCCGGTGGCCACGCTGACGATCCAGGAAAACGGCGGTACTTTGTCGACGATTTCCGACGGCATCGAATGGGTCGGGCAACGCCTGCAAGAGCTGGGCGCGGTCGCGAGAGTGCCAATGGATGCGAGTGAACTTATCGTCGGCACGATCTGCGGCGGGTCGGACGGCACCAGCGGCATGACCGGCAACCCCGCCGCCGGCCTTGCCTTCGATCGGCTGGTCCGTGCGGGAGCAGCCTGTATTTTCGAGGAGACCGGCGAGCTGATCGGCTGCGAAGAGATCATGGCGAGCCGTGCCGTGACGCCTGAACTCGGCGTCGAGCTGCGCGCCTCCGTGGCAAAGGCAGCGCAATACTACGCGACGCTAGGCTATGGCAGTTTCGCTCCGGGCAATGCCGAGGGCGGCCTATCCACCATCGAGGAGAAATCGATGGGTGCCTATGCCAAATCGGGCTCGTCGCCGATTTCGGGCCTCATCAAGCCGGGCGACATTCCCCCTGGCGGCGGACTCTACCTGATGGATGTCGTGCCGGACGGGGACGTGCGTTTTGGCTTCCCCAACATCTCGGACAATGCCGAGATCGTGGAGCTCATCGCTTCCGGTTGTCACCTCACGCTGTTCGTCACCGGCCGCGGTTCGGTCTCGGGGTCGGCGGTCGCACCGGTCATAAAGATCTGCGCCAATCCCGAAACATACCGTCGCCTGTCGGGCGACATGGACGTCGATGCCGGACGTATCCTCGAAGGGGCCGCCACCTTGTCGGATGTCGGCGACGAAATCTTCAATCTGGTTCTTGCCGTCGCCAATGGCCATGCGACGAAATCCGAACAACTCGGGCACCGCGAATTCATCCTGACCTACAAGACTTTCGAACCGATCGGTCCCGCATGTCTGCCGGGCGCACAGCCAAAGGCTGGTCACCGAAGCTGAAGCTGCCGGCGTTTGCCGCATGCTTGCGAGCGTAGCTTGCGTCTGTGCTGAAGCTGCGCGATCCCCTTGACCCTGAGTAAGAGCAAATGCATGGCGGGCCGAACAATCTGGCGACAAGCTCACTCGTTTTGTTTGAAGCGCGGCACGCCGAAACGGATTCATGCGAGCCGCTTAGGTCTTGTTTTGCATGTCGCTACACTTGAACCGAGGTTGCTTGGGCAACGTGCATTGGAAACGAGGTGCGCAAAAAAGGGTCGCGGCAAACCAGCATTGGGCTGGCGGCTCGCAACCGCCTCACCCCCATGCGGACAATTCAAATCAGCGGGCCTGCGTAAGCCATACGCCGCTTCCTGATATCTGGGGGAAGCGTCTTCTCGTTTTGGCGAGGGTTCTGTTCCGCCGGCGCGAATGAGCTGCCTGCCTGATCCGAAAAAAACAGCTTCCAGCGGCCCGGGCGGAACGCTACCCGGCTCTTCTGTGCCGCGGGGTGGTCGACGGGCAGCTCGATCT